>JAPLXZ010000005.1 GCA_026395815.1 Candidatus Pacearchaeota archaeon
CTATGCTTCTTATGCTACAAACATATCTACAAACTGGACAGCGCTTACTGTTAATGCTTACAACTTAACTTGGAATTATAATTATTCTGATAATTACACTTTGGATACTTTTAATGCCTATAATTCCACATGGGACAACTCTTGGGTAAACCAATATGCTTACAATCATTCTTCATTAACTAACTTGCAGAATGTTTTAGGAGTAAATGTATCACAGAATTGGACAGAAATAACTCGTGCTGCTTATGATACAAGATGGATAGATACTTACAATGCAACTTATGCTTCTTATGCTACAAACATATCTACAAACTGGACAGCGCTTACTGTTAATGCTTATAATTTAACTTGGAACTATAATTACTCTTTCAATTACACTTCAGCAACAGTAAGCGCATACAATGCTACCTGGGATAACTCTTGGGTAAACCAATACGCTTACAATCATTCTTCATTAACTAATCTGCAAAATGTTCTTGGAACAAATGTTTCAAGAAATTGGACAGCATTAACCACATTACAAAATGTTTTAGGAGTAAATGTATCTCAAAACTGGACAGAAATAACTCGTGCTGCTTATGATACAAGATGGATAGATACTGCGAATTCTTCTTTATTATCAATAAATCAAACTAAAAATATTCAGGCACTTTACAATTTAACAGCAGGTATGATCGCCAATATGAGCATATTGCAAAGTGGAAACTTTACAACAGGTAATCTTGGAACTATGTATAATTACACAGTTGGATTAATTGCTAATATGTCAATAAGTCAGTCAACAAGTGGAGTTAATTATTGGGGTTCAAATGGGAGTAATATATATAATTTAACTGCTTATATCGGCATCGGGACATCGAGTCCTGCATATAACCTTCATGTTAATGGAACTTTTGCATCAGGCACAGCCCCATTTTTTGTCCTTACTAATACAGGCAGGGTTTTAGGAAATTTAATTTTTAATAATATGACTAATGATTCAGATAGTGGAATTGTTAGAGGTAGAGGAACTGGAGGATTAGATTTTTTGTATTTTGGTGGTGGTTGGTTTACAGGAATGACTTTAGATAATGCAGGCAAAGTCGGCATCGGGACGACGGGGCCTGGCGAACTACTTCACATATACAATACTAATGCATCGTTGAATGCTCTTAGCAATATAGCTTTGGAAACTGCTGGAGGAGGTTCAAAAGCCTTAATAGGAGCTATTGCTAATTCTGTATCTGCTGGAGACAGAAAAACATCACTTTATTTCTCTACTTATGACCAAGCGACTGGCGGTACGGCTGAAAGGGTCAGAATTGATAATCTCGGCAACGTCGGCATCGGGAATTCTACTCCAACAGCCAAGTTACATGTTCAAAATGGTGCTGTAAGAAATCCAAATGCTTATAGCAATCTTGTTGTTGAGGCAAATGATTACAATTATCTTCAATTATTGTTTCCGGCTAGTAGAGAAGGCGGAATTTTATTTGGCGATGAGGCTGCTGCTAATTCAGGGCAGATAATCTATACCCATGCTTCTGATAGTATGACCTTTAGTACAGCTACAATGACTGCTATGACTTTAATAGGGGGCAAAGTTGGAATAGGATCAATGAATAATCCTTCTGACCCATTGAGTGTAGGAGGCAATGCAAACTTCACAGGAAACTTGAGCATTGGAAGTGGAGATCAAGGAACAATTGAATCTAACACTACCTGTGTGATAATCAAAGGAAAAACTTCAACACTGGAGATATGCTAAAATGATAAACAAGAGGTTGATTAAAAAGTGGAATAAGAAAATCGTAATTTTGCTTGTTGCCTTTTTTCTTTGTTTGGTATTAATATCATTAATTATTGCTAACATGAACATAGAGATAAGCAAAGCAATACACCTTGATGGAAATAAGAATTTTATTTCTGATATTTACGGTTATATTGTTCTTCATTTGTCAAATCAAACTTATGAGTTGATAGGAGATCAGAGAGAAAAAGGAATTTTAGAAAGTGAGGGATATAGCGGATTTGAAATAATGAGTTATAAAGTTAACGGGATTAACTTTAGTGAAAATGATTATTCTTCCTCTCAATTTGATTTTAATTCAACAATAATTGAAACTCCTACTCAAAAATATACAGGTGGAATTTCTGTAAATCAGGAAGTTTATATAAATAATAAACTATTAATAAAACAGAGTTTCAATGTGTCTATACTTACCCAAATAGATTACGATAAAATAACTTGGAATGGGACAGAATATAATTTAGCAGATTACACCCAAGAAAAACCAATGGTTTTTAGTTCTTGGAACAAAACCTTACCAGACGGAAAAGTAACTGACAAAATAGTTGCACCGAATATCTTCTTTGATGATTTATATAATAAAAAAATAGATTATAAAGATGTTGCAGAACAAGGAGGCTATGCTCTGATTTATCAAAAAGATAAAGTTAATTATATTGAATTAATTATTGAAAATAAAGATATAAATGCCTTAGAGAATTCAAAGATAGACCCAACTTATTATAATCAAACAAATGGATTTAAAACAAGTTCTCTTGGTTCAGACACCCCTTCGGCAGTAACAACAAACGGAAGTGATTTTTGGATAACAGATATTTCTGATAAATTTATTTATCATACAAACAGAACAGGAGGAAATATGACAGATGGATTTAAAACAAAAAACATACTTGGAGGTCCTTATGGAATAACAACAAACAACAGTGACTTTTGGATTACTGATCATACTGGTCATGCTGTATTTCACTATAATAAAACAGGAGGAGATGTGGAAGATGGGTTTTCAACTTTGGGATTTATGGATGGTCCTACTGGAATAACAACAAACGGCAGTGATTTTTGGATTGTTGATATTACCCAAAAGAAGGTAATTCACGTTAATAAAACAGGAACAAATAAGGGAGATGGTTTTTCTCCACCTGACATTGGTTCAAGTAGTCCTAGTGGTATAACAACAAATTCAACTTCCGGAACTCCTACAGATTTTTGGATTACTGATGATGTTGATTGTTTTGTTTATCATACAAACAAAGCAGGAACGAATATATCTGATGGATTTTCAACATTTGCTTTTGGTTCAAACTATCCTTCTGGAATAATAACAAACAACAGTGACTTTTGGTGGACTGATTCTATAGATGATTTTGTATATCATATTTCTAAAGATATAATTCCTCCGAATATTGCAATAGTTCTTCCTTCAAACAATACGTATTCTACTGATACAGGATTGGATGTAAATTACACTGTTTCAGATAATGTTGCAGTAGGAAGCTGTTGGTATTCTAATGACACTATGGCGAGGAATTTATCATTAGGAACAGCAGGAAGCTGTGTTAACATAACAAACATAACATGGGCAGAAGGAAAACATAATGTGACTGTTTGGGCAAATGATTCTGTTGGAAATGAAAATAAATCAACAGTTGCATTTACAATTGATTTAACAAAACCATTAGTTACTATAATCTCTCCTGAAAATAATACGATTACAACAGACACAGGATTGGATGTAAATTACACTGTTTCAGATAATGTTGCAGTAGGAAGCTGTTGGTATTCCAATGATTCTATGCTGAGGAATTTTTCATTAGGAACAGCAGGAAGCTGTGTTAACATAACAAATATAACATGGGCAGAAGGACAGCAGCATAATGTTACAGTATGGGCGAATGATAGTGCTGGAAATGAAAATTATTCTACAATTACATTTACAATTGGTTTAAACTTCCCAGTAGTGCATTTGATTTCTCCCACAAACAATACAAATTCTGCTTCTACAAATCAGACTTTTAGTTGTAATATAACAGATACTACTGCTGTCGGAAGTTTGGAATTATATATTTGGAATTCCACTAAAAGCAGGATAAATGACTTTACAACTAACTTATGGAATAAAACTATTAATGGCATTAACGACAATGCTGACATGGGGTATGGCGTTGCAATTGATTCCCAAAGAAATGTCTATATTACAGGACAAACCCGTTGGACTTCTGCTTCAACAGATGATATCTATGTTGGAAAATGGAACTCTTCAGGAACCAATTTATGGAATGCAACACTTAATGGCCCAGGAGATAATACTGACTCTGGCAGGAGTATTGCAGTGGACCCTTCAAATGAGAGCAATATTTATATTGTAGGAAGTAGCGTTTGGGGTGCTTCTTATAGTGATATTTATATTGGAAAATGGAACTCCTCAGGAACCAACTTATGGAATAAAACAATCAATGGCCCTGGAAATGGTCAGGATTATGGTTATGGAGTTATAGTAGATTCTTCTGGGAATGTTTATGTTGTGGGAACTAGTTCTTGGAAATCTCCAAATACTGCTGATATCTATCTCGGAAAATGGAATTCTTCAGGAACCAATTTATGGAATGCTACTTTTAATGGACCTCAAAATAATACTGATAATGGACTGGGGGTTGCGTTAGATTCTCAGGGAAATATTTATGTTTCAGGAGATAGCAGGTGGACTTCTTCTGTTAGTTCAGATTTATATCTTGGAAAATGGAACTCTTCAGGAAGCCAGATGTGGAATGCAACTCTTGACAGCCCTTCATTCTACTATGATTCTGGTACTGCTGTTGCAGTAGACCCTAATGATAATAATGCTATTTATGTTACAGGGTCTAATAGGTGGGTTGTTGGTTCTACTACTTATAATATTTATCTTGGAAAATGGAACTCTTCAGGACAACAAATGTGGAATGCGACACTCAATGGACCTCAAAATAATACTGATAGTGGTTATGGAGTTACGCTAGATTCCCATAGTAACATTTATGTTTCAGGAAGTAGTTATTGGAGTTCTGCTTCAAATCTAGACCTTTATCTTGGAAAATGGAATTCTTCTGGAAGCAATCTATGGAATGCAACACTCAATGGGCCTCAAAATATTCATGATTATGGTTATGATGTTGCAATGGATTCACAAGAAAATATTTATGTTACGGGAAGTAGCTTTTGGAGTTCTGCTTCAACTGCAGACATTTATTTAGGGAAATTCCATCAACCAAACTATCCTGTATCAGGAACTTTAAATTCAACATCTTGGGACTATAATCTTTCATCAACAGGAACATATACTTGGAACTGCCTTGGAGCAGATTCAGCAGGGAATCAGAATTGGAGTGCTGAAGGGAATTATACCTTGATAATCGCTGCTGCCAATACATGCACATACACATCAGGCAATTGGGAAGTAAATTGTGTAGATAACTGCGTGATAAGTTCAAATGTTAATGGCGGAGCAAAAAATCTTACAATGAATGGAACAGGCACATTCACACTTGATGCTAACATTACAAATTTCATATATTACAGGATATTAAATGGTTGCAATGTCACATGCAGAAGGGGATGCATAAATTATGACTAAAGGGGAAATGAAAAATAAAGAGATATTTATCTTTGTAATTGCTTTTGTTTTTCTTACTCTTTGGTGTTTTTCTGAATTAAGCGCAGATATAATTTCCATAAATTCAGGAGGTAATGAAGAGATTGTAATTAATCCAGACACATACATTGAGGGATTTTTTTCAAAAGCTGAAGTTATCTGTCTTCCTACTACTTGCAGCAATTTAGGTTATAATTGTGGAAGATGGGCAAATGGAACCTGTTTAGGATATGTAGAGTGTGGAAATTGTTCTGAAGGATACCAATGCACAGCAGGAACATGCACAGTAATTCCTGCAGAAGTTCCAGGAGGGGGTGGTGGAGGTGGTAGAGAAGAAACAGGACTTTTAGGAATAGTAGTTGTTCCAAGAGAAATAAGTCTTAGAATGGCTGTCAACACAAACAGAAAAGAAATAATAAAAATAACTAATAACGGAGCAACAACTAAAACTTTGCCGGTAATCCAAAATCATTTATACAACATGGTAATACTTGGAAATAATACAATTGTCGTTGCTCCTGGAGAAACTAAGAATTTGGAAGTGATTTTTGTTGCTCCAGAGACTCCAGGAATATACACAGGAAAAATTTGGATTGGGGGAATTGATGTTTCAGTTACATTGAATGTTAAGACAAAACTCCTCCTTTTTGATTCAAACATCATTGTATTAAATAAAGATTACCAAGTAGCAAGAGGGAGTCCATTGAAAACAAGCGTAACATTAGTTCCTATGGGAGAGCCAGAAAGGCTTGATGTAACCTTAAACTATGTAATTAAAGATTATTTAGGAAAGATTTATCTGACACAGAGCGAATCGCTTTTAGTTGAAAAAGAAGTAGAGTTTAAGCGTAATTTTGGAACAGGCATGCTTCCTCTTGGAAAATATATAGTTGGATTGGAATTAGTGTATCCAGGAGGAGTGGCTCCATCAAGCGCTTATTTTGAAGTTATTAAAAGAAGCCCTGTCAATTTTTTAGCACTAATAATCTTCTTCCTCATCATAATCATAATAATCATTATTATATTGTTAATAATCTACTTAATAAGAAGAAGACAGGAGAGAAATAAACAACCTCCCCCACTTCCTTATTAACACAAACAATTTAAATAACAATTTATCTCGATTATTACAATGTTAATTGGTTTAGTTGGAAAGCCTTCAGTAGGAAAAAGCACATTCTTTAAAGCAGCGACTTTAGCAGAAGTTGAAATTGCTTCATATCCCTTTACAACAATAAAACCAAACCATGGAGTTGGATATGTAAAAGTTGATTGTATTGACAAGGAATTTAAAACTCAATGCCAGCCAAACCATGGATTTTGCATTAATCACAACAGATTTGTTCCTATTGACTTAATGGATGTGGCTGGCTTAGTTCCAGGAGCAAGCGAAGGAAAGGGGCTGGGAAACCAGTTTCTCGACGATTTAAGACAAGCAGATGTATTCATTCACATTATTGACCTTTCTGGTACAACAGACGAAAATGGAAAATTAACAGAGAATTATAATGTTTCTAATGACATTATTTTTTTGGAAGACGAACTTAACAAATGGTTCTTAGGAATCCTGATGAAAGTATGGAAAGGTTTTGCGAGAAAAACAGAACTTGAAGATGAAAATTTTGCCTTGGCTGTTGCTAATCAGTTTTCTGGACTAAAAGTAAAAGAAGAGCATGTAAAGAAAGCATTATTCAAACTTAATCTGACAGGAAGGCCAAGCACTTGGAACAATGAGCAGCTTTTGAGATTTGCTTCAGAATTAAGAGCAGAAAGCAAGCCCATGATTATTGCTGCAAATAAGGTTGACATGCCACAAGGAAAAGATAATTATGAGAAATTAAAAAAAGAATTTTCCAGTCTTATAATTATCCCCTGTTCTGCAGATTCTGAACTTGCTTTAAGAGAAGCTGCAAAAGCAAATCTCATTGATTATGTCCCAGGAGAAAAGAACTTTAATGTAAAAGGAAAATTGAATGAAAAACAAGAACAGGCGCTTGATAAAATAAAAAAAGAAATATTGGAAGAACTGCCAGAAGGAACAGGCATCCAAGCGATATTAAATCATGCAGTTTTTAATTTTTTGAAATATATTGCAATTTTTCCTGCAGGAGCGCATAAACTTGCAGACAGCAAAGGGCACATTCTTCCAGATTGCTTCTTGCTTCCTCCTAATTCTACTGCATTGGATTTCGCATATTTTTTACATACGGATTTTGGAAAAAACTTCATAAGGGCAATAGATGCAAGGACAAAGAAAGTACTTGGAAGAGATTACAAATTAAAGAACAGAGATGCTTTAGAGATAGTAACAAGCAGATGATTCCAAAAAGATGATAATTAATGTAAAAGTTAAGCCAAATTCTTCAAAACAGAAAATTGAAACGCTTGGAGATGGGCAATATTCAATTTATTTAAAATCTGCTCCTAAAAATAATAAAGCGAATATAGAATTAATTAACATTCTTTCCAAGCATTTTAAAGTTCAAGCAAGAAATATCAAAATAAAATTCGGAAAAACTTCCAATAAAAAGGTTATTGAAGTAAAATAATCTATATACAAAATGAAATATGAATTTGCAGCAGACCTTCAAGAGAAAGCAGAAGAAATATCTAACCTGCTCTTTCCACATGTTAATTTGGATAATGTCAAATGCTTTAGGAGTTATGGAACCTCCACTAGAAACACACTCGCACGATGCCATGGGATTAGTAAGATAATGCAAAAAGCAATAGGAATAAAAGCAATTTATGCCCTTGAATTTTTATCAGAAAGATTTGACAAGCTTGATGAAGAAGAGAAAATAAAGACGATAATCCACGAACTAATGCACATACCTAAAAATTTTGGAGGGGGCTTCAAACATCATGATTATGTAACGACAAAAACAGTAAATAAATTTTTTAAGGAATACCAAAAGAGAAAAGATGAAAAAACAAATACATTTTTATTATAAGAAAGATAGGATAAATCTTGTTGCAGAGGAATGCGGTTTCTTTAGAAGGTTTATAGGATTGATGTTTTCAAGCAGAAAAAATGCCAAGATACTGTTGTTCAATTTCAAAAAACCTTGGAAAATAAGAATTCATTCTTTCTATGTTTTCTTTCCTTTTATTGCTGTTTGGCTCGATAAAAGCAATAATATTGTTGATATTAAGACAGTTAAACCATTCACTTTTTCTGTTTTTTCGAAAAAACCAGCATTTAAACTCATTGAAATACCAATAAATGACCATTATAAGCAGATTATAACAATTCTTACCACTTCTCGTCGGTGATTAGAAACATTTAAATAGAGAAATTGTTTTAATACCTTATAGTAATAAACAAAAGGAGGTAAAAATGGGAAAAGTTATCAAAAAAGATGTTGTTAAGAGAAAGCCAGGATATCTTTACTATGTTGACGGAAAAGGAAATGTATGTGAAGCAAAGATGTCTAGAGGCGGAAAGAGAAAGAAAAAGGCAAAAAAGAAAGTAAAGAGAAAAAGAAAAAGATAAATAATATATTTTTTTATTTTTTATTTAATTAATTTTATAAATGAATTCTAACTCGTTATTGTATGGTAGTTTTAGGAATAGAGTCAACTGCACATACCTTTGGAATTGGCATTGTTGAAAATGGGAAAATTTTAGCGAATGTAAAGAAGACTTACACGACAGAAAAAGGCGGAATAATCCCAATAGAAGCAGCGAAACATCATAAGGAAAAGAAAGAAGAAATTTACCTCGAGGCTCTAAACAAGGCAAGTATTCAAGAGGATAAAATAGATGCAATTGCTTTTTCCCAAGGTCCTGGACTTTCTCCCTGCTTGCTTGAAGGATTAAGATTTACAAAAGAGCTTTCTAAAAAACTGAACAAACCAATAATTCCTGTTAATCATTGCATCGCTCATTTAGAAATAGGGAGGCTTACACATGCTGAAGATCCTGTAATGCTGTATGTATCAGGAGCTAACACACAGATAATTGCTTACAGCGCAAACAGGTATAGAATATTCGGAGAAACTCTTGATGTAGGCGTTGGAAATTTTATTGACAACTTTGCCAGATTCATTGGAATTGGCTTTCCAGGAGGGCCTATGATTCAAAAACTTGCTGAACAAGGAAAAAGTTATATTGAATTGCCTTATACTGTTAAAGGAATGGACATAACTCTTTCTGGAATTTTGACTAATTTAAAACAAAAGGTTGATAAAATAAATAGATTAAATAATCCCAACCTCAAAACCCTACCCACCCACCCCAATAAAGACAATTTTTTTATTAACAATCACATAAAATTACGAGCGAGTGGAGACGAGCGAGATTATACTATTGCTGATTTAGCATTCAGCATGCAGGAAACTGTTTTTGCAATGCTTGTGGAAGTAGCAGAAAGAGCATTGGCTCATACAGGAAAAAAACAATTGTTATTAGGGGGAGGAGTTGCATGCAATTCTCGACTGCAAAATATGGCTAAAATAATGTGTGAAGAAAGAGATGCAAGTTTTTTTTGTCCTGAAAATTCTCTGCTTGTTGACAATGGAGCAATGATTGCATATCTCGGAGAGATAATGTTTTCCAAAGGAATTCATGTTAAACCAGAAGAAATTGATGGGTTAGACATAAAACCAAGACAGAGGACAGATGAAGTAGAAGTAAGTTGGAAGTAAGGTGGAAGTGAATTAGAAAGAACTAATCGGCTTTAGAATTTAATATTTTTGCTATTCCTACAGGATATAATGCTCCTTTAAATTCTGCTTTTGCAAATGCTTCTGCATCTTCTTGTCTTGTAAACCTATAATTGCTTGGACTTAAATCCATACTGCATCCAAATGGTATAAAGCCTTCTGAATAAGTTAAAATTCCTTTAATTTCAAGATATCTTAAAATGTGATTATAAAACATTGGTTCAATTCCTTCAGATGCTCTTTTTAAAAACGACTTTTTGTCTTCAATTAATCTACTCCAATCAACTTTTATTTCCCCTTTTTCATTTTGGATATACCTGTTTAAAATATCCCTCTCTTTTTCTTCCATTTCTTCAACAAATTCCCGTCTTACTTTTTCAAGATAAGGAGTAAGCATATCTCCTTATTGTTTTTTCTATTTTTAAGAATTTGTATAAAAATTAACTCACGAAACTTTTATAAACCATTTTTATCTCACTAACTTATCCGATGAACTATTGGGAGGATACTAACTCTCTTAATGGTATCCTATTTACTTAAAATGATAGACATATACAAAATAGTAGAAAAGGCAAGAAAAACAGGAAAAGTAGAAAAAGGAACAAACGAAGTTACAAAGGCAATTGAACGAGGGACTGCTAAGTTAGTTGTTTATGCTGTTGACGTAGAGCCAAAAGAGATTGTGCAGCATATTCCTTTATTATGCAAAGAGAAAAAAATACTTTGCAAAGAAGCAGACAGCAAACAAAAATTAGGATTGGCTGTTGGGATTTCTGTACCTGCGTCTTCTGTTGTGATAATTCAAGCAGGAGAGGCTGAATCTGATATTAAAACATTAAAATAGGTATACTATGGCTAAAACTCAAAAACCTAAAGATGAAAAATCACAGCAACAGTTTTCTAAAGGAAGCGATAAAATATTAGGAATTGTTGTTCCTGCAGTTGTAGAAGAAATTTTGGGAAGAACAGGATTCAGAGGAGAAATAACTCAAGTTAAATGCTTAGTCCAGGAAGGAAGGGACAAAGGAAGAAGCATGAGAAGAAATGTTAAAGGGCCTGTGAGGCCGGGAGATATATTAATGCTGAGAGAAACAGAAATTGAGGCAAGAAAAATCAGGTCTAAAGTTACCAAGGGGGTATATACTTAAACACGAACCCTGCGATGGTTTCTAACGAAACACATCGGAAGGGGTATACACGTAAAATGAATACACTTGAAATGATGGGTAGAATAAATAATTTTTATAGAACTGATTTTAGAGAGGGAATTAGAGAATTAACAATTTATGATAGTAAAAGAAGTATATTAAATGCTCAAAAAGAATTTGACGGAAAAAATGTCGGATTTTGTAAAATGGAATGTTCAACCTTGGTGGAAGTAAATGATGATGAACCAATTAAATATGGATTAAAAATCCAGTTTGATAAATTATAAAATGCCAAAATGCGTTTATTGCGGAAGAGTATATGAATTTCCAAGAGGACTTACTTTAGTTACAAAAGAAGGAAATGTAAAATATTTATGCTCTTCAAAATGCAGGAAAAACATGGCTATGAAAAGAAGAAGAGTCAGATGGATTACTAAAAAAGAGAAAGCGAAAAAGTAGACTTTTCTAAAAGATACATCTCATTAAAACTACATCCTTGTTAATTAGCACAACTCTTTTCTTGCTTCTTCATCTCTTGGATCTTTCCATTCTAATGAAAATTTAACTGCTGCTCCTGTTATTGGAACCATCTTGACTAAATTTTCATCTTTGCAAGAAATTTCATAATCCTGGCAAAAATTCTCAGAATCGCATATTGCCTTTGTCCAAGTTCGGTTTATTTTTACATCAAAAGAGGAACTGTTTTTTATTGTGAAAGCCGAAATTAGAATAGATGCGACAATTATCATTATTAAAATGCCAATTAAAAGGAAGACTGTTTTTATTTTTTTATTCATATTTTAAACTTATTTTAAGATTTTATAAAGATATGTGTTTTTGTTTGAGAAAATCTTTTTATCGTCGACAAAATGCCTTTTTAAGGCAGAAAGGTTTATAAATAAACTTGACTTTTTTTTGATATAAATTAGCAGGAATCTGACAAAATATTGACTGAAAAATGTTAAGTTTTAGCCAGCTTTATCAAAAAGCCATTACGCATAGGCTTCGCGAAACACTGAAATAAAAATAAAAAAAATGACAGAAAACAAGAAGTTTTTGTTGCAGACAGGAAGTCAGTCACTCATTCGTCAAAGTCGAATGACAGCACAAATAAAAAAGATAGCAGATAGGAAATCAGCTATTACACAAAACAGAAATTTTGCGTACAGGAGTTTTTCATAATGACAGAAAAATACGATGCAAGTACAATCAAGGTTTTGGAAGGCTTGGAAGGAGTGAGAAAAAGGCCTTCAATGTATATAGGAAGCACGAGCAAAGATGGATTGCATCACCTTATTTATGAAGTTGTTGACAATTCTGTTGATGAAGCACTTGGGGGATATTGCAAGGAAATAAAAGTTTTCATAAACAAAGATGGTTCAGCAACAATTGAAGATGATGGAAGAGGCATTCCTGTTGATACACATCCTATTTACAAAGTTCCGGCTATCCAAATCGCCCTTACAAAATTGCATGCGGGTGGAAAATTTGACAAAAAATCCTATATGATCTCAGGAGGATTGCACGGAGTTGGAGTAAGCGTTGTTAATGCTCTTTCAAAAAGATTAATTATAGAAGTAAAGAGAGATGGAAATATATACCAACAAGAATATTCAAGAGGAGAAGTAAAAACGAAACTAAAGGTTATTGGGAAATGCAATCAGAACGAAACAGGAACAAAGGTAACTTTTTGGCCAGATGAAGAGATTTTCCCAATTTTAGATTTTGACTATAAAATCTTGGAAGTAAGATTCAGGGAAATTGCTTTTTTGAATTCAGGATTAAAAATTGTTTTGTATGATGAATTAACAGACAAGAAACAGGAATTTTTGGCTTCTGGGGGCTTGATAGAATTTGTCAAATGGCTTAATAAATCAAAAGAATCTTTGCACAAGCCGATTTATTTCAAACGGGAAATGGATCATACAGTAATTGAAGTTGCAATTCAATACAATGCAGGATATCAGGAAAATATTTTTGGTTTTGTCAATACAATAAATACTGTTGAAGGAGGAACTCATGTTTTTGGATTTAAAACAGCATTAACAAGGGTCATAAATGATTATTCCAGGAAAAAAGGAATCTTGAAAGATGAGAACTTTTCTGGAGAAGATGTCAGAGAAGGCTTGACAGCAATAGTTAGCATTAAAATTCCAGATCCGCAATTTGAAGGGCAGACAAAGACAAAGCTTGGAAATTCTGAGGTAAAGGGATTTGTTGATTCAATAGTTACAAACGCTCTGTCAGAATTTTTTGAGGAAAATCCTACAATAGCAAGAAAGATTGTATCAAAGGCTGCAGATGCTGCCAAAGCAAGATTAGCTGCTAAAAAAGCTAAGGATTTAGTAAGAAGAAAAAGTGCATTTTCATTAGGAGGCTTACCAGGAAAATTAGCTGACTGCTCAAACAAAAAATCTGATAATACGGAAGTTTATATAGTAGAAGGAGAAAGTGCTGGAGGTTCGGCAAAAATGGCAAGAGACAAGGAAATGCAGGCAATTCTTCCACTTAGAGGGAAGATTCTCAATGTTGAAAAATCAAATCCTGTTAGGTGCCTTTCAAGTGAAGAAATTACAAATATAATCACTGTTATTGGAACAGGGGTTGGGGAACAATTTGATTTGGAAAAACTTAGATACAACAAGATAATAATTATGAGCGTAGACGGAGAAGAGTCCACTTTTATTAAATTTCCTGAAGGTGGAATATGTTTTGTTAAAATAGGAGAATTTATTAATTCTTTAATAGAACAAAAAAAGAATCCCATTAAATATCAAGTGTTATGTTTTGATTTAAAAACAAGAAAAACACATTTTAAATCTATTAGGGCAGTGATTAAACATCCAATTCATGAAAAACTTTATGAAATTAAAACCAACTATGGTAGGAATGTAAAAGTAACCTCTTCGCACAGTGTATTTGTTTTTGATGATGGTAAGATTATGTTAAAAAAAGGATCTGAGATAAGGAAAGGAGATAAAATAGTTGCTCCAAGAAATCTTCCCTTGTATAATTATGATTGTCTGAATAATATAGATATTCTATCTAATCTAATTGAAAATAAGGATAAAATAAAGGAAAAAGTTTATATCAGGGGAGAGGAAGTTGTAATTTTATTAAAAGAGAGAATAAAAGAGATTTATAGAGATAATGATGAATTTATTGAAGATAGAGTATTGATTTCTGAAAAATTTGGAAAATTTCTTTCTAAAAAAAGAAAAGATGAAAAATTATCTCAAAAATTTTTATGCAAGGAAATAAATGTAAAGCAGCCTTGTGTTTATTATAATTGGGAAAAATGCAAGAATAAACCTTCTTTAAAAAATTTTAAAAGATATTTAAAAATATTAAACATAGACGAAAGATATGGGTTATCTCAAATTCAGATAGTAAAATCAAAATTAGAGAATATTTGGGATAATCAATATAAAAATTCTGGGAGAAATAAGGTTAAAGATTATATTGAATTATCCAATTTAAATAAAAAAGATATTTGTGATTTGGAATCAGTTAAAATATGCCCCATGCATTATAAAAATAATCCAGTTAATAGATTTATTAATATTAACAGCAATTTTGCAAAATTGATTGGATTTTGGATAGCAGAAGGGTCTTGTTCTTTGAGAAATGGGATAAGAATAGCTATTGGTTCTAATAATTCTTCTTTAGTTCCTGAATTTAATGAAGCATTTGTTGATGTTTTTGGTTTAAGTGCTAAATTAACTAAGTTTAATAGAAATTGTGCAGAATTAAAGTTAGTCAATAGGGTTGCTTCATTGTTTTGGAAATGCTTATTTGGTTTTGAAAATTATAGTTCATATACTAAGAAAATACCCGATATTGTTTTTAATCTAAACAAAGAACTACAATTAGATTTTTTGAGAGGATACTTCTTGGGCGATGGGACAATAAGTAGAAATGGAATTTCTTTCACAACAACCTCTAAAACTTTAGCAAATCAGCTGTTATATTTATTACAAGCTCATGGGATTGTAGCAGGGTTTAAATCTATGATGCCAAATATTAATTGTAAAATAAATTCAAAAAGAGAATATTATACTATCAGTATTACTTCTAAAGAGGATTTAATTATACTGAAAAAAGTATGGGAGAGTCACAGAAATTCATATTATTTAGAAAAGAAGATTAATAATAATTTTCCTTCAATAAATAGAAAATTTAATATTATTTCAGAAGATTTAATTGCTTTAGATGCTATTGAAATCAAAGAGATTAAATCAAGTAATGGGCAAGTTTATGATTTTTCTGTTGATAAAGATGAAAATTTTATAGCTGGCCTTGGGGGATTATGTTGCCACAATAGCGATGCAGATGTTGATGGAGAGCACATTAAAACCTTGCTTCTAACTTTCTTTTTTAGATTTACACCCAAACTAATTGAAAATGGGAATATCTATGTTGCTCTTCCCCCTTTGTACAGAATAAGAAAAAATAAAGATCATTATGTTTATTCAGATGAAGAATTAAAGAAAGCAATTGAGAAGCTTGGAACAGCAAATGTTACTAGATTCAAAGGTTTGGGAGAAATGAATGCTATTCAACTTTGGGACACAACCATGAATCCTAAAACAAGAAAAATAAAAAAAATTTACATAGATGATGCTGTTGAAGCAGACAGAACATTTTCAATGTTAATGGGAGATGATGTTGCCTCAAGGAAAGCTTTCATTTCAGAAAATGCGAAGGAGGCGAACCTCGATATATAAAATGACAAAAAAAAGTAAAATAACAACTCCGGATTGGATTTTGAAAGGAAAAGAAAAATCAAAGGAAAAGAAAAAACAAGTAAAAACATTCAAAATTAGGAAATGCCCAAAATGCAAGAGTGATAATGTAAATGTTGTACTGACAGGAGAGGAAGGAAAAGGAACAAAAGAATGGGAATGCAAAAAATGCAAGTGGAAAGGAAAAAACATTGATGAAGAAGAACTTACAGAAGAAGAGTTCATGAAATATTTAGACAGTAAAGGAGTAGATGTCGCATGAAACGACAACTACTCATTCGCCCTCTTGGCGAAGTCAAATTAGAGGAGGTTGCTTAAAATGGAAGAGAATAAACCCAATGAAGAAGATAAAAGAATAAATGAAGAAGACAAGAGAATAATTCCTGCAGAAGTATCAGAAGAAATGAAGAAAGCATACTTAGATTATGCTATGTCTGTTATTGTTTCTCGTGCAATTCCTGCAATTGAAGATGGTATGAAGCCTGTTCAAAGAAGAATTCTGTATTCAATGAATGCAATGGGATTAAAGCCAGGGACACAGACAAAAAAATCAGCAAGAATTGTGGGAGATGTCATAGGTAAATTCCATCCTCATGGAGATGTTGCTGTTTATGATGCTTTGGTTAGAATGGCTCAGGATTTTTCATTGAGATATCCTCTTGTTTATGGACAGGGTAATTTTGGAAGCATTGACGGAGATCCTCCTGCTGCTTATCGTTATACTGAAGCGAGATTAACACCAATAACAACAGAACTCTTGGAAGATATTGAAAAAGAAACCGTAAAATTCACGCCTAATTTTGATAATTCTCTTAAAGAACCAGAATTGCTTCCTGGAAAACTTCCTTGCTTGGTTTTAAATGGAGCATCTGGATTTGCAGTTGGCATGGCTACAAATATCCCTCCGCACAATCTAAGGGAAGTTTGCGACGCAATTGTTTCTTATGTAAAAAAACCAGAAATAACAATTGAAGAGCTTTGCAATATTGTTACAGCTCCCGACTTCCCTACTGGCGGAAGCGTTTCAGGAGATATGATTGAATTGTATAAAACAGGAAGAGGAAGATTAATCGTTAGAGGAAGAGTTTCTGTTGAAAGACCAAAGAATAAAGAAGTTGTTGTTATAACAGAAATTCCTTACATGCTTAATAAAACTTCTCTTGTTGAACAAATTGCCGAACTGATTCAAAATAAAAAATTAAAGGATATTTCTGATTTGAGAGACGAGAGTTCAAAAGGGAAAATAAGAATTGTTCTTGAATTAAGAAAAGGAGCAAGTCCTGATTTTGTTATCAATTCTTTGTATAAATATACAAGACTCCAAGATAGTTTTAATGTTAATTTTCTTGCTTTAGTCAATGGACAGCCAAGAATTCTCAATCTAAAGCAAGTTCTTGAAGAATATATCAAATACAGAAAGATAATAATAACTAACAGAACAAAATTTGAACTGAAAAAAGCAAAAGAAAGATTAGAAATTGTTGAAGGATTGCTGATTGCTTTGAGGAATATTGATGCTGTGATAGATTTAATCAAAAAATCAAAGCATGCAACAGAAGCATCGGAACTATTGATGAAGAAGTTTGAACTAACAAAGAAGCAAGCACAAGCTGTTTTAGATACAAAACTTCAGCAATTGACTTCTCTTGAACAAGACAAACTGAAAAAAGAATATGGAGAATTAAAACAACAGATTATTGAATTGGAAAAGATATTAGCAGACGTAAAAGAAATCTTGAAAATAATTACAAAAGAAGTTAATGAACTGAAAAATAAATATGGAGACAACAGAAAGACGAATGTTCTTAAGAAGATTAATGAAATTTCTGAAAAAGACCTTGTTCAAGAAAAAGAAGTGGTTGTTTCAATAACTGATAAGGGATATTGCAAAAGAATGGATACAAAAACGTACAAGGAACAAAGAAGAGGAGGAAAAGGAGTAATTGGAAGCAATCTTGCAACAGGAGATTTTGTAAAGCAATTAATTGTTTGCTCTACTCACGATTATCTTCTGTTTTTTACATCAAGAGGAAGAGTTTTATGGTTGAAAGCTTATGATATTCCTGAAGCAGAAAGATATAGCAAAGGAAAAGCAATAATCAATCTTTTAGGTTTGAAAGATGAAACAGTTACAAATGTCATCTCTGTCAAGAATTTTGAAGGAAACTTGTTTATGGCAACTAAAAAAGGAATTGTAAAGAAAATTTCCTTGATTCACTTTTCTAAGCCACGGGCATCTGGAATAAGAGCAATAAATCTGCCAGAATCCACTAATTTAGGAGATTCATTAATTGGTGTGGAACTTGTAAAAAAAGCTCAGGAAGTTTCTCTTGCAACAAAGAAAGGAAAATCAATAAGATTTAACAGCGATAATGTAAGAGAAATGGGAAGAGCAAGTTATGGAGTTACAGGAATAAAACTTGATGGAAATGATGAAGTCGTAAGCTTGGACATATTAGATACAGATGCAATACTAACAATAACAAAAAACGGATATGGAAAAAGAACAGCAGTCAGCGATTACAGAAAAACAGCAAGAGCAGGAAAAGGCGTTATAAATTTAAAAGTTAGCGAGAAGACAGGGAATGTTGTTGCGACAATTTCTGTTGATGACAAAGACGGCATAATAATAACGACTGCAAAAGGAATGGTAATTAGAACTTCTTTGCAGAATATAAGAGTAATGGGAAGAGCTGCACAAGGAGTCAGGATAGTAAAGCTTCAGCAAGGAGATTATGTTACTGATTTGATAAGAGTGAAAGAAGAGATTAGTGAAGTGGAATAATTCTTATATTGACTTAAATGTATCCAGTTTTTTCTCCCAATTATTATAACTTTTCCAAACAGGGCAAATATCTTTGTATTGACACCAATCACATAAACGAGATTTTGTAGGAGGAAATTCTTTTGTTGCTTCTATTCTTTTTATTAGTTCTATAACTTCTTTTTTGAACTTTTCCAATTCTTCATTTGTTTTCTTTAAATAAAATCTTGTGTCATACGCTAAAAAATGCCATATCATTGAAACATTTTTTTCTTTTCCAAATATCTCCTTGATTGCTAAAGAATATATTGCGAGCTGTCTGCTATTTTCTATCTTTTCTTTTGATAAAACTGAACTGCCTGTTTTGTAATCATGTATTTCTATTTCATTGTTTTCTATGTTATTTACAAGCCTGTCAATAAATCCAATCAGTTTTATATCGCTTTCCTTGTCCAAGTCAATTTCAATTTTCCTTTCTATTGCAATTGTATTATCTTTGAATGGCTGATGCTTCATATAATAATTAACTAAAAATTCCACTCCTCTGTTGAAATAATCTTCTATGGTTACATTTTTATTGACAATTAAGGTGTCATCAGAGTAATTCTCTTTCCATTTTTCTGAATAGAAAGAAATAATATCAGTTATAGTTGGAGTTTTTTTATCCATTACTTGGATATAAAGCCATTCAAGCGTTCTATGAACTATACCCCCTAAATATCCTTCAATGCTCCCAGGTATTTCCGGGATTATCTTGTCTATGTATCTGTATTTAAATTTAAGCTTGCATTGCTCGAATGTTTCGATTTTTGAATGAGAATACAAAACCATAAAAGTTTGAAATAAAAAGAGATTATAAAATTACTTGTTATGGAAATTGCATTTCATTCACTTCGTTCATTATTAATACAATTTTGTTAATGAAAAGACACGTTTTGTTCAACTAATATCAATATTTTAGATAGTCTTAATATTAAAAACATATTAATTTTGATGAGTGTAAACTAAATGTTCTATTTATCACAAAGAATTATTCTGATTGTGTTTCAGGAGAAAACTCACATTCTTGGCTTGTTGAATTCCAAAGGTCATATCCCTTGCTTTGGCAACAGGCGTCATTATATCCTGGAGTTACTGTTCCGCAACTTGCTCCTAAAACTGCTTCGTCAGCCTCATCCTTTGCCAAAAATCCCCACCATGCATGTTCTAATTTTATAACTTCTCCTGTTTCAGGATCAATTTCTGCTCTTACAGGAACTCTTACCCAAAAAATTCTGAATAACCTTGCTTCTTTTTCTGCTTCATATTTGTAAATTCCATCTTCATCAAGAGTGATGTTTTCATTTTGGAGTTTTGCTTTTATTCTTTCTCGTATTCTTTCTCTAACTTGGTCAGGAAGCATTTTTACTTGTCTTGTTACGTTTCCCTTAAAAACACCATATAATTTTCCATTTGCTTTGTATAAAGTAACTTTTGTTGAACCATCAATTCCTTTTACCTGAACTATTACATTTCCTGATTTTCCAGCGACAATAGTTATTTCTCTCCCACTTGCTAACTGGCATTTCATTACACTTCCTGTGCAAGTGCATTCTTCAGGACATTCTCCTGGTACGGCCGATGGTTTTATTTTTTTTGTTGCATTAATGATTTTTTCAACTTGATTTTGAGTGAGCTTATTCCACCTGCATTTATTTTTTATGCAGCGGCAATTTGCACTGTAAGCTTGAGCATTATAACAATCTCTGTATTCACATGTAGTTACTGAAGGCTCTTCATTTATACTATAGCATACTTGGTTTGAGCATCCTCCAACCTTGCAATCACCATCTACACTGCAATTTGCGAGTGTTGAAGTTCCACAGAATGCATTTCTTAGTCTGCCATTAGAACTTGTTTCATCATCCTCACAAAGACTATTATCAACTTCTGTTAATCCATAACATTCAATTACGCAGGTATTACAGTACTTTTGGCCGTCAGAAGCACAAATCCGATATTCTGCTGAAGGACAACCTATCGGACATTTATCTAAACATGTTTGAATTTCATCTTCAACATTACCACTTTGATTATTTATTGCACTGCTTGTTATTGAAACTGCACTTACAAGTCCTATAAATAACGAGCATATTACAATAAATAGTAGCGCCCCTTTCATATTTTCATAAAGAACTATCGGCTTTTAAATTTTTCTTTTGTTTTTATCAAGCAATCTTTGATTTTTATTAAATAATCTCCCCAAAACCAATCAGTCTCCAATGCCCATTAACATTCCTTGCGAGCCCTACATTATTCCCTTTTAATGGCACTATTGGAATATTCAAACTTAGTTCTATCTCGTCTTTGTTTATTCTTTCAATTATTCCTACACTAATTGTAGTATTAACACTTAACATTAACACTTCTTTTGTTTTTAATGGAGCAACTTCTTTATGCTCTGAAATTCCTAAAACTTCTTGGAATAATTGTGCTTTTATTTTTGTTTTGTAACTTATTTCAGGAAGCTTGCCATTTAAGCCAACAATGCATCCTGACAAAGAGTCTGCTTTTGTTAAAAAAGGATCTAACTCTGTTTCAATAGCAATGCTGACTCCAGGAAAAACCTCTTGAACTGATTTTTTCCCTTTGTAAATAGAAGCTATTTTTGTTGTTAAAGTCTGATAAGTTTGCTGATTTGCTTTTTTTGTGCTTAATCCTGGCTTGATTTCAATTTCTTCTCCAATATGCAATTTTCCTTTCTTTAGAATTCCGCCTAAAACTCCGCCATGCAATTCTTCAATGCTTGTTCCTGGCCTGTTTATATCAAAACTTCTTGCAACTAAAAAAATAGGCTCTTCTTCTAGTTGTCTTTTTGGAATTTCAAGTTTGCATAATTCCTCTATTAGTTTATCTATATTGATTTCCTGTTGTGCAGACACAGGAATTATCGGAGCATTTTCAGCTATTGTTCCTTTGACAAAATCTTTTATTTCCTTGTAATTTTTCAATGCTCCTTGCCTGTCTACTAAATCTATTTTATTTTGGACTATTATTATCTCTTTTATTTTTTTTGCTTGAAGCGCAACAAAATGCTCTTTTGTCTGAGGTTTTATTCCTTCATTTGCAGCAATCACAAGTATTGCAGCATCAATTATTGCAGCTCCTGAAAGCATTGTTGCCATAAGCATTTCGTGTCCAGGTGCGTCTATAAAACTGATATATCTTATTGGTTTTCCTTTTCCTTTACTGTTATAATTTTCCCCCTCTTTGGAAACAGTCATATCTGCATAACCAAGCTTGATAGTTATTCCTCTTTTCAGT
This sequence comes from Candidatus Pacearchaeota archaeon, assembly GCA_026395815.1. Taxonomy (GTDB): domain Archaea; phylum Nanobdellota; class Nanobdellia; order Pacearchaeales; family GW2011-AR1; genus RBG-13-33-26. The sequence goes on from JAPLXZ010000005.1 coordinate 22,043, forward strand.
TCTTCTGAGTGAGTATCAGGAAATTTTCCAGTAAGCTTGCTAAGAAGAGTTGTTTTTCCATGGTCTATATGCCCAACAACACCAACATTTAATTCAGGCAGGTTTTCTGTTTTATTCATGAAAATTTGAGAAAAAGTATCTTAAAAAAGGTTTGGTTTTGATAACAAAAATTAAAAAGATATACATATCTATTTTTAAGATGGTTAATGTTTCAAAATATGAGGTTAATGTAAGGGAGCTTAGATGGAATTGTAATCCCAAAGAATTTGAGTTTAAAGATACTTCTCAGCTAAAAGAGTCTGGGAAATTAGAAGATATTATCAAAGGTCAGGAGATTGCAAAAAAACAATTAAAAGATGCAATAAGGTTAAGACAAAATGCTATTCTTGTTGACCCTCCAGGTTGTGGAAAATCATTATTAGCGAATAAACTTGCAGAGCAATATAGTGCAGAACTTCAGGACGAGATTCAATTAACAGATCAAGTTCTTACTTATAATTTTAATGACAGCTTTGAACCGTTAGCGTTATCATTACCCACACCCAAAGGAAGTGAACTACAAACTGATTTAAACCAACTTGTAAATGATATAAAAAATGGAAGAATTACCAAAGAAAAGTTGAGCGAGGAAAATATAAATGAAATTAAAAAATCCAGCAAAGAACTTGAAGAACAAAAGAAGTATATATATAAATTTCTGGAAAAAATAAAAAAAAGTAACGGAAATTTTAAATTTCAAGTAAAACCTCCAGAAGATATAGAAGACTGGATAAAATCATTTTTCAATTCTGGCATGATTCCTCATGTAGGAACAATAAGCATGAGCAAAGAACAAGTTCAAAAAATAGCCGAAAGAGATATTTACAGAACTGAAACAGAAATAAAGAGATTAGAGAATTTACTCAAACAACAAAGACCTGAATATTTAATAGAAAAATATAAAGCATACCCTAAAGTCAAGGAATTTCTAGAAAGAGCTGTACAAGATCTAACTGAAAATTTCCCAGAACCCCCTATGATGCCACAATTAATTATGCAAAGACAAGAGGATCAAGAAAAAGAACTGGAGAAATATAAAGTAAATTTGGTAGTCAACAACAGCAAAACAAAAGGCCTACCTGTTCAATTTATTCAGAATCCTAACATACAAAATATGGTGGGAGATGTACAACATGACCCTTATGGTTTAGGTGGAAGAAAACCGCATATGAGAGCAAAAGCTGGAAAACTACCGCGAGCAAATGGTGGTATAGTTATAATTGATGAATTGATTACTGTTTTCAAGAATCCTATTCTCACTGATTATTTATTAACAGCATTGGAAGAAAGAAAAGTAAGAATTGGCGGGGGCTATGGACTTATTGGTGGTGGCAGTTCTGCAGGAATCGAAACCGAACCTTTAGATGCTAATTGTATCATTATTGGTTGTGCTAATGAAGATATAAGAAGATATACCACAGATAAGATGGCTCGTAGATTTAAACATAAAATACTGTTTGATAATAATATGTCCAATACCAAAGAAAACAGGATGGCATATGCTTATTTCATTGTTCATGAAGTTAGTGATTATAATAAAAATCCGAGTAATCGTGAAAAAATTCCTCATTTTTCTAGAGAAGGTGTAGCTGCTATAATTGAGGAAGGAGCACGATTTGCTACAAGATTTGGAAATGCAAACAAGGAGAAGTATTTGACTAATATTCTTGATGCCATGAAAGATGTGGTTCAGAAAGCAGGCCTTAAAGCTCTTGACGATCATAGTCTTGTTGTCAAGAACAAGCATGTTAAACAGGCTCTTGTTGATATACGAACACCTGCTATTAAGGAACAGATAAACTATGCTGAAAAAGTAAAGGATGGCACTATTATTTTACACACCCAAGACAAAGAAGTTGGTTATGTTAATGGTTTAGTTGTATATGCAGATCCTTTCAAAACAGAATACTTTGGTTTTCCTGCAAGACTTGAGGCAATTGTCTCTGCTGGAAAAAGAGGTTTAGTAAGCACAACAGAAAACTCAAAACTGAGCGGAGAGGTCTTTACCAAAAGTTTTGAGGTAATCATAGGATATTTTAAGCAAAAGTATGAACAGAATGCTCCGCAGTATTATGAAGCAAGGCTCGATTTTAATCAATTGTATAATCCTCTCGAAGGTGATTCCGCAAGCATCGCAACCACAGTAGCATACCTGAGTGCTTTTTCAAATATAGGTGTAATTCAAAGCAAGGCTGTTACTGGTAGTATGAACCAGAGAGGAAATATACAAGCTGTTGGTGGTGTAAATGAAAAAATTGAGGGCTTCTATAGGGTGTGCAAAGAGCAGGGCTTATTCGACAAGAAAAATAAAGAGAATTATGGCGTTATAATACCTAAATCTAATGTTCAGAGTTTAATGTTAAATGAAGAATTAATCAAAGATATAAAGGATGGTAAATTTCATATATATGCAGTTTCTACTTTAGATGAAGCCTTAGAAATTTTGACAAATACAAAAGCAGAAAAACTGCATGAAAAAGTAAAAGAAAAGATGAGTTTGTATAGCAAAGGTTATCAGAGAGAAACCAAGATAGATGAAACAAAATAGAAAGTTCACTCCCATGAGAAATAATATTGAAAAAATAAAACAGGAGCTATCATCAAATATCAAATTGATTGTTGCTACAAAAACTCGTTCTATCGAAGAGATAAAGCAGGCAATTGAAGCAGGAATAGGAATCATTGGAGAAAACTACGTTCAGGAAGCAGAGAGAAAATTCGAAGCATTAAAAGGGAAAGTCAAGTTTCACTGCATAGGGCATTTGCAGACAAATAAAATAAAGAAAGCAGTTGAGATATTCGATATGATCCAGACTGTTGATTCTGTTAAGATAGCTAAAGAGATAGACAAAAGATGCGGAGATATAAGAAAAATAATGCTTATCCTTGTTGAGATTAATTCGGGGAAAGAGCCAAATAAAGAGGGAGTAATGCCAGAAGATGCTATTAATTTAATAAAATATATTTCCAAATTAGAAAATGTAAAAATTAAAGGTCTAATGACAATGGCACCTTATTTTGACAATCCGGAAAAAGACAGGCCTTATTTCAGGCTGACAAAAAAACTATTCAACGAGATAAAATCATTAAACATCCCAAATGTAGACATGGAAATTCTATCCATGGGTATGTCTGATTCTTACAAAATAGCTATTGAAGAAGGCACTAATATGGTTAGAATTGGTACTAAGATTTTTGGTCCTAGGCAATAATAATAAAAATTAAAAATTAAAATCCATAGATTTTTTGCAAACCAGTTATGTCTGCTGGTTCTAATGTTCTCTTGCTTGTTTCTCCTTCTGTAGAATAACCATACATTGTTACTGCTGAACAAGATTGAGTATACAAGTCGCTTAAACCAACTGCATGTCCTGTTTCATGAGTTGCTATGTTTTGCAAGTCCATTACTGTCGGATCTATTTTTACATCCCCCCATTTGTAGTATGTATTGAACAGCACATCATAATCAACTATCTGCTTGCCAAATCTTGTATACCAAATAACTGTTACCGCGATTACATTATTATCAGAGTAGGTGCCAAATACATACTCATTCTTATAATCAATCGGATTTAATGTGCCATCATCCCATGTTGCAGAGGAGTCTAGTTTATATTTATTATTAAACAATTCTTTTGAAGTTGAAGCATCCCAAGTTTCTGCAGAAGTGGATATAGCGTTACTAACAAAAGTTGTATCATAACTGCCTGGATTTATTACATAACTTACTGGAAGTTTGTTCCATTTCACTCCCATTATTTTATAACATGTTGGTAACTTTGGACTACCACCAATTGCTCTTACTGTTCCATCCTTGTAATGGATAAAAGTTATTTTGTTCAACGGCTCTTTTGCCTTGTTATTTGCATTATCTAATGAAACTGGCATTGAAGCAGAAACAACTGTCATGATTAGCAAAACTGAAACCACAAAAACTAAAATTCTGCTGTATCTTTTTTTCATATTTCTTTATTACCTCCTTTCATTTTCATCATTATTTTTTGAATATTTTATTCATTAAAAGCTTTTTGATGTTGTCTTGCTATAATTAATATCTGTAAACATGACCTTGCTCTTTTTCTCTTCTACGTTTGACTAAAAAGATAATAAAGATTATTAGGGAGACAATCCAAGCAATAATTAGATAATTTAAATTCTTCTTTACATAATCTAAAATTTTATCAATTACTCCCATAATCTTTGATTCTTTAATTAAAAAGAAATGATCAGAACTTGTTGCGGTTGCATTTAGATAATTGAGTTTGATATAAAACAAATAACTTCCTTGCGTTAATTGCTGTGGAATAGGAAACTCCCTTTCAATTTCAGAACTCTTATACATACTGACTGTTTCTTCTCCTAATTTTATTGCATTATCATCAAAATCTTTTATAAAATACTCTAAGTTAACATCAACTTTTTTGTTTAAATCTCCAACATCAATCATATAAATCTTTGCCTTTAATTTCTGCTCCTCTGTTAGTATCTTGTCTCCTAACTCAAGTTTAACGTCAAACAAAGCAAATCTTTCTTTAATTTCCAAGATTACATTAATTGATTTGCTTAAATCCTCTGAATCTGTATTAAAAATTATTCTTCCGCTATATATCTCTCCTGGTTCATTTTCTCCAGCAAAAAAATCAACATTAATTTCTTTTGACTCTTTTGGAGAAAGTGTAAAAGATTCCTCACTTAAAATAACAAATCTGTTCATTCCAGATACGCTTAAATTAAACTCCAATCTTTTATCTCCTGTGTTCCTGACAAGTATTATTTCTCTTTTAGTTTCTCCTTGTTTTATTTTCATGTCAATCAAATCTTTATCCAAATAAAAGTCACCCTTCTTTACTGTGCCACCCCCACCTCCTCCACCAGAAGGAGCTGCTTCACTAGGAGTTTCTTCTGCAGAATAAAAAGCTGAAAACTGAGTTACAGTAAATATCAATGTTTTTCCAGAATAACCTATAATGTCGCAGATTGAATCAGGGCAAGCCACTCCGTCTTTTAACACACGAGGATTATCAAAAGTAAGATTATAAAAATAAATAGTTGCTGGTTTTTCAAGGCTTGTCAATGCTGTAGTATTAATCTCTATAAGGTTGCTGGAAATATTTGCAGAACTATCCAAGTCAATAATATTTCCTTGTGCGTCTTGCGTTAAATTTACCTCTTCATTGAATATTATTTTTCCGTATTCCTGTACTTCTAAGGTCATATTTGTTAAATTTGCAAGTTGAGTGTCGCTTAAAATCAAAAAATATGTTGTTGAACCATCAAATTCATCGCAAAGAACCATAAATCCTGCATCTATGCTTACTCTAGAAGAAGTTTGAGATACAAAGCCTGTATAAGTAACATATTTGATAACAGACATGGAAAATACAGCTATCACTAAAATTAAAATTACTAACCACCTAATTTTCATAAAAGAATAACCAAAGAGGATTATTTATTTCCTTCGTTTTTTTGTTTCTCTCTTAACAAGTTCCTTAAGTTTCTTCAATCTCTTTCTGTCTCTTTCTACTTTTGGCTCTCTATACTTTTTGTATAATATAATAGATATAGCCAATACTGAGATCATTGCTAAAAGAACATAGATTAAAGCGAAATCTCTTGAATAAGCATTGCATCTGATTCTGATATTAAGAGGTGCAGAAACAGACATTGTGGTTGTTGAGCCACCAACTCCTGAAGCTTGATTTTCTGGGGCTATTGATTGAACTATTACGTCTCCTGAATAAACTTTCTGTTCTTCTTCACATCTTTGTTCGCATATGAACTTTCCAGCCAACCAGCAATCTTTTTCATAAACATTTGGAACCTTAAAACAAAATTCAACAGGAATTGCTTCACTACTGCTTGTATCAGCAGGTATTAATTTTATTTTAGCATCTTGCATTGTTAATATAATCTTTATTTCATCTGATGGTTCTATACTGACATAAGTATCTTCTGGCCAAGGATTGTATACACTATAACTAAGGCAAGTTCTTTCTCCTTCATTTACTAATACAGATTCTTTGCTCCATTTTATTCCAACCCCTGCAGAAATCAAAGAAACAAATACGAATATACAAATTAGTATAAATATAAAGTTTAAGATTCTTTTTTTCATTTTTCCTCTTTTTTATTTATGGTATTTTTTAATATATTAATTTATTGTTTTTATAATGTGCAGGCATTAGTATTAGCAACAGCTTCAAAACTTATCGTGTTATTATAACTTCCAGTTGGCGTTGCTACAGGGACATCTAAATAAAACCTGTAATAAGTGACATTTCCACCAGTTACATTTTGTCCTGTTTTGATTCCAGCTGTTTTGTTGAATGCGACTTCTTTTCCTAATGCTGGCCAAGTGCCATTTACAAATGTAGAATTGGAATAGGTTTCATTTCCTATTGCAATAACATCTCCTCCGCTAGTTTTCAAATCTGCAGTAGACCTAAGGCAAAAATCAACTCCTATATTGCTGTCAGTTGATACGTTTATAAAAAATGAAGTATTTCCATTGGCATCATTAGTTGCAGAATTATTATTTCCAGTTGCATTTCTGTTAGGTGCTGGAAGACTATTTACTGTTCCGAAATAAATTCCGTTAGTGAGATTGTCAGAAAGTGTGATTGAGAAATAGCCTGAAATTGTAACATTAGACATGGTTGTCCCGCTTGTAGTGGCAAATCCAGTTAATTTACTTGTTTGATTGAAAATCATTATAATAGAAAATACTAAAATCACAATAAAAACTGCCAAAAACATCCCCTCTTTTTTTACCATTTTATTAACTGAATAAAATAGGATTTTTATCTATTTAAATATTATGATGGGTTCTGTCCGTGCTGAACTGCTTTTAATAATAATGTGTTGTTATAAGTTCCAACTGCTTGACCTGGTGGAGCATTAATGAAAAATTTGAGATAAACAACGCTTCCTTCTGTTAAACTATCTCCAATTTCAGCATAATTTGTTGTCAAGGAGAATTTTTGTTCAGAAGGAACAGAACTGTTAGTTGAATTATAACTGTATGTTTCATTTCCTAATCCAAGAACATCCAATCCAGAAGTCATTAAATCGCTGTTTGCTTTAATGTATAAATCCACTGTTGAACCAATAGTAGAGATATTTATCCAATAACTTGTAATGCTACTTTGGTTGTTTCCTTCTGCTGATTGGTTACTAATAGGCAATGCTTCAATACTCCAGTTTATCTGCTGCGATAACTTAGAAGATAATGAAATAGAAATACTGCTTTCTATGTTCACAGTGAAATTTCTCATCTCACTCTTTCCTTGGTTGTTCAAAAAGTCAGTGCAGTTTACACTCCAATTGTAATCGTTATCAGGGAGGTAAACAGTTATATTATTTGTTGTATCCTTAAGAGGATTTTCAATTGTCTTGTTTATTGCAGAATTTATTATTAGACTGCAATTCAAAATATTACTACTGTCTGTGATGTTGTAATAGAAATCAATTGTGCCGATGCTATAATTCATAGTGTTATTTTCTGGAGTTATTAGAGTTACAGTAGGGGAAGTTGTATCAATCCAAAATGCAACTGTTGATTTATTTTCATTGCCTGCTGTATCATTTGCCCAAACAGTCACATTATGTTTTCCTTCTGCCCATGTTATATTTGTTATATTAACACAGCTTCCTGCTGTTCCTAATGAGAAATTTCTTAACATTGTGTCATTAGAATACCAACAAGCCTGTAAGTTTGTATCAGTAACTGTATAATTCACATCAAGATTATTAATTGACCAATTTGTATTGTTATTGGTTGGATAAGTTATATTTATATCTGGCTTTGTGGTATCAGCTTCATTTATTGTAACAGTTCTTTGTTCTGTTTTGTTTGTATTTCCTGCTTCGTCAATTGCATAAGCTGTGTAATTATAATTTCCAGTTGGCAATTCTGTAAAGTTTTTATATAATTTGTAAGTTCCTGCATTGTAGGAAGCATTAATTTCTTCTGGAGATAATGCACGAGAGAAAATCATGACTTCGTCTATTGAGCCGTTAATATATCTATTATCATTTGTACTATACGCATCAACTACCCATCTGTACTCAACTCCAATCATGTTAAAATCGGTAATTATGCCAGCAGTGCTTGCATCAGTTCCATTAACTTTTTTAACACCATCAATATAGAGATAATATTGATCGTCGCCTGTATTTCTTACTAAAGCAATATGATGCCATGCGCCATCATTTATGACTGTATTTGAATCTAACTGTGTTAGATCACCACCATTATTATCCCTCATAATGAAACCTACTTCTCCATTCCCAATACCAGCTACCCCCCCATAACCTAGAAATATATCTAGTACATTATTTTCGTTTGAAGAACTCCTTTGTGATATGAAAATTCCACTATTTTCTGATGAAGTAACTTTGGTCCAAAATTCATAGGTCCAATCATTTCCAAGGCCCCAATTAAATATAGAACTATCCCCATAGTCAATATAATCATTAATTCCATCAAATTGTAATGCATGTCCTCTTTTTCCTGTAACAGTTGTGTTAGTAGCATGATTTATTAAATTTCCATTATGTTCATATGTTGAATTATCAAATACAGTCCCGCTTGAATTAACACCTTCAAAATTCCACCATCCTACCAAGCTTCTATTCCAATCAATAAAAGCAGAATGATTGCCTGCATCACTTGTAGAAACATTTACATAAACAGATGTTGCTGTTTGTGAACTTCCATTAGCAGGAGTTGGGTCTGTGAAGTTTATGTCTGGAGGAGTTGTATCTGGGCAAACATAAGTACTATTCCAACCACCATCTGTAATAGTCCAATTATAAATATTTATCAAAATATTTCTACTAGTATTTCCTGTTCCTGCACAATTAGAATATTTAGAATTACCTCCATCAAAAGGGGTATTATTCTGCTCAAATCTACTACTCCAACCTTGAAGTAAAGAATCATAATTTGCAGTGGATAATATATCACCATCAAACATATCATTCATATTTGTAACACCTGAAACATTCCAACTTCCTATGTTTTGATTAAATGCTGTGGCATAACGAAACATAGAACCCATATTTGCAACCTTTGATGTATCCCAATTACTTATATTTTGATTAAATGCTGTAGTACCATAAAACATCCATGACATATCTGTAACATTTGATGTATCCCAATTACTTATATTTGGATTAAATGTAGTATCATAAAACATCCATGACATATCTGTAACACTTGAAGTATTCCAGCTTCCTATGCTTTGATTAAATGCTATATCCCCAAAAAACATAACGCCCATATTTGCAACCTTTGATGTATCCCAATTACTTATATTTTGATTAAATACTGTAGCACCAGCAAACATAGATCCCATATCTGTAACACTTGAAGTATTCCAACTTCCTATGCTCTGATTAAATGCTTTGGCATCTTCAAACATCCTCACCATATTTGTAACATTTGATGTATCCCAATTACTTATATTTTGATTAAATACTGTAGCACCACGAAACATACCTGACATAATTGTAACACTTGAAGTATTCCAGCTTCCTATGCTCTGATTAAATGCTTCAGCAGTATAAAACATCCATCCCTTATTTGTAACCTTTGATGTATCCCAATTACTTATATTTTGATTAAATGCTGTAGCACCAGCAAACATATAATACATATCTGTAACACCTGAAACATTCCAACTATTCATGCTTGGAACAGTGGTAAGTGAAGAACAATCTGCAAAAGCCTGAGACATAGTAGTTGTTCCTGTCAGATTCAAAGCATCTGTTGCTGTAATCTTTAAATTAGAAGCACCATAAAAATAACTACCAGCGTTTCCTAAATTCAAACTTCCAAATTGAATTATATCTATTATTTTTAATTTATCTCCAGCATTATTAAATCTAAATCTTTTAATCGTCCCATCAATTGTAATATTATAAACTCCTGCTGTTGTATAGTTATGAGTAACATTTACACTATTCCAGGCTGTTATTGTACTTGTAATCCCGTCTCCCCAATTAACTGTAAAATTATATGTTCCTCCTGATACTAAAGGTAATGTAACATTCTTATCATTTTCTGCTACTTTAGATGTATTCCAAGCTGAAATAAAATAAGTACTTGTATTAGTTGCAGCAGTTATAGTCACACTTCTTTGTTCTGTCTTGTTTGTATTTCCTGCTGCATCAATTGCATAAGCAGTGAAGTTATAATTTCCAGTTGGCAATTCTGTAAAGTTTTTATATAATTTATAAGTTCCTGTTTGATATAAAGAATTGATTTCATTTTGAGATAAAACACGATTCCATATCATTACCTCATCCATAGTTCCATTGAAATAAGAACTCTCACTACGAATACCAATTTGATTTATTGGGTCTGTACGATACCCCCCATTATCTGTAATAGAACTAATATAAGTCCCATTTAAATATAGGGAAATATTTAAATTATTACCATTAAGTTCATAAGTAAAAGTGCAGAATCTCCATACATTTGTTGTAGCATCTGGAAAAAAATCCACATTTGAGGCATATTTGTCATCCGAACTTGAATTATACCATGTTATTCTTAATTGTCCGTTATCATAGAGCATTATATAATTTTGGTTATCATCTGCAAAAAGTGCATTATAATCTTTAAATAGAGCTACCTTAACCCACATAGAAATAGTTTTGTTAGTTAAGTTTAAGTTTGAAGATGTAACAGAAAGCCAATCATTTACCCCATCAAACTCCAATGCATCCCCTCTTGCTCCTGTAACAGTTGTATTAAAATTGAATCCGGTCATGTTTCCATTATTCCCCCAAGTTGAATTATCAAACACAGTTCCAGAAGAATTAACGCTTTCAAAACTCCACCATCCTACCAAGCTTCTATTCCAATCAATAAAAGCAGAATGTTCATTTTCATCATTCGTTGAAACATTTACATAAACAGATGTTGCTGTTTGTGAACTTCCATTAGCAGGAGTTGGGTCTGTGAAATTTATATTTGGAGGAGTTATGTCCCCATAGATATTAATTGCATCTATTTGAGTATCATTTGTTGTAACTCCATTATAAGTTGCATTAACAAATAAATCCTGCAATCCAGTTAGTCCTGCTGGAACTGTTACATTAACTTGCCATCCTATTCCACTGTAATAATTTACGTTAGGAGAATAACTTACATTCATTTCTACATAGTTAATATATTCTGACGCTGAACTTGTATATTCATATACCCCCCAAGTTAACCATCCACTATCATTTATATAATCAGAAAAATTTGAGGTTAAAGTTCTTGTGAAAGATGTTTGTGTTGTTCCTATGCTTTCATTTAGTCCGATTTGTGTCCAATTGTTATTATCAGCCCATTTCCATCCAGTGCCTTCTTTTCTTAAAACCCAAATACTAAAATCAGTGGTGCTTGTTGCATTACCCACAAAGGTAAAATTTATTTGAGTAATACCATTAAAATTTTCATTAACTTTCATTTCAAACCACCAAAATATTTCATCATTAGTACCGGGATTAATGCTTGTTTGTATATTTGTATCTAACACGCCTATTGCAGTGTAATTTGCTGAAGCTTGGCTTACGTGAGTATTCCTATTAGCCATATTTAAAGCAAAAGGAAAAATATCTATATCATCTACGTAATATCTACAGGTTGTATTTTCAATACAGTTAGCGTAATTATATTGAGTTGTATAATTACCATATTTTGTAAAATTTGCAAATACCCCCCCAATAGTTATATTATTAATGCTAACTCCTCCGGTTATATTCAATTCTTTATAAATGAAAAAATCAAAATTTATTGGAATATTATCATTAGATGAAACAGATACTGGGGTTGCTGTTGTAGGAGATGTTATCTGAAGAGACCTACAGTTTGTCTGATAAGTTGCGGCAGGATTAAACACAGCTCCAACAAAACTGCTTGAACAATTTGTGTGAGTTAAAGTTATTTCACCATCTAAAACTCCATTAGCACTTGAATTAAAAGCAGATGCATTATATACTCCAGATAAAATTAATAATTGGGAAATGAGCTCAATTCTTTGACCATTACTTCCCCTATAACTTGAACCATTCTCTCCAATAACAGAAACATTCATCGAAGAGATAATTGAATTAGTTGCATTTATATAGACAATTCCGCCTGAACCTGGACTAGTCAACCCTGAATAAGTATAAGCTTTGTTAAGAATTATTCCTGAAAAATCAAGTGTCTGACTGGAAGTCAAAGCAATTCTTCCACCTCCACCACCATAAACTCCTGTAAAAGTTCCTCCTCCAGCATCCAATGAACCAGTTCCAGAAATATTGTTTGCTTTTAGCCATATGCTTCCTCCAGAACCAGAACGATGTCCAGCAGCTCCTCCTGTAATAGATATATTTCCATTAACAATTATGGTATCTAAAGATTCAAGTTTTACAGCAGAACCTCCACTACTTCCACTTCCGCCTGTTTCTCCTCCTCCACCACTACCCAAGCTTGTTGGTGCAGTAGAATCTCCATAGAGATTTTTAGCATTACTCCATCCTTTTCCCCCATAAGTTCCTCCTGTATCTGCACCACCATATCCAGGCCCAATTCCCTTAGGAAATCCTAATCCACTACCAATCAAGAATGAAGAAGAACTTATAGTTATATTTCCAGAAGCATTAATCCAAACTCCCTTTCCATCATAAGTTGTATTGTAACAAACAGAGGCCTTATAAGTTCCATTATTCCCAAAGCAATCTCCATAAATAGTTAGATTATAATTATTTGTATTAAAATCTCCTAAAACATTTATTACATCACCTTCACCATAATTCCCCCCAAGCAATCCAATATCTCCTGTCAAATTCCAGTTTCTTGGCCAGGTGTTATTTGTAAAAGTTAATGTTCCAGGACGCCCAGGGAGATTAAGATAAGATCCTGAGTGAAGAGAAATATTCCCAAGTAAACTTAAACCAGTTTGATATTCTAATCTAATTCTTCCACCTCCACCACCATAAACTCCAGAATAAATTCCTCCCCCAGCATCCAATGAACCAGTTCCAGAAATATTGTTTGCTTTTAGCCATATGCTTCCTCCAGAACCAGAACGATGTGATATGGTTGTGCCTCCACTCATCGTAATTTTTCCATTAACTTCTATCAAATCACTTGCATAAAGTTTAATACCAGAACCTCCTGGACTTCCATTATCAACACCTAATGCCCAACCCCCCCCACTACCCAAGCTTGTTGGTGCAGTAGCATTTCCATAGGGTTCTTTGATATTCGCTCCTCCCACTCCCCCATAAGTTCCTCCTGATTCTTCACCACCATATCCAGGTCCAAATTTAACAGGAAATCCCAATCCTATTCCGTCTAATGTTGTACTTGTACCTATTGTAATATTTCCATTAACACTTCTCCATTCCTGCCCATGTCCATCTTCAGTTATATTTCCGTATGCTCCTGTAAAATTAACATGAAGATAATCTCCGTAAATCTTCATTGTTCCATTTAAAATTGTTATATTGCCTGTTGAGTAGAGGAACAGTTCCATGTATTGACTCCTGGAGTAACTACTGTGACAGCAGAAATCGTAACAGTTCTTTGTTCTGTTTTGTTTGTATTTCCTGCTTCGTCAATTGCATAAGCTGTGTAATTATAATTTCCAGTTGGCAATTCTGTAAAGTTTTTATATAATTTGTAAGTTCCTGTTTGATATGTTGCATTTATTTCTTGTAATGATAAAGCACGATTCCATATCATGACTTCGTCTATTGAGCCATTGAAATAATATCCACTACTCCTGCTTCTGCCAATTAATAGACTTTCATTAGGCGCTGACATATCACCAATAGTAAAAGATTCTGTCTCTTGCCAAACTCCATCTAAATATAAGTAATAGATTGTTCCGTTTCTTACTCCCACTGCATGATGCCATTGATTGTCATGAACCGCTGTAGAATATAAACCATGGCTATTAAGGCTTCCACCTATATTAAAAGTTAGATAATCACCAGAATTATTTACTACAACAAGATAAAATCCTTTTTCTCCAGTATCAAGATAAAAATCTGTATTAGCACGTCCAACAAGTACTCCATATGATCCAGATGGGAGAGTTTTGAACCATACTGAAACTGTAAAACTATCATTCAAATTGAAAATATTTGAATTACTAGCATTTATGTAATCATTAATTCCATCAAACTGCAATGCATCTCCTCTAATACCTGTAACAGTTGTGTTTGTTGCATGATTGTTCAAAGTTCCATGACTTCCGTAACTTGAATTATCATAAACAGTTCCATTTGTTAAAACACTCTCAAAACTCCACCATCCTACTAAACTCCTATTCCAGTCAATAAAAGCAGAATGTTCATTTGCATCTGAAGTTGAGACATTAACATAAACAGATGTTGCTGTTTGTGACGAAGCATTATCGGGAGTAGGAAATGTAAAATTAATATTTGGTTTTATTGTATCAATTCCAAACGTGATTGTTGAATGGTTTTCATTGCCTGCTGTATCATTTGCCCAAACAGTTACGTTGTGTCTTCCTTCTGTCCATGTTATATTTGTTATATTAACACAGCTTCCTGCTGTTCCTAATGAGAAATTTCTTAACATTGTGTCATTAGAATACCAACAGCTTCCTACTGCAACATTATCTGAAACAGTGTAATTTACATCTAACCCTGTATCAGAAGAATATGTATTGTTTGTAGGAGTGACTATTGCGATATTTGGCTTGATTGTTTCTGCAGTTATTGTCACACTTCTCTGTTCTGTAGAATTAACATTTCCAGCAGCATCTATTGCATAAGCAGTGAAGTTATATTGTCCTGTACTTAAACCAGTGAAGTTGTTGTATAATTTGTAAGTTCCTGCATTGTAGGAGGCATTTATTTCTTCTGGAGTTAATGCTCTTGAAAAAATCATTACTTCATCTATGGAACCGTTGAAGTTATCTCCAGCACCCCCTCGATTAGTTCCGAGGTATAAAGATTCATTAACAAGTACCATATCTCCAATAGATGAAGTACTTGTACCTCTTGAAATCCCATCAACATAAAGCGTGAAGATACTTCCATCTCTTACCCCCACAGCACTATGCCACTGATTATCAGAACCACCAGCCCACTGAATATCTACATTATTTGATGCTCCAGCAGCATTAAAGATTACAGTATCTGTTCCATAAAGGTCTCTAAGTAATAAATAAAAACCTTTTGATCCAGCACTTAAAAAATAATAATTATTAGCCCGTCCAATTAATACATGCGTACCAGTGAAAGCATCAGGATTGATTTTAAACCATGTTGCAATTGTAAAACTGTTATTGAAATCATATGCATCTTTATAGTTGACTTTTACATAATCATTAATTCCATCAAACTCCAATGCTTTTCCCCTTATTCCTGTAACAGTTGTATTAAAATTGAATCCGGTCATGTTTCCATTATTCCCCCAAGTTGAATTATCAAACACAGTTCCAGAAGAATTAACGCTTTCAAAACTCCACCATCCTACTAAACTCCTATTCCAGTCAATAAAAGCAGAATGTTCATTTTCATCATTCGTTGAAACATTTACATAAACAGATGTTGCTGTTTGTGATGAAGCATTATCGGGAGTAGGAAATGTAAAATTAATATCTGGCTTTACTGTATCAATTCCAAACGTGATTGTTGAATGGTTTTCATTGCCTGCTGTATCATTTGCCCAAACAGTCACATTATGTCTTCCTTCTGTCCATGTTATGTTTGTTATGTTAACACAGCTTCCTGCTGTTCCTAATGACATATTTTTTAACATTGTGTCATTAGAATACCAACAAGAACCTATTCCAGCAGCATCTGTTGCATTGTATAACACATCTAAACCATTATCAGGAGAATAAGTATTGTTTGATGGAAAAATTATTGTAACTAATGGCGGCAATGGACAATTAGTTTGGTATGTCGCAATAGGATTGAATTTTGCGCCCACAAAACTGCTTGAACAATCAGTGTAATTTACAATTATTCTCTCAACTGTTGAACCGCCTGTAAAGTTTGATGCATTATAAATTCCCGATAGAGTTATTTTTGTGTCAATGAAAGTTATGTTTCCTCCATTAAATCCTACTGTTGAGATATTCATCGGAGAATTTATTGAAGTTGTTGCATTTATGAAAACTGTTCCACCTGACCCCTTTGGAATTTGGTTTTGTTTTGCTCCTGTGTTTATTATAATTCCAGTAAAATTAATTGTTCCTGTAGAAGTTAAAGCAATTCTACCTCCACCACCCCCAGAAGACCAGCCTGCAGTCGCATCATCTAAACTATTTGCAGAAAGATTACCCTTTCCTAAAATATTTTTTCCATCAAGCCAGATACTACCTCCAGAAGCTCCGTAAAAATATTGCCCCCCACTTCCCATCATATTGATAACTCCATCAATAATAATATTTCCTGTATCACTTTGTAATCTAACAGCAGAACCCCCTCTAGCATCATTACCACTAATACTTGCTCCACCACTTCCTAGATTTATAGGCTCTTTCTCGTTTCCATATGTATTGCTACACGACTGCCCATTACCTCCATGAGCTGACCCAGCTGCACCACCACAAAGTCCAGGTCCAGTATTGTTCGGAAATCCAAGAAAATCTCCATGAACTAGAGCGCCTAAACTGATATTGATGTCTCCGGAAGCATTTATCCAAACCCCTCTTCCATTTGCTGTTTTATTCCAGCAACTTGAGGGATTTTTTGGATCAATAAAACAATCTCCATAAATTCCCAATGTTGTGTCACTTAATACACTAAAATTTCCCCTTATATTTGTAACATTTCCTTCTCCATAATCTCCTCCTAATAATCCTATATCTCCTTTCACTATAAAATTAGATGGCCAAGTATTATTTGTGAAAGTTAAAGTTCCTGGAGCATTTGTTACATTGCTGCCACCTGAACCTTGTGATATTCCAGATTTAACAGAAATCTTCCCTGTTAAATTCATTGTGCTTCCATATTCAAATCTTATTCTACCTCCACCACCGCCATATGACCAGTAGCTTGGATTTTCAAGAGGTGGGATTCCTCCATCTGCACTAAGATTACCACTTCCAGAAATGATATTTGCTTTCAACCATATACTTCCTCCAGAACCCATATAAACATAACTTGCAGAATTAACATTCATTGATATATTACCATCAATAAGAATATTATCTCCTTGTAATTTTATAGCAGAACCACCCCCAAAACCAGCACTTGCTCCTCCACTTCCTAAGCTTGTTGGAGCACTTGCATTTCCATATATTACCATTGAACCACCAAGAATTCCGTCTGTCATTGCTCCATGAGATGCTCCAAGCGTGCCAGATCCAGGCCCAATTCCAGTAGGGAATCCTAAACCAATACCATCTAACTTTCCACTAACACCAATTGTAATATTTCCATTAACACTTCTCCATTCCTGCCCATGTCCATCTTCAGTTATATTTCCGTATGCTCCTGTAAAATTAACATGAAGATAATCTCCGTAAATCTTCATTGTTCCATTTAAAATTGTTATATTGCCTGTT
>JAPLXZ010000010.1 GCA_026395815.1 Candidatus Pacearchaeota archaeon
CATTTTAAATTAAATATAGGGTGACAGCACTGGCGTTTCACTTCCGTTAGGAAACTAGCGCGCCTAGCGTAATCAGCTTGACTTCCGAGTTCGGAAAGGGATCGGGTATAACCTGATTACTATGGCCGTCTAATAAAACCATTAAATTAGCATTTATAAAGCTTTTTATATGTTGAATATTTAGAATTTTTATTAAAATAAAAAGCATTTATAAGAGTATATTTTAGATTGATAAATGCTTTATTATTTGCAGGGATACCCAAGTGGTCAAAGGGGACAGACTCAAAATCTGTTGGCTTAGTGCCTACAAAGGTTCGAATCCTTTTACCCGCACTTTTTTATTTAGAAATCTTCTTCGCAACTTCTGTTAAATCTTCTTTCAAGGCTTTAATTGCTTTTTTGAAAATTTCTTCTGTGGTTAATTGTCCAAAAGATTCGATAGTTACAACAAGTTCTTTTTTTGGAATTAATTCTATTGAAGTTTTCCCTTTCTTTTTGCAGAAATCAATACATGCTTCGCACATATCACATTTATATTCATCAGTGCTAATAATCTTGTTATCTTCCATCTTTAATATCCTCTGAGGACACACGTCTATAACCCCTTCCGGGCAATTTTTATCTATCTTTATGTCTATAAAATTTCTGTAAAACATCAAACCCGGAGAAAATTTAGAGTGCTTACTTCCCTTTCCAGTTTTTGCTGTTGCAAGAATCTCTAATTCTTGCCCCCTTTTTAATACAGTAATAGGCATATTTTCATAAGCCGGTTTAACATGTCCCTTCATTTCTCCTGAATAGACTATCCCTTCTTTATCTGCAACGAGAGTTATTTCTTCAGTAGTTTTTTCATCACTTGCTTTATTCATTTTCAAAGGAATTAATCCAAGTCGGTGTGCGATTGTTTCATCATATAATGGAGAATCATTTTTTGATATTTCTACTTCGTCTATTGCCAAAACCAAAATTTGATTTAGATATCTCCTTATTGCGTTTGCTAAACTTTCATTCATCTCTGCAGTAAAAGTTATTTGGTTATCCTTTTTGTTTATTAGTTTCATAATTATTATTTTACAGGCTTTATTTTTAAACTTATGGTCTCAAGCTTTACGGCCTTCTTCCTCTTCTTCCTCCTTTCTTTTTTGGTCCACCTCTTGGAAATCTTGTCGTGTCTAATATATTTAAAATTTTAAAACCCTCTCTTGTTAGACTTTTAATTATTGCATGTGCACCTGGACCAGGAGCAGGACTTCTTGTTTTTGCCCTTATTCTTACATATAAGGATTTTATGCCTAAATCATTTAATGTTTCAGAAATTCTTTTTGCGATGAATATTGCGATTGTTGGATTTGCTTTAAGTCTTCCATGTTTAGTAACTTGCCCTCCACTAACCTTAGCAATGGTTCTTCCAGAAACGTCTGTGACGTGAGCAATTGTGTTATTAAATGAAGTGTATATATTTACAATAGCTTCAACTTCTTTGGCTTTTTTTTCAGTTTTCTTAACTTCTTCTTTTTTTATTTCTTCTGTTTCGTGTTCAGTTACTTCGATTATTTTTTCTTCGCTCATTCTTCAACTCCAATTTCCCTTTTTTCTTTATCCTGTTTTTTCATTTGTTTAAGGGAAATTTTATTTTCTAATTCTACAGGTACTATATATGATGGGACATTGATAACATCCCCCTCAACCAAAACTTTCTTATGAGTGATTAATTGTCTCGCGCTTTTTACAGTTGATGCCATTTTTTTCTCAACTAAAATTGTTTGTAATCTTCTTTTTAAATAATCTCTTTTG
Source organism: Candidatus Pacearchaeota archaeon (assembly GCA_026395815.1). GTDB lineage: Archaea > Nanobdellota > Nanobdellia > Pacearchaeales > GW2011-AR1 > RBG-13-33-26. Next base: position 1,795 of record JAPLXZ010000010.1, read on the forward strand.
TCTAAGGATAAAACATCTGTAATAGAATTAACTTTAAATCCCATTTTTTTAAGCCTTTCAAAGAATGAATTCTTCTCTTCTTGATCAGCCGAAATTAATATTTTTGCTTTTTCTCTTATGGATTTTATTCTTGCATCAGCTTTCCATATCTCTTTTTTATTTTTCAAGCCAAATTCTTTCTTTATCTTTGCCTCCTCTTCTATTCTAATCTTATCAAAAGGCCTCTTCGGTTTTGAATATGTTTTGTGCTTTCTTTTCATTTGAAATTTCCTGTTTCAGATGAACTGAAAATTTTTAATTTTCTTTTCATTTTTTATTGTTTTTTAATTTTCTTTTTAATTCCCACTCCTCTCTTCTTATTTTTTCTGAAATGGCTCTTTGTTCTTTGTCCTCTTACAGGCAATCCTGCAACATGTCTATATCCCCGATAACTTCTAATTTTTTTCAATCTTCCAATATCCAAATCTTTTTGCAATTCTAAATCACTTCCTGTAAGATGTTTATTTTCTCCGGTTTCAAAATCCGCTCTTCGATTTAATAAATAAGCAGGAATTTTAGGTTTCTTCATAAATTCATTTATTTTTTCTATTTCTTCTTTACTTAAAGAACCAATCTTTTTGTCTTTACTGATGTTTAAACTCTTGCAGATAGCATTTGCCAAACCCCAAGATATGCCCTTAATTCTTGTTAATCCAACATAAACATTCATTCCTCCTTCTATGTCTTTTGACAAAATTCTTACTAATCTTTCTTCATATTTTTCTTCATCCTTTTTCATTTTTTGTATGTTTTTCATTTTAATGTACAAAAAGGTTTTGTCTTTCAAGATTTATTAATTCTATAAATATTCTTTTTTGAACAGCTTTTTCCGGATCAGGCAAATTTTGTATTCTTTTTTTCATATCTTCGAAAGATTCAAATTCCTTTTCTTCTCTTTGTTTTAATATTTCTTGCATATGTCTTTTACCGAATCCAGGAAGCAGTTCTATTTGATGCAATCTTTTATTTATTGCTTCTGATTTATTGAAAAAACTAATGAATTCCTTTTCTCTTTCTTTAACTATTTTCTTTATAAATTCTTGCAATTGATTTTTAGCAGGTTCGGTTAACTTTTCTCTATGTAATCTTCCAAGAATATAATAAATCTTATCCCTTTTACCATCCCCTATATAAGCTTCTTCTCCAATTTCTAGGGATATTCCTCTTCTAGGAACTAATTCTAATAAGACCAAATTCTTTTTTCCTATAGCTTGAGCTACAGGCATCATCTTTTTCTCTAAAGGATATCCATTCGGCAGGTAATCTAATATGATTGCAAATTCTTCTTTTTCCATTTTCTTTACTTAAATTTTTTAATTGTTTCAAGAATCTTTTTTGTTTCATCATCGTCTAAACTAACATCAACAAAGATTTTATTTAATTCTTCCGGAGTTTCTGGAAGCAAATCTATTAATTTAGTTATATCTTCTGGTTTTATTTTAATCTCCATAAGTTTTTCAATTTCTTCTTTCAATTCTTTAGCTTCTTTTACTTTTAGTTCATTAAACTTTTTTATGAATCCAACTAAGTCTGTTTCACTTCCATCTTTCTTAACATATTCGATTACTTCTGCCATGCTTAATGGTTGATTATTCTTTATCATATTATTCTTTAATTTGTTTTATTTTTTTTAAATGTATTGGCTCAATCAGAATTCTTTTCTCCTTATTTCCATCCTTAATTTTAACAATATACGCTTTTCCTCTGCTACTTTCAACTTTTCCTGTAATTCCTTGGAACCTCTTTGGGACACTTGTTGAAACCGCAAACTCTCTTGATATGGCTACAATATCCCCCCTATCTAATTCTTGAAAGTATCTACTAAGTTGTAGTTTCCCTCGAGTTCTGATGGATTTTCTATTTACCATGAACTACACAGAAATATGTCATTTAAAAAACTATCTCTCTTTAATGAACTATTTAATGTTCTTTGAAGGAGGATTTATAGAGTTCATCCCATGTAAATCACCATTGTCTCTAGCTTTTTCATAATTACCCTTTATTGCTTTAAGCATTTTTGGACCCCAAACTTTTATACCACAGTTATCACAAAAATCCATCACAGAATCTTCCTGTACCTCTTTTCCACAATAAATGCATTTTTTCATTTTTTCATCCTTTGTTATCTAAAAAAATAAAGTTAGTTTTTAAAGATTTTTGTTTTAGCCTATTCATATCTTAAAGAACTAACAAGTTAATTAGTTCATTACATTATTAGTTTTACTCATAACGTAATGCATCAGCAGGCCTTAATTTTGCTGCTTGCATCGCAGGAAGTATCCCAGAAAGAGTTCCAATAAAGAAAGAAAATGTTAATGCTCCAAAAATTAAAGGCAAAGTTATACTAGCCTGTAACAAATTTGTGCCTAATGCTATTGTTGCAATATATTGTACCCCCTTTCCCAATCCAATTCCTAATCCAATTCCAATGATTCCTCCAACCAATCCCAAAAGTCCAGATTCAAATAAAAAAATCTGCAATATATCTGAGTTTTTTGCTCCTACTGCTTTCATTGTTCCAATCTCCTTTGTTCTTTCTAAAACAGAAGTATACATAGTATTCATAATTCCAATTCCCCCAACTAAAAGAGATATTGCGGCAATTCCAACTAATACTCCTTGTACAATATTAAAAATATTCGTGAAACTATTCAAGAGTTGTTCGGAAGTTTGCACTGTAAATGTTTCTTGCCCTTCTTTTTCATCCCTCTCTTGTCTTAATTTTCTTTCTATACTCTTTGCAACATCATTGGGGTTAAAACCTTCTTGTGTCTTTACAACAATTTCATCTTCTTCGTCTTGAGTATTAAGAATATTTCTTAATGTATCTTTTGGAATGTAAATTGCTGCATCATTATATGGATCTCCTGTTTTCCCCAAAATTCCCACAATTTTAAATTCAACATTCCCAACAGTAATCGTGCTTCCAATTCCAACACCTCTTTTCCATATTTTTTCATCGATAAGATTATTGTATCCTACAACAGCCTTGAATCCATCTCCATCCCTTAAATCTCTTCCCTTAATTACTTTATAATCTTGCATTTCAGAAAAAATTTGCGCGTCTTTTGGATTTATTCCTATTATAAAATTAATTTTTGTTTCATCTTTAAATTCTATCACAGAACTTTTCATTAAAATTCCAACCACTCTTTCCACTCCCCTAACAGATTCTATTGCATTCAAATCTTTTGTTGTTAGAATCAATTTTCCTGTTGCAGTTCCAGGAGGTCCCATAGTTTTACTTTGGATTATTATTTTATCCTTTCCAAGCTGTTCAAATTGTTTATTGATTGCTCCTTGCAATCCTTGTCCTAAACTTATCAAGCCTACAACAGCAGCTATTCCTATAAAAATTCCAATCATAGTAAGCCAGCTCCTCAATCCTCTTCTTTTAAGATTAGAGAAAGCAAGCAAAAAGTGGTCTTTCATTTTCCATTTAGTTTATTATTTCTCGCTTTTTTTCTTATTCTTCTATAAACAAAAAACAGAATTACTGCGAGAACAAGGAAAACAAGTATTATGACTGTATTATTCTTTTGGATTAATCCCAAGCTAATCGCTTCTTTGGTAGTATACGTCTTTACTAAAACAGTTTCATCTTTTGTTATTTGATTATTTCTTGAATCTGTATAAATTATCTTAACAGGAAGATTAATAGAAGATAAAGCATCTGCATTCACAAAAACATCGAAATCTGCAGTATCAAAATCATTGCTATCTATATTTCCTATATATACATTATTCGAGCCTGTTATTTGTATTCCATTAACTTGGCTTGAACTCACACTCAAAAATTTAGTATCACCAAGCCCAGAGTTTACTACTTTTATTGTTATCTTTCCATTTGTACCTTTGATTAAAACAGGGCCTTCTAAAGAAACATCTATCTTAGGTTTCGCATTTATTATAATACTCACTAATCCCAAGTCTACATCTTCTTTACTGTTTCCCGTGTCACTTTCTGTGTAACTCACTTTAACAGGGATAGTATAAGTTCCGGAATTTGCATCTGCAAATACAATCAGATTAAATTTTGCTATTTCATGTTCATCTTCATTTATCGTATCTATTTTGTATTCATTTGAAGACTGATATGGTGCAAATGGAAGCGGATTAGCTGGGTTATTCAAAACCAAACTTACAACAACATCTTCAACATCCTGATTCAAATCGTTTTTTATTGTTAAATCTAATTTAACTGTCTCTCCTGGCTGAACTTCTGCAGGATTGCTTGTCGTAGAACTAATAATCAAGGCAGAAGCTAAGTAAATCTGTAGAATAACAATCGCTGTTAATAATATCAAAATTTTGTTTTTCATTTTATTTTATGTTGCTTGACTTTCTTTTGCTCGATTATCTTTCCATCTGATATTTTTAAAACTTTCTGAACATACTTTATTAGGTTTAAATTGTGAGTTACGAGGATTATTGTTTTTCCTTTCTTATTTAAGTTAACAAAAATCTTCATAATTTCAAGTCCTGTTTTTGTATCTAAATTGCCTGTAGGTTCATCTGCAAGGATAACCTCTGGATCATTTGCTAATGCCCTGCCAATTGCAACTCTCTGTCTCTCTCCTCCAGAAAGCTCTTTTGGAAAATGATTTCTCCTGTGAGTTAAACTAACTTCTTTTAGAATTTCTTCTGCCCTTTCCATTCTTTCTTCTTTTCCTACTCCATGAAAAATCATTGGGAGAGCAATATTTTCAACTGCATTTAAGGTGGGTATTAAATTAAATGTCTGGAAAACAAATCCAATTTTCTTTCCGCGTATTTGTGCAAGTTCGGATTCAGGAAGATGTTCTATATTTTGTCCATCAAGAAAAATATCCCCTTTGCTAGAGAGATCTAATGCTCCAACAAGATTCATCATTGTACTCTTTCCACTGCCCGAAGGTCCTACAATAGCAATAAAATCTCCCCTTTTAATTTCTAAATTTACGTCACAAAGAGCTTTTATTTCGGTGTTTCCTAATCTATAATACCTGCATACATCTTTCAATTCGATTATGTTTTCGTTTTTCATATTATCATTCTCAGAATTCGTTCTGAGGTCACGCCACCCCTCTTTTATTTCTTTGATAGGTCTTTATTTAAATCTATCGATTATATTTAAAAGGAAATCTACAAAGTTTTATAAACCAAGAATAAGAAATAATAACATGATAATTCCAGTAAGATGTTTTTCATGTGGAAAGCCCATAGGTCAACTTTGGGATGAATATAAGAAAAAAATTGCTAATGGAGAAAACTCTAAAAAAGCCTTAGATGATTTAGGTTTAGAAAGACCCTGTTGCAGAGCTATGTTCTTGGGACAAACCGATTTAATCGAACTCGTTGGGAAATTTAAGAAGAGTTAATATTTCATCTTCCATCTATTTACATAACTACAATTCTTGCATATTATTGATTTAATTTTATTTCTTATTCTTATTCTTGAATTTTTATAAGGCATCAGGCATTTTTTGCAAAATTTTTTCTTTAATTTTTTTAATTGAATGTTATGACTCATTGCAATTTTCTTTATTTTTTTGACTTCTTTAGGAGATTTTTCTTTTGCATTCTCAAAAAATTCTGCAATTTCCTTTTCAGTTTCCTCCCCTGAAGATTTTTTCATAAAATAATCAAAGATTTAGACTATAAAAATTTTTTAAAAATCAAAGAAGACAGCTTGATGATTTGGCACCTTGTCGGGTACTAACGTCATCAACATAGGAAGCTTAACTTCTGTGTTCGGAAAGGGAACAGGTGTTTCCAACCTATTATGGCCGTCTTCAAAATTCTTTATTTTTGCTTATTTATAAAGCTTTTTATGAAGTGCGGAAGAAAGGATTTGAACCTTTGCAGGCACTAAGCCACAACGTTTCTCAGAAGCTTGCTTGCATATGGATTACTCCACAAACATTCTTCGCCTTAGCGTTGCCCATTTGACCACTCTGGCACTCCCGCTTAATAAAATAATTCTATAGTCCTATAAAAACCTTTATAGAAGACTAAAGATTCCTTTTTGAATCAGCAGAATTCCAGCGATTATACACACCACCCAATAAACAGGCAAGAATATCAAAAGAATAAAAATAATTCCTGCGAAGATATCAATCCAGCTGGCAAAATCCTTTAATTTGCCTATTCCTGCTTTTATCAATAAAATAATTCCAAAAATAATTAAGATTGGGAGGGGTAAACCATCATTACTTCCAAATATTAAAATTAATCCACCTATTAGGTCAATTCCACCAAGTAATTTAACCAGCATGTTTTTTAAACCAACTTACTATTTAAAAAGGTATATCCCTTGACTGCGCCTGTAACTCAGTTTGGATTAGAGTGCGTCCCCCCTACGAAAAACCGCAGGTTTTTTGTCCTTCAAAAAGCTCTGCTTTTCGAAGTAAGGACGAAGTCGAAGGTTCAAATCCTTCCAGGCGCGTTTAGTAAACTTTATAACCTTTTGATATAAAAATCATTTATGAAAAAAAAAAATTTCCCAAAATATCTTCATTATTTCTCTTTTATATCCATTGGTGTATTGATGGCTATTGGAACTTTAATCAAACTTGTTGGGTTTTATGATTTTTCTTCAGATTGGTTTTGGTTTCTTGCAGGAATTGGCTTAGCTGTTGAAGGAATTATCTCTCTTATAAAACAAATAAAATTTGATAAAAAATACAAGATAATAGAGAAAACAGAAAAGTTCCCTGAACAATAAATATTTAAAAAACTTCAATTTAACATTAAAGTATAGCGCTGATAGTTCAGTGGCAGAATCTCTGCCTTCCAAGCAGATGACTCGGGTTCGAATCCCGATCAGCGCATTTAAAAAATGAAAATAAACAAAGAAAAATTCAAAAATAAGATTATGGGCTTTCACGATAAGCATTATAAGTTACTACTCTTAATTTCATTAGTCTTACTGCTCTCTTCTTTTGCATACATGGGATATTTTTACTCAGTTAATCATGACTTTATTAACAAAGATACGTCCTTAACAGGAGGCACTTCTGTAACAATAAATGAAAAAATTAATATAGTAAATTTGAAAAACATCATTTCTAATCAACTCGATAATGTTAATATTCGTGAAATTTCAGATTTAATAACAAGAGAACAAATTGCTATAATCGTAGAAACAAAAAGCAATGAACAACAGACAAGAAATGTTCTTGAAGAGTATTTAGGACATGAATTAAATGAAAAAAACAGTAGTTTTGAGTTTACAGGCTCAACATTAAGTGAAAGTTTCTATAAACAACTTTTAATCGCTATATTAATCTCCTTTTTACTTATGGCTATTGTTGTTTTCATACAATTCAAAATATTTATACCCTCAATAGCAGTAATTTTGTCTGCCTTTGCCGATATCCTTATGACTTTAGTGGTTGTAAATCTACTTGGAATTCAAATTTCAAGTGCGGGAATTGTGGCAATTCTAATGCTTATAGGGTATAGCGTAGATACAGATATACTTCTCACTTCTAAGGTTTTGAAAGGAACTGATGGAACTGTAAATCACAGGATTTTTGAGTCTTTCAAAACAGGCATTACAATGACATTAACTTCTCTTTTTGCTGTCCTTCTTGCTTTGATTATTGTCGGCTCTTTTTCAGTGGTGTTATCTCAGATATTTACAATAATGGTAATTGGCTTATCTTTTGATATATTCAATACATGGATAACAAATGTTTCAATAATTAAATGGTATGTTTTAAGAAAACAAAGAAAAAATGAAGATTAAATTTACTTGGAAGATTTGGCTTTGGATAATCTTTTTACTCTTATCTCTCTTGTCTATTTTTTATAACCCAAATTATTTTTTGCAGAAAGGAGTTATCATAACTAGCATTGAACAAAATTCAACTGCATTTGAACAAGGACTAAGAACAGGGCAGATAATCACAGGGATAGACAATCAGCCCGTTGAAAATATTAAAGATTTTTCTAATATAATGGAAGGAAAATTTAATTCAAATGAAACAATAAAAACAACCATAACAACAAAAGATGAAGAATATGTCTTTTATTCCAATCAAACTCCAGATTTATTTGTTTCAGAAATTCCTAAAACAAATTTAAAATTAGGATTAGATTTAATTGGGGGTTCAAGGGCATTAATTGAAGCAGAAGATCATAAACTAACTAAACAAGAAGTGAATGATTTAGCACAAATAATTGAAAATAGATTAAATGTTTTTGGTGTTTCTGATGTGAAGGTTATTCCAAGAGTGGATTTATCAGGTGATAATAGATTAAGTATTGAAATTGCTGGTGCAACACCAAAAGACTTGGAAGAATTAATCTCCAAACAGGGAAAATTCGAAGCGAGAATAGGAAATGAAACTGTTTTTATCGGAGGAGAAAAAGATATAACTTCTGTTGCAAGATCTGGACAAGAATCAGGGATCTATCAATGTGAACAAGCCCAAAGTGGATATTTTTGTACTTTCAGATTTACAGTTTATTTAAGTGAAAAAGCTGCGCAAAGACAAGCCAATATAACAAGTAATTTAAGTGTTAATTCAACGTCACAAGGAAATTATCTTTCTGAAAAATTAAATTTATATTTAGATGATAAATTTTATAGCAGTTTATTGATTAGTGAAAACTTAAAAGGAAGAGCAGAAACACAAATTCAAATTTCTGGTTCTGGAAGCGGTCCTACAAAAACAGATGCATACAATGCAGCAGAAGAAGAAATGAACAAATTGCAAACAGTTTTAATTACAGGAAGTTTACCATTCAAACTAAAAATCGTCAAATTAGATACAATCTCCCCAACATTAGGAAAAAATTTTACAAAATACATTCTTATTGCAGGCGCCGTAGCTCTTCTTTCAGTAGTAATTATAATTTTTATCAAATATAGAAAAATTAAGATTTCAATTCCCCCATTAATAATTTGTACATCAGAAATAATCATAACCTTAGGTATAGCAGCTCTAATGAAATGGGATTTGGATTTGCCAAGCATAGCAGGAATTCTTGCTGCAATTGGTACAGGAGTTGATGATCAGATAGTTATGTTAGACGAAGCAGAACATAAAGAGTTTTTAAGTATCAAACAAAGGATAAAGAGAGCTTTTGCAATAATACTTGGAGCATACTTTACTTCTGTTGCTTCATTATTGCCTCTTTGGTGGGCAGGAGCAGGATTATTAAGAGGGTTTGTATTTACAACAATAACTGGGATAACAATTGGGGTTTTGGTAACTCGTCCAGCATTTGCAGATATTGTAAATATGATTGAACAGTAATATGAAGCCACAATCTCATTTTCTTTTAGGGATTTTTTTTGTTCTTTTTTTGTTCTTTTTATTTCCACAGACACCTATTTCTGGCTTGCTGATAATCTTCTTATCAAGTATACTAATAGATGTAGATCATTATCTGTATTATGTTTTTAAGAAAGGAGATAAGAGTATAATCAGAGCGTATAAATGGTTTACAGAAAATAGAAAAAAGGCACATCATTTAAGCAAAAAGGAAAAAAGAGAAATATCCTTTGGATTTCTTTTTCTGCATGGAGTTGAAATCTTAATTGCCCTATATTTTCTTTATGTTTATGTTTCTGAAATATTTTTATATCTGCTTATTGGATTTGGTTTCCATCTTCTTGTGGATATAGTTTCAGAAGGGATTGAATGTGGAAAATTCAATAAGATTTCTATAATCTACAGTTTTTTATTGCATAAACGATTAAAATTCATTGATGATATTGATTTGGCCGTATTTGGCAAACATCTCTAAACCTGGTTTATTCTATCGGGATTCTTGAAGAATATTCCATATAGAAATCCGATTCCATATGAAAAATGAGTTAACATCGTAATAAATGTTACAAAAAGAGTTGTTTTTATGTTCTCATGAATACTTGTAAAAAGAATAACTGAAAAATAGAGGAAGAATAAGTCCAGAAAAAGGATTCTCATTGCAATAGAGAAGATAGAGTCTACAATTCCAATAATAAATGCAATGCTGAAAAGACTTAACAAGGAAAAATATAATTTATCAAAGGAAAATTCTTCTTTTGAAAGCCAGGCAATATCCCTGCCGTAAATATACATTTGCCTGAGATGTTTCTTTATTGTATCTCGTCTATGATGATATACAACCACATTTCCAGCATAGAGGATTTTATACCCTTCTTTTTTTATATCAAAACAGAATTTTGAGTCTTCTGCGGTTAAAAATCCAGAATTGTATTCAGGAGAGATTTCTTTTCTTGTTATATAATTGCAGGAAGGCAATTCTTTTACAAACTGATTTTTTGCTTTTCTATATCGAATATAGGCAAATCCACTTGTCCAAAAATTAGCAAGGACATACCCAGAAATCTTTTCAACAAAATTTCCTTCAGGAGGAGTTAAGTTCGGCCCACCAACTAAGCCGATTTTTGAATCTTCGAAATATCCAACTGCATTTTTAAGCCAGTTCTTTTCAGGATAAGCATCAGAATCAATAAAAGCAAAAAAATTTCCTTTTGCTTTTTTCATGCCAAGATTCCTTTTAACAGAAGGTTTAACCTTTCCTGTTTTTATTATCTTTATTCTTTTATTGCTAAACTTTTTTGATTTTTTTTTATCAGATTCATCAGGAAGAACAAGAATCTCATAATTAGAATAATTTAGATTTAGACACTCTTTTAGGCATTTTTCAGTAAAAGAATCCATCTCCTTGCAAGGAATAATTATTGAAACCTTTTTATCAGACATAAAAATTACTTGGAGAATCAATTTAAATATTTATGTACAATTCCTTCAATTTAATGAACCATAATCTTTCAGATATAAATATTTAAAAAAAACTGATTTTTCTCATTTTAATGAAAGCAATAGTCCTTGCAGCGGGTTTTGCAACTCGATTATATCCTTCGACATTAAATAAATCTAAATCTCTTTTAAAAGTGAATAATAAACTCGTAATAGATTACATAATCGAAAAAATCCAGAAAATAAAGAATATAGATGAAATTATCTTAGTAACAAATAATAATTTTTATCAAGACTTTCTTAACTGGAAAAAAGATAGAGAAATTCTAACTATCTTAAATGATGGTGTTTCTAAATTAGAAGATAAATTAGGTGCTATTGGCGATTTATTATTTGCTATAAATAAAAGGGGAATAAATGATAATCTTCTTGTTATTTCAGGAGATAATCTTTTTGATTATTCCTTAGAAGAGCCTTATGAAGTTTTTAGAAGAGAAGGGAAAGATTTATCTTTATTTTATGATACAGGAAATTTTGAAGAAGCAAAACGATTTGGCGTGGCTCTAATTGAAAATAATTTCCTTGTGAATTTTGAAGAAAAACCACAAAATCCAAAATCCACTTTTTGTTCATCAAGTACTTATTTTTTTAAGAAATCCACTATTCCACTAATAAAAGAATTTGCAAGTAAAGGGCTTGCAGATCAACCCGGTTTATTCTTGCAATATTTATACAAGAAAGTCCCAATTTTTGCATACGTTACCCAGGGCAAGTGGTTGGATATAGGAACTAAAGAATCTTTTGAGAAAGCGCAAAGAGAATTTTAAGTTTTTTTCAGATTTAGATCTAAACAACCAAAATTTTTTCTTTCCAAAACTGTTCGAACTTTTTCTCTATCTTCTTTAGATTTACAAACTAATTGTGCAGTTCCATCTCCTCCACTTCCCACTCCTTTTCCCCCAAGAATAAATTTTTGAATTTCAGGCATGGACAACATGGAATGTAAAACAGGAGCAGTTAATTGTTCTGGACTTGAAGGAGCGAGATAATTGTCAAACTTCATCTGTGCTTCTTTCATTAAATTTCCTAACGTCTCTGCATCTCCGTTATTTATTGCCTGTTTGGCTTCAAAGACTATTCTCTTATTTATCATGCTAAAATATGTGTGTTTTTTTCTTTCAAAATCACTTCTTGGCCAAGGAAATCCTTCATTTAAATCAGAGAGTATTTTCATTGTATCTTTTCCTTTCTTTAAATTCACAATCAGAAGAAACATATCTCTTCCAATCGCTAATTCTTGCGCATCAACTCTATCACCATCAAAAGTCATTAAGACAGGTTCATTATAAGCACATGCTTGATCCATTCTTCCACATCTTGAAGGAGTTGTTGTTTCTCCAAGATATGCAAGTTCCATTATACGTCTGTTTGTAAATCCAAGGTCATAAATTTCATTAAACGCCTTTGTGGTTAAAACACAAACAGAAGCAGAAGAAGATAAGCCACTTTTTATAGGTAAATCTGTTTTATAATTATCTATAATTATCCCGTGTTGATGGCATTGTCTATAACTAGAGATTATCTCATGAGCAACTCCTGCTACATAACTGAACAACCCGCCTTCTTCAGCAATTTTTAGTAATTCTTGTTCTTCAAGTTTAACTTCTAAGGATTCCTTAAATGGTTGAGAAATAAATTGAAAATTTTGGTTATTTATTTCCTTAACTGTTGCATAATTTCCCTGATTTGTTTGAGCAATAATTGTGTATCCTTTCTCTATTTTTGAATTTTGTCTCCTATGTCCACCTGCCCAGTCAGAATGCTCCCCAAAAAGGCACAATCTTCCAGGAACAAACAATTCAATCTCTTTTTCTTCTCCCATTTTCGAACCACAATGTTTTATTTTATAAGTATTTATTCACTGCAAAAGATGTTTAAAACAGAAGAGAATTCTTCCATAAGAAATAAAAACAGGGTAAAATTGTTTTTGAAATGAAAGATTCTTCAGAATTGGAAATTAATACAAGCTTAACAAGAATAGCAAAATCTTCTATGATTGTTTTTATTGGAATTTTTTTGTCAAAGTTAGTAACGTATATTTATCGAATAGTGATTGCTAGATATTTTGGGCCAGAAGTTTATGGGATATTTTCTCTTGCATTTATTGTTCTTGGTTTTTTTACTGCTTTTTCTACAGTGGGGTTAATAGACGGTCTTGGACGATTCCTTTCTTTTTATAGAGGAAAAAAACAGTCAGATAAAATAAAATATCTTTTTAGAAAAATAACAATAATCCTAATGATTTCCTGTTCTATATCCGGAATACTCCTATTCTTGTTTTCTAGATTTATTTCAGTAACAATCTTTCATAATGAAACAATGATTATCTTTTTGAAAGCATTTAGTATCCTTATTCCATTGACTATCTTAACACACATATTTCTTACGAGTATAAGAGCATTTGAAAAAGTTGGATGGTACTCTTTTATTTGGAATATATTGCAAAATGTAGTGAAACTGTCTGTACTGGGGGTATTAATCTTTTTTGGAATGAAAGAAAATGCCATTATCTTTTCTTATATTCTTGGAGTTTTATCCATGCTTATGGTTTCTTATCTTGTTTGTAAATATAGTGTTAAAGAAGTATTTGGACTTTCTAATTTAAAAAAAGAAACTAAAATTGAAATAACTCGAGAAGTGTTCTCTTATTCATGGCCATTTATGTTTTCCGGTATCATAACCACTATCTTCTATTGGACAGATTCTTCATTAATAGGTTATTTTATGAATCCTACAGAAGTTGGGCTCTATAATGCAGCATACCCTTTAATGAGCTTGATAACTCTTATTCCTGTTATGTTTTCTCAATTATTCTTCCCCCTAATAACAAAATATTTCTCTCAAAAAAAACATTCTTTAATAAAAGAAGTGAGTAAACAAGTAGGAAAGTGGATATTCATTTTTGGATTGCCCATTTTTATAATTCTAATCTTGTTTCCAGGAGCGATTATAAATCTCTTCTTTGGAAGAGAGTACATTGCAGTGCAGAATGTTTTAAGAATTCTTGCTATAGGAGGAATGTTCTCAGCTTTTACATTTCTTCTTACAGATTTAATGTCAATGGCAGGCAAGTCCAAACTGATTTTTTTTAACATTTTAGTTACTTCCATAATAAATGTTATTCTGGATATCATTTTGATAAAGAGATATGGGATTGAGGGAGCTGCAATTGCAACAACAAGCGTATTGATTATCTGGACTTTGGCACTTTTTATAGAAGTGAAACATTATGTTCATTTTGTTCCATTAAGAAAAAAGATGATGCGAATTTTCTTTGTATCCTTAATACCAACAGCAGTTTTATTAATCATAAAACAACTAGTCCCTATTAATACACTAAGCTTAATCCTGTTAGGAATATTTTTTGTATTGTTCTATTTTTTACTTGTTTTTTTAACAAGCCTAGACAAAAATGATTTTTTTGTATTAAAAATGATAAAAGGAAAATTTTCATCTTCTTCTGGAGTTTAATCCATCAATAAGATTATTGCATCTTTCCCTAAACTCACGCAGGTCTTTCAATTCCAATTGGTACGGCTTAATAAAATAAGTATGGTAATTTGTTTGGTACATCTCATCAGAGAGATATAACTCTTCTGGTTTTAGATTAACAAGTAGATTATCTTTTAATGCTTGTTCAAAAACCCTAGATCCAGGAAAAGGAACAATATTTGTGAGGTGAACTCTGTCAACGTCAATCTCTTGTATCATCTTATAAGTATCCTCGAGGGTTTCACGAGTTTCTTCAGGCATTCCCATGATAAAAAACGCTCTGGTGTATACCTGTTCATATTTTTTAAGGCATTTAACGGTTTCAAAGATTTTCTCTCTGCTTAATCTTTTTCCCATTATTTCATTTCTAATATAATCAGAACCACTTTCTATTGGTAAAGCAATTCTGGTTAGTCCTGCAGAAACCATAGATTCTAGAATCTCTTTGTCTAATGTTCTTATTGAAACTCCGTTATGCGTTTCAAATTGAATATTTAATCCTCTTCTTTTGATTTCATTGCATATTTCAATTATTCTTCTTTTGCTTATTGTAAGATTATCATCCATAAATCCAAAATGGCTTTGATGATACCTATCATAAACAAATTCTATCTCGTCTATAACATTTTTAGGAGACCTTGGTCTCCACCCCTTTCCCATAATTTCTCCTTCTGAACAAAAATTGCAATCATAAGGACAACTTCTGCTTGAGATTATTGGAATTTCCATGTCCATTTTAAGTTTTTTTGGATTATGCCATTTGGAAGTATCTTCAAAATAAGCCTTTAAGTTTATTAGGTCATATGCTGGAAAAGGAAGAGAATCTAAGTCTCTAATGAACCGTGTTTTAGGATTTATTACAACTCTTCCATCTTGTCTAAAAGCAAAACCATCTATATCCTCGAAATTATAATCTTTTCTTTCTATTTTTTCAATTAATTGCATTAAGGTGTCTTCCCCCTCTCCTAAAACAAGCCAGTCAATAGAAGGACAATTAGTTAAAATTTCATTAGGATACATAGAAGCATGTGCACCACCCATTACAACAGGAATTTCTGGAAAACTATTTTTAGTAACTTTTGAAAATTTTAAAACATCTAAAAAATTTCCGGAAATCAATCCACCAAAACCAATCAAATCTGGTTTGAATTTAGAAATGGCATCTTTGATTATGTAATCATAATCCTCGTTTTCAGGATCTCCTCTAGTTTCATATAAAAATTCTTTCTGAAATGTTTTTAGATCTATTAATCTTACTTCTTCATTATTTCTCTGAAGAACTGCTCCAAGATACATCTCACCAGAAGGCAGATAGAACTCTCGATTATAGAATGTACGCGGCACAGGGGGGTTGATTAATAGTGTTCTCATTTTCTATATATGACTTAATCCTCTCTCTCTTAATTTGGTCTGTATTTCAATATAATTATTGACCAATTCTCTTTGTGTGAATCCCTTTCCCCAAGGAGTTTCATTTTCATATTCAAAAGTCAAGGTTGGGATTTCATTGTCATACCTTCCAAAAAGATGCATGGTCTTGTCCCAATCAGTATTAACATTCTTAATTCCGAACTTTTTTGGATTACTATAAACTTCTGTTCCTGGCCTTACTGTGAATAATGAGAGATAAACCAAATCTGGCTGTGTTTCTTCTATAAAATCCCAGGTTTGTTTTACTATGTCCCTTGGTTCTCCAGGCAAACCAAGAATCATATAAGCTCTTGTTTCAATTCCATTTTCTTTTAAAATCTTAAGAGTTCTTCTTGCATCTTCAACTTGAATTTTTTTGTTTATCATGTCCAATGCTGTTTGAGAAACACTCTCTATTCCTAAACCAAGAGCAATACATCCTGCATCTTTTGCCATCTTTGCTATTTCAGGAGTGATTCCATCAACTCTTGTCTGCGCTCTCCATACAATTCCTGTGCTTGCTATTGCCTCAAGATAAGAGATGGCCTTTTCTTTGCTAAAAGGAATGCCAATTTCGTCAAGCATGTTTATTCCTTGAATGTCGTACTCTTTTTTTAAGTATTCAATTTCGTCCTTTATCTTTCCTGGAGAATTATACCTTGTTCCTTTATCAAACTGTTTCAAATTAGGCATAGCACAAAAAGCGCAATTAAATGGACAGCCTCGGCTAAAAAGGGTTGTTGTTCCCAACAATTCTTCATATCCTTTTTTTGATTTTAAAGTCATTAATCCTTTTTTTGCAGTTGCAGATTTAGGAAGGTATTTTCTTCTTGAAAAAGGATATAGACTAATGTCTATTTTTGATTTCTGCTCATAGACCTTTTTCAAATCAGAATTTTGTAAATCATTTAAAACATCTATAATCGACTCTTCTCCCTCTCCTATAATTAATGAATCAAATATCTTTGCAGATTCTTCAGGAAATTCAACGACATGGGGTCCTCCTGCTATATGTTTTGCTTTCGGATAATATTCTCGCAATCCTTTAACTAAAGATTTTTGTTCATTGTAATCTAGAGTGTAGACAGAATGCAGATATAAATCGCATTCTGGGATATGCTGTATTGCAAATTCTCTTTTTATCCCTCTTAAATCAATCAGCAAGGGATTTATCTTGTTTCCAAAGTGTTCTTCTAGTTCAGTTAGAATATAAAGTTGTGTATGGGGATCCCCCCTAAAAGGATCTTTAAGATAATCGCTGCTTGGATTAATGAAGCCAATGTTTAACATTTTTTATGATATCAAAATTTACTTTTAAAGATTATGGATTTAGAATATAGATTCCCTATTTTTCATTTTATATTTTCTTTATACCATTCTATTGTTCTTCTTATGCCTTCATCTAAGGAAACTTTTGGTTCCCAGCCAAAAACTCTTTTTGCTTTAGAGATATCAAGATGAACTCTTGTTTTTATTGTTGGCTTATCTAAGAGGAATTTTATTTCCAGATCTTTTCCAGAAATGTCCATTATCTTTTTAACAAGATTTCTGACCGAGATAGCTTCCCCACTTCCAATGTTTACCAACTCTAAGTTACTAGTCTGGTTTAGAGAAGTGTAAACAAAGTTGCATAAATCAGACACATGCAAAAGATCTCTTTCTTCTTCTCCCGTTCCCCAAACTTCAGCTTCTTTATCTTCTTTCATCACTTTTGTTATTGTAGCCCCAAAAACATGAGATTTTTCTAAATCATATTTATCATAAGGGCCATAAATATTTGAATGTCTGAAGAGAGTATACTTTGTTCTGCCAAATTTTGAAAAGAATTTGCACATATCTTCAATGTACAATTTAGTTTTAGCAGATCCAAAATAAGCAGGAAAAATATCTCCTGAATCCTCTTCTTTCAAGGCTCTATCACTCGAAGGATATACTGTGGAAGAGCTTGGAAATATAAATTGACTAACATTATTGTCAAAAACAGCTCTTAATAATAAAGAATTCATAACGGCATTATCTGTAACATGAATATAAGGTCTTTCTTTAATTTCTTTTGCCCCCGAAGTTATTGCAGCCATTTGTATAACAACATCTTTCTCTCTAACAATCTCTTGTACCGAATTTTTATCAGTTAAATCACATCTTACTAATTTAATATTAGGAGTATAATAAGGATTTGAATTAAAAAAAGTCCCATAAATTTCAAATTCATCCTTTTCCGCTAAAAATTCTGTAACATTCCTTCCAATAAAACCTGTTGCTCCACAAACTAGAATACTTCTTTTTTTCATATCATTTTCCCCTATATTCTAAAGGACGTCCGTCAATAATCAAATCATCCAAATCTTTCTTTTTATAAGCATCATAAATCTTTTGAGCAACTTCACGGGGTTCCATTCCATATGTAAATTCTGCAGCTGTTTTTATTCTGGTAGGATATACTTCCATAACTTGGATATTTCTTGTTTTAGCTTCAATTCTTAAACTGCTTGAAAAGCCCCTTAAACCCCATTTTGAGGCAGAATGGACACTCCTAAACTTTTTTGGTTCCAAACCAACTATCGAATTTATATTGATTATAGAGCCATAACCCCTATCTAAAAATAAAGGATATATCCTTCTCGCGAGTTTTATTGGAACAATCAAATTTACCTCTAAATTTTCTAAGATATATTCATCATTTAGTTCTTCAATAGGTTTTCCACAGCAGGGTATTGCTGCATTATTTACTAATACAGATATATTTCTCTCTTTTGCTTGTGAACATAACGCTTCCAGAGTTTCTTCTTTTCTTAGATCTCCTAAAACAGTGTAAACATTTACTCCCCTTTGAACAAGTTCTTCTCCAGTTTTCTTAGTCTTTTCTTCATTCCTGCCATGAAGTATAATATCATATTTATTTTCTGCAAAAATTTCTGCTATAGCTTTTCCAAGCCCCTTGCTTGATGCAGTTATTAGAACACATTCATTGTTTATATGCATTGATTCACTTTCAACTTTTGAAGA
Organism: Candidatus Pacearchaeota archaeon; assembly: GCA_026395815.1. Classification (GTDB taxonomy): domain Archaea; phylum Nanobdellota; class Nanobdellia; order Pacearchaeales; family GW2011-AR1; genus RBG-13-33-26. The sequence continues at coordinate 20,505 of JAPLXZ010000010.1, forward strand.
CATCATATCTATCCCCGGCTGTTTCTTTATTTTCATCATACCATTTTATTGTTTTTTTTATACCCTCTTCTAAAGAAACACGAGGTTGCCACCCCATTTTTTTTGCCCTTGAAACATCCATAATCCTCTTTTTGTCTCCAGAAGGTTTTGAAGAATCCCATATAACTTCTGGAGGATTTTTAACATTTACTAAAATAACATTTACAAGTTCTTTTATAGAATATCCTCTTCCACTTCCCAGATTTACTGGAATTCCCGGATTTTTTTCAAGAATCATTGCAATTCCTTCTGCTATATCCTCAGTATATACAAAATCTCGAATAGAACTTCCATCGCCCCAAACCATCAGAGGATTTTCTCCATCTACAACCCGCTTAATCAATGAAGGCACAACCATTGCATTTACAGAATCAAAATTATCATAAGGGCCATAAGTATTTGCTGGTCGAGCAATGTCTATTGTTTTCCAATTAAACTCTATTTTATATGCTTCTGCCTGTAACTCTCCCATTCTTTTTGCCCAGCCGCTAAACCAATCATTTTCTGAAGGCATTGTTTTCCAAACTTCATCTTCCATAAAGATTTCTGCAGGAGAATAGACTCCAAGAGTGCTTGTATATAGATATCTTTCAACATCTACTTTTTTAGCGGCTCTAAGAAGATTAGTGTCAAAAAGGATTATGGAATCAAAAAAACTTGCAGGCTTTTCTTTAGTTACCTTAGGATTGCCCTTAACACAAAGGAGATTGAATACATAATCCCTCCCATCGCATACTTTAAGGCAGTTTTCATAATCCCTTAAATCTGCTTTTACAAACTCTGCTTCCGGATTTGCTCTTGAAGAATCATCCAAAGAAGCGATTCTAATCTGTGCTCCTTCTTTAAGGAGAATATCAACAAGGGATTTACCAATCATTCCTGTTCCCCCTGCTACTAATATCTTTTTGTCAATATAAAAACTCATTTTTATCCATGATTTTAAGGATAGAATTTATTTATAAGATTATATATCTTTTTTTATATATTAGGAACAGATTATAATTATTATGTAGCATAAGTATTCTTTTAAAGAAAACTTTAAAGGTTATATGATGGTAAAAAAGAATGCCAAAAAAGAAATCAAAATCAAGAAGATATTATTTGCAGAAACCTTAAATAAATATTATTTTCCTTATCAAAACTACTATCTTCCATTAAAACGATTCTGTAAAAAAATTATCCCCTTTGATATAAAATGGAACTATTATACTTATGGAAAAGAGGTTATGAATAACAAATTTTTAAAATTGATTGAAAAAGAAAAACCAGATTATGTATTTTTGTTTATAAGAGGTAGTGAATTTTACTTAGATACTCTAATAAAAATAAGGAAAGTTTCTCCAAAAACAAAAGTATTTAATTTTTCTGGAGATGAAGATACTGCCTTTGAAATATTTTCAAGGTATCTTATCTTATTTGTAGACTATGGATTAGTTTCTCCTGAAAGATATGTTCAACAATATTATAAAGACGGAATAAAAAATGTTTTTTTTATTATTGGTTCAAATAATAATTTTTTTAAACCGGCAAAATTAGAGAAAAAATATGATGTAACCTTTATAGGCATAGAAAAAGCAGATAGATACGAATTCATAAAGTTTCTTAAGGAAAATGGAATAAAGATTAATCTTTTTGGATGGGATTGGAGTAGATATCCAAAATTTAAGGATATATACCAGGGAGCACTAGACTCAGAAAAGATGGTGGAAGTTATAAACCAAAGCAAGATTAATCTGGCTTTCAGCAAATCTAACGACAGAACCCTACATGCCACAGGAAGAATTTATGACTTACTAGCTTGCAAAAGTTTTGTATTAACTGAATATTGTAAAGATTATCTCAACCAATTCAAAGAAGGGAAAGATATAATCATGTTTAAGGATAAAGAGGATTTATTAAAAAAAATAAGATATTACTTAATAAATGAAAAAGAAAGAGAGAAAATTGCAAATGCAGCATATAAAAAAATTATTAAAAATTATACCATTGATCTAATTTTTAAAAAAATCTTTCAGAAAATACAAGAAGAAGATAAAAAATTCACCCATAAAGATTTTCCAAAATTAAATAAAAAGATAATTGTTTTCTCTAAAAAAGATTTAGAATTGAATTCAAAAGAGCTTAAAGAGAAATTAGAGGGTTATGATTACATTGTTCTGTCAAAAGGAAAGTTTCAAAATTTGAAGTATAGGGAATATTTGCAAGCATATTCATTAGAAAAAACAAAAAAACCTCTAAGTTGCTGTAATTATTATGTTCATTCAAAAATTCTAGGGGATTATATTCGATTCTCTCCAGAAGGTGCACTTAAGGCATTAGATAAAAAAAAGTTTTCTTCTCTTTTGAATATAAATCAATTTATGATAACAAAAGAATTCTTTTTAAAAAATATTGAAATTTTCAGAAATATCTTTGAAAACGGAGAAATAAATTTCATAACTAAAGAAAATACTGCTTTTGTTACTCTCCCATTAATAAGAATTAATAAATTTCCTTCTATGGACTATAAAAGCCTAAAAAAAGCTTTCACAGAATTTATATTCCTCTATCAATTGTTTTCTTTGAAACAACAAAAGAAGATATTTTCAAGTCTGTATTTATATGCTCTTTTATTCGAAATAATCAAAGGGAAAAAATTTATCTTAGACGCTATTATAGACACACTAAAAGATAAAGATAAAAAAGAAAAAATAAAAACTTACAAAAAAATGATAACTCAAGACCAAAAATGAAAGATTACCAAGCAGTTGCAGTTTCAATAACAAATAGAAGAAGGGATTTATTTATCTTACAAAAAAAAGATGGAGGTTATTATATACCTCAATTTAGATTTAAGTGCTGTTTCTTTGGAGGGAGAGTAGAAGATGGAGAAGAAGAATATTCTGCATTAAGAAGGGAGTTATTGGAAGAATTAGACCAAAAAATTGCAGAGAGAATTTACGAGAAATCCAAGAAGATAGTTCCCGATTACAAAATTATTGATGCATTAGGCAGAAATTGTACTTATTCTTTATATGAATCAATATTGTCAACTAGATTATTAAAGAAAATAGCTTCTATGCCTGTTAAAGAAGGAGAAGCAGCTGTTTTAATCAAGAAAGAAGATATATTCAAAGCCCCATTCTTTTCAGATTTGAGAGAAGTATTAGAAGATTATCTCCTTAGACAAAAACATTCCTAATCTTTTACTTTTTCTTTAGCAAATTTTTTGTCTTCTCAACAATTTTCTCAACTTTTGGAGTTCCATTTTCATACCTCTCGTAAGTTCCAGTTGGTCTATCTTCTGCTCCCAATGCTTCAACTCTATAACCTGTTTGTTTCATTAATTCGTATGCAATTGACTGAGAAGCTCCTGCAATTTCAAAATCAGAATCAATCACTAATCCTAACTTAGATTCCTTTAATGGTTTAATCATTCTATCTAGGCTAAGTGGTTTTAGCCATAAGATATGAGAAAGATTACATTTTATATTCTTTTTTTCTAATTCTTTTGCCGCTTCTATCATATTAAATCTCGAAGCAGAAATTCCATAAAGAGTAATGTCTGCATTAGGAAGAATTATGTCCTCTAACTCTTTTGTTTGGTTAAAACTGTGTCTATGTTCGCTTACATACATAGGACAATCATCTTTCATGAACTCATCCCAAATCTCTTGATATTCTCCAGGAGTCATAGGAGAACATACTTTAATTCCGGGAACATGCATGAAATAACTATGTGATATTGCTGAATGAGTTGGACCGGCTCCCTTTCCTTCTGTAGACAAAGCCCTTATGAATATTGGAGTTCCATACCCAAATAAGTATTTTGTTTTAGCAGCATAATCTACAATAAAACTGGAGTTTAGATTAATAAAGTCCTGAAATCTGATTACAAATATTGGTCTTCTTCCAACTAATGCTGCTCCAGCAACAATTCCAGAACCAGCAACATCTATCATAGGTAATTCTATTATATTCTCGCAATCTGGAACAGTGTGGTTTACCCAGCCAACAGCAGTTAAACACTGCCCCATTATAAGTCCATTGTTTTCTTCTAAATGTTTTTTTGTTATTTCTTTTATTGTTTCTGCAAGTGTTCTTTCCATAATTTTTCAACCTCCACCCCATTTAGTTGTTCTGTCCTGTAAATTTTGTGTTCAAGCCCGTTTTTAATTAATTCCTCTCTAAAGATTTCTAATCTGTCTTTTTCTGGTTTACCATCTTCTCCTGTTCCTGTATGCCATCTATGTCTGCAAGTTCTGCAATTAAGGAATGCAGGCAGATTATTTCTAAATTCCTTTACATATTCTGCTATCACAAAAGGATCATCAGGAATATTTGCAGAAGGCATGCCAATAGCTTTTGTTGCATCTGTAAGTTCCCAACTTCTTCTTTCAGATTTTTTTGTTAATATTGAAAGATTATTGTCTTCACACACAAAAAAGACAGGAAGCTTGTGAGTAACAGCAAAGCCCATAGCTGTAAAAACATAATCCTCTTCAGCAGCACCATCTCCAAAAACACAAAGAACCTTCTTAGAAGGATCTCCTAAAGCAGCCCCAACAGCTATAGGAACATTTTCTCCTATAAGCCCATGATGCCCAATCATCCCAATGCCTAAATCTTGTATTCCTGGAGAGCCTCCTCTTCCCCTGTTACATCCAGAATCTTTTCCTAATAACTCATCAATTAATTTTCCTATGTCTCCCCCATAAGCCAAATAAACTGAATGTCCTCTGTGTTGTGTGAATATTAAATCTGGCTTGTAGAAAACAGAAAGAGTTGATGATATTGCTTCTTGTCCAATTGAAAGATAAACCGGACATTTTATTTCTCCTTTATCAACAGCACTCATCACTTGGTTTTCAAACTTTCTGGTATAATCCATCTTTCTGTAAATATCCAAGAATTTTTTTTCATCTATTAAAACCATTTTTTTATTATATAAAACTGCCTTTTAAATTTTGTTGCAATAGACTAATAAATTCTATGGGAAGTCAACGCACATCGGGTCTTTTTCTCTAGTTTCCATTGCTAATTCTTCAATCTGCCTTGCATATTCTCCATAAGTGCATCTGCTACATTCTCTATCAGGATTAATTGACTTTAGATAATCTCTGTGTTTATCGCTTCCCCACATCTTTAGAATCTCTTTTGGGTCTGGATAATGACTGCATAATTTGAATCTCGGATCTACCTTGTGATCGATGCATGAATAAACATTTCCATCAGAACATACTTGTATTACTAATGAAGAAGAAACACAATTTTTGAAAGTGTGCACAACTCTAAATTCAGGATCATATTTGTGCATTACAGTAAAAACTCTGAATCCATCATTCTCTTCTAATTCATGACACTTTCTGAATAAATTTTGTATTTCATCTATCTTGTAGTTAACTGTCATAGCCGGCTCGAAATCCTTTCTCTCTAAATCAGCAGGACGAGCATGAAAATCTCTTACTCCTATTTCTTTTGCAAGCTCACAAGCCTTATATATCTCATGCCAATTTGTAGGAGTAATCAGGAATTTATATGCAATATCTATTTTTGAATTTGTTCTTTCTTTTGTTTTTACTAATAATCTTAAATTTCTGATTACCTTATCAAAATAATCAACATCATGTACTTCTTTAAAAGTTTCACGAGTTCCAGCATCTACAGAAACCCCTATCCATCTGCAATTCATCATTTCTTCTGCAATCTTTTCATTTATCAAACTGCCGTTTGTTATAACAGAACTTTTCATTCCTTTTGAAGCGATATAAGAAGGAAGAGTCCACGCATTTTTGTTCATCAAAGGCTCTCCACCACCACCAAGGCAGACTCCTCTAACACCCCAATCAGCGCAAAAATCAAGCAGTTTTTCTAAATGTTCTTTTGTCATTAATTTCTTGTCTGCAGGAACTTCATCAGGATTTATTGTAAGATACCTTTGAGCATTGCAATGTTTGCATTTAAAATTGCACAAATGCGATGGGTCTAATGCCATCTCAATTGGAGGAGGAAGATCTTTTCTTTTTCCTTGAAACCATTCTGCGATTGGAACATAATGACTATCAAACAAAATTAGTCCTTTGGAAGAATTAAAAGAATTATATCTGCTTTTATCACTCCATTCTATTCCTATTGGTTTATGGTCGTCCCTCATTTTGTATAACCTTCAAGACAGAAAATGATATTTAAATTTTTTGTAGGTGGAATATATACTATAATTAATTTAATAGAAATTGGAAGCACTAAATAAATATTCTGCAATCTGTATATTAAGACTACACAAAACTTATATACTATTTTGAAGAAAAAATTTGATGGTTAAGAGTTTAATAACTGGTATTGGTGGATTTGTAGCGAGTCATTTAGCAGATTTACTTCTTGACAGAAAAGAGGAAGTACATGGAACATACAGATGGGCAGAAGATTTGAATAAAATAGATCATGTAAGAGAAAAAATAAACCTTGTTCCATGTGATTTATTGGATGTTAGTGCATGTGTAAGGGCAATTAGAGACTCTAAGCCGGATTATATTTTTCATTTAGCAGCTCAAAGTTATGTTAGCGACAGTTATGATAATCCAATAATAACAGTCCAGGCAAATACAATTGGAACAGTAGATTTGCTTGAAGCGATTAGAATTGTAAAACAAGAGGATTCAACTTACAATCCTGTAGTTCATGTATGCAGCACTTCAGAAGTTTATGGGCTTGTGAAAAAAGAAGACTTGCCGATTAAAGAAACTCAGGCACTTAATCCAGGAAATCCTTATGCTGTAGGAAAACTTGGAGGAGATATGGCTTCATTAGTCTATTGGACTAATTTTGGAATAAAAACAATAAGAACAAGAGCATTCACTCATACAGGACCAAGAAGAACAATGATGTCTGCAGAATGTAATTTTGCAAAACAAATCGCTTTGATTGAAAAAGGAAAACAAAAACCTATAATCCATCACGGAAACCTCGATAGTGTGAGAACCTGGACAGATGTTAGAGATATGGCTGAGGCATATTATCTTCTTGTGAGAAAATGCAAACCAGGAGAAGTATATAATATCGGTGGGGATACTACAAAAACTATTGGTGAAATGTTGGATTATCTTATCTCATTGAGTCCCATGAAAGAAACGATAAAAAAATTCCAGGATCCAAAACTAATGCGGCCCTATGATGTTTCTTTGCAAATTCCAGACTGTTCAAAATTCAAAAAAGAAACAGGCTGGGAACCAAAAATCACATTTGAAAAAACAATGCAGGATTTATTGAACTGGTGGAGACAAACAGCAGATTAGATATTTTACAATTTTATAATTTACATAAATTTTTTTGTGAGAATAATCCACAGAATGTTTAAGCTTTTTATTAATACAGGAGGGTTAGGAAAAAGACTTTATTCTTTAACAAAGGATATTCCAAAGCCAATGATAATAGTAAAAGGAAAGCCCATGCTTCATCATCTTGTTGATTGGGCCAAGAAGTATGATGTTTCAGAGATAGTTATGATGAATGGGTATAAAGCAGAAAAGATTATTGAATACTTTAGGAATGGAGAAAATTTTGGAATAGCAATAAAACATTCAAACGAACCATATCCATTAGGAAGCGGAGGTCCATTAAGATATGCGAGAAATAATATTACAGGGACCTTTGCCTATATGTCTGGAGATTTAATTTGTGAAGTCGATTTAAAAGAGATGTATAATATTCATACAAAAAATAATGCAGATATGACTGTCACTTTGCATAAATCTTCTCATCCCGAGGATTCAGATATTCTTCAGGTTGATGAAAATAATCAAATAATAAGATTTGTTTCAAAACACGAGAATCATGATAATGTCGGAGATTTGGGAAATGCTGGCTTATGCATAATGGAACCGAAAATTATAAAGTTGATGGAAGAAGAGGTTTTCAATTTTGAAAATTACCTATACCCAAGAGTACTAAATGCAAAACTAAAAATGATGGGATATATTACTGAAGAGCGAATCAAAGATATTGGGACATCAGAAAGATTAAGAGAAATTGAAGAATCTGATTTTGGAGTTGTGAAATGAAATTTTATGGAAAAAGTCCTGTTAGAATTAGTTTATGTAACGGAGGAGATACAGATTATTATGTAAATGCACTTGGCTGGACAAATCTTATAAATGCTACCCTGAGTTCTGGAACTTATTTTTGTGAAATAGAAAAAAAAGAGCAAAGTTTTATAGATTATTCTTACAAAAACAATTTCCTAAAAAAAGAGATTCATAAGAAGATTACAGATTTGGAGAATAAAGAAGAAGATTTAAGTTTAATCACTGAAACAGTAAAAGAAATAGCCCCCTCATTCAAAGGGAATATAAAAATAATAACTAATGTTCCAGAAAAGAGTGGATTAGGTGGCTCTTCTTCTTTAGTTGTTTCTTTAATAAAAGCATTGATTAAATCAACAAATGCCAAAAATGTTACTCCAGAGCAAATAGCGTGGTTAGCTTATAAAATAGAAAGGATAAGTGCAGGAATTAAAGGAGGATATCAAGATCAGTGGGCCGCAGCTTTTTCAGGAGGAGTTAATTATCTTGAATTTAGAAAGAATAAAGTGTTCATAGAACCTCTATGGCTTTCTGAAAAATTAATGAAAAAACTTGAAGATAATCTTATCCTTTTTTTTATAGAACCAAGAAAAGGAGATAGCGGAAATATACACAGAGAGATGGAGAATAAGATAAAAAACAAAAAAAAGGAAGATATGAAAACAATGTTAGAAAAAAGGGGAAACGTAACTAAAACCAGAGAAGCTTTGTTAAAAGGAGATATAAAGAAATTTTCAGAATTGCTTGATACAGAACATAAAAATAAATTAAAGTTAGTTAAAAATTTACTGAGTCCAAAAATAAAGAACATTTATTCTGCAGCATTAGCTAATGGAGCAACAACCGGAAAAATAAGCGGGGCTGGCTCAGGAGGATGTGTATTTTTTATATACGAACAAAAAGACAAAATATTTTTTATAAAAAAAATGAATGATTTAGGGTGTATATATCTCCCTCTTAAATTACAAAGGCTCAATTCTATGGGAGAAATCTGATGATATCAATTGTTCTTAGTTCTTTTCACACCTCAAAATTATTGAAAAAAGCTATTGATGCTGTTCTGGGAAATAAAATCAAAGAAAAATATGAACTGGTTGTAATAGATTCTGATAAAAACATAAGAGAAATAATAAAACAATCAGACAAAAAATACAGCAAGATAAAATTTTTTGATGATAAAGGAAAAGGGAAAAGTTATTCGTTGAATCTTATATTTAAAATGCTGAAAGGAGATATCTGGATTTTCAGTGAGGGAGATTCTTTCATAGCTAACAACTCTATAAATGAAATAATTGAATCATTCAGGGACGAGTCTGTTGGATGTGTTTCAGGAAGGCCGATCTCATTAAATTCAAGGAAGAAAATACTGGGCTATTGGTCGCACCTGTTGTTTGATGCAGCCCATAAAATAAGAAAAGAATTGGATGCTAAAGAATTATTTTTAGAATGTTCTGGTTATTTATTTGCTTTTAGAGATAATATCACGAAAAATATCCCCCTAAATGTCGCAGATGATTCTATAATTCCATATTTAGTTACAAAAAAAGGTTATAAAGTAAAATATGCAGAAAAAGCAGTTGTTTATGTAGGAAATCCTCAAGAGATTAGAACTTTCATAAATCAAAAAGTAGATGCTGCAAAGGCACATGAAGCACTTGAAGACTATGCTCCTTTTTTTCCAAAAGTTAAATCATTTACTAATGAAGTAAAAAAAGGAACTTTTTTGGCCCTTGCTTATCCTAAAAATGCAAAAGAATTTTCTTGGACAATCTTACTATTTTTTACCCGGCTCTATATATGGATAAAAGTAAAGTGGGAAGAGAAAATTATTAAGAAGAAAAGGAAAGGTTTTCTTTAGTTTTTACAACTGAATCATAAAATTTTTCCAAATCAAAAATTAATTTTCTATTCAATGAAAAATTCTTTTGAGCTTTTTTTATGTCTCTTCTCATATTTTTATAGTCTTTTTTTAATAAAATTTCCCTAATCCTGTCTAAATCTTCATAATTTATACTAAATCCAATATTATTTTCTTTGATTATTTTAGACATAAATTCACTTTGCTTAAAACAGATTGTAGGAATTCCCGCCTCTATATAATCAAAAAGTCGATTGCCCATAGCTGTCTTTAAATGCAGAGGATTCATTATATCTATAAAATGATAATCCAGAATAATTCCATAATCATATCTACTTATTTCTTTCTTTAATTTATCAACATTTAATCTTTCATGAAAGTGGAAATATTTATTATTTTTTTCCTCATTACAATAAATTTCATTCTCTTTTTCGTCCTGACATCTTCCATAAACATGGACATGTATTTTTTGCGAGGTTATCTTTCTTATTGTTTTTATAAAAGGGACATGAAAAATTGTATCTCTTGGAGGATATGCAGCATGAACAAGGTGGATATTTGTTTTTTTAACCTCTCTTTTAAGGTTTATATTCTGATTCCATTCATCTAAACACCCTGGTAGCAAGGCCAAATCAGGAACTCTTACCTTATATTTCAGCAGATTAAGTTCATCCTTAGGTCCCTTGTGTAAAATCCCATCTGTTTTTCCAAAACCTATTCTTTCAAAAAATTCCTGAAAAGATTCTTTTATTCCTAAGTCCTTAATAGAAAATTTTCTCCCGTAAAATCCCCAGATGTCATATGCAAAATATATTTTTGGCCTTTTTTTTGTTATGTGCATGAAGATTAGTGTAAAGAAATCAGGTCCAGTTATTTGAAATAAATAAGGATTCAGTTTTCTTATGCTTTTGATGAATTCCTTTCCTTCTCTGCTAGATAATTTTTTTAGGATAAGGAGCATATTTTTTGGATTGATTTTATGGCTCAATTCAAATATAAAAAATTTATCAAAAACATCCTTATATTTTTCTTTGTCAACTTTTGAAAAAGAAACCAATACTGTTTCATAATTTCCTGTAGCTTTCAAAACTTTTGCTATCTTTACATTAATCATATTAGGAACATATTCAACAAAAACAATCTGTTTTTTCATGAAAATTAGTATGTTAACTCTCTTTTAAAATTAATTATGATTATGTTTTATATAACGTCCTAAAAAATCATTTACCAAATATATACAAATAATCCCTTGCTAACCTTAATAATCTTTATAAACAGCTTATTCATCGAATGTTTTAGCCACTTGTATAAAATGTCAGAATTTAATCTATTAGAATCCGCAGGATTGCCCCAAAAAAAGAAAAGAGACAGAGAAGGAGTTATAACTCAAGAAGATAGAGAAATTGCAGGAAAACTTGCTTTTGATTTCTATGATGGAGATAGGAGATATGGCTATGGCGGATACATTTATGATGGAAGATGGAAAAAGGTTGCAGAATCGGCAAAAGAAAGATATAAACTAAATCCAAATTCAAAAGTTTTAATTGACAGATGCCATAAAGGGTTTTTAGTTCATGATTTAAAACAATTAATTCCAGAAATTACAGTTTATGGAATGCATCCAAAGGAATATGCAATAAATCATGCAATGGAAGGATTTGGAAGATGGTTCCTGCTTAATTCTAAAGAAAGAAATGAGGATCCAAGAATAGATATTGACCCAAGATTAATTGAAGAAAAAGCAAGAGATGAAACATCGCCTTTTTTGATTCAGGCTGATTCAAGAGAAATGCCTTTTGGTGATAATTATTTTGATTGTGTAATTTCCATAGAGAACGCATGCTCCTTTCCAGAAGAAGAATGCAGGCAGATTGTAAGAGAAATAGTAAGAGTAAGCAAACTTTCTTCTCATCATTGCTACATCCAGAATGACTCATGGGAAAATGAAGAACAGAAAAAGAAACTATTGAACTGGAGCAAACTATGCAAAACATTCCTGGATATGGATCAATGGAAAAAACTTTATGAAGAGGAGTATTATCATGGAGATTTCGGATTCACAATCATCGAATAGAGAGTTAAAAGAGTATTGTCGAGAATTAAGAAAAAAAATAAACCTAAATAATAAAATTCTTCTAATTAATTGCCCACAATTTAACTTGGACAGTTTTGATTTGGAAACAGCAAAAAATAGGGGTTATTACGCATATCCGCCAACAGGATTACAATATCTTGCTTCAGCAATAGATAAGAAGAATTTAGAAGTGAGGATTCTCGATTTAAATTTTGAATTTTTGAAAAAAGTTCAGACAGATGAATCATTTAATCCTAAGAATTGGACGAACATATTGAAAGATTACATTAAAGAATATGAAGCATCAATTGTAGGGATTTCGGATTTTTATTGGGTTGATTTTCCAGCATTCAAAGAAGCCTCCCAATTCTTAAGAAAATCTAAGGATAAACCAATAATCCTGGCAGGAGGAGATTATGCAACACATCACGCAGAAGAATTTTTGCAGGACGATTTATGCGATTTCGTCTGCCAAAGAGAATCAGAGAACAAAATAAATTTTTTATTGAACAGCCTTTATGACAAAAAAGGAAACACAAAGCCAACCCCCGGAATATTATTTATTCACAAGGGAAAATTAGAAGAAAGTAAAGGAGAAAGAGACTTGGTTGAATTGAAAGGGAATTTGATAGATAGTCATAAAATGATAAAAACTGAAGAATACTGCAAAGTCGGTTCTTTATGTCCTTTCTCCAGAATGGTTGGGAAGGATATTCCTTATGCAACTTTAATACTTAATAGAGGATGCAGAGGGAATTGCAAGTTCTGCGGAGTTAGAGATTATATGGGAATAGGAGTAAGAAGCAGAAGCACAAAAGATGTTTTGGATGAGATAGAATATCTGTACAAAGAAAGAGGAGTAAGGCATATTGATTGGCTTGATGATGATTTTACAAGATATAACGAAAAAACTTTGGAACTGTTGCAAGGAATTATTGATAGAAAAATAAAAATTAGCTGGTCAATAAATAACGGAATTATAGCATCAGGAGTTGATGAACAATTAATGACCCAAATGAGAGATTCTGGATGTGTTGGTTTTCATGTTGGTGTTGAATCAGGAAATCCAAGTATACTAAAAGATATTAGAAAACTTGGAACAACCAAATCTTTTTTAGATTTTTCCAGAATCTCACAAAAATTTCCAGAAATGTTCATAATCGATAATTACATTTTAGGATTTCCAGGAGAAACCTTTGAACAAATAATGAATACCTTCAGATTTAGCCAAGAAATGAATATGGATTGGTCAAGTTATTCAATCTATCAACCAAATAGAGGGATTGATTTTGAAAAAAACTCTTCTGGCAAAGAAGAAAGAATAATCGAGGATTTTGTTCCTTCAAAGTATACTGAAAAAACCAGATTAGAAAGAAAAGAAAATGTTCTTGAAGGAAAAGGAATATTCGGTCTTTTTGACAAAGAGGTTCCATCAAGAGAACAATTGAAAGAAATTTGGTTTGGTTTTGATTTAATAAGAAATCTTATACTAAACAAAAATTTAAAACCAGATGGAAATCCAGAAAAATTTGTAAGATGGATAAATTCTCTTCAGGATAGATATCCTCTACAGCCACAGTTATCTTTATTTAACGCTCTAACAAGCAGGCTAATTGGAGATGAAGAACAAACAGAATCCCAATATGAATTGACTAAGAGAAATTTAAGAGATGAATATTGGAAAAGAAGATTCAATCAGTTTGGATTAACAGATGTTTTGGATAATTTTCCAGGAAATCAACATCAAACAAGAGAGGCTTTGGAATATTTAAAAAAAGAAAATGAAAAATGAAAAAAATATTTTGATAATCGGAGCATCAGGGCTTATAGGAGAGCATACCTACAATCTTCTTAAATCAGAAGGAAAAGAAGTAATAGGAACATATAATAAAAACAAAAGAGAAGGATTAATTCACTTTAATCTTGTTGATTCTTCTTTATCTTCTCTGCCATTAGAAAAAATCAGTCATGCATTAATTTGCTCTGCAATAACTAATCTTGATGAATGTAAGAAAAATCCAGAACATTCTCATGAAGTAAATGTTAAGGGAATTGAAAGAATAATATCCGATCTAATACAAAGGGAAATACTTCCGATTTTTATTTCTTCAGGAGCAATATTTGATGGAATTAAAGGAGGTTACAAAGAAGACAGCGAGAGAAACCCAATAAGTTTGTATGGTAAGCAAAAAGTAGAAGTTGAAAATTTCATAACCTCCAATACAGAAGATTATTTGATAATAAGGCCAGGAAAAATCTGCGATTTTCATAAACTATTCTCAGATTGGTTTGAAAGATATAAGAAAGGAGATACAATTCTCTGTGCTAACGATGAAAAGCAATCTTTTACAAGTCCAAAAGATATAGCAAGAGCTATAGACTTGCTGATAGAAAAAAATTCCAGAGGAATTTATCATCTAAATCAACCCAATTCTTGCAGTAGATTTGAATTAGCCACTAAATTCTTTGAAGATTTTGGAATTCAAGATGCAAAAATAAAAGGTTGTTCTTTAGATGATTTTGGAGGAGAAAAAAGAGCAAAATGTTCATTTATGGATGCCAGTAAATTTATCCAAGAAACAGGATTTGAATTTACGAGCATAAAAGAGTATTACAAATCAATCGATACAATATAAATAAATTTAAGAACAATTTTAAATAAAACACTAAAATGGAAAAAAAGAGTATTTATGTTGCACAATTTGGGACAGGTTCTAATATAAACCTATTGCCATTAGCTGCAGGCCAGTTGGTGTCTCGATTGAAACAGGAAAAAGAATTGCTTGAAGATTGTTCTTTAGAGGAAATAATTTTTAGAAGAGATAATCCACAAAAATTAGTCTCAAAAATGAAACCCGTTTTAACTGCAGGATTTTCCTGTTTTTTATGGAACACTAATCACAGTCTTGCTGTTGGGAATGAAGTAAAAAAAAGATTTCCAAAATCTTTAATTGTTTTTGGCGGGCCTTCAATTCCCAAAGAATCAGCATTGAGCTACGAATTTTTTGAAAAAAATCCTTTTATAGATGTAATATGCATTGATGAAGGAGAAGAAGTTTTTGCACAATTATGCAAAGCGCAGTTAGAAGGAAAGCCTTTTGATTCTATTCCAGGAATAATATACAGAGACAAAAAAAATAGGAAACTTATTGAAAACCCGCTTAAAGGACACTTGGACTTAAGCAAACTCCCTTCTCCTTATGTTGACGGAACATTTGATGAATTTTACGCAAAGCACGGTTCAGAATTTTCAGGAGC
Organism: Candidatus Pacearchaeota archaeon; assembly: GCA_026395815.1. GTDB lineage: Archaea > Nanobdellota > Nanobdellia > Pacearchaeales > GW2011-AR1 > RBG-13-33-26. Next base: position 35,791 of record JAPLXZ010000010.1, read on the forward strand.
AATCATAGAAACAAACCGTGGCTGCCCTTACAAATGTTCTTATTGTACATGGGGAAACCAGCCTTTTCATCAGCTAAGAGAAAAGACAAATGAAACAGTAAGAAAGGAAATTGAATGGATAGGCAAGAATAAGGTAAATTACATTGCGATGGCTGATGCAAATTTTGGAATAAGAGCAAGAGATATTGATTTTGCGAAAATGCTTGCAGAATGCAAAGAAAAATACGGAGTTCCAAATTTTATATCCGTAAGTTGGGTAAAAAACTCTTCAAAAAAAGTTTTGGAAATCGCAGATATATTAAAAAAAGCAGATGTTGGATTTAAGATAACTCTCTCTTTGCAGAGCCTCAACCCAGAAGTTGTAAAAGCAATAAATAGAGTAAACATAAAACAGGAAGATTACGATAGGATTAAAGATGCATACAGAAAAGAGAATATGTATTCTTACACAGAATTAATTTTTGGCCTGCCAATGGAAAGCTATGAATCTTATATTTCCGGAATAGAAAACTCTCTCAGTGAAAGCATTTTAGATCAACTGTATGTTTATCCTCTTTTTCTTTTTCCAAATACTCAAATAGGCTCTAAAGAGAGCAGAGAAAAATACGGAATAAAATCAAGAAAGGTTGAATGTGTCTACACAAAAAGCAAAGTATCAAATGAAATAAAAGAAGAAGTTGAAATAGTAACAGGAAATAATGCAATGCCAGAAGACAGATGGAGAGATGCATTTACTGTAGGATATCATACAATCGCCTTGCATGATGACAGATTAGCATTTTTTATATTTCATTACCTAAAAAGAGAGTTTGGAGTAAAGATAACAGATTTGGAAACTTATGCAAGGGAGATGTCTGCCAAAGAAAACGAAAATCTGCCAATAATAAGAAGTTCTTTTTTAAGATTGGAAAATCTTGCAAGAGATATTCAAGATAAATCAATAGATTATCTAATACGACCAAGAACTTATGGAAATATTCCATTTGACCCACCAGAAGGAACATTCTTGGAACTTATGCTTGACAAATCAAAATTCTATTCTGAATTTTTTGAAATAACTAAATCTTACTTAAAATCAAAATCCAGATTATTTGTTAAGAGTAAATTAAAGGATTTGTTTAAATTTCAGGAAGCAGTAATTGCAAACTTAGATGGCAAAAAAGAAGATTCCGTAGAATTGCAATATGACTGGATAAGTTATTTTTCTCCTTCTTTTCATCTTCCAAGAAAAGAGTTAGAATACTCTCCATCAAGATTAACAATTGTAGATGCAAATCCAAGTCATGGAAATTCTCAGGAATTTTTAAAGAATCATTTTGATGTTAGAGGAGTTCCTTGCTTTAATCCGATTTATAATTCTAATGGAGAATTAGTATTTCCTCCTGTTCAAATGCAACATTTAAAAATCCCTACTTCATGGAGTGAAAATGGATAAGCAATTAATGGAATTATTAAAAAAATACAATAAGAGAGGCTCTTGGTATACAGATTATCCTCCTTTAGGCTTATGGGAACAGAAAGTTTCTGATGAAGAATATAAAACTGCTCTGACAGAATTTTCAGTTAGTTCAGGGGATAAACCTGTTTTTTTATACATTCACTATCCATTCTGTCCAAAACAATGTTATTATTGCATGTGCTTTTCAGAAGTATCTCGAAGCCATAAAAAAAGTCAGGAATTCTTAAATCATAATGGTCGTGAAGTAGATATGCTAAATAAGCTTTTTGAAAAAAATTCTTTTAAGCCAAATATAAGAAAAATTCATTATGGCGGAGGTTCTCCTTCCTGGCTTAATCAGGAAGAGTTTGATATTCTTGATGAACAAGTCAGTAGACTAGCAGATAAATCCAACCTGGAAGAGATAGCAATAGAAGTAGATCCAAGAACAGTAACTCCAGAAATGATGAGGCATTATCATGAAAAAGGAATTAATAGAATTTCTTTTGGAGTTCAGGATTTTGATCCAGAAGTTCAAAAAGCAATTAATAGGATTCAGCCTTATGAAATGGTTGAAAGATTAATGAGTCCAGAAATGAGGAAACTTTTCAATAGAGGCTTTAATTTTGATATTATTTATGGAATGCCTAAACAGACTGTAGAATCTTTTAGAAAAACAATCCAGCAATGTATTGAGCTTTCTCCTGACAGGCTTGGAGTTTGCATATTGGGGTGGAGACCAGATATTTTCAAGCATCAGCAAAAGATTAACGAATCAGATCTCCCAAATTTTGAAGAATCAACTGAAATGCAATTAGAATCTATGGAGATGCTTTTAGCTGCAGGATATGAAAGAATAGGAATAGACCATTATGCAAAGCCAGACGAGGATTTAGCTGTAACAAAAAGGCAAGACAAGCTTCATCGTAGCGCAATGGGATACAATCCAGGAGATTGTGTTGATATGATTGGGCTTGGGCCTTCTGCGATGAATAGAATGCAGAATTATTATTTCCAAAAGGAATACAACATTAGGAGGTACAATGAGTTGGTTGATGCAGGCAAATTTCCAGTCTTTAGAGGTTATAAGCTAAACAAAGATGAACAAATCAGAAGAGATATAATGGAAAAGATAATCTGTTATGATAGAATAGACTTTGATGAAATAGAAAAGAGATATGGAATCAATTTTAAAGAGCATTTTGAATATGAACTTAATTCATTTGGAGAGCTTATTCAGGATGGGATTATAGAACTTTCTGACAGGGAACTGACAGTTACTCCAACAGGAACATTATTCCATCGCCATGTTTGTACTGTTTTCGACGAACTTTTGAGAAAAGGAAAAGGTTACAAACATGCAAGAGATAGTGCATAAAAATTTAAAAAGAGCGTTTTATAATTATAAAAATGAGAAAAAAGGCGTTAATAATGACTTGGGAAGGATATCAAGATCAAGAAGTAATCTATCCGTTTTACAGATTGTTAGAAGATGATTTTGAAGTTGATGTATCTGCTTCTACTCCAGGAGAGATTCATGGGATTCTTGGAACTAAGATGACTGCAACTAAATCCCTAGATGAAATAAATCCTGAAGATTATGATTTATTGATTCTCCCAGGAGGTGTTAAGGCTCTTGAAAAATTAAGACAAGAACCGAGAGCATTAGCTTTCATAAATTTCTGGGATTCTAAAGGAAAAATAATCGGTAGCACTTGTCACGGTGCTCAATTGATGATATCTGCAAAAATTGTTCAAGGCAGAAAAATTTCAGGCTATTATAGCATCAAAGATGACATTACAAACGCAGGAGCAGAATATGTAGATGCTCCTTTCGTAATAGACAAAAACATAGTATCGAGTCCGCATTATAAGCACATGGGGAAATGGATGAAAGAAACAATACGTTTGTTTAATGAACAAAATGATAAAGGAAATAAAGGTTTCTAATATAGATAAAGAAAAAGTTTTGGAACATAGTTGTCCTAAAGACCCCAGCTTAGAGAATATGAATTTTGAAGGAATTGTAGTAAATAAGCCATGGGGTTATGAATATCTTATGTTTCAAAATAAGGAAGTTTCTATCTGGCTTTTGTATATAAAAAAAGGGCATTCAACTTCCACACATTGCCATCCGAATAAAAAAACTTCTCTTTTGTTAATATCAGGAAATGCATGCTGTTCAACTTTAAATGAAAAATTTGAACTTAGAGAAAAAGACGCTCTTATATTCGACAAAGGAGTTTTTCACAAAACAGAAGCCCTTTCTGAAAATGGAATTTTTGTTTTAGAAACAGAAACTCCTTCAGACAAAACAGATTTATTCAGACTTAAAGATGATTACAAAAGAGAATTGAAAGCCTATACAGAAAGGAAGAATATTACTAACAAGACTTATAACTATCATTATTTATTTCTGGATAACCAAAAAGATTCAACAAATATTTTTGGGAAATACAAATTTTATCTGAGAAAGTTCAGCACAACCGAGCAGTTTTTAAACGAAATGAATTCGATTGACGCAGATATAGCAATTGTTATTGAAGGAGAAATATTCCTTCCTGATAAGACAATCGGCAAGTCCGATGTTGTGAATGTCAATGATTTGAAAAAAGGAAAATTAATCTCTCCGTCTAAATTACTATTTTTATACGAAAGAAAAAATTCAATAAAACTTTCTGATTATGTAGTCTCTTTTTTAGACAAAAGAAAAATTAATAATGTCTTTTTAGTCTCAGGAGGAAATATTATGCATCTTTTAGAATCAGTAAGAGTCAACAAAAATATGAATTACTTTTGTACTCATCATGAGCAGGCAGCTGCAATGGCTGCAGAAGGCTATTCTAAAATGAAGAATGATATAGGACTTGCTATGGTTACAAGCGGACCAGGTGGAACAAATGCAATAACAGGGGTTGCAGGAGCATGGATGGATTCAAATCCAGTTCTGATAATCTCAGGGCAGTCATATTCAAGTCAGACTATTGGAGATTCAGGATTAAGGCAATTGGGAGTTCAGGAAATAAATATTGTAGATCTTGTAAGGCCAATAACAAAATATGCAGTTATGGTTAAAGATCCGAATAAAATAAAGTATCATCTTGAAAAAGCAACATATCTGGCAACTCATGGAAGGCCAGGACCAGTTTGGATAGACATCCCCATCAATATACAAATGTCAATGATTGAAGAAAAAGATTTAGACTCATTCAAGATTTCAAAAGAAGATGAAATCAAATACTCAGATTTAAAAGAAAAAGTAAGAGAAACAATTGAATTGATAAAAAATTCAAAAAGACCAATAATTCTTTTGGGAAATGGAGTAAGATTAGGGAAATCCGAAAAAGAATTCTACCAGTTAATAGAAAAACTTCCGTTTCCAATAGTTACCTCAAGAAATGCGAATGATTTGATTTGGAACGACAATAAATTGTATGTTGGAAGAGTTGGCTCTTTTGGACAAAGATATGCTAATTTTGCAATTCAAAATTCTGATTTGCTTTTGAGTCTTGGTTCTAGAATAGCTCTTGCAGTAACAGGCTGGGCATACAAAGATTTTGCAAGAGAAGCTAAAAAAATAGTAGTGGACATAGATCCTGCAGAATTAAAAAAACCAATAATAAAACCAGACATTCCAATCAACTGCGACATAAAAGAATTTATCTTGGAATTTTTGAATCAATTGAAAGAATCAGACATTCCGGATATTTCAGAATGGAAAGAAAAAATAGATTACTGGAAAAATAAATATCTTTTGCCAAAAGATGAAGAGAAAGAAAACTTTGTGGACATTTATTCTTTCATAGATCAACTATCAGAAGAGCTAAATGATAAAGATATAGTAATCACAGATATGGGAATGAGTTTTCAGTGCACTATGCAAAAATTCAAATTAAAAAAAGGACAAAGACTTTTCAGTTCCTCGGCTTTGGCATCAATGGGTTTTGGGCTTCCAGGAGCTATAGGCGCTTGTGTAGCGAATAATAAAAAGAGAATTATTTGCATAGCAGGGGATGGAGGTTTGCAAATGAACATACAAGAACTTCAGACAGTCTTCCATAACAAATTTCCAATAAAGATTTTTATTATAAATAATAAAGGCTATTCTTCAATGAGAGAAACTCAAACTGCTTACTTTAGCGGATACATAGCATCTGAATCGAGCAGTGGAGTTAGCATGCCGAATTTTATAAAAATTGCAGAAGCGTATGGATTGAAAACAAAAAGGATAGAAAACCAAAAAAATCTGAAAGAAGATTTAAAGGAAGTTCTTGATTATAATGGCCCAATCGTTTGTGATATTAACATATCGGATAAGCAGCAAGTTTATCCAAAGCAAGGAAATTATGTGAGACCAGATGGAAAGCCTATTCCAAGGCCAATAGAAGATATGAGTCCTTTCATGGACAGAGAAGAATTCAAGAAAGATATGATTATTGATACAATCCTATTCGACACTTACAAAGAATAGGAATAATCTTCCCTTTAAATTTGATTATATTCCATATATCTTATATGCTTATAAATATCCCCCCCCTGTTTTTTTATGAAAATTTTGATAATCGTTCCTAAATATACTCTCTCAACTGAAAGAGATTATCTTTTCCCCTTAGGACTAGCTTACATTTCTTCTACACTGAAAAGAGAAAAATATTCGGTTGATTGTTTGAATTTAAACCAATTAAAAGGAACAGTAGAAGATATTATTTCTTCTCACCTAAATAATAACATTTATGAATACGTGCTTACAGGAGGAAATTCCATGATGTTCTCTCAATTTCAAAAAATAATCCAAATAACAAGAAAAAAATCCTCTTCTAAAATAATAATTGGCGGTCCTATTATTACAAGTGAGCCAGAACTAATGCTTAATTCCTTCAATCCTGATTTTGCAGTTATTGGAGAAGGGGAGGAAACCATAGTAGAACTAATAAATGTTATAGAAAAGAAAAAGAATTTAAAACAAATTAAAGGAATAATCTATAAAGATAAAGAGAAAGTTATAATAACAGAAAACAGAGAACCAATAAAAGACTTGGAAAAAATTCCGTATCCTGATTTTGACGGTTTTGGTTTTGAAGAGCATTTGAAAAATATGCACAATTTAAATTTTCAGTCGAACGATTTTCCAAGAAATTATCCAATTCTAATGAGTAGGGGTTGTCCTAATAATTGTACTTTTTGTTGGCATGGAACTCGATACAGGTCAAGGTCAATTAAAGACGTAATGAAAGAAATAGAATGGGCAATTAGTAAATTTAAGATAAATCATCTTCAAATTTATGACGATTGTTTAGGGGCAGATAAGGAACAATTAAAAGAATTTTGTAAAGAAATTAAGAAGTTGTCTAAGAAAACAGGGATTCATTTAACATGGAATTGTCAGTTTTTAACAGGTAGTGTAGAAACCCAGATATTAAAAATGATGAAAGATGCAGGTTGCGAAGCAATAAGTTATGGATTTGAAAGTTTTTCTCCAACTGTTCTTAAAAGTATGAGAAAGCCAATAACTCCTGAACAAATTGATTTTGCATTAAAGGAAACTTTAAAGGCTAAAATAGCTGTACAAGCGAATTTTATATTTGGAGACCCTGCAGAAACAAAAGAAACTGCAAAAGAAACCTTGGATTACTGGAAAAAGAATGCTAACACACAAATAAATCTCTTTTTTGTTCAACCTTATCCTGGAAGCGACTTGTATAAATATTGCATTGAAAAAGGAATAATTAAGGATAGATTAGATTATATTCAAAATAGAATGAGTCCAGATGCAAGAATTAATATGACTAAAGAAATGAGTGATAAGGAGATTCATGATTTGGGCGATGAGATTTTAATTTTATTTAGCAAATATGCAAAATTTGTAAGGCCAATTTCTATGAAGAAAACGAATTCAAACATCTATGCATTTAAGGTAAAGTGTCCTTATTGTCATGAAGAAATAGTGTATAAGAATTATTTTATTCCTAATCCATTTATGTATGGGTTTCATTTAGTTTGTCGTAATTGTCATATGCAATTTGTCTTAGTAGGAGCAATTCAAAGAATTGCTTATAGATTTTATTCAAAAACAAGAAGTATAAGAGATAAATATGTCTCCATTAAACTTAAATTAGGAAGAATGTTTGTTTAATCATAGATTTTTATCATTATATTTATAAATATTTATCTATCCTCATTTTTATGAAAATTTTGATAATCGTTCCAAAGTACAATCTTTCAACAAAGAAAGATTACACTTACAATTTTCCATTTGGTTTAGGTTATATTTCTTCCACACTAAAAAAAGCAGGATATGTAGTTGATTGTATAAATTTAAATCATATAAACGGAAATGTAGAAGAAATCATATCTTCTTATCTAAGGAATAAGAATTACGAATATATCCTTACTGGAGGAAATGCCTTGCTTTTTTCACAGTTTCAAAAAATAATCCAGACAATAAGGAAGAACTCATCTTCCAAAATAGTGCTTGGAGGTCCGATTATAACAAGTGAGCCAGAATTAATGTTCTCTTCTCTTATTCCTGATTTTGCAGTTCATGGAGAAGGTGAAGAGACAATTCTAAATTTATTAAGAACAATAGAAAAAGGCAAAGAAATCAGCAAAGTAAAAGGGATAGTCTATCAGAACAAGGATAAGATTGTGATAACACCTGTTAGAGAGCCAATAAAGGACATAGAAAAAATACCTTATCCTGATTTTGATGGATTCGATTTTCAAAAACAGTTAGAAAATCTGCACTGTAATGATAGTTGGAATTTTCAAGCACAGGATTTTCCAAGAACTTACCCTCTTCTAGGAAGCCGGGGTTGTCCGTTTAATTGCACTTTTTGCTGGCATTCAGAGAGATATCGAGCAAGGTCAATCAAGGACATAATGAAAGAGATAGAATGGGCAATTAACAAATTTAAGATAAACAATCTTGTTATTTATGATGATTGTTTTGGAGCAGATAAAAAGAGAGTAAGAGAATTCTGCAAGGAAATAAAAAAATTGTTCAAGAAAACAGGAGTTTCTCTTATCTGGAATTCTCAGTATATAGTTAGCAATGTTGATGCGGAAATATTAAAAGTTATGAAAGATGCTGGCTGTGAAATGGTCGGATATGGATTTGAAAGTTTTTCTCCAATTGTTCTTCGAAGCATGAGAAAACCCATAACCCCCAAGCAGATTGATTTTGCACTTAAAGAAACTTTAAAAGTTAACATGGGCGTGCAAGGAAATTTTATCTTCGGAGATCCTGTAGAAACCAAAGAAACTGCAAAAGAAACCTTAGACTATTGGAAAAAAAATGCTCAAGCCCAAATAACTCTTGGTTTTGTTCAGCCATATCCTGGAAGCGACTTGTACAAATATTGCCTGAAAAAAGGGATGATAAAAGACAAACTTGCCTATATCCAAAATCAGATGGGTTCAGATTCGAGAATTAATATGACTGAAAAAATGAGCGATAAGGAAATTCAGGAATTAAGTGATTCCCTTTTAGTTTTGTTCAGCAGATACGCAAAATTTGTAAAGCCAATTTCTATGAAAAAAATGAAGAAAAATGTTTATGCATTCGAGATAAAATGCCCTTACTGCTATAAAAAACTACTCTATAAAAATTGCTTTATTCCAAATAAGTTTACATATGGTTTTCATTTAACTTGCCGTAATTGCCATATGAGATTTGTTTTAGTCAGTGCAATCCAAAAAATAGCATATAGATTTTATTCTGGAACAAGAAAAATAAGGAACAGATATGTTTCAATTAAAACCAAAATTAGAAGAATGTCTGTTTAAATTTTTTTATATCTTTTAGATTTTCTACCAGCAATAAAAATCTTCTTCACAAAAATTATTTAAAATAATTTTGTAATCTTTCCTTATAGCCCTTATGACTTTAGGAAGCCTTTCTTTATCGTCTCTTTTATGATATGCAGACAGAGATAACACTGGTTTAAACTTCTTTATTGTTTTGCTTGCCCCTATTAGCAATTTATCTTCAAATCCTTCAACATCCATTTTTATGAAGTCTACTCTTTTGATTTTGTTTTTTGCTACAAAATCATCTAATTTTACTATTTCAATCTTCTCGGATTTTTGTCCTGCTACTTCTCCTATTTTGGCTCCACCATCAACTCCTCCAGAAAAAGAGATATTTCCAGAACTGTTTTCATCACCTAATGCTTTTCTGACAACAACAATTCTGTCTTGCATTTTATTCAATTTTATATTTTCTTCTAGAACATTAGCTGTGTTGGGAACAGGTTCAAATGCATATACTCTTTTTGCTCCCATGTAAACTGCAAGCAAAGAGAAATCTCCCATATAAGAACCAGCATCAATAATTATTTTATTCTTCATATTTTTTTCAGAAACATTATACTGGTTTGTGTACATAATTTGCTTTATTCCAAGAATTGTATCCCACATTAAATAATGGCTTTTTAAAATGAAATAAAAAGTCTTGTCTTTAAGAAAAACTTCTATTCTCACAACTTTTTTCAATTTGTTCATCGAAGCAACTATAGGAGAAAGCAATGGCAAGCACATTCCCCTGCTTACTCTTGGTTCAATATTCTTTAGCTTTCTCATAATTCCTGTGAAAAGAATCTTGCTTAGTTTTGTTTTGCTCATGCCTTTCCAAGGCAAGTTTATTATCTGTCTGATTGAATTGTACTCCATAATCCTGAACACCCTGTCTATTTTCTTAAGAGCAATAGAAATTCTTTCTCCCTCTTTTGTAATAAGATCAATTTTTTCTATTTGGAACCCTGCTCTCTCAGGCATTTTATTTTCTTTTGATTCCTGTTTCATTCTTCGTCGTATAAATCCCTCCATTCTATAATCATAACAGGCCTTTTCGATTCCTTTGCCTTATTATAAGCTTCTTCAACTTCATAAGCCGTTTTTGGAGTGTAAACAGGAAAGTCAACAAGATCTTTGAATGCTCTGCTGAAATCCTGCATATGTTGTATCCCAGGATTAAGGGGATTTCTGCTTCCAATTACAGCCCTTATAATTACAGAAGGAGCAAATTCTCCGAGAGAGAGTTGTTCTATTTTGCTTAAGTGATTTACAATTCCATCTAATGCGTTCAGCATAAAATCATGCCTTTCGAAAAAAACAACAGGATGATACCCTTCTAAAGCCATTCCTGTTGCAAGTCCTATCATAAGATTTTCTGCTACAGGGGTTTCTATCTTTTTTTCTTTAGGAACATCTTTTAATGTTCCATATCCCTGAGAACCAAAATTGACATTGTACCCAATGAATACAACATTTTCCTTTTCAGCAAGCATCTCCATGGATTTTTTAACAGCATCCTTGTATTTCATTAAAAACTCGAACCCCCACTTTTAATTCCATTAAAATCAACAAACTTCCCTGTTCCAACATGAGGATAAGTAGGAGTGTAATGATATCTTCTTACACAGCTAGGCCATTCTATTTCTGACTTTCCATATCTCTCATTCTTTGGAGTTTCTACAGAACGATTATTATCTTCAAGAATAAATGTACACGGAAGATCATGTCCATCAACATATCTTACTGCTTCATAAAAATGTCCTTCATCTTCTGCACCATCCCCAACAAAACACCAAACATGCTGATTGCTCTTTTTTCTTTTTAATCCTAAAGCAACTCCTGAAGCAATTGCAACCGTTCCTGCAACAATTGCAGATGTCAAGAAATTAACATTTTTATCAAAGAAATTCATTATGCTATTTCCTTCCATCATTAGCTTCTCTAATTTCTCAGGAGAACCTCCTGCAAGAAGATAATGGTAATGGAAACGATGAGTTGAAAAGATGTAATCACCTTGGTTGATCTCTCTGAATATTTCTATTAACTGCTCTTCATTTCCTCCAGAAAAATGAACAGGATAAGGAATCTTAGCGTCATCCCATAAATCAGCAATTCTTTTTTCAAAGCCGATTAATCCTTCCTTGGTTATTTTTATTTCCATTTTATTGTTCATAAAAAATTATCATGAGGATGAGAATTGGTTACTCTTTCAAGATACCTGTTTGAAGCATCTAATCTGCAGCCTTTTCTGCATTCCCCCACACCCTGCTTTCTTAATTTTTTTAATATTTCTTTTCTTTTTTCCCCATTCCAAATTTCTTTAAAACTATGTTCATACAGATTTCCATAGGTAAATTCAGAGTTATCATGAAAAAGATTGCATGGGATGATATTCCCCTTTGCTTCTATTAAAGTAAAAAAAGAAAGCCCATAACATTCATGATAGTCTCTTTCAAGGTCTAATCTTTCTGCTGTTGCTTTCCTGAATAGTATCTTAAAACCATCAGAGTTATATCTTTCCAATGTTCTTTCAAGTGCATTGTACTGCTCTCTGTCAATAGCAAGATTGTTGACGCTGTTTGGATGATGCGAATATGGTTTAATCTGAAGATTATCTACTCCCATGTCTTTTAATCTTCCTGCAAGAATCGCAGGCTGGTCCATGTTTTGATGAATCACCAAAAACTGAGCACCTATAGTTGTTTTTAGACCATTTTTATTTCTATACATAACTGTCTCCCTTATATTATCCATGACTCTTTCAAAATTTTCTGGCTTTGTTCCATGCACTCTTGCGTAATTTTCAGCACTTCCAGAATCAACACTAAATCTTATCCAGGAAAGATTTGGAAGACATTGTTCTATTTTTTTCGTTGTAAAAACTGACCCATTTGTTGTAATAGAAACATCTAAATCATACTCTTTTGCCTTTTGTGTAAACAGCCCTATATCTTTATGCATTAGTGGTTCTCCTTCTCCTGCAAACATGACTGACTTCACTCCGCATTCTGCCATTTCCTTTAAGGCTGAAGTCATAACATCAGTGTCAATCATGTGTGTTCCATTTTTTAAAAAGTCTAATGCACAGAACACGCAATCGTTATTGCAATAATTAGTAGGGCCGATTTCAACATATACAGGATAACAGTCTCCTTTTTCTTTCCATTCAGCAACTCTGTCTGGATGATACATTAATTTGTGGCTGTCCACCTCTGGTTGTTCCATTATTCCCCATAAAAAAGATATGTTTAAAAAGATTTATGTAACAAAGATAGTTAGTACAAAATGGGAAGCGTTGCTGCAGTAGTTTTAATGAATGAACAGAACAAACTTTTGCTTTATCTAAGAGATAACAAGCCTTCAATAGACTATCCAGATAATTGGGCCCTTTTGGGAGGGCATGTAGAAGGGAACGAGACTCCTACTGAAGCATTAAAAAGAGAACTTAGAGAAGAGATAGGACATGAATTAGTGAATCCAATATTCTTAGGATGTTTTGATGACAGGGTTGGAAATGTATGCTATATGTACAAAGATAAGATTAATAAAAAGCTTGGTGAGATCGTCTTGACAGAAGGACAAAGATTAGGATATTTTACATTTGAAGAAGCACTTAGAAAAAAGATTCCAGCTCCATTAAGAGATTTTTTTATGGAATACAAAGAAAGACTTTTTATGGAATAAACTTTATGGGATAAGCCAATAGTAATCTCCAGTATACCCAACTTCTTGAAAAAGTTTTTCCCAATCTTCACAGCCCATAAGAGTTTTTGCCGTAAGATTCCATTTAAGCATTTTTTCTTTTTCTTCTTCATTCCTCCATGCATCTACAGTCAAAAATGCATTTTTTCCAACTCTTTGTATTTCTTTAATTGCATTTTTGCATTCTTTCAATGGAAGATTATGAGCTGTTGTGATAGAAATAGCCAAATCAAATTCTTTATTTGCAAATTTCTCCAAGTTTTTTGCGTCTCCAACACTTAAAAAGGGTTTTATTTCCTCTTTTCCATTAGCAATTGCATATTCAGAAATATCAATTCCTCTTACACTTATCCCTGGAATAACTCTTGTGAAATCATAAAGCATAAATCCTTTTCCGCATCCCACATCCAATATCTTACTGTTTTGAGTAAGGTGATAATAATTAGCCATATCTCTAACAACATCTGTCCAAAATCTTGGATGATAATTATATCCCCCATAACCATGCTTCCTCTCTCCGTCAAAGAATTCTTTTCCAAACTGTCTTGCAATGTTCTTGTCTTCTTCTGTTTTCTGAGTTGCTCTTTCGTCTGTATTCTTTTTGCTTGCAGGATATCTGTTCATTAAATTTACTTCTGCCATTTTATTTTTTGTTTTTGAATGTAAAAACTCAATCCGCTTTTTATGTCTGTGAATCTGATTTTTGGAAAAATTTCTCCTAACAACTTGGTATCAAATCTCATCTCTCCAATTCTTTTTCCGCTGTCTTTTCTTTCTTCATATTCAACAGAAACTTTCCCGGAAAAAAGAAATTTTATAAGTTCTGCAATTTCTCCTATTGAATAGTTTTCTCCTGTTGCAACATTCACAGTTAAATCAGTTCTTTTATCAATACCCTCTTTTATTAGTTTGTGTAAGTCATCAACATAAAAAAAATCCCTTCTATCCAATCCGTTATTTGCTAAGATGATTTTTCCGTTTATAGCAGATTTAACCAATCGGTTTATTGTGCTTATTCCATCATCTCCATTTCCATACATTCCGGATAATCTCAAAGTCAAAAGCGGAATCCCTTTGTTTGAACATGTTGATTTAAGGATAAATTCACTTGAAAGTTTTGATATTGCATAATGATCATTCGGATTAGGCAATAATTTTTCATGAATAGGAAGAGTTGGATTTATCCCATAAACATCAGCGGTACTTAAAAAAATGAATTGTCCAGGCAAATTTTCCTTAATGAATCTAGAGATATTATCTGCCATTTTTATGTTCTTGGTCATCGATTCTAATGAATTCTCTTTTAATCTTGTTATAGAAGATGCCATTATCACAACATCGTCGCTGTTGAATCTTGGAAGAGTTAAAGAAACCGAATTATAAAACAGAAGATTACAGTCTTGTGAAGAATATCCTTTAACATCAAAATCGCTATCTGCTGAGAAATTCTTATATAAACTATTTCCGACAAATCCGCTTGCTCCAAGGATATGTACTCTTGTTTTGTTCATTTTAATTTTAAATTGGCCTCAACCATCCGCATCTGTTGCATGCTTCAACAGTGCCTTGTTTTTTAATTGTTTCTCTGAAATTCTTAAACTTTTCTCCACTGATTATTTCATCTAGGGAACTCTTTTTTACATTTCCCATTGATATAGCAAGACAAGGAAAAACTTCTCCATCAGAATTAACATGTATACTTGACCAAGGAAATTTACAAGGTTTATAGATGGTTTTATCATGTTCTTCGTTATTGATATAACCAATATTTGGCAATGGCTGTTCAGATACAAGAGAGACTATTTCTGGATGAACAAAAGAGGCTCTCTTATTCTTTATATTGTATTTTCTTACTTCTTCTAACTGTTTTTCTATTTCTTCAAACTTTTTGTAAACATATGCATGTGACCTTTTAGATATCTCTTCGAAATTGAACATACTATCTGCATGCTGAATCGGAGAGCCCTTTAGAAATTGAAAAGCATGTGTATCTACTCCAATTTTCCCAACTAAAAATTTGTATGTTTCAAAAAGTTTTTCTGCATTTTCATCTAAAATCATTGTTTTTACATCCAATAGTGCTTCAGATTTGATTTCATTTCTTTTTTTGACAAAATATTTCATCATTTCTTTGAGATGATTCCATTGTTCTTCTCTTAAATCTCTAGTTGTATTCCCTATATCATCAATGGAAATAGACAACACTTTAAATTTAGGAAAAGAAAGAAGATAATCTATCTTTTTTTCTGTTAATAAAATTCCATTTGTTATAATGTTAGAATCAAATTTGTTTGAGATATAGGAAAAAACCTTATCAAAACCGGGAAAAACAAGTGGTTCACCTCCAGTAAGAGTTACTCTTGCATATTCTGGAAGCTCTTTAGTTAGGCTAATCCATCCTTCTGCATTAATAGCATTTTTTTTTGGTTTTCTATCCTGAAAACAGAAACCACATTTTAAGTTGCATAGATTTGTAATAACAAAAACATATCTTGATGGAAGCATTCCAGGAGTATTGTAAATAACTTCTGTTAAAGATTCATGACTGCTGTGAAATTTAGTGTCCATTTATTCTCCTTTTAGAGATTGTTCTGCAGGTTTTACAATCATATTCTCAAGAAATTCTTCTCTTGACAAAAGAGGTTTAGCATCTTCTATAGGTCTTCCAACTTTTAACATAGGGACTGTTCTTTGATCTGGAGAAATATTAACATCACACAAAACAGGGCCATCATATCTTAAAGCATTTTTTAATTTGCTAGCTAATTGTTTATTGTTTTTTATTCTTTCAGTTTTTAATCCATAGGCATTTCCAATTTTAACAAAATCAGGAACAGGAATCCCATTTTCCATATCTGATGCTTCATATCTTGAATTAAGCCAATCATCCTGAGTTTGTTGTATCATTCCATATCCCTTGTTATTAAATACAAATATCTTTATTGGCAGATTATGGTATTTTATCGTAGCTAATTCCTGTATGTTCATCTGAATTCCCCCATCTCCAATTATGCATACTACTGGTCTTTTGTCATTAGCAAAACACGCCCCAATGCTTTCAGGCAAGGAATTACCCATAGGAGAATGATTAAATGCACTAAACAAAGTTTGTTTCTTTCTGAATCTATATCCCCCCATAGTTTGTGCAAGATTACCCCCAGCATCAGTTATTATGATATCTCCTTCAAGAGATTCTTTTGACAACACTTCCAAAAAAGCATAGGAATCCACATAATCTGTTTTAGCAGATTCTTTATAAGGAGGATATTTATCTTTCCATTCTTTAATTCTGTCTAACCATCCCGAAAGATTTTTTTCTTTTACGTTTCTCACGTCTTGAAGTGCCATAAAAAAATCTTTAACATCTGCATTAATTGATACATCCCACTTTAATTCACTTCCCCTGAATTTTTCTAATTCAGTATTGTCTATGTCTAAAATAACTTTTTTTGCTTCTCTTGCAAACATATTCAAAGGGGTTCCTGTATGATGTGTATCCATTCTAGTTCCAAGAGCTAAGACTAAATCAGAATTTTGGATTGCAAAATTTCCATATCTTTGAGAAGTAATACCAAATCCACCTGCATTTAATTCATTATCTTCTAAAAATAAGTCTCTTGTTGCCCATGTTAATGCAACTGGAATTTTAAGATTTCTAACAAATTTCATAGCTTCCTCTTCACATCCACTGAGTTTTACTCCTGCTCCCAAAACAATAATAGGCCTTTCAGAATTATTAATCAACTCAACACATTGCATTGCTTGTTCTTTTATTTTTGCATAATCTACAGAAATTTTTTCTGGAATATAAGAAGGTAATCTATCTGGATTAATATCTGCTCTTTGAATGTCATCAGGAATATCTACTAAAACAGGGCCGGGTCTTCCAGATTTTGCAATATGAGCTGCTTTTTCTAATTCATACCTTAGCATTTTGGGATTGTCAACTAAAACAGAATATTTTGTGACTGGTTTGTATATCTTGCTTATCGGAGTTTCCTGAAACCCAATCTGCCTAACTCCTTTATCTCCTCTTAATCGATTTGTAGCAACTTGCCCCGTTATATTCAATATGGGTATAGAATCATAATAAGAACAGCAAGTTCCTGTTAAAAGATTTGTAGCTCCTGGACCAGAAGTTGTTACAGTTACTCCAATATTCTTTGTTATCCTTGAATATCCATCTGCAGCCATTGCAGCTGCTTGCTCGTGTTGAGTGCATATATATTCTATATCTTTTCTTTTTCCTATAGAATCAAAAGTGTGAACAATCGCACCTCCTGTTATTCCAAAAATATGTTTAACTCCTAGATTGACTAAAAATTCTGCAATGTAATCTGAAGCCTTCATTTTATCTCTCATAACCTATAACTTATAAGTTTTATTGTTCTAAAAAATAGATTTATCCTCTATGTCTTCTTAATTTGAACATGTTCTTGTCTGTTTTTAACTCTCTTGCTAATTCCTCTCCTTCTTTCCATTTATCATAAACAACTGAAAAATTCCTGCCACCAGCCACTTCTCTTCCCTGTTCACAAAGCCATTCAATACAATCGAAGATATCATCCATGCTAGTTCCTTTTTTAGTTTTCAAAAATTCTTTTGTTATCCTATATCTTTCATCAGAAGGATTAACATTTTCTAAAATAAGTTTATGGGTTTTTGTTCTTGTCCAGCCAGGCCCAACTATGAATGCATTAATATCTTTATTTTCAACATCTAAAAACTCACACATCTTTGCTAACAATATCTTTGCAACATTATAAGCAGAAAAATTAACTACAGCAGCATTACTGCCTCCCCCTCCAGCAAAATAAACAATATTTGATACTCTTTTTTTATTCCTAAATGGATAAAGTTCATGCAGAACTCTAAGTTGTTCAATTGAATTAACATGTACTGATTTGCTCCATTCATCAAAATCACCCCCAAAAAAAGAAGTTAATGGAAGAGGATTAGAAGGACATGAAATAAATGTGTCCCATTCTAAACCAGATTGTCTAAACGTCTTTACAAATTCACTGATACTTTTTTTATCGGAAATATCACAATAAAAAGGATAACAACCTTTGGTTTCTGTTAATTTACTTTTACTTAATGAATTTTCAGATCTGTAAGTTCCAATAACAACATCTCCTCTTTTGGAATATCTTTCTGCTAATGCTGTTCCAATATCGCTTGTTAAGGAGATTATAGAGATTACTCTTTTCCCTTGGAAATTGCCCATTTAATCTTAGCAGATAACTAATTTATAAAGATTATTGTAGATTATGCAAATGATTATAAATAAATTATTTCTAAGCATATAGAAATGAGAAGATTTTCTGATGCAGCAAACAGGCTTGAAGGCCAAAAGATGTTCCAAATTCTTGCAAAGACAAAAGAATTAGAGAGGCAAGGAAAAACAATTTTACATTTCGAGATAGGAGATCCGGATTTTAACACTCCAAGAAATATTGTGGATGCCGCTTATGATTCTTTAAGAAAAGGAGAAACCCACTACGCTTCTTCTTCAGGTTTATTTGAATTTAAAGTTGCGGCAGCAGAAGTGACAGAAAAGTCAAGAGGTTTTAAACCAGACTTAAATCAAATTTTAGTAACTCCTGGAGCAAATGTTCAAGTATATTACGCTGTAGCATGTACCACAAATCCAGGAGAAGAAGTTATAATTCCAGATCCCTCTTTTGTTTCTTACAAATCAGTAATCAATTTCTTAGGAGCAAAACCAGTTAGTATCGCCCTTCTTGAAAAAAATGATTTTAGGTTAAATCCAAAAGATGTAGAAAAAGCAGTCACAGATAAAACAAGGATGATTATAATAAACTCTCCCCACAATCCTACAGGTGCAGTTATGAAAGAAGAAGAGATAGCAGAGATTTATGATATATCAAAAAAACATGACTTTTATCTTCTAAGCGATGAGATTTACGCAAGGATGATATATGATGATTCTGAAATAAAATTTCATTCTCCAAGTGCATATGATCATTGTAAGGAAAGAGTCATATTAAGCAATAGTTTTAGTAAGTCGTATGCAATGACTGGCTGGAGAATAGGCGGAGTTACTGCACCATCTGATTTAACAGAAAAAATGACCTTGCTTTTGGAGTCAACAACTTCTTGTGTCTCTCCTTTTATACAAAAAGCAGGAATTGAAGCTCTCAAAGGAAGTCAAGAACCAATTAAAGCAATGGTTAGAGAATTTAAAAAAAGAAGAGATTTGATGGTAGAAAAGTTGAATGCTATTCCAGGAATAAATTGCTTAAAGCCAAAAGGGGCATTTTATGTATTTCCAAACATCAGAACAACAGGATTAACAAGCCAAGAATTTACTGATTTTATGTTAGAAGAAGCAGGGGTTGCTGTTTGTCCTGGAAATTATTTTGGAGATTCTGGAGAGGGATATGTTAGATTGTGTTATGCAAACTCCCTTGAAAATATTGAAAGAGCAACAGAAAGAATGAAAGATGCTTTAGAAAACAAGACTTATCAATGAGGATTCCTCTATAAAATAACACAGTAATCTTTATAAATAAAAATCAGAATATTAACCTTATCATGGTAGATATAGAAAAAAAATATGGTTCTTTGAAAATTTTTTGGCATCCTGATAAACTTCGTTCTCTTTTAGAAGGAAAAATTACTGCTCCGATTTATGTCAGGATTAAACCAACAAATAAATGCGATCACCATTGTTATTATTGTTCTTATGATCCTAAAGTTAAAACAATTTTGTCTCAGAGATTTAAAAGGAATGATGAGATACCCAAAGAAAAGATGATGGAGATTCTTTCTGATTTTAGAGATATGGGAGTTAAAGCAGTTACTTTTTCTGGAGGAGGCGAGCCTCTGATTTATCCACACATCTCAGAAACCCTGCAAAAAACCTTGGATTATGGTATAAATCTTTCAATAATTACAAATGGTCAAAATTTAAATCAAGAAAGAGCAGAAATTTTAACACAAGCAAAATGGGTTAGAGTTTCTTTAGATTCATCAGACCCAGAAACATTTAAGGAAATAAGGCGTGTTCCTACCCAAAGATTTCATGAACTCATTTCAAATTTAAGAAATTTTGCTAGAATAAAAAATCCTAAATGCGAATTCGGAATAAATTTTGTTGTTAATGAAAAAAATTTTAGAACGGTTTATGATTCTATAAATCTCTTTAAAGAAATTGGACTTAATCATGTTAAAGTAACTCCTACTGTTTATCCTCTTTCTGCTTCTGATTTCTTTGAATATCACAAAACTATGCTTGAT
This sequence comes from Candidatus Pacearchaeota archaeon, assembly GCA_026395815.1. GTDB lineage: Archaea > Nanobdellota > Nanobdellia > Pacearchaeales > GW2011-AR1 > RBG-13-33-26. The sequence goes on from JAPLXZ010000010.1 coordinate 55,988, forward strand.
TCAGTAATGAGGCAGATAGAAAAAGCAAGAAAAGATTTTAGTTCAAAAGATTTTACAGTTTATGATACTTATGAAAATGACTTTAGTGTAGCTAATGTATTTGAAAGAAGCTATGCAAGTTGTCCAATAATGCAAACAGTACCTGTTATTGGTGCAGACAGCACTGTTTATTTTTGCCATGATAAAACTTATTCAAACAACGGGATGCTTGGCTCTTTAAAAGACAGATCTTTCAAGGATTTATGGTTTAGTGAAGAGGCAGCAAAAATATTCAAGACTTTCAATCCGCAAGAAGGATGCAAGCATCATTGTACCAATGATTTGAGGAACAAGTTGATTATTGACACCATGGCTTGTTATGGTGAGCATGTAAATTTTATCTAATCAATATGAAAAGAGTCTGTTTAATTAATCCTCCCTCACCAGATTTCTTGGATTTTAAGGAAAAGATAGTTCCGATAAGTTTAATCTATTTAGGTTCTGTTTTGAAGGAAAACAATGTTGAAATAAGAATTTTAGATATAAATAATGACCTTATAACTTTAGGAAAAACTAATAATCTATCAGTTGAAGAGTATCTAAATCACTTTACAGAAGACTTAGAAAAATTTGACCCGGATTTAATTGGTATAACAGTTCTTTTTTCTGGAAGATTTAAAAAAGCGATAAAAATTACTCAAAAATTAAAAAAAGATCTCACTAAAGATGTACCAATAATCTTTGGAGGAATTCATCCAACAATTTTTCCTAAAGAAATCTTGGAAAATTATCCTGAAGTTGATTATGTTTGTATTGGAGAAGGGGAAACAACTTTATTGGATTTAGTCAATGGAAGAAATCCAGAAAAGATAGATGGGCTTGCATCAAGATTAAATGGAAAAATCCACGTGAATCCAAAAACAAGATTTATAGAAGATTTAGATTCCTTGCCTCTTTTGGATTATGGATTAATAAATTTAAAAGATTATTATTTCGATACTTCTAAATGGGATAATCCAAAAAATCTCTCCTTAAATAATCCAGTTCCGATATTAACAAGTCGTAGTTGCCCTCAAAATTGCACATTTTGTTCAATGCATTTAGTTCACGGTCGTGGATGGAGAGCTAGATCTGCAAAAAATGTGGCAGATGAACTTGAGACGTTAGTTAAGGAGTATGATCATCATTTTTTCACTTTTATTGATGACAATATGACCCTGAACAAGAAAAGAACTATAGAAATATGCGACGGAATAATAAAAAGAAAATTAGATATCCAATTCACAACTGTAAATGGATTAGCAATAAAAAGCCTTGATAGAGAAGTTACAGAGAAGTTAATTGAAGCGGGCTTAATCAGGCTGTATGTAGCTCCAGAACACGGTTCTCCTTATATAAGAAATAATTGCATGGGCAAGAATTTGAGCCAAGAAACAATATACAAATTCTTTGATATGATAAAAGATTACAAGGATCTTTATGTGAGAGCTTTTTTTGTTGTGGGTTATCCACAGGAGACTAAAGAAACTTTCAAAGAAACAGAAGATATGATTGTTAGAATAAGAGACTCTTTAGATGATGTTGCTCTTTTTAATGCTGTTCCGTATCCAGGAACAAAACTTTTCGATTATTGCAAGGAAAAAAATCTTTTATTAATTCCTACAGAAAATCTTCAGGATATGGAAAATTTTTCAAATTATAATTATAGCGATAATGCGTTCATAAAACCCACCAATATGACAATTGAAGAATTGCAGGAATTTAGAAATAGATGCATGAGTCTTGTTAAGAGAAGACCAAAATCCTATGATAAAACTTTTTCTTAAGATTTTTCCCCTTTTCTTTAGTATCTTAAGGATTTGCAGTTGCTAATGTTTCTTTTCTGATTTGATTTAATCTTTCTTCTGTTATGTCAAGCATATGGCAGATCTTTTTGATTTTTTCAGGACTTGAAAAATTTATCCTGTCCCATTCATATGCACGCAAAACCCTTAGGTCCTGATGTCTAAATTCATCACTTTTAATCCATCCATCTGACCACAAATGCTTGCTAAAATCAAAGCCTTCCCTAAGAAGCCCTTTTTCCTTTGCCATTCTGTACAATTCTGTATTCGGAAGAGGAGTAGCAATAAAGAATCTGCAATAGTCAGCATTTAGTTCTTGTGCATATCTGAATGTCTGCCTTATCTCTTCCCATGTTTCTCCAGGAAAACCTACTATGAAATTAACAGCGAGATCAATACCCCTTTCTTTTATTTTTCCTATTGTCTCTTTAGCTTTACTTAAATCAACAGGTTTATGTATAATTTCGTTTAAGACTCTTTGATTTCCGCTTTCAATTGCTATTCCTAAGTATGCACATCCGCTTTCTTTCATTAAGTCAAGCATTTCATCATCTAATTTGAAAACTGCCGTAGCAGGGTTATTCCATTTTAAATTGTATTTTCTTTCAATCATAGTTTTAAATAATTCTTTAGCCCTTTCTTTATTTACAGTTAAATTGTCGTCGTCAAATGAAAGGGCTTTTATTCCATAATCTTCAATCATCCATTCAATTTCTCTTGAAATATTTTCTAAATTCCTAAATCTTACTTTTTTTCCAGATATAGAACCGACCTCACAAAATGAGCAATTGAACGGGCAGCCTCTTGATGTAACAATCCTGGCATAAGGCATGTCTCTTGGTCTGTCTACACTTTCCCTTTGAATTTGAGTTGCATATTTCATAAAATCAACTAAATGGTAAGAAGGAAATGGAAGTGAATCTAAATCCTGAATAAAATCTGTTCTTCCTCTTTCAATTACTTTTCCATTTTCTTTATACCAAACTCCTTTTTCAGGAAAATTTCCTTTTCCGTCCAAAAATTCGCACAATTCTCTAAATGCATATTCTCCTTCCCCAACAACTTCATAGTCCACATTTGGGTCGCTTATTATTGGATAAGGATTCGACATTGCACCAACTCCTCCCACAACTATTTTGATATCAGGAAGAGTTTTTTTTGCAATTTTAGCAGCGATTAATCCAGATTCAGCATATTCATTTGTTGTTATTGATATTCCTAAGATATTTGGAGAACTTTCTCTTATTCTTTCTGAAAACTGTTCTCTTGACAGATTATCTATGTTTGCATCAATTATTTCTACATATTTTTTATCCTGAATCATTGAAGCTAAAATCCCTATGTTGTATGGATGAGAAAACCATTTTGTTCTGCTCATTGATTCTGCCCACTCAAAATTAGGATACATCAAACTTACTTTTTTCATAATTTTATTTCTCCTCTTTCTTTATAAGAATTATTGTGTTTTTTTCTCACTTTTTCAATAAAACTTTCTAATCTCGGAAATTGCTTTTCCATAAGAAAATCTTCCCTTGCTTTTATTATTTTCTTTTCCCATAGAGGATAGTTCAGTTTTTTTAATCGTTCTTTAAGATTTTTTTCTCTGAAAGGCAACTGAAGATTATAGTGTTTCATTAGTCTATTAATCATAGTTGATTTTTCTTCGTATATGCAAGGAATCCCTGCTTCTAAGTATGAACTAATTTTGTTTCCAATTGAATAAATGGGGTAGTTTCCTTGTATTTTAACTGAACTTAAAAGAAGACCAAAATCATATTTTGAAATTTCTTTTATTATTTCCTGAGGCCCAAGAGGAGGATGCACATGAAAATACTTAGATTGTAATAATTCCTTTCCTTGTTCTGTACTTGAATCTACAAAAGAAGTTTTTGTTGCAGTATTCAATGTAGCATATATATGAATATGAATCCCCTGATTTATAATAGACTTAAATTGTTCAAACAAATAATTATCTTCTCTTAAACCAATAGAACCAACAGAACCTATGTACACTGTATGAATCTCTTTGTCTTTTTTTGAAAGCTTATCTTTATTTATAGGAACTAAAAAGTCCTTAAGGCAGTAAGAATAAAAATTGAGCTTTTCATTCTTCACTTTGAAACCTTTTCCGAATATTTCTTCACTTAGATAGTCTAATTGTCCTTCTCCTCCTGTACAGAGAATTCCATCGCTTTTCTCAAAACAAAATTTTTCTGCTTTTAATTCAAATTCAGGGATTTTATGGACTTCTGTCATTATTTTTTTTGAAGGAGAAGCTTTTGATGATCTAACATCATATGTAAAATAAACAACAGGATATTTCTTAAAAAGAATCTTAGTCCATTTACACGGCCAGCTTGGAGTTGCCCTTGCAAAGATTATATAAGGTCTTAATTTTAATATTTGAATCCATGCTTTAAACATGCTTTTCATTCTTCTCATTACAGATGATAAAATGGGCAAAATGTTCTTAGGTTCAATCTTAAAAAAAACAAGATTAAAGGAAATTATTTCATCAAAAGCATCCTTATAGAACCTATCTGAAGATTTATCGCTTTCTAGAATTCTTATTGAAACAGTGTAATAGCCTTTTTTTTTAAGCATTCTAGCCATCTTGTAGACCATGATTGTTGGCCAAGGTTCTAAGAATACTATTTGCTTTTTTTCTTCCATCTTAGTTATTTCTATTAAAACATTTTTAAACTTTGCTTAGAAATTCTATTCTTTCTCTATTATAATTAATTTTATAAGGAGATTACAGTCTATTTTTCAATGAAGATTGCCCATATAAATATGTTTTATCTTCCTACTTTTGGGGGAGTTGAAAGGGTGATGTATGAACTTGCTAAAAGACAAGTAAAAGATGGGCATGAAGTTCATGTATTCTGCTGTGATTCTGATAAATACAAAAGAATAGAAGTTAAAGAAGAAATTATTGAAGGAGTTCATGTTCATAGATTTCCTTATTGGTTTAGACTTTCTATGAGTACCTTTATCTGGCCATCTTTATTATGGAGGTTTCATGGCAAGTTTGACATAGTACACACTCATGTTTCAGGACATGCTTACATTTTGATTACAGGAATTCTTTCTAGAATAAAAGGATTCAAGCACTTTCATACTTCTCATTGCCCATGGACAGACACTTCTTTTAGGCCTCCTGTATTAAAACCATTTATTTTTTTGAATGATCTTTTTATGAATAAGCTTTCTTTTCGGCTAGTCGATAAAGTAATAGCAATAACTCCATGGGAGCTTGGGTATTTGAATAAGTACATAAAAGAAAAAGAAAAGATAAGTGTTATTCCAAACGGAACAGACAAGATTTTTTTTGAAAAAATAAAGAAAAATGATTTTAAGAAAAAATATGGAATAAAGGAAAAAAAACTCGTTTTGTTTTTTGGAAGATTAAATCCAACAAAAGGGCCAGAGATGCTTGCAAAAACAGCAATTAATATTACTAAGAAAAGAAAAGACATCGCTTTTGTTTGGGTAGGTCCTGATGAAGGCAAAGCAGAGGAAGTCAAGGAATTAATCAAGCCTTACAAAAATATGAAATATCTCGGTCCGCTAAGAGATAAAAAAGAAGTAGCAAAAATGTATCAGGCATCAGATGTTTATGTACTGCCAAGTTACAGAGAAGGCCTTCCTCTCACTTTATTCGAAGCAATGGCTTCTGGATTGCCTATAGTGGCTTCTCCTGTTAATGGTGTTCCTTATGAAATGACTTCAGATGAAAACGGTTTTTTTTCAGATTACGGAGATTTGGATTCTTTAGAAGAAAATATCTTAAACATTTTAGACCATCCTAGGATTGCCAAGAAAATTTCAATAAATAACCTAAAGAAAGCAAGGCATTACGATTGGGATACGATTTACAAAAGATACATGGAAGAATATGAAAAGGTTTTGGGAAAGAAAATCTATTCTATCTATAAAAAGGATTAAACTGCTAAAACTATTAAAATTGCTAAAATAGCAAGATTTATAAGTAAATGATTATTAATGATTATTAATCATGCTTAATAAAAAGGGGAAGTCACTTATAGCTTTTGGAATTCTGCTTATTTGTATTGCTCTGCTGAGTTTGAGCTTTATCATCAAGGATAATTCTGTTATGAGTCTTAACACAGTTGCCTTGAATTACGGAGCAGAGCAAAGCAAGATAACATTTACATCTGAGAATAAGGCAATAGCAAAAGCAGAATTGTTAGTTCCTGTAGATAAGGTAAATTATGTTGAAGTGGGAAAAGACAGAATTGTCTTTAGTTTTAATATTGAAAGCCTTGAAGATTATACTAATGCTATTGGTGATGTTAAAATTCTAAACATGAAGACAGGAAAGGAAGAGGCAAAAACATACGAGATAGTTTATGCTGTTTATGGAGATGTTAGTGTTAATGATTACGATACAGTTTGTAAAGACGTTTATAATGAAGTGAATAAAACAACAGACAATGTTTGTAAAAGAGAGGCTATAGGTTCTCACAAAGAAAGACAAATAGTAGAATGGAAGGAACTTACAGATAAAACCCTGCTCAAGGGGAATATAACAATAGGTATTATGACTGACGTAGAAGAGGGAGATTATTACGACGGCATACCCATCTTATATGGCAAGGAAATAAGCAGATGGGTTACTTGGGAAGCGATAGTCAAAGATGTTATAGAAGATTATTATGGGACTAGTGAATCTGGATTGGGGATTGATGATACTGGTATGTGGGTGCAATCAAATTCTACTAACTGGCGATTAGTTGCATTCAATATCTCCGATAAAAGCCAAGGTACTCACTGTTATGCCTTTAGCAATGGTACTCCTGTAGAAGGGACATTGGAAGCAAATAAAACATGCTCTTTTTATTCTTCTTTGCCTATATTTTACAAATATAGTGAGGTTTATTTATTTGTAAACGTTACTTCTGGAGAAGTTAAACAAGTAAGGCAAGAAGTTACATCTACATTTATTAATTTTTCTTATATGATGACTATTCATTCGACTGGGGGCGGAGCTAATTCTACAACCAATATGATGACTATTGAAACTATGTGGACACAGAGAGAAAGTTTAGACGAAACTCCTCCAACTGCTACAACTCCAACAATAACTCCTTCAAATCCGACAATAGCTAATAATTTACAGTGCTATGCTACTCTTACGGATAATTTACAAACAAGCTTAACAGCATACTGGACATGGTATAAAGACGATGTTAGTTATTTATCAGGAAACACTTCTGTATCCAACGGGATAAATAGCTTAATAACAACATTGGACTCAGGTAATACTGCAAAAGGAGAAGATTGGAAATGTGAAGTTAAACCTTATGATGGAGGTAATTATGGAGATGCCAAAAATTCATCGATAGTAACAATTTTAAACACCATTCCAACCCAATCTAATCCTTCATTATCAACGCCTTCTGGAAAAAATCTTAATAATGAAGATTTAACTTGTTATAATCAATCTACTTATGATGCTGATGGTGATGCAGTTACAAATGTTTACAACTGGTACAAGAATAATCAACCTTTAACGGTTTTGAATATGCCCTTGGAAATCGATGCTAATGATTATTCTGGAAAGGATAATGATGGAACAGTCTATGGAGCATCTTTTGCAGATGGAAAAGTTGGAAAAGCATTAAGTTTTGATGGAATTAATGATTATGTTGATATAAAAGATATCAATGAGGCTGAAGGAACAAATAGCTTAACAATAGAAGCATGGGTTAAACCAGAGACAAGAGCAACAGGAGTGGTTCATCCTATGATACTAGCAAAGTATTATGCATGGAACCTTTACATAAATGGCAACAATAATGGTTTTGCTTTTTCTTTTAATGACGGAGGTGGTTGGGTTACTGATACTCTAAGCTATTCTGCAACATTATCAACCGATACATGGTACCATGTTGCAGTAAGATATGATGGCTCAACATGCAAAATTTTTGTTGATGGTAATGAAGTAGCTTCTGGCACTTGTAATGGAAATATAATAACAAATACAAATAAAGTTAAGATAGGTCAATGGGATGGCAATGAATGGTTTAATGGTTCGATAGATGAAGCAAAAATTTATCCTTATACTCTTTCGCCAGAACAAATTAAGCAGAACTATGAAGAAACAAAAGATGGTTTGACCTCAAGTTCAAAAATTGTAAGCCAAGAAACAACAGGCGGAGATGCTTACATGTGCCAAGTTACTCCAAATGATGCTGAAGATGACGGAACAACACTTAATTCTTCAACAGCAGAAATTAAATGGGCGATAATGTTTGATGTTAGAAGTGGTGAAGATAATTCGTCATTAACTAGCTTTAATATAAATTGCAATAACTCTTTTTCAGCATCAGGAGTTAGTTCTCCTTATACTGCAGGATTTTTGCCTGGAAGTTATGAATGTACATTTTCTAAATTAGATTATTATGATAAGATACAAGTATTCGTAGCAGAGGGGGATAAGATCGTAAATGTAAAATTATCATATGAAAAACAATTAACAATCGAAGAACACAAATGGTTGGAGGCGATATACAATTGCCTGTTCTCAGGTGATTGTAGTCTCTACAACCTTTTGCTTGAGATGAATCAAACAATCGGAAAGATTTGGGAACAAACAAAACCAACAGATGAAACCGTTGTTGTTTTTGAAAATGTAACAAATAAGATCGTTGATAGTTCTAATAATCTAACAATTGATTATGCAGTTGATATTCCAATAAAGGCAGGTTATTCTTTGGGAGCATATTTACCTGTAAGAATTGGATTTTGGTTTTTAGATGAAAACAACGAAACATGCTATAATCAAGGAGATAAACCAACAGAAGTTGAAGAGCCTTATTGCCAGCCATTAATTACAGAGGTAGTTGGTCCTATGGGCGGGCAAGTTAATTTTACAGTTGAGTTAAAACCTAATCTTCCATCTGGAGATTATAGCATTAAAAGGATTATTGACATTGACCCAAATAATGTCTGGATTAATTATGGACAAGAATTAATTAGCAAATTTACAATGGTTGAAGGCTTAGCTAACTATGGTATTAGTGTTGAAAAAACAGGAGAAGTAATACCCAAAAAAGAGGGATTGTTGCAAAATATTAAGTCAGGAATTACTGGAGCTATAACAGGAATTAGTAATTTTGTATTATCCGGGGGGCAGATTGTAGCAATAGTTGCAATTATTGGTGGAGTATTAGTTGTTTTTATCATTTCAAAAACAATAATTAAATTGAATAAGAGATAATCTTCTTTTCTGCAAAAATGGTGAAGAAGTTATACATTTTTTTATTTATATGCTTCACATTTTTCTTATCATCGGGCTTTGTAAGATCTCAACCTTATATTACTAGTTCTTATGGTTTAATCGAAAATTCTAGTTGGGAATCCAACTTAACTGCAGTTAGGTTTTCTGCAACTGTTTTAGGAGATTTAAATGGAGATGATTATCCTGATCTGATATTAACCGGTTGTTTAAGTGATGGTGCGAGTGATTGTAATCATGGGGCAATTTCTAAAGTTTATATAAACAATGGAACGACATTCAATGAAAATTTAACTTGGCAGCAGAATCTAACAGGTGCGGGGTATGGTTCTCTTGCTCTCGGCGACATAAATAATGATGGATATTTAGATTTGGCTTTAAGCGGATGTCCAACTGGAACTGAAGCATCTTGTGATAATATCTTCTCTAAAATTTACATAAATAATGGAACTTCGTTTGTTGAAAGTTCTCAATGGCAGAGTAACCTAACGGGAGTATATAGTGGAAGCACAAAATTTGTAGATATAAATAATGATGGATTGTTAGATTTAGCATTAACTGGACGTGCTTCTTTAACTAGAATTTCAAAAATTTACATAAATAATGGAACTTCGTTTGTTGAAAGTTCTCAATGGCAGAGTAACCTAACGGGAGTGCGATATAGCTCTTTAGCATTTGCAGATATAGATAATGATGGAGATTTGGACTTAGCTTTAACTGGAGTAGATTCAGGTAGCAACAACAATGGTAAGATTTATCTAAATAATGGAACAAGCTTGATTTATGATTCTGTTTGGAGTATTAATTTGTTGGCGACAAATCTTGGTTCTTTAATTTTTGGGGATTACAATAATGATGGCAAGATTGATTTAATCGAAACGGGAATTGGGGATTATTTATATACTTTTAATAATACGGGTTTAACATTTATAATTAATCAAAAAAATTCTGGTGCAGGAGGAGATTTGGGGGGGGGGAGATATGAAGGTTCATCAGCCTTTGGAGATTATAATAACGACGGAAATTTAGATTTTGTAGCTACTGGATATGAAGAAGGAAGAAGTTCTTTATATTATAATAATAATTCAAATTTTTTTATAATAGATAAGGGGGCTGGAAAAGGAATACATAATGTTGATATGCATCAAGATTCTCTAGTATGGGCAGATTTAGATAACGATAAAGATTTAGATTTGATAAATATAGGAGTCAACATAACTTCGGATATTCAAGCTCTAATCTTCATATCTAATGTTTCTCTTACCACTCCTAACACTCTTCCCACACCACCAAGCACATTTACATCTAGCTATGCGGGTAATCAGCTATTGCTGACATGGAATAATGGAAGCGATGCAGAAACTCCTTCTAATGGGCTGTATTACAATATTATGGTAGGAAACTCAACAACAAACAATACTGTTGTAAGCGGGATTTATGGGGGGAGTTCTGGAGGAGGTAATGCTGGGGGTGGAGCAGATGGCTACTTCGGAAACATGATGCAAAGAAAGAACATAACCTTGGATGTTCAGCTTAACGCAAGTGAAACATATCATTGGTATGTGCAGACAATCGATACTGGTTTAGCAAAATCAAGTTGGAGTGCTGCTCAGAATTTCACAACAAGTTCAGATGTTACAAAACCAACAGTTACGGTGAATCCTTCATCTCCTGATGATGGAACATATACAACAAATCCTGCCTTTGTGTTTAATGCAAGTGTTATAGACGCAAATGTGGCAAATGTAACTCTTTATGCTAACTGGACAGGAAGCATGATATTGAATGAAACAAACAGCTCTGCAATAAGTGCAAATTATTCTTTTAGTAAGAATCTAAATGGTTATAGTGACGGCATGTATTCCTGGTATATTTATGCCTGTGATACCAGCAGTAATTGTCAGTCATCAGGAACAAGAACTTTTTATTTAGACAGGACTTATCCTCTTGTTTATTTGGAAAGTCCTGCTAGTGGAGATACTTGGAGTTCTTCAAGTACAGTAACATTTTCTTATAATGTTACAGATGCAAATATTGCTAACTGCAGTTTAATTATTGATGGAACTGTTGACCAGACAGACACAACAGTTACAAAAAGCACAAGTCAAAGTTTCATAAAAACCCTTAGCAATGGAGATTATATCTGGAATGTAAACTGTACTGATTCTGTAAATTACAGAAATAGTTCTGGAACAAGAAGTTTAACAGTAAGTTATACTGCTCCTGTAACTGTTAATAGTCCTGGTGGAGGAGGCGGAGGAAGCACTACAAAGAAACCAGCTGTAATACCTGAATTTGATGTTGATTTTTCTAATGCAACAACAGGAAGTCTTGAAGTTAAAACAGGAGATGTGAAAACATTTAGTTTCAATGGAGAGATAGAACACTCTATAGCAATAATGACTTTATCTACTAACTCAGTTACATTGATAATTGCTTCTGATCCTATTATAGTTCAATTAAACCGGGGAGAAACAAAACAAGTAGATATTAATAAAGATGGGATTAATGACTTTGAAATTAAGTTAGTTTCAATCTCAAATTGGAAGGCAAACATATTATTAACTAAACTTCTGGGAGCAGACATTGTTGGAAAGGAAGAAATAGAACAAGAGATAAGAAAAGAAGCATTATTTGATGTTAAAGTATCCATGCAAGAAGGATATAAAGAAGTTTTAGCGGGAAATGAAGTTACAGCTAAAATTGAAGTCCTCAATGTTAACAACATCGGACAAGTTGATGTTACTGTTGATTATTATCTAAGCGACAAGAATACAAGCGATAATAAGACTGTTTTATCTTTTGGAAGCGATGTATTGGCTGTAGAAGCTGTGGCTTCGTTTGTAAGAAGTCTTAGAGTTCCTAATGAAACAAAGCCAGGAACTTATTTCTTTGATGTTGACATATCTTACAAGAATTTTACAACTTCAAGCAGTGCAGAATTCAGAGTTGAGAATATTAAAGCAATAGGAACAGGAATTGTTGGAATAAGCCTTGTTGTAATAGTTATTTTTGTTGTTTTTGTTTTGTTAATAATCGCAGTTTCTATAATAATCTTAAGAAGAAGGGAAGAGAGATTAGAAAGGGAACTTAGAAGTCTAAAAAACAGGGGATCAGGAAAGAAATGGAAAAAATATTCAAAAAATAAGAAAAAAGAAAGATGGTAGAAGTAAGGATAGATGAAGAATTGTTAAAGAGAATAAAAAAACTTATTGAGAAAGGCGAAAATAGATTTGATTTTCCGACTGCCAAGTTTTTTGTAGACAGAGCAGTCTTGAAGATGCTAAAAGAGCACGAAGAAAAAGAAGAGTAGTGTGTGGTTACTCCGTAAAATCTTAAAAACAGCCTTTCTCAGTTTTCTTAAATGAAAATAACTTTAAATCCACATCAACATTTTCATTAGAGAATGCATAAGGCTGTAGATATAGTTTATGTTAAGATATAAATCGTATGCTATCTGAACTATATTTGATTAATAAACAATCTTTAAAAATATCTATTTCATTCAACTTTTATGAAATTTTTATTCATAAGCAAACCTCTTTTTATGGAACCATTGGGAATAATGTATCTTTCTTCTACAATAAAAAAAATGGGACATGAGACAGATTTAGCAATTACAACAGAAAATTTAGAAAGAAAAATGGAATCTTTCAATCCAGATTTTGTAGGGTATAGCATAATTACAGGAGATCAGGATTTTTATAGCAAGATTAATAAAGATTTAAAATCAAAATTTAATTTTTTTTCAATTGCAGGAGGACCTCATCCTACTTTCTTCCCAGAATTTTTGGAAGATTCTTCTTTTGACGCAATTTGCATAGGAGAAGGGGAAAAAGCAATACAGCAATTTCTGGATAAACCTTTATCATTAGAAACGCCAAATTTCTGGTTTAAAAAAGATAGAGAAATTATTGCCAAAAATCCAGTTCAATCGTTTATAAGTTCTTTAGATGATATTCCTTTTCCTGACAGAGAAATTATTTCCAAATGCTTTCAAATTCAGGAAACACCAATAAGCCATTTTATTGCCTCAAGAGGTTGCCCATTTAATTGTTCATATTGCTTTAATGAACCATTTTCAGAGTTATATAAAGGAAAAGGAAAAAGAGTAAGATTTAGAACAGTCGACAATCTTTTAGAGGAAATAAAATCTGTTGTTGATGTTCATCCAACAAAACTCGTTTATTTCCAGGATGATACTTTCACCTTGAATAATGCCTGGTTAAATGAATTTACTGAAAAATATCCTCAAGCAACTAAATTACCTTTTCATTGTCATGTTAGAGCTAATACTTTAAATGAAGAAAAAGTTGAATCTCTTAGAAGAGCCGGATGTTATAGTGTTCATTTTGCTGCAGAAACAGGAAACGACGAATTAAGAAATCAAATTCTCAACAGGGGGATGAAGAAAGAACAGATTATCTCTGCAGCTGAATCCCTGAGAAAACAGGGAATAAAATATATTATGCAGAATATGATTGGTATTCCTGGTGGGAATTTAGAAAATGATTTGGAGACATTGGAATTAAATATTGCTTGTAAGCCGGATTATTCATGGGTTTCTATTTTTCAACCTTATCCCGGAACAAAATTAGGGGAATTATGCAAAGAGAAAGGATATTATACAGGGGATTTTAAGGACCTTGACAATAATTTTTTTGATTCAAGCAGATTAAATTTTTCTGAAGAATATAAATCCCAACTATCGCATTTACAGAGATTATTTGCAATTTTTGTAGAATATCCGGAGGTGTATCAACTTGGACTTTTATCTCCCATGATTAATGCTCCGCAAGATGAAGAAACAAAAAAGATATATCAAAATGCATATAAAGAATTCAGAAAAAAAGGAGATGGGAGGGCTTATGGTTTTGATTTATAATTTTAAGAAAAGATCCCATTCAACTTAGTTTAAATTTAAATTTCCTAGAATATACATGATTTCAATTGTGATTACTGCGTTTAAAGAATCGAAAACAATTAGAATGGCAATTGAATCTTTTTTAAGCCAGAAAATTAATGAGAAATATGAACTAATTGTTTCTGCTCCAGATAAAGAAACACAGGAAATTGTTAAGAGATACAAAAAAGTAAAGTTGTTCAAGGATTCTGGAAAAGGAAAAGCCCATGCTCTTAATTTAATCTTTAAAGATATTAAAAAAGGGATAATAATCCTAACTGACGGAGACGTTTATGTATCTGAAAATTCAGTTAATGAACTTTTGAAAAAATTTGAAAATCTCGAGATTGGATGCGTAGCTGGAAGGCCTGTTCCAATAGAAGATAAAAGAACAAAATATGGCTATTGGGCAAATTTTCTTTTTGATTCTGCTCACAGACTAAGACAAAAATTGATTCAAGAAGGAAAATTTTTTCAATCTTCTGGTTATTTATACGCAATTAAAACTCAAATTGTTGCAGAAATTCCTTTAAATGTTGCAGATGACGCAATTATCCCCCATATGATTTCAAACAGGGGATATAAAATTGCTTATGCTGAAAAAGCACTGGTCTTTGTAAAGAATGTTAATAATTGGAAAGACTGGGTGAGTCAAAAAGTCAGAACGAGCAGAGCTCATGAAAATCTTGGCAAGTATGTAGATATAAAAAAAAGTCCAAGAACTAAAACATTTATTAATGAAGCAAAAGGAATTTTTTATTTATTTTCTTATCCTGAAAATATAAAAGAATTTTTTTGGTCTTTAGAATTAATATTCGCAAGACTTTATATTTGGATAATTGTTTTTTTCGAGGTATATTTAAGGAAGAAATATCATAAGGATAATTGGGAAAGGGTAGAAAGTGCTAGGTAATTTATGCTTTAATTTAAGATATAGAGTATAAATTAATAATCCTTTTAAACCAAACAAATCTTTTTCGTTTATGGAAGGAAAAAAAGAAAGGGCGATTGTAACTGGCGGAGCTGGTTTTATTGGCGGCCATCTTGTTGAATTTCTTCTAAAAAATAATTTTGAAGTTAAGGTAGTTGACAATATGGTAAATGGTCAGAGGGAAAATATAGAAAGATTCAAGGGCAATCCAAATTATCATTTTCATTTAAAAGATATAAGCCAGGATTTGGAAGAAGAATTATTCTCTGATGCAGATTATGTTTTTCATATAGCAGGATTAGCAGATATTATCCCTTCAATAGAAAATCCTATTTCATATTATAATACGAATGTTACAGGAACAGTAAATGTATTGGAAGCTGCAAAAAAATCAAAAAACTTAAAGAAATTTGTTTATGCTGCTTCTTCCAGCTGTTATGGCATTCCTGATATATTTCCTACTCCAGAAACAGCAGAAATAAGGCCAGAATATCCTTATGCCTTGACAAAACGTTTAGGAGAAGAATGTGTTCTTCATTGGAATAAGGCATATCATCTTCCTGCTGTTTCTCTTAGATTATTCAATGTTTATGGGCCAAGAGCAAGAAGTAATAAAACCTACGGAGCAGTATTCAAGGTATTCCTAACTCAAAAATTAAACGATGCTCCATTAACAATTGTAGGAGATGGAACACAAAAGAGGGATTTTGTTTTTATAGATGATGTTGTAAGAGCAATATACTATGCTGCAATTTCTGATTTATCAGGAGAATGCATAAACATAGGAAAAGGCCAGCCAAGAAGCATCAATGAACTTGCCTCAATGATATCAAATAAGCATGTTCACATACCAAAAAGGCCAGGAGAACCGGATGCAACTTGGGCCGATATAAACAAAGCAAAAAAACTTTTAGATTGGCAGCCAAAAACTTCTTTAGAAGAAGGTGTCCAGATTATGCTAAATGACATAGAATACTGGAAAGATGCTCCTGTATGGACACCAGAAAGCATTCAAAAAGAAACTAAATCCTGGTTTGATCATTTAAATCATTAAAATGTCTATTTCTCTTTACATAAATACTTATAAATTAAATCTTTTTCCATCAACAATAGTTTAAAATGGGGACGATAGATCGCTCTGAACATCTTGAAAATAGAAAAGAATATCTTTCTAAATTCAAAAAAAAATTTAGATTAGAACAATTATCTAATAATTTAGATTCTTTAAAGAATATCCAAGTGTTGTGTATTGGAGATGCCGTTATCGATAGATATGTTTTTGTTAATCCTAAAGGAAGAGCCCTAAAAGACCCAATTCTTTCTACAAGATTTGAATCAGAAGAGAATTATACAGGGGGAGTTTTGGCTGTTGCAAATCATTTGAGTTCTTATGTAAATAGAATAGATCTTGTGACTCTTATTGGAGATAAGAATCCACAGACAGAATTTATACGCCACTCATTATCAAAAAATGTTAAGCCAAAATTATTTGTAAAACCTAATTCCCCAACAACCCTCAAAATGAGATATTTAGATAGATACAGAGGAAATAAATTATTTAAGGTAGAGGACATGAATGATGATCCTATTTCCCAAAGTCTTTCAAGCGAAATAATGGCCTATCTTTCTAAAGAACTGCCGAATTACGGTTTAGTTTTGCTTTTGGATTATGACCATGGATTTTTGAATGATGAAATAAGAAAATTAATACAAGAAAAATCTAAATCTCTTTCTCTCAACTGCCAGGTAAATAGCGCTAACATGGGATATAGTTATGTTGACAGATATAAAAGAGCAGATTTTATTACTATGAATGATGCAGAGATAAGGCTTCCAATGAGAATGCAATTCGAAGACATTGAAAAAGTTATTGACAAATTTTATGAGAAATTAAAATATCCTAAATTCTTGGTAACCACAGGAAAAATCGGATGCACTTTCTTTGATGATGGGAAAAAGTATTCCTCTCCAACTTTAACAGACAAAGTTGTAGATACAGTAGGAGCAGGCGATTCTGTCTTTGCAATTACAAGTTTATTTGTTTATTCTGGATTTAATGATGAAAGAGTGCCTTTTATTGCAAATTGTGTAGGAGGCATTGATGCAAACATTTTGGGAAATAAGGAATTTGTTGACAGGCAAAAATTACTCACTTTTATTAAAAATCTTTATGATGGAGTAGGAAATGGAATGGGATGATTATAAGAAAAGAATAAAAAATGCACTGGATATTTTTGTTTTTGATAAAGGTATTTTGGAAGTTTTAAAAAATTCTGCCAGGAAAAAACAAACTATTTTCGTAGCAGGCAATGGTGGAAGTGCAGCTACTGCGAATCATTACGCTTCTGATTTTTCCAAAGGAGCAAATAAAAACTGGAAAAATAATCCATCCAGATTTCAAGCCATTCCTCTTTCTTCAAATATAGAGTATATGACTGCAATCGCGAATGATTTGGCTTTCAAAGAAGTGTTTAAGCAACAGTTAGTCAATCTTGCTTCAAAAGATGACATTGCTATTTTTATATCTGCTTCAGGAAACAGTCCTAATATTGTAACAGCAGCAGAATATGCAAAAAAACTCGAGATGATTGTTATCGGAATTACTGGATTTGAAGGAGGAAAATTAAAAGAAATAGCAGATTATTCTGCACATATCAAATCTCCTTCTTATGAAGTTTCAGAGGACATTCATAGCATATTCGGCCATTTTTTAACTGCTTATTTAAGAGAAAACAGTTAAATTAGGATTAGTAATTTTCTATCCGATAGCAAGATACATTTTTATTGTCCTTACAGATTGTTCATATCTCTCATTTTCTTTGGAATCTATATACAATGCTTTTAAATTTGATGCTAATCCTGCATCTTCATCTCTGTCTCCAAAAACTATTATCTTGCTGAAATCAGAAATATTTTCTCCAAATTTTTTTAAGCCATCCAATACCATTGCGTCTCCTGGCTTTCTTTTGGTTGTATCTTTTATGAAATCAGGATTGAATTGAATCTTTTCTTTTTTATAATCTGCAAATTTTTTATCAACATCAGGGCAATATTGCCAATCATCTATCTTAATTCCTTTTTGCAGCAGAAGCCCATTTATGTAACTATTTATCTCTTCAACTCTGTTACAGCTAAAATAATTTCTAGCAACTCCTGCTTGATTGCTTACAACTATCTTTCTTGTTTTGTATTTTGTTTGAAGAAAAGAAATAAGATTGATAAAATTATCTTTTAGTTTAACTTTGCTTTTCCAATTCTCTTCTTTTCCAAGCCAATTCTCTTCTTCTATAAGTGTCCCATCTCTGTCAATGCAAAGAAGAATCTTTTCTATATCTACTTTATTTTTTATATAGTCTATAATTTCTGTTGTTCCTAATTTTGGATCATGAGTATACATCATCTTTCCTCCTAAATCTTCAATTGTTTGGCGCTCTGCATTTATTCCAGGAGTATTTTTGTTTATGAAATCAGGCCCTTTGATATAAAAAGAAGGTTTAAGCTGTTTAATTGTTTCAATGCCGGACTTATAATTTGAGATGATTACATAGTCCACATTTTTTAGATTGGCTACCATATATGCTCTTAATACATCTGAAAAAATTGGTCTTCCAGAACCTTTTCTTGAACTTACAAACTGGTCAGATGTAATGGAAACAAACAAAAAATCGCATAATCCTTTAGCAGATTCAAAATGTTTTATTTGACCAGGATGAAGCAAATCAAAACCGCCATGGCATAAACCAACTTTCTTTCCGTCTTCTTTTAATTTTGAAATCAAAGCAGAAGCTTGTTCTAAACTAACAATATTCTTAGCAGTATAAACTTCAATGTTGTTTACTGGAAGCATGAATAATTCTCGCGTTGTTTATTTTATAAATATTATGGAGGTTTACTAACAAAACTAATAAAAACCCCTTATTCTAAGATTATTCGTGGAAGAGGATATTGAAAAGAGAAAGTCAAATATAGCGAATAATCTCAAGAAGAAACTTTTTTCTTGGGTTAAAGATAATTATGATATTGTATTTATCTTAGTCTTGATAGCCGCGTTTATAATACGATTTTGGATTTTTACAAAGACTATAAATCAACCATTATGGTGGGATGAAGCAACTTACCTTGCTACTGCAAAAAGATGGGGACTTGGATTGAATATCACTGATGTTTGGTATTACAGAAGAGCATTTTTTTGGCCAGCTTTTTGTGCCCTATTTTTTAAATCAGGATTAGGAGAAACCGGAATAAGGCTTTCTGAAGTAGTTTTTTCAACAGGGATCATAGCAGTGTCTTATTTTTTAATAAGAGACATGTTTGATAAAAAATCAGCTTTGTTAGCGAGTTTAGGATTAACCTTCTCCTGGGTTTTCTTATTTTTTACTGGTAGACCTATGACTGAAATACCATCCGCTTTCTTTCTTTTACTAGCTCTGTTTTTCTTTTGGAAAGGATATGTCTTAGATAAAGGAAAAAAATTCTTTTGTTTTTTTGCAATATCATATGCAATAGCTGTCTTAATTCGTTTTCAGCACATGATGTTTGCCATTCCAATTATTTTATTTATTTTTGCTAGGGAAAGAATGAAAATGTTCAAAAATAAGAAACTTTGGATAAGTGTTGGCATTTTTCTTCTTTGCCTGATTCCTTTCTTTATATTATATTCAATGCATTATGGATTCTTTTTAACAGATATCCTTAAGCATTACTTTGGAATGGGAGATCTCAATGGAGCAGTTTCTGTAGCAGCAGACAAGGGTTTTCTTGATTCCTTCAGTTTTTTCTTAGATTCTCCCTATCTATTGACAGGAAAATCTCCCGGAGTAACAGGCATAGACAAAATCTTGATTGTTCTTTCTTTAATTATCGGTTCCCTTTACTTTTTCATGAACTTGTTTCTTGGAATTGACAAGGTTTTCAAAGATGAAAAAATCCAAAAAATATTTTTTGTTTTTGTATGGATAGTTATTCCTCTTATCATCTTAAGTCGTATAAGCGGACTTGTAGAACAAAGATATGTAATGCCTATTCTCCCATTTTTATTCTTAATGATCTCTACCTTTTTTATAAAAATAGAAGAGATGGCAAATAAATTCCTAAAGTTAAAGAAAAATCTTGCGTTTATTTTGCTTTTTTTGCTTCTAATAGTGCTTCTTATTCCTAATCTTACATGGGGAAGAGATCTTATAGACAACAAACTAACATCCTATTCAGAGATACAAAAAGCAGGTTTATGGATAAAAGAAAATTCAAACCCAGGGGATATCATTATCACTTCTTCATATCCTCAAATTTCTTATTATTCAGAGAGGTCAATAACGACATTTACATCAAAAGGAAATCCAGAAGAAAAAATTGAGATGACCCAAGAGGAATTCAAGCAATTTGTAGAATC
This sequence comes from Candidatus Pacearchaeota archaeon, assembly GCA_026395815.1. GTDB lineage: Archaea > Nanobdellota > Nanobdellia > Pacearchaeales > GW2011-AR1 > RBG-13-33-26. The sequence goes on from JAPLXZ010000010.1 coordinate 76,298, forward strand.
AGAAAAGCCAAGATATATCATACTTTATGCTTATCAACCACATCCAGATTGGGTTCCTTCTTATCTCCAAAACGAAAGTGGCAAATGGATTCCAGTTAAGGTTTATCCATCACAAGAACAACCTGTATTGATTATATATGAATTGAAAGATTTTATACCTGAATTAAATAATAGTCCTTCAATCTCACAGAATCAAACCTCTCAGAATAAAACTAATTAATAATAAGCATTCTTATATTTTAAGAAATAGCTTATTGTAAGAAAATTTAATTTTTTTACTGGAATAAAATTTTTATCAAGAATATCTTTTATTTTTTTATAAGCAGTTATATGATCAACTGCTCTTTCCCTCTTCCCAAGTAGCTTCCTTCCTTTTCTTGAAATCCAATTTTCAGTTGGAACACATACAATCAATTCAAAATTTCCCATTCTCTTGAAATTTTTAATAATATCTAATAATTCATCTTGAGGAATATGTTCGAACACATCAATAGCAAAAATTTTATTTGGCAACATTTTTCTATAATCTCTTATCTCAGTTTGTTTGGGATTTATATCATATCCAGCAATATGATGCTTTGGAATTATTCTTTTAAGCCACTTGTCTCCACAGCCAAAATCTAAGATGATATCACTTTCTTTTAAATTTGCAAAGCGAATTATTTGATTAAACTTCAACCTAAAAAAATATTTAACTATCAGATTTGTGGACATAGTCGTGTCTTTATTGCTGCTTTCTTTCATATTCTTGCCTTCCCATCCCAAATTTTTGGAATTTTAATCTTCATTGCCTTAAGGATTGTCGGAGCGATGTCATATAATTTCATATAGTTAAGTTTTTTGTTATTTATATCGAATCCATTCATAATAAAAACTCCAGATAGCTCCAGAGATTTCTTGGTATATCCATGCATAGACTTTACTATTGCAGTATCTCTAAAAAAATCAGGATAAATTTGTTCTCCTGGTTTTACACAGGCAAGCAGATCTCCAACAAATTCTCTTTTGTAGGGTATGAATAATTTTTTTTCTATATTCTTTTCATCATAAATTAAGTATCCTTCTTTTTTGAGTTCTTTTTTTAGCTTTAGTTTTGTAGAATTGTCAGGATTATTAAGCCAGATTTGAACGCTTGTTGAACCTAAGAAGTATTCACAATCATACTCTTTTAAGATAGGCAAAATGTTTTTTGTTTTCTTGACCTTTACACCTCCATGATCAGAAAAAACAATCAAATTCAAACCAGCATTTTTTTCAGCAATTTCTCTTATTTTATCGTCTATAATTTTTATGTAATCCAATGATTTTTTGCTGTGCAACCCATATTTATGTTCTATAGAATCCAGTTTCCAAACATGCAAATAAACAGTATCATATTTTTTTAATAATCTTTCTGCTTTATCTAACTCTTTTAAATCTCCTTTTTTAAAATAAAACCAAGTTTTTTTATTGTCGGATATTACAGGAAATTCCATTCCAACATAAGAAATACCATTTTTTCTAAGAACATCAAATAATGTTGGAACAGGAAGCGGATTATGTTCAAAATGCATCTTATCCACACTAACTTCAAAGTTTTTTAGGATGTCTAAAGGAATCTTGTTTGATTTTAAAAAGCGGGTTTTTCCTTGCATCAACCGGATAAGATTAATATACCTATCAACAATAAATCGGTTTATCTCTTCTGCATTTAAAGCTTCAAACATTCTTAAAAGAGGTTTTATATATTTAATTTTTGAAAAGGTTCCTTTTGGATTTAGATAATACCATGCCCATACATTATGTTTCAAAGGCAAGCAGCCAGAAAGCATACTATATTCAATATGATATCCTGCAGGAATTGTTGTAAGTTCTCCATAAACCCCCCTTTTAGCTAGTCCATATATAAATGGGCAATTCTTTTCCTTTAAATCACTAAAACTAAATGCATCTATAAACAAAATCAAAGTTTTCATAATCCTTATAATAACCTCCTAGCCTTGTACCATTCGACTGTTTCTTTTATGCCCTCTTCCAAAGGAATTAATCTTTTATATTTCAATTTCTTTTTTGCTTTGCTTATATCTATAACATTATCCTTGCTCATCCATTCTGCAGTTCCAGAGTTAAATGGCGCTTTTTTCTTAAAAATTAAAAAAACTTTTTCTATGATTAATCCACTAGCCTTAACACTCCATACAGGAATAGAAATGGGAAATAATTTTTTGTTTTCAGCTTCTGCAATTTTCCCAAAAACTTCTTTTATTGTATAAGTTTCACCGTCGCTGATATTGTAACTTTCAAGATTTTTTCCGTATTTATCTGCAAGCAAAATTCCGTTTACAAGATTTTTTACATAACAGAATTCCAATTTTGCCTGGCCTTTTTTTAACAAAGGAAAAAAACCAGTATCTATCAATTTGAATAATCTAAGAAACTGAGAATCTCTTGGTCCAAAAACCATTGGAGGTCTTACAACAATCAATTTAATTTTATTTTTTTTGCAGAAATCTATTGCCAATTCTTCTCCTTGTTTTTTGCTTTCTCCATAATAACTTACAGGAAGTTTAGAAGAATTTTCTGTTAAAGAATTTCTATCTCTAGAAAATCCGAAAACAGACATGCTGGATACATGAATTATCTTTTTTATTTTCTGTTTTTTGCATGCCTCCAAAAGATTTCTTGTCCCATATAAATTGACATCAAAATATTTTTGTTTAGGTATGTTCATAGGCCTTGAAATTGCAGCAAGATGAAAAACTTTGTTTGTTCCTTTTAATGCTTTTATCAGAGAGGTTTTGTCCAACAAATCTCCTTCTACAATTTCTATTTTGTTTCTAATTTCTTTTGAGAAATCGTGGATATATCCAATTTCATTTAAATTTCTGACTAAAACTCTAACCTTTTCTTTTCTTTTTGTAAGTTCTTCAGCTAAATGACTTCCGATAAAACCGCTGGCCCCTGTTATTAATATCATTTTATACCAACTTTTGTAGATAATATATTGAATATAATTTAAGTATCCTTTCTCTTAAAGGCTCTGTTTTTTTTGTTAATTTTCTCAAATATTTTTTCGCTTCTTCTTTTTCATTAAAAGAATACAAAAGTAAAGAAATTGCTATAATCAGTCCAGAATCTCTCCATCTTAATAAGCTTCTAAGCAAAGTTTCCTTTTTTTTGAGACCAGCAATAAAAAATCTTATATTCAGATAATATTGGCCAAAAAAAAGATACTCACTATTTAAGTAATCATTAAAATATCGATAAGGGAGTCTTTTATAAACAATTCTGCAGATTTCCTTCCAATTTTCAGATTTTATTTTCAAATGTTCTCTAATTATTTTTTTAAGAGTCCATTCAACCCATTTTTTTGATTCTTCAAATAACTTATCTGTTTCTTTTGTCTCATATCCATGATATAGCTTTGCTTTTGTAGCCAGGCTAACAAGTCTTTTTAATTCTTCAGGAACATTCAATGATTTGAATATTTTTTCTCTATCTTGATATCTTGAAACATATTTCCCTTCAAAAATCAATAATGCTGAACACAAGTCAGTAAGTCCTTTAACAGCATAAATTGACTTTATCTCCTTTGAGTTTCCTTCTGCAATAGAAAAATGATCTATCTTATTGAATAGCAATCTTATTGCATCGGATTTTGAAATCTTAATTTCTGGAATTTTATCTAAAATTTTCTCGTTGCTATAAATTACTAAACTTGTCTTTAAATCAAATGTTCTTTGAGTCGGATAAAGTTTCTTTAGTTTTCTAAGTTCTATAAAATGCAAATCAACATGAAAAAATTGATTAATATCATAGTTTCCATTAAACTTTTCAACTATTTCTAAACCCCCCCGATTAATAGCCCCCGCACATCTTTCTTCCAATTCTTTGATAGTGTTCTCCCCTGTTTTCCTTTTGGTTATAACGTATAAATCATAATCATTTAAAGGAACGATTTTTCCTCTAATTTTCTTAAAACTACCTCCACCATGCCCAAATCCTCCAAAGAGAATTATTGCTTCAGGTTTAATTTCATTAAGAATAACTTTCTTTATAATTTCAATATCTTTTTCAATCTTTTTATCTGCTTCTTTGGAAACAGTATATTTCATATTAATTCCTAACTATACCCTATTAAAAAGATTTCTGTTGATTTATCATAATTATCTTTATAAATAGTTCTTTGCAGATACTTTCATGAACGGGTTATCTCTAATAATTCCCGCCCATAACTCTGGGAGAGTTATAGAAAATTCTTTATACAGATATTATGAGGCTTTCTCAAAGAAATTCAAATATTTTGAGATGATTGTTATTTGCAATGATTGTATTGACAATACTGTGAGTATATGTAAAAATCTTGAAAAAAAATTGCCGATAAGAACAATTGAGATTCCTCAAAGAGGAAAAGGCTACGCTTTAATTCATGGATTTAATGAAGCAAGATTTGACATCATGGGATTTTTGGATGCTGATAATCCATTTGATTTAAAAAAAATATCTGTTATGATAGATAGATTAGACAGAGTTCATATAGCAATTGTTTCAAAATATCTAAAAGGAAATAAAAAAAGACAAGAATCTATTTCGAGAAGATTAGTTTCTTTGGCAAGCAGCGTTGTTTCAAAGTTTTTTTTTAATCTCCCCTTTGCAGACACGCAAGCAGGAGCAAAATTTTTCAGAAAAGAAGTTTGGGATAAAATAAATAAGAATCAGAAAGAATTTATTTGCAAGGGTTTTGATTGGGATATAGAATTTTTATACAGAGTAAGAAAGAACAGGTTTAGAGTATTAGAAATGTACATTTCTGTCGCATATGGCAAATTCAGCACTTTTAGATTGAAATATCTTCCAGGAATTTTAAAGAGACTTTTAAAATTAAGGTTTTTAAGATGAAAATAAAATGAAACAGGTATTATTAACTTTTGATATAGAAGAATTTGATTCTTTATTTGATTTTGATTATCCATCTGAAGAGGAAGATATATTCAAGATATCAAAAAATGGCTTGGATAAAATAGCAAAATTATTAGAAAAAAACGAAATAAAAGCCACTTTTTTTACAACAGCAAAATTTGCAAAAAAATATCCAAAATTAATCAGAGAAATAAGCAAGAAACATGAAATTGCTTGTCATGGTTATTCTCATTCAGATAATTATAAAAAAGATATTTCTAAGATAGATTTAGCTAAAAAAGAGATAGAAAAAATAATAAAAAAGAATATTAATGGATTTAGAGCACCAAGATTTGAAATAAAAGATATCTCTTCTCTTTCAGATATAGGATTTTCTTATGATTCTTCAATTCACCCCACATTTATCCCAGGAAGATATATGCATCTTTTCAAAAAAAGGAAAGTGCATAAGATAGGAGAAATAATTGAAATTCCTTTATCTGTCTTCCCTTTAGTACGCCTTCCAATTTTTTGGCTTGCTTTTAAAAATCTACCTTTATTGTATTCTAAACTATTTGCTAAAATAAATTTTTTGTCTTCAGATTATTTAATGTTAATCTTCCATTCATGGGAATTTGATAATTTAAGTAAAATAAAAATTCCAAAATATATGAAAAAGAAAAGCGGAGATGAATTTTTAAAGATGCTTGAAGAATATATAATATACCTGAAGAGTATTGGTTGCACTTTTTCTACAATTTCAGGTTATCTCCAAAAATCCTTAAGATGACCATATACTGCCTTTATTCCTCTCAAATTCAAAATGATTTCATCAAAACTTTTCATATTTTTAATCCTTTGAAATATATATTGCGGAGTTAAAAAAATAGTGTAAATTCTTCCACAAATGCTTGCGATTTCTTTTGCATCAGAGTCTTTTGTTTTTAAAACTGGCTCTCTCATATCGTATCTTTCATATTCATCAAACGGAAAAAGGAATAAGTTATCTTTTTTTGCTTCTTTCCATAAAGGAGTTCCAGGATAAGGAATTAACACTGTCGCTTGAAGCAAATCTGCCTTTCCACTCTGCATTAAATTCTTTGCTAATCTAAATGTTCTTAATGCATCCTCTTTATTTTCCCAAGGATATCCAACAATCATGGTTAAATGAACTGTTAAACCGGCTTTTTTTGCTATTCTACATCCATTCACAATGTCTTCAACTTTTATTCCTTTGTTCAACCTGTCAAGTGTTTCTTGATTTGCACTTTCTAATCCAAATTTCAGCAATCTAAATCCTGCTTTTTTCATCAGCATGTAATCTTCCTGATTTAATGCCCCAAAACGCATGTTGCAAGAATATCTTATTTTTTTGTTATATCCTCTTTTTATCAATCCTTCACACAAATCTTTCAGCCATTTTCCAACCATCAAGGTTCCAGAATCGTCGAAAATTTCTTTTGCATTATACTTTTCGATTAGCATTCCTATTTCATCCAAAACATTTTCAACACTTCTAACCCTAAATCTGGGAAAGAGAGTAGGCCATGCACAAAATTTGCATTTTCCCCACCAGCAATCTCTTCCAGACATGATATAAAAATAAGGTTTTCTGCTTATATTGTATTCTTGTTGATATAATTTCCATCTTGTCAGTTCTCTGTCAATAAAAGGCAAGTCATCCAAATTATGTTTCAAATCAAATTTTTCAGAATGAATAATTTTTTTATTTTTTCTGTAATATATTCCATCAGGACATTTTTTCTTTTTTCCTGAAATCCAATCACACAGTTCAGTTAAACTAAAGTCAAAGTCTCCTCCACAAGAAACAAAATCAACTTTAGAGTTTTTCATGCTTTCTATTGGAAATGAAGTAACATGATCCCCCAAAAGAACAATCTTCATTTTTGGAAATTTTTCCTTAAGTTTATCAATAATCTTCCAATGCTGCTTTATTACAGGGGTTTTTGTTTCAAAAGCAAACAAATCTGGTTTTTCTTTTTCAAATTTTTTAATAAATTCTTCCCAATCAATTCTTTCTGCAATTGCATCTATCCAAAAAACCTCATAATTTCTTTTTTTTAATAAAGTTGCAGCACTTCCTAAAACAACAGGAAACAAATAGCTAGGGTTAGAAAACCATTGAAATTGCCTGTTCTGACTTAGTAATGCTATTCCTTTTTCTGATTTTGTTGGAGGATAACCTATTGCAACTTTCATTGAATTATAAACTTTGAACCTTTTTAAAAGATTTTTATAGAAAAATATATACTTAATTTATTTTTGTTTTATGGTTTTCTTTCCATTAATCAAAGAAAGGAAAAATCCTATTACTGCAGGAATTATGTTTCCAATAACTAACCCAATTATTGACATTGAGAAAACCTTTGTAGCCTGTACTCCTAAAAGCCCGAAAAGGCTTATTGTTGTTAATTCCCTTGTTCCGAGCCCACTGATTGTTATTGGTATCTGCGCCACTAATGTTGCAATAGGCAATAACGCCAAGAAATAGAAAAAAGATACATTATTTATCTGAATAGAAAGTCCGATAAAAAACATCACTGAATATGCTACAACCCAATTTAGGAGATAAACAAAAAAGAACAGGAAGAGATATCTCTTTTTCGGCATGTCTTCATAAAAAGAATAAAAACCTCTTCTAGCCTTTTCTTTTAATTTTTTAGAGACTAGCCTGTGGAAAATCTTTAAGATTCTTTTACTTCTCTCTCTATCCATAAAAATAAACAAACACGCTAATAAAAAAACCAATCCAAGAATAGAGAAGTATAAATAATTAGCCGATAAAAATTTCAGGGATACAAAAGAAAATACAATAACCAAAAGAACCAGGGAGCAGACATCCAAAATCTTGTCTAAAACAAAATTACTGATTCCTTTTCCTCTTTTATCATTTGAATATTTTTTTAAATATTCTGCTCTGATTATATTTCCGACTTTTGAGGGGGTTATAAATCCATAAAAACCCCCTATCAAATTTATCCCAACAGCCTCAAAAAAAGGAACTTTTATTTTTTGATATCTTGCAACAACAAACCACTTCATTGTTTCAGCTAAAATACTTATAATGCTAAAAAATACAGCAACCAACAAGAAAAAAACATTCACATTCGCAATTTCTTTTATTATCTTTAATACATCAAGTTTAATCAGAAGATATGCAAATATTACAAGTCCGATTATAGGCAGATATTTTTTTATTTTCATGGAAATATTCCTTTTCTAAATATTACAAATCCGGTAATTATTACAATAATTTGAAATAAATTTATTAAAAAAACTACTTCTTTTTCATAAACTTTCTTACTCGGTTTTATCTTTTTAAGAATATAAATCGCTAAATGTTCCAAACCATAAATTTTTTCATAAGGCATTTCCAAACTTCCATCTTCTTTAACCTTAGCAAAACTTTCCTTTTTTAACCTTCCCCTTAACTTGAAAATAGTTTCTAATATATAAGGAATAAAAAAGAAAAGAGCTATTTTCTCAATATTCCCAAATATTGCCATTATTGCAACCATTGCTCCAATAGAATATGTAAGAACATCTCCTGGGAAGACCTTAGCAGGATATTTATTGAATATGTAAAAAGCAATAAGGCACGCAATCATAATGAATCCTATTATGCCCAACCAGCTTTTTCCTATCAAAAAAGTGATAGCAGAAAGAGCTGAAAGAATTATAATTCCTTGGCTTGTTTCCAAACCATTATATCCTGCCAAAAAATTAAAGGTCGCAGACGCCCCAATAATTCCTATAGGGATTAATAACAAAGGATACAAAAGTCCAATATTTAACCCCATAAGGTTTGATTCTCCCACGTTTATGACTACCAAAGGAAGAGAAGCAAATGCTAAAAGTACAATTCGTATAGATTTTGTTAGTCCAATTTTCCAGCCTAAAACGTCGTCGATAAAACCAATAAAAGCGATTATTATTATTACGCTTACTATAGAAAGAATCTTTACTTGATTTTCAACAGAATCAAAATAGAAAGTTTCTATTGCTATGTAACTTAAAACAGCAAAAATAAAACCCATGATAACACACACTCCTCCTGCCTCAGATACTTCTTCTCCCTTTATTTTATTCATATCTTTTCCAGCTAATCCAACTCTCTTTGCTCTTTTTATCCATAAAGGTATAGAAAAAAAAGATACAAAAAATCCTAGGAAAAATGGAAGAAATAATATCAATTTCATTTTATTTACATATATTCGTTTGATTTAACCATTGCATATTCTACATTTGGATAATCCATCCTTAGATAATCTGGATTAAGTGTTATGTCAGAAGGGTAACTTATCTCCCATATCTTTATCGGTCCAGAAAAATCTTGATAGTAAACAAATTCTCCAAGTTCTGGTATTTGCTGTCTAAGACTCTTAACAAGTTCGCTGTTTTCTGAATGTGCTAACTGAAAATATTCGGTTTCTTGGCCAAATAGATACAATCTTGCCAATCTAGAGTTAACTACTCTTTCGCTAAGATAAAATGCAGCACCCTTATCCAATATTTTCAATTGCCCATTGCTATCCTGTTCAATCTTTGGAAATATGAATATTCCTACGTCTAAGCCAGAATCAAATTCATATAATTTGTTTCCAATATAAAGAACTTTCATTGGCCGCTGATATTGTTTTCCATTATAAACAAAAAAGACAAGTGGTTGCAGTATCTTTCCTTCACTTTGTTTTATTACAACAGCTGCAACAGCTGTTTTCTTCCTTGGCAATACAACTTGGTTTATGCTAGTGCTATTTTCAGTAGTTTCATTAATTATTACATCTTCATCAAGAGCAATTCCAATGGGATATACATATATTGTTTCATTATTTGTCTCTTGTGTCTGTTTTTCATCCATAAAAAAAGTAGAGATAAATGAAAATCTATCATAGTTTTCATCAGAACCAATACTTGAAAATGCACCATATTTTCCTATATCGCTTGAATCAATCAAAAGATGTGTTGCATTGTGAGCATATAGAAATTCTAAGGCAGTTCTTTCATCAGTTCCTGTTAGAATATGCCTTCCCATTAGATGATTCCAATAACCAACAGCATTTCCACCATCAAGTATTGTCGCCCTTTCTCCAATAGATTGTACCCAATATCCATAATCCCACCAATGTGCAAAAACAGCAGTTTTATCAGTAAATTCCCTAACCCAATTCATTGCGTTTTGCCATTGCCATTGATATGGTCCTGGACCGAAACTTCCAGCGATGCTCTTATCACTATTATAATATGTCCATAATGTAAAACAAGAAGCAATTAAAATAAGTATTACAACAATTGCCAAGAATAACTTTTTAGTCTCTTCTTTTTCCTGAAGATATTTTTGAAAAGTTTTTACAATAAGAAATGCTACTGCAATTGGGCTTACTGCTGCCAAAACCATTGTTAATCTAACTGCCCCTCTTGCAGCAACTATCATCATTGTTAAAATAATAAAATAGAGTATGTATGAAAAATCAAATTCTTTAAAGAAAGAAAATCTTCCACTTTTGTACTCTTTATAATAAAAATAAATAAAACAAAGAATGAAAAGTAATGTTCCTCCAAAATATACTATAAAGCTTAAAGTGTTGCTTCCATTTAATTGACTGCTTGAAGAATACTTGCTGAATATAAGTCCAGCTAAAAAGAGAGCATAACTTATAATTAAGATTATTTTTTCTTTTTTCGTTAAAGACTTGACCATATAGCCAAATAAAAATATAGAACCAATAAAAAATAACCAAAAGAATAAAGGAATATTAAGTGCAATTGGTCCGAATTCGCTTCTCCATTCATTTATAAAATAAGGTTGTCTATTTTCTGCTACAGTTACACTGAATCTGCTTTGTACCATAGGATTAACTGTATGTGAAATAATATCCTTAAATATGTCTGGAACGAATGAAATTCCAATAGTTATAGAAGCTATTATTACTAAAAAGATTCCTGTGATTATAAAAGAAATAACAGGTTCAGGAAGTTTGATTTTTATTTTTTCCTTAATTTTAAAAATATTTTTCTTGAATATCAAAAAATCTACTGCTAAGATAAAGAGAACCATAAAAGCTAATCCTGTAGATGCAGAATAAACTAAACTTAAATAACGATATCTTGCTGAAAAAGGCAGCATAATCATTAATGCTCCCACAATCCATGAAAGATAAAAAAGGGATTTTTTCTTATCGATTTTTCCAAGAAGAAAGGCAAATAAAACTGCTCCCCCAATTGCTAAGAAAACAAATATCACTCCTCCCCATGTTAATCCTAATAATCCTGTCATAATTCCTGCTAATACTCCATAAATAGTTCCCTTTACTAATTTTTCAGAACTATATGCTTCTAAAAATAAATAAAACGCAGCAAACATGAAGAAAAAAGCAGCAGATTCTTTTTCAGGGATTCCGGCAATTGTTCTAGGTAAAATTGAAGGAACCAGTACAAAGAATGCAGTAGCAACTAAAGCGATTACATTTGCAACTAATTTGTTTTCTTTATAGAATAGCTTTCTTGCAAACAGAAAAAAAGCAATTCCTGCTAGAACAGACATTATTACAGGAAATATGATTGCAGCATAAGTGACTGTAGCTTCCTTATTAAAGACGAATAAAAATTTGTAGAGCCACGCAATCATGTAGGATAAGGTCTTCATTTCTGCTGATGTATCTATTGCGCTACATGATGCTCCAGAACAAAGGTCTATTAAAGGAACAGATCTCATAGCGTCTAAAGCAAAAAGCTTACCATATTCTGCAATATACTTTGCCCATCTTAAAAATAAAAATGGATCTAAATCAGGACCAAGAGTCCAAGTGCCTGTAGAAACATCTTTTAGCAGTGGAATGTTTCTCGTTCTTATATAAGTATTAATAAAAAGTATAAAGGTTAAGATTCCATAATATATCCATTCTGTTCTTTTTTTCAGAAAGCCAATTAAATTTTTCTTTCTTGCTTCTATTTCGTCTTGAAGAACAAGACCTTTAGCCTCAATTTCTGATGTTATATTTTCTTCCATTAGATTCCATAAAAGAGGGAAAAAATTCTATTTAAATATTTCTTTACTCTACTTGAATAAAAGAGGAGTGAAATATACCTCTATAAGCGCAGCTATCAATAAGACAATTAGTGCAATAAAAAGCAATAAAATCACATTTTCTATGATTCTTAAGAACTTTTTATCCTTAATTCCATGTCTTACTACTCCCACTCCAAAAATTCCTCCTGCTAAAGCAGTTATAAAATACGCGGCAATTTCTGGAAAACCATGAATCATATAACGCAATAATCCAAAAGGAATATCACTAAGATTATATTTTGCGAATATACCAATTGCCGCAGCAATAACACTCGCATTCCAAGCCAAGATAAAAATTGCTCCTGCACCGAATATAAGAGAAAAGATAAGTGTGAATATCATGACATATACATTATTCTCTATTATCGAAAGTAATCTCGTTCCGTTACTCATAGCACTTGTTGAAATTACTTTGCTTGTAAAGTCAAAATCTGTAATACAATTTTCTATGTCCCCAGGACTGTTTATATTACAATAGGTTCCGATTTGGGCATTCAACAAGCCGGAATTTTGTAAAATTACATACCATAAGGAAAATGCAACAATGAATCCAAGAAAAAGCCACATAAAAGCAAAAATAGCATCGTTATGTATTTTCCATACTCCTAAAAATCCGGTTATTTCTTCATCTTCTCTTTCTTCATTTTTTATTATATGGTACATAAATGGAAGAGAAAACATAACACAGAATGTAACAACAATCATCCCGGAAAATTTAGATAATATCTGATCTTTTGCAAAAAACCAGTGAACTAATAAAATAGAAAGTGATGCATAGACAAGTCCAATGAAAAACATCTTCCATGGTCCTTTTTCAGCTCTTTTTGGATTGATAATTGACTCTAACATCTATCATTAAAGAAAAAGAGATTTTTTAAACTTTCATCTTTTATATTTATTATAATATGGATAGAAAAAAGAGGTTCAATAAAATTGCAAAAGACATTAAAGAAGTTAAAATTCAAGGAGCAAGAACCATAGCAAAATCTGCTCTTTATGCTTATTCCCTAATTCCTTCTGAAATCTCAAAGAAGAAACTTTTATCTCTTCGCTCAACAGAGCCCATGCTTGAAAAAGTTTTATTTTTATCAGATAAAAAATCTTATAAACAAATTTTGAGCCATTTTAATTTTGCCCAAGAAGAAATAAACAAATATGTTTTGAAATTAATAAAAAATAATGATGCAATTTTTACTCATTGTCATTCTACAAATGTTATCAATGCATTACTATACGCAAAAAGAAAAGGAAAAAAGTTTGAAGTTTATAATACGGAAACCCGTCCATTGTTCCAAGGAAGAAAGACTGCAACCGAGCTAAGGAAAGAAGGAATAAAAGTTACAATGTTTGTTGATTCAGCATTAGAAGATGCTCTAACAGGGGAAGGAGAATTAAAAAAAGTCAATAAGGTTTTTCTTGGAGCAGATGCTCTTCTAAAAAAAGGAATTATAAACAAGATAGGAAGTGAATTGATTGCAAGAGTGGCAAAAGATGAAAAGATTCCTGTTTATATCATAGCGGATTCCTGGAAATTTTCAAATAAAAAAATTCCAATAGAACAGAGAAAGCTTAACGAAGTTTGGAACAGAGTTCCTAAAGGCATAAGGATAAAAAATCCTGCATTTGAATTTATCAGAAGAAAGTATATAACAAGAATTATTTCTGAATTAGGCTTAATGAGATATAAGGAATTTGTTAAGAAAAGAAGAAAATTAAAGTATTGAGATTAGATAATTCTATAGAATACAAAATCTTTTAAATAGATAATAGATGCTAAAAACATGGACCGTGATTTAAAGAAAGCAAAAATAGAACTTTTAGAAAATATAGTTAAAAACACACATCATTTAATTGTTAGTACTGCTTTAACACCAGTTGCAGCCACATATACTTTTTTTGGAGTTTATTTTAATTCATTTGCTGACAATGAACGTGATGGCTATGCTGCAGATTGTATACATTTTTTTCTAACAAAAGACAGATTTGTTAATTTCTGGAAAAGAGGATTTAATAATATAACTAAAGTAATTGAAGAATATAGAGAAAATAAGTCAATAATCTTAGAACATGATAAAAGCAGATATACATAATCATTTAGGAAGAAACAGAGCAAATCCCGGATTTGACGAAACTATAGATATTGCACATGCAAGGTTAGGAGATGGAGGACTTTTTGGAATAGCAAATTCAGATGATTTCAGATATGAAAAATTTGTTGAACAAAAAGGTGGAGAATATAATAGAAATCATGTCTCAGGGGATATTGGAATTTATGTTCCAGAAAAGAAGATATTTGCAGTTAAATGCCAAGAGATTTTTTCAAAACAAGGGGATATTCTTGCGATTGCAATGCCCCATGGAAAGAATGTAAAATCCAAAGACGCAAGAGATGCGATAAGAGAAGCAAGAGACTTAGGTGCATTCTTGGACGCAGTTCATCCGTTTTATATTGACGGAATTGGAAAATTTTTAGAACAAAATCCAGAACTTCTTCAGCTTTTTTCAACATGGGAAGTTTATAATGGCTCTGCTGTTTTTGTTCCAGGATTTACAATAGCATTTGCGAACAAAAAAGCAATGGAATTTTATTCTTCAAATTTATTAGAAAAATTAGGCATAGGAATGTCTTCTTCAACAGATGGCCATTCTGCAAAATCAATCGGAAAATGTTATACAGAACTTCCCGATATGCCATTCACATCCAAAAAGTTCTGGAATTTGTCTTGGGATTTAGATGCTGCATTTAGAAGCGTGAAATTTTTGGATAAATTACACATGGAATCAAATTGGTTTGATGCGTATAAACATGTCAAAGAAATGGCTATGGTTAAAGCAGGATTAAGAAAATAACCTTAATTAATCCCCCTCTTTTTCTTCTGCTTCTTTCATCATGTCTGTAAAATCTTCACCGATTTTTTCTAAATTATGTTCCAATTCTTTTTTTACATCTTCTAATTTTTCAATTTGTTCTTCTATGAGCTCTTTTGTTTCCGGAATTGTTTTTCTTACAAAATTTCCTCCTCCAACATCTACATTCAATTCTTCAGAAATTAACTTTGCTTTTATGAATATACCTCTTCCAATAGAAGCAAAAATTTCCTTATCTTTCCCATTAATAAGCTCATCTAATCCTATATCTAATGAATTTAGTTCAACTATTCCTCTTTCTACTGCTTCTATCTGTTGCTGGAGCTGTTGAATCTGTTGCTCAAACATACCGAGTTTCATTAAAAGTTCTTCTTTTTCTTCCATAGAAATAAATTATAATTTGTCTTTTTAAAATCTCTGTTTAAACATAAATTCTCTATAACCCTTATGTTAAGAGTAATGTTAATTGTTTTCCAACTACCTTTCCTAATATTCTATTATTTTCCCTTAATTGCTCCCTTGTAAAATGTCTAAATGGGAAATTTTCTGTTGGATCACAGGTTGGACATTCCCAAGGTTCTAAACACTCTTCCATAGAATTATCTTGTAATATAACTGTCCCACAATCTCTACATCTAAAATAATAAATTAAAGTCGCATCTTCTCCACCAAAGCAATATAAGTTATTCCTACTCATCTTAAACAACCTTGAACATCTTTCTTAAAATACTGCTAAATAACATAGCAAAAATCAAATAAAACCAAAACCAATTTAAAAAACCAAAGAATTTTGGATTTCCTAATAAAACAAAGAAATCATTGAACCATCTAAAGAACAAAATGAATGGAATTCCGGTAAATAAGATAGACCTGCTTGTTAATTTAAATGTTTTTGGTATAAATTCAAACTGCTTCTTTGATAACTCTGCTGTTTTTCCTGGATCATCTCTAAATTTTTTCATTTCTTCCTGTAACATCTTTTGCTGTTCTTTCAATTCTTTTAAAGCCCCTTGATCTGTTGCATACTTTTGCAACAGGGTTGTTATTAAAGTTATTATGAAGATTATTATAATCATCCCAATTTCAATATTCCATTTCAGCAAAACACCGGCACTTGGATTTAAAACAGCATGAACTGCATTTTTTATAAAAGGAATCTGATCCCAACAAGCAGCAATGACTACAGAAGCAATCATTACAAAGATTATAGGCATAAAACTACCGTCTTTTTTACCCATTTTATCATTAATCAAATTTACTTTTTAAACTTAAGTTTTCATAAATTTCCTTAATGCAGGATTCATATCTGTTTGATGTTGCTGAACAATGTTCTGATAGAACTGAAAGAAAATCATTACAACAAGCAAGATAGCTGTTCCAGAGGTTAATGCTCCCATTAAGTTTGTTACTGAAGCCAAAAATCCAATAGCAATTCCCCCCATAACAGTTAAAGGCATGATATACCTGTCTAAAATGCTTTCTAAAACTCTTTCATCCTGCCTAAATCCTGAAATTTGCAATCCTGAAGAAGATATCTTATTGGCTTGAGCCTTTGAATCCATTCCTGAAGTCTTAACCCAAAATACTGCGAATAAAGTTGAAAGAACTACATAAAACAAAATGTGAGTTAATCCCTGAAGTAAATACTTTAGCAAAAATCCCCCCCTTATTATTAATTCTAGAAGATTAGTTGAACCCATCCAGAATGCTAAACCAGAAATTGGCTGTCCATCAATAAAATGTCCTAAAAATCCAAAATAGGAAGCAAACTTTGCAATTCCTGCGCAAGTTCCTCCAACTATAAAGCAGGGAGCAGCAGCATTCTCTAAGATTCCTCCAAAGACTTGAAAGCTAACAACCAATGCAGCAGTTAAGATTACAGGAATGTTTGAAGCATAAAAGAAAGATAAAGGCCATTTTACATTATAACCTCTTATTCTTCCCATTGACAATGGAACTTCTACTTTCAATGATTGTGCCCATACAATAACCAAGAAGATTATTACTGTAGCAATGATTGCACCTGCAGCAGATATTAATTCTGTAGGATATTTGTTAATTACTGCTTGTATCAAAACAAAGATTTTCCCAGGACATGCTGTTTTCCCAAAATCTAACAGACAATTTCTTCCCTCTTGATTTACAAACTGAATTGCGCTAGTTATCAAATGCCATGAAGCACCAGCTGCAATAAACAAGCTTATTCCAGAACCGAATCCCCACTTGCTTGTTACTTCGTCCATATAATAAATTGCTATTCCTCCAAGTATTAATTGAAAGATAAGAAGCGGAGCAAGACCAGGAGATGCCTGCAATCCTTGCATTAAAACATAAATAAGTGCCTCAAAAATTATAAAGAAGAGAGTCAAGATTTTTTGAATTCCCTGAAAAAACTTTCTACCTTCAACACTCGTTGTGTCTATATTAAGTATTCCACTTCCAGTAAGCAACTGCAAAATAACTGAAGCCATTACTATTGGTCCAATACCCAAAGAGATTATGCTTCCAAAGTCAGTCCCAAGAATTATTGCTAAATATTTGAATCTTTCAAGAGCATTATTTGAAAGTCCGAAAAGCGGGATGTTTGCGAGAACAAAAAAAGAAACCAAGATTATCAAAGTCCATTTTAATTTTACACTAAAACTTACTTTTTTCTCATCAGGACTTTTGACTTCTGGTATAAATTTGAATATGCCTCTTAAATCCATTATGCAAAATCTCCTGTTTTGTATTTTGGTTGAATTTCCTGTGCACAAGTTCCTCGTCTTGTGCAGTGGCTGACTTCCTGTCTGCTACGTTCTACCATTGTGCAAATCTCCTAAATTTGTATTTATGGCAAATTTCTCGTTTGCTCATTTTATTTCACTAAAATTTCTCCACCCGCCTCTTTTACTTTTTCCATTGCAGATTTTGAAGCTTCTTTTGCTTTTATAATCAATTTTTCTTTTATTTCTCCATCACCAAGGATTTTATAATCCTCTAAATTAACTTCCCATTTATCCTCTTTCTTCTTCCCGTAGGTTTTAAGATTTTGTTCTATTGTTCCAAGATTTATTCTTTTCCTTTTATCTCTCTCTGTTCTTTTGCTAGTGATTCCTTGTTTTCCAAAATATTTATTGCCAAACAATTTTATGACAAGGCTTTTTTTCTGGTCTGCTCTTTTTCCTGTTCCAGACATTCCTTTCCCACCATAATGTCCTTTCTTCTTGTGTTTTTTTCTCTCTCCCCATCCATGCGTTCCTCTACCTCTTCCTTGCATTCTGCTTGATTTTCTTCTTTTGTGTGTTTTGATTGCCATTTTATTTCACTATTATCCTTTTTAATTTGTTTATATCTAACTGTCCTTGATGAGCTGATGCATAACATTCGTCATATCTTTCATCCCACAAGTCTAATCTAACAAGTTCACACCTTAGATGATAATAATCATAATAGATATCACTATCAACATAATTAGATTTTCCCTCTTTAATTTTTTTAGCTATCCTATCTATAGCGATTATTTTGTCTTTCACATCTCGATTAACTAAGGTTCTATAATAATCTGGTTTCCCTTTCATTACTTTTGTAACTTCTTCTGCAACAACTTGAGCTATGGTTTTCATAACATCCTCTCTATTAACTCATTTATTTTCTCTTCCGATTTTTTGTTTACAAAATATCGCAAACTGAAATTAATTTTTTTCATCATAGCATTCTCTCAATTAATTTATTAATTTCAGTTTTATTATTTCCTAAAACTCCCTTCCCAATTCCAAAAGGTTTTTTGCTTTCAATTCCCTTTCTTGGTGGATGTAATCTAAAAAAGGTTTTTGATTTCTTTCCACGAGCTTGAACTAATTTTTCATATGTTTCTTCGCTAATATCACCATATGCAACAAAATTCCTAACTTTTTCAATCATCCCTAATTGTTCTTTGCCTGGTTTTTCTGAAACAATACACGAATATTTCTTTTTTAATCTCAATCTTTCAAATGTTTCTTTTATCTCTTTTCTTAGCCCAACATTTCCTTTTATCCTTATTACTGCTATCATCTTTCTTTCTCCATATTTGTTTTTTCTAATGCATTGATACATGCTTTTACTAAATTTGATGTTGTTCTTCTGCTTCCAAAACTTTTGCTATAAACATCTTTTATTCCTGCAAGTTTTAATACTTTTTTTAATTCATTTGCTACTACAAGGCCTGTTCCTTGTGGTGCAGGTGTCAAGATTATTTCTACGCTTCCTGCCTTTCCAATTACCTTGAATGGTATGCTGTGTGGTTCTGAACAAGCACAATCAAAACTTGAACACCCTCTTGTTACTTTCATGATATTCAATTTTGCTTTTCTTATTGCTTTGTCTCTTGCTGGAAGAGTTTCTTTTGCTTCTCCTGCTCCAATACCAACATGTCCGTCTTCATCGCCAATAACAGCAAGAGTAGAGAATGTTGGCACGTTTCCTTCTTTTGTTTTTCTTTGGGTTTGTTTCCATGCTCTTCTTTTTCCTCCACCAAACTTCCCTTTTGATTGTCCTATAGAAATTAAATCAGATTTTACATTCAATAAAAAATCAACAATCTGTTGTTCCAATATTTTTCTTTTGCTTGTTAAAATATCATCAATATTCTTGATGTTTTTTTCCTTAACTTCTCTTCCGAGTTTTGTTTTTGGGATCCATGAAGCGAGTTCCTGTTTTCTGCTTTCTTCTTCTCTTCTCGTTTTTTCATCGATTATTTTCAATTCTTTATCTATTTCTTTCTCTAAAAGTTCTTCGCTTATTATTTCTGGTTTTTCTTCATTAATTTTTTTCTCGGTCATTTTTAGTTTTTTTCTATCTTCGATTTAATTTCATTGAATTTTTGTGAAAAATCTTTTTTCATGTGTTTTCCACTTATCCTATCTTTATCTGGGAAACATTCTTCATCACATTTTATTTTTATTCCAGATTCTATAATTCCATTCAAAAAAGCATAAGCTCTATTTTTTCTTATTGCTCTAACCATACCAAAATCAGCAATAGGGGTTTTTAATTTGTTTTTGATGATTTCTTTTCCTATAAGCAATCCAGTTAAATATGCTGCTGGAATTGACTTCAAACTTCCACTCATTTCATTAGGCCAACCGTATTTGATTAAAGCTTTTGAAGTCAATCCTATCTCGACTTTGTCTTGCGCTTCTTTGCTTGTTACATATTGTGCGAGGATATACTTGTTTGTTTTTCTGAAAATTACTCTTGGACACTTGTTTTTTAACAATTTTATTCTCTTCAAATAATCTGTTTTTCCTTCCTTCCTTCTTCGCTTTAAAGTTTTCATTATTTATTTCCTCCAAAATATTCTTTTATATGGTTTTTATCCCTGAAGAATTTATTTTTTATTTTTTTTCTTACATCTTCCAATTCTTTTTTTGTCAACTTTCCCCTTACTTCTGCAACGTACTTTCTTAATTTTCTTGTTAAGATCATATAGTCTCTCTTACGCGTTTTTACTTTCTTTTTAATATTTCCAGTGCTTCTTTTTTTCTTCTTTTTGATATTTGTCTTCCTGCCTTTAATGTTCTTTATTGTTATTGCCCCATCTTTTTGCAAATCTCTAATATCCTGTTTTGTAATTGCTTCTTTTATTTCATCTAATCTAGAATTTGAGAAGGCAATTCTCTCTAACCCAACTCCAAAAGTTCTTGCAGCTAATAATTTTTTCTTTTTTAAATTCATTATGTAAAACCTCCCGTTTTGTATTTGTGGCAAATTTCTTGTTTGCTCATTTTTTCTTCTCCTTATCTTTTACTTCTTTTCTTTCATTTTTCTTTAGGAATTTTTCTGTATTAATGTTTGAAACATGAATTCCCATCTCTTTTGCTTTTTTTATCAATTCAATTTTTTTTCTTTTTCCGATTTTTCCAATTATTATACTTTCCTTTGCTTTAACTTTTTCAAGTTCCTTTAAATTGCTGATTAGCATTATTTTTTTCTTATCTTCCTGTTTATACCCTATTCTTACTGACGCAGGATATCCTTTTTGTTTTTCTCTCATTTTATTATGCCTTCCTTTTGGTTTTCTCCAAACTTGTTTTTTCTTTCTTCCTTTCCCAAGCCGTGAATGCTTATCCCAGTTTCTTCTTAAGAATTTAATTTTTCCCATTATGCAAACCTCCCGGGTTGTATCCACAATTTCTGAGGACATATGAAAAATTTACTTTCCATATTTACATTTCCTCCCCGCATTTGTTGGTTATGAATATGCCGTCTTGAAAAACTCTTCTGTCTCTTTTAGAAATTCTTGTAACATTCTCTAAATTAGCTGCAACCATCCCAGCTAATTCTTTGTTTATTGACCTTACTGTTATTATTTCTTTTTCAACTTCAACTTCAATTCCTTGAGGAAATTTTATTCTCCTTGGAACTTTTTCACCCAAAAAATTCTTTATTATTACTTCATTATTCTTAAGTTCGGCAGTTATAGGAAAATGGCTAAAACAAACTTTCAACTTATATTCGAATTTTTTTTGAACACCTTTAATCATATTTCTGATATGTGCAGCAATTGTATTCATTATTCTTTTTTCTTTTTTAGTTGCTTTTTTGTTTCCTATTATTATTTGATTGTTTTTCTTTTCTGCGCTTAATTTTGAGAAATCAAATTTTCTTTCATTTATTCCATGTGTTCCACTGACTTTGACAAGATTTTCAATTAATTCAACTTCTACCCCATTTGGAATTTCAATTGTTTGGAATAATTCTTTTTTCATAATCTAGTAAAAATATGCTACCAAGCATCCTCCTGTTCCTTCTGTTAATGCCTCTTCATGAGTCATTAATCCCTTATTTGTTGAGATTATCATTGTTCCTATGTTTCTTGCTGGAAGATATCTTCTCTGATATTTTTCAATTTGCTCTTTTTTGACGGTGAATCTTGGTTTGATTGCCCTGCATTCAGACAACTTTCCAATGCCTACTTCTACGCTTTTCTTTTTGCTGTTGATTTTGTATTTCTTTATTGCTTCTTGTTGTTTCATTATTTTCAAAACCTCGATTAATAAATTTGAAATCTTTTTTATCTCTACATTTTCTTTTCCAGATTTTTTCGCATTCTTTATCATGTTTAGTGCATCAGCAACTGTATCTTGTGACATTTTATGAGTATTTTTGAAAACCGATTTCTGTGGCAATTTCCCTGAAACAGTGTCGGCATAAATTTAATCCGTATGACTTTATATGTGCTCCAAATCTTCCGCATCGTTCACATTTCTTTGCAGCAATCCCAATTTTTCTTTCCTTTGGCTTGTTATGTTTCAAAAATTTCTCCATAACTGCAGGTTTGTTCTTCAATTGTTTCAAAATTTTTTTCCAATCACTTGCTGTCATTTAACAAACCTCCGTTTGGCGAATGAGTTAAAAATTTTCAGATTCAAAGGTAAGTTTTTTCTCATGTTTTTCTCCTTATATAAATTTTGTTTGGAAGTTTTCTTCCATAAATTTAATTATTTCCTCTTTACTAATCCCTTGTCTTTCTGGAATTTTTCCTGTTTTTATTTTTCTTAATTTTACCCTTCTTCCTGCTCTTTTGAATACAACAGTAACATCTAATCCCTTAATTCCAATATCTCTCTGATAGTCCATCCCAGGAATTTCAATGTATTCTTTAAGTCCAAATGAAAAATTATTCACACTTATTTGGTTCTTTTTTAGTTTATTGTCTATCGCGACTAACATTCTCTTTAATACTGCTGGAACATCTTTTCTTATTGTAGAAACAGCTCCAACTTCTAATTTTGGACGAACTCCAAATGCAGGGATTCTTTTGTGAGATTTTATCTTTGCTGGCTTTTTATTAGTCAATAATTGAAGAAGTTTTACTCCTTTTTCTAATTCTTCTGCAGTTCCACCTACACTTAGCACAATCTTCTCCATTCTTATCTGTCTGTTCGGATTTTCGTTTTTCATATTTATTCAACCACCATTAATTGATTTATTAATATGTTAATTTCCCTATCTTCAATTTTTATTTCTGCTGTTTTATCCTTTAAATTTAATTTATTGATTACTCCTTTTTTTCCAGAATGTTTTCCAGCAAAAACAATCACTTCAGCTTTTTCCTTTAATGGAAGACACTTTTCTATTTTTCCTTCCTTAAGATTAATCAAAACAGAATCATTTATATTACATTTAACTTCAGATAAAGAGTTTCTTCCATCACTTAAATTCAGTTGGATTTTCTTCCCCCTTAAACTTTTTTTATTGATTATTTTTGATATTTTCTTTTCTGTCTCTGTTTTGTTTATCTCTTTAAGATAAAACTTTCCTTTTTCTGATAGTTCTAACCTATAACATTTATTTAGGGGGATAACATTTATCGTATCGAATAATAAAACATTGTTCTTTTCATCTTTTATCTTTCTCTCATTTACTAAAACCTGTCTCAAATGAATTATCTTTTTTGCCTCTTTCCTTGTTTGTGCTAATTTGAGCAGATCTCTTAAAATAATTAATACTGGAATTCCCTTATTAATATTAAAATTAGGCTTGACTACATAAGTTGAGCCCTTTCTTTTTATTGGCCAATTTCTCGGAACTTCCTGTCTCATTAAATGACTCATTTTTTATCCTCCTTGTCTTCTTTTTTCTTTTTTTCTTTGCTAATTTCTTTTATTCTTTTTTTGTCTTCTGTATTCAAATCAATAATCTGTAAATTTGAAGGATGCATTTTCACATTTGCTTTTGAACCATCTTGCTTTTTAACTTGTACTCCCTCAATTATCACTTTTGAATTTTTTACATCAACTTCAATGATTTTTCCTTGTTTTTTCTTAAATTTTCCTTTCATTATTTTGACATTATCTCCTTTCCTTATCGGAACATTTCTTTTTCCATATTTTTTTCTAAGTTCCTTTGATAAATTAACGCTTAATAATTTCCTTTTTATATGTAATGGAGCATTCGCTGAATATTTTCTTTGTTTTCTTGGTTGTTTGCTTGCTTTCCAATGTGTTGAAAATTCTTTTTTCATTTTAATATACACTTGCAGCGATTTTAGCAACTGATGGCCATCGCTCCATAACCTCCCTTGCAACAACACCCTTAATCTGAGTTCCCTTAGGATTTCCTTTATCATCTTTTAAAAGGGCAACAGCATTATCTTCAAATGCAACCATCTCTCCATTTAATCTTTTATAAGACTTTTTTTGTCTAATTACAATTGCATCAAAAACCTTGCCTTTCATTTCAGGGAGACCTTTTCTTACACTTACTTTTACCCAGTCAGCAACTTTTGCATATCCTTGTCTTCCTTTCTTGGTTTTTCCATGCTTTATTGAAACGAGTTTTGTTACTTTTGCTCCGCTGTTATCTGCAGCAATCATAATTGCTCCGATATTCAATCCTCTTGTTACTCTAGCGCTTACTGGTTTCATTTAAAATTGTCTCCGTGTTTATTTTGAATGAATGAAAATCTTTGATTTACTTTCATTTTATCTTTCTCCCGCCGATTTTATTTTTTTAATTACAACGAAATGAATTATCTTGCTCAATGGACGGCATTCCTGAATCATTATTAAATCTCCTATTTGAATGTCATTTTCTATGCATATTGGAAGTCTTGCATGAATTTTTGTTCTTGATTTGGAATATCTTTCATATTTTTTGTTGTAAATCATCCTCTCAAATTCGATTACAATTCTTTTTGGAAATTTCTTAATGACTCTTCCTTCAAAGATTCTTCCTCTTGTTTTTAACCCACCATGAATATGACATCTCTTATCATTGCAAATAGTAGTGACTATTTCTTTTTCTTCTTTCGATTTTTTTTCTGTTTTTTTCATTTTTTTTCTGTTTTTGTGTATGTCTTTAGTCAATCGCACCCGGTTCAAATCCAAGCTTGACAAGGACATCTTTTATCTTTTTCCTGTGATCTCCTTGGAGTTCTATTTCATTGTTTTTACTCGTTCCTCCACAAGCAAGCTCGTTTTTAAGAGCTGTTGCGATCTTCTTTATGTCAATTCCATCTCCAAGTCCGGTTACCAATGTGACCAGTTTCCCGTATCTTTTCTTTTCAGTGGTCACTTTTATACTCTGTGAACCTTTTGCGATTTTTTCACATACACATGCTTGCTCAGGCAAGCCACATTTTGGACATATTTCCATTGTTACTTGTTCTTCTCAACTTCTTTAGAAGATTTATTTTCTTTAAAGTTATTGAGTGTGAGTATTCTAGCCATAGTCTTTTTTATTTCTTTTATCTTTGAACTTCCTGATTTTGAAGCACTTACTTTTGCTTTGACCAATTCAAACTTTAATTCTTCAAATTTTTTATCTCTTTCACTTTTACTCATCCTTCTAATGTCTTTTGTTTTTAATATTGCCATTTTAATCCTTCTTCACCTTTTTTCTTTTCTTTGGTTTAATTTCTTCTTCTTTAATTTTTTCAAGTTCAACCACATTCATTTTTAATCTCGCTATGACCTCTTTGTCAATTATTACCTTATCTTTTAATATTGCATAAGGAGAAAGTATGCTCACTTTAACTCCAACTGTTCCTGGTTTTGTTTGTGCTACAGATTTTGCTCTGTCTACTACTTTTGCACTATCCCCGACTTTTTTTAAGTAACCCTGGGAAAATCTCCATGTCTTTGCTCTAGCACTTGGAAGCTTTCCACCTAACACAATTTCTGCTCCCAATGCACCGGCGTGCATGATTTTTTGAAGACTTTTATAAGCAATTACTTTAAATCTAAGTGGTCCCATTCTTTCTAGTCCTAAAGCAATTTCATCAGCGACGATTTGTGCATCAAACTCTGGTTGTTTTATTTCGTCTATATCTATTCTTGGATTTTCAAATTTGAATTTGCTTTTCAAAATATTTGTTAATTCTTCAATTTTCTCTCCTTTCTTTCCTATGATTAGTCCTGGCTTATTAGTCGATATAATTACTTTCTCCCCTATTGGTGTGTATTCTATTCTAACTCTGCTTATTTTTCCTTTTCCCAATATGCTTTTGATATATTCCTTAATCGCGAATTCATCTTTCTTTAATTTTACAATATTTCTTTCTTCCATCTTATTTATTTAGTGTCCTCCCAATACTTACATTCATTTAACGCATTCTCCGTCCCAGATTCAATTCCTTTATAAGGTATGTTCAAGACTTCACATATAACATGTAATGCATTATTAATCCCTGAAAGGTAAGCAGAATGCATTATCATTAACTGATCTTCTTTTACAAGTTTTTCAAGACCTGTTCTTATTCTATTAAATTGTTCATTATTAATTTCCATTTTATTTCTTCTTCTCCTTTTGAATTATTTTTCTCTCTTTTGCTTTAATTCGAACATGTGTCCTTTTTCTCCTTATGCTTCCAAATCTTCCATAAGGAAGAGATGCCCTGTTCGGAATTGCTTCAACAATTATAGGTTCATCTAATTCATTTACATTTGAATTTGCTTGCAAATTTTTTAATAATTTTATGAAATGTTGAACAGCATATATAGGATATCTGCCTGCCATTATTCCTTTTCCTTTCCTATGAGGAATTTCTCCTTTCATTGGAATTGCTTTTTTGAATTTCAAAACTTCTTCTAAATCAGCAATTGCCTTTGCAATTGTCTTTTTCTTAATGAATCTGCAGATTGCAACAGAATCTTTTGTTGAGATAGGAAGACTTATGCCATTTACAATTGCTTCATTTTTCTTGATTTTTGGTTTTGTTTTTTGTTTCTTCTCTTCCTTTACATCAGTTTTTTTGTTTTCTTCTTGTTTTTTCTCTTTGACTATAGATTCTTTCTTTTCTTCAACTTTTGTTTCTTCTTTTTTATCCTCAATTTTTTCTTCTGGTTTTTTTACTTCAGCTAGCTCTATTTTTTGCAATTGTTCGACTTTGGCAGATAAGTGGCTAACTTCCTGTTTGCCATCTGCTTTCCGCTGTTTCTGCATCGTTTTCATTGATTTCTGTTCTGGATTATAATTTTTTTCTGTCATTTTGTATTTTATTTTTTAGCCTGAGACCTTGTTCCTTTTGTTGAACCAATCCCAGCACTTCCATGTTTTATCTTAGATCTCGTTGGTACAAACTCTCCTAGTCTATGTCCCAACATTTCTTTTAATATTTCTACAGGAACAAATGCATGTCCGCTATGAATTTGTATTTTCATTCCAATCATCTGAGGAACTATGACTAATGCTCTCTTGTGTGTTTTTATTGGCTTATTTTTTTCTGCTTTTCCTTTAGCTCTGCTTACAAAGTTCTCCACGTTCTGGAATTGTCTGAGAACAGCTCTTCTCTGTCGTGATTTTAAATATTTTGCGAATTCTCTAACATCTAACGTTTTCAATTCATCGATTGTCTTTCCCCGGAAAGTAAATTGTTTTTTTGTTGTTTCTATTGCCATTACGAAAATTCTCCTGAATTTTTGTTTATGTAAAATTTATTTTTCATTTTATCTTTTCTTCCTTCCTGTTCTTCTTGGCCTTATTAATCCAACTCTTGCTCCAGGAGGAGCATTTCTCTTCGCTATTTTACTTTTGATTCTCTTTCCTCTACCACTTCCGAATGGATGGTCTATAACATTCATCTTGACAGCAGAGGTTCTTGGCCATAATCTATTTCTTGATTTTTTCATATGAAATTTTTTTCCTGCTTTGATTACAGGTTTATCCAATCTTCCTGCTCCTGCAATAACCCCAATAATCGCTCTGCAATTGGAATTAAACTTCCTTTCTTTTTTTGATGGAAGTAATAGGAATATATTCTCACCCACAATTTTGTTTACAACAGCATAGTTTCCACCAGTTCTTATGAAAACTCCCCCATCTCCTGGATTTGATTCAATATCATAAACTTGTGTTTTTAATGGAATGTCTTTTAATTTGAGTATATTCCCTGTTTTTGCTTCTTTTTCTTCAAAACTTATTTTTTGTCCTTCAATAATCCCCTTGCATGCAGGAATGTAAAAAATTCCCCTTTCATATTTTATTTTTGCTAAAGGTGCAGAATGCCCAGCAGAATTGAATAGTTTAATGACTGTTCCTTCTCCTTTAAGTTCTCTTGGATATTTCAGTCTGAATCTGTATGCATTTCTTCTAACTCGGTAACTGAAACTTCCATGCCCTCTTGCCTGTTGAATTATTCGCTTTCCCATTATGCAAAATTTCCTAATTTTGTATCTTTGAAAAATTTCTTGTTTTTCATTTTTTATTTAGATTAATCCTAATTTCGTTGCTACATCAATAGCAGGAAATTCTTTCTTTAATTTAACATAAGCATATTTCTTATTTCCCTTAACCATTGTCCTAATGCCATCAGCTTTCACCTTGAATAAGTCTTCAATTTCTTTTTTTATTTCCTCTTTAGTCTTGTTTTTTTCAGTTTCAAATGTCAGAACATTTTGACTTTCTATTGCCATGACTGCTTTTTCTGTTACAATCGGTTTTATCATTTTATCTTTTCTCCTAACTCTTTAGTTTGACTTTTAGACGAACCAGTAAACTTGCTTGCAAGTTCTCTAATTGCACTTTCAGTATACATTGTAAGTCTTCCAATACCACCTTTTGCTAAGTCAACTACTCCAATATTCTTAGCGTTTTTTACTTCTATTAAATTTGTCTTTAATTTTTCTTTGTTTCCTGTAACAAAAAGCATTCCCGCATTGCTTTTGTATTTTCTTCCTCTTAATTTTCCTTTCCCACTTCTTACGCTTTTTTTCTTTATTGCTACTTCAAATAAATCTGTTCCTAAAATATTTTTTAAACTGCCGAGAAGCTCTTTTGTTTTCAATTTTACAATCTTTTCTTCCACAACTAAAGGCAGATTTCCAATCTTTTTGTCTTTTAATCTCTCGTATTTCCCACAAACTATTTTTTCATTTGCAGTAGCACTTAATGCTGACCTTAAAGCAGAAGTCATTTCTTTCTTATTTATTTTTTTAGTATTAATCATTGAAACAACTTTTGGAGGATGAGCTCTTCTTCCCCCGACAGCACTTGGAATTTCTGCTCCTGTCCAATTGAATTGGCTTCCTCTCCTTGACATTATCTTTCTTGGAACTCTTGATATTCCTTTTCCCTGCATAGTTTTCCACACATGTCTTGTATGCTGTATTTTTCCACTTGCAGAATGTTGCTTTCCTGCTACAGGAGAAGGAGAGTACGGTTGTCTTGTTTTTTTTGCTTCCAAGACTTTTACCACTATATCTTCCCTTATTTTTTCAGAGAAAAAACTAGGCAAATTCAATTCCTTTCCTTTCTTTCCTGTTATGTCTAAAATATTTGTTTTCATCTTAATTCAATAAGTTCAAAGTTTTTCTTTAATTGTTTTCTTGTTGTTCTTAACGGAGATGTGATCAACAATTGCCTTTTTGCTGGTCCTTGTACGCTTCCAGCAACAATAATATAATCTGTTTTTATATCCCCAAAATTTTTTATTCCTTTAAATTTGTCTTCGGCTTTTCCAAGTTCAATTAATTTATTATTACATATCGCTCTTGTAAACATTCCAAGCTGTCCTGCTTGCGCAGCAGTATATGCGACTCTTGCAGGATGCCAAGGTCCAAGGTTTCCTGGATTTCTTACTCCTTTCTCAGATTTATGAGATTTAAGAGTAATGTGGAATCTTTTTACAGGCCCCTGAAGTCCCTTTCCTTTTGTCAATCCACGAAAATCAACAAGCTGATTTTTTTCAAAGACGTTTGATACTAAAATCTCTTTTTCCAGATTCTCCTTAACAAAATCAATCTTGTTTTCAAGACTCCCTGTAATTGCAATTTCGCTTAAATCAGGAGTCTTTTTTATATTTGTTTTTTTTGTTATTGAATAGCATATAACTCTAATATCGTCATAAACTTTTTCAACTTCGTCTATCTTCCTTGCATTTCCTTTTGGCAGTTTTACTTTTCTTTTTAATTCTTTTTCCAAATTTCCAGCCAAAACTTCTTTCATAACTTTTCCATCTTTGTAAAATCTAACAGAAAATATCTTCAGTGGAGGACATTCGAGGATTGTAACAGGCACAATAATCTTTTTTCCTTTAGTCATAGAATCAGGAGTCTCGTCTTTTACATAAGCAGAAGCCATTCCTGCTTTATACCCTATAATTCCTTTAAGTTTTTTTACAGAAGAATCTTTTATCGCATCCCAATTTACACTAGGCAAAATCTTTTTGGCCCTTTTTCTTGGCCAAACTTGCAAACTTCCTTTCCTTGGTGCTTTTTTCGTAGGCATTTCTTAATAGTGCGGATAACATTTTATCTTACCCTGGATAAAATATTGAGAAAACTGGGCTTTTTAAGGGTTTCTCTAAGCCTCAAACTCTTTTTCACTTCTTATTTCTTTTTCATCAATTACAGCTTTTCTGATAATTTTTCCCTTCCTTTTTGCCATCTCCCTTATTTTTGCAAAATCTTCGTCTTTTTTTAGTTCTTTAGGGATTATAATTTCCTCGATTATAAAATCATGACTTATATCCGCTTCTTTAAAGTCTGATTTTTCAAAGATAAAATCCTTCCCTATTTTTTCATCGTTTGTTATCAACTTGCAAAAATCAGGCTTTTGTTTATCATCTTTGTTTTTCGGCTTAGCGGATTTCGGTGCTTTTGGTTTTATTTTCAAAACATTTTCCTTTCCGTTAAAGCTTAAGGCAAAGAATGCCCTTGGAAGTTTCTTAAGCAACTCAACGATTTCATTTCCAGACATTTCTTTTTCGATTATATATTGTTTAATGCCCATGAATTGCTTTTTTGACTTAAATTCCAACTCATTTCCTAAGTCAGATGTTGAGATTACTGCTCCTGTAACCCCCACTTTTTCATCTCCTATTTTTTCTGCAACAATTCTTACTAATTCATTAGCAAATTCTGCTGTTGTGAATATAGTAAATTTATTTCCGGACTTTTTTGCTCTGATTAAAGCCCTGCCTATAAATTCGCCCCTGCTAAATTTTTGAAATTGCAAGTGAATATCTTCATCGATTTTGTCGTCAAACACTTTTTTTATAAAATTCATAATAAATCCTTGTTTAATTTGGCTTATAAATTTTTTCCATGCAGATTCGTTCTAATTCTCTTGAACTTATAGAAGGCTTTTTAAATTTCGTCTATTTTATAATAGTAACATTTTGGACTAATATGGATGAAGTTTATTTTAGAAAGGTTTCGGCAACAGTAATTTTGGCAGTTCTTGTAGTTTTATCTTTCCTTTTGCTAAAGCCGATATTATTATCAATTATTGTAGGAATTATTTTATCTTTTATTTTTTCTCCTCTTTATACCTGGTTCTACAAAAAAACCAAACTAAAAAATCTTCCCGTTATAATAATCTGCCTTGTATTAATAACTTTGATAATTCTGCCCATTTGGTTTTTTACACCATTTCTTATAGACCAATCAATTAAACTTTATAGGGCTTCTCAAGAATTAGACATTATAACCCCCTTAAAAAACATCTTCCCCTCTTTATTTGCTTCACAGGATTTCTCAGCAGAGGTAGGTTCTATAATTCAGTCATTCATAACGAAAACAACTAATTCATTAATGAATTATTTTTCCAATATTCTTCTTGAATTTCCAACTATAATTTTGCATATATTTGTTGTATTTTGTACTTTCTTTTTTGTGCTTAGAGACAAGGAAGAGATAATCGACTACATAAGGACCTTATTGCCATTTTCAAAAGAGGTTGAAAAAAAGTTGTTTGAATCAACAAAAAACATAACCTATTCGGTTTTATACGGGCAAATAATCCTTGGGTCTATACAAGGAGTAGTCCTTGGAATAGGACTTTTCTTGTTTGGAGTTCCTAATGCTCTTCTTTTATCTGTTCTTGGTCTAATTGCAGGAATATTGCCTGTTATTGGCCCATCGCTTATAGGTGTCCCTGTTGCTGTTTTTCTTCTGATAGGTGGAAATTATTTTTCTGCGTTTGGAATTATACTTTTTACAATAGCTTCTTCATGGTCAGATACTCTATTAAGACCAATATTTGTTTCTAAGAGAATAAAACTAAACACAGGAATTGTTCTTATAGGAATGATTGGAGGATTTTTGCTTTTTGGAGTGCTAGGATTTATACTCGGTCCACTTATCCTTGCTTATTTAATAATCATCATTGAAATTTACAGGAACAAAGATTCATCAGGAATTTTTTTGCAAGAACAACCCAATAAATAAATATAAAAAACAACTTTTCTAAGTATAAATATTAAATTAAAAGAAAGTGATATGGAATTAAAAGTAAAATTTATAAGATGGTCTGCAGGATTTCCTGTTGCTATGCTGAATGAAGAAACAGCAGAATTAATGGGGATAAATGTTAAAGACAGAATTCTGGTAAAAACAATTTCAAAAAATCCGAGGAGTGTTGCTACAATTGTAGATACTGTAACAAATCTTGTAAAAGAAAAAGAAATAGGGATTACATCTGAATTAAAAGACAGACTCTCTTTAAAGGTCGGGCAAATCGTGGATATAGACATTGCACCATCTCCAAAAAGTTTTATTTTTATAAAAAAGAAATTGAATGGGGGAATTCTAAACCAAAAAGAGATTAATGAGATAATAAAAGATATTACAAACAACTCATTGTCTGAAGTAGAAATTTCTTTTTTTATTTCTGCGATGTATAAAGAAGGAATGAACATTAAAGAAACAATTCATCTTATCAATGCAATATTAAACACAGGAAGAAAATTAAATTTTAAGAATAGAATTGTAGCTGATAAACATTGTATTGGGGGGATTCCAGGAAACAGAACTACCCCTATTTTAGTGTCTATCTGTGCAGCAGCAGGATTAACTATGCCTAAATCCTCATCAAGAGCAATAACTACTGCAGCAGGAACTGCAGATGTTATAGAAACACTCGCCCCCGTTGAATTTTCATTAAAAGACTTGTATAGGATTGTCAGAAAAACGAATGCGTGTTTAATCTGGG
This sequence comes from Candidatus Pacearchaeota archaeon, assembly GCA_026395815.1. GTDB lineage: Archaea > Nanobdellota > Nanobdellia > Pacearchaeales > GW2011-AR1 > RBG-13-33-26. Next base: position 109,032 of record JAPLXZ010000010.1, read on the forward strand.
GCGGTTCATTGGAAATAGCTCCTGCAGACGATAAGATAATCCAAGTTGAAAAATCTCTGAATATTGATCCGCAATCACAATTACTAGCTTCAATAATGTCTAAAAAATTAGCTTCTGGTGCAAAATATATCTTGATTGATATTCCTTATGGCAAGACTGCAAAAGTAACAAAACCAAAAGCATTAGAATTAAAGAAAAAATTTGAGTATCTTGGAAAATACTTCAAGAAAAAATTAGAAGTTGTATTAACAGATGGGAGTCAGCCAATAGGAAATGGTATAGGTCCTGCCTTGGAAATGATTGATATAATAAAAGTTCTTAAAAATTCAGATGACCGTCCAGAAGATTTGGAGAAAAGAGCCCTATTATTAGCAGGAAAACTTTTGGAAATGACAGGAAAGGCAAAAAAAGGAAAAGGGATTGAAGTAGGGAGAGAAGTTTTATACTCTGGAAGAGCATTTGAAAAGTTTAAAAAAATAATAAAAGCCCAAGGAGGAAAAATAAAAAAGATAAAACCAGCAAAATTTAGAAAAGATGTTATAATGGACAAAAATGGGAGAATCATTGAAATAGACAATAAAAAAATCAATTTTTTAGCAAGAATTACTGGCTGTCCATCTGACAAATACTCCGGGCTTTATCTGCATGCGCATGTGGGAAATAAATTGAAAAAAGGAGCAAAACTGCTGACTATTTATTCAGAATCAAAATCACGTCTTAAAGAAGCAATTGATTTTTATAAAGATCAAAAACCTATTACAATTCACAACAACTAATTTTTTAAAGTTCTCTTGCCTCTTTTTTTTATGGAAGAATCAGTTCATAAAAAAAGTTTGTTTAATTTAGTAGAATATTTTAAAAAAAATCTGAAAAAAGGCTATCCTGTAGATACATTAAGGATAGCATTAATCAACCAAGGATATGTAAGGCAGATAATTGATAATGCTGCAAAAGAAGCAATCAAACAATTGGCTGATCAGGCTCCTATTTTAAAGGAAAAACCACAGATTGAGCATGAACTTATCAATGAAAATGATAAGCCCATTGTTGTAAAAAGACCTTGGTGGAAAAGACTTCTTGGATTGTAAAATAGAGACATAGTAACCTTTAAAATATATAGTTTAGTGTATATTTTATTGCCTCCGTCGCATAATGGTATTGCACCGGTCTTGAGTTAAAAAACGGCCTTGTTTGTCAAGGTTTTGTCAAACAAGAGAACCGGGCCTTTACGGCTTCCAGGTTCGATTCCTGGCGGGGGCGTTCGTCGGATAAGGATACGCACTGTTCAGCCCTTAATAAGCTGAACAAGACAACCTTTTAGATGAGCAAAGAAAACATACACAACTACGACCGACGACTTGAAAGAACTTTAATTAATCTTAAAAAATCAATTCTCTCTGAAGCAGATAAAGAATTATTAATTAAATTTCATGATTCTATGTTTCTTCAAGGATTAAGTGTGTCTAAAATAGAACGATACCTCTATGACGCTTATAGATTTGGATTAATGTTAAATGCTGATTTGAAAAATGCAACTAAAGAGGACATTCAAAAACTTGTTATTGATATAGAAAAAAAAGATTGGACTCCCAGCTCCAAAAGCACATTTAAGCTTATGATTAGAAAATTGTATAAGTTTGTTGAGGGAGTTGAAGAACAAGGAGTTTATCCCAACAAAGTTAAATGGATAAAAACCCATATAAGCAAAAGCAATGAAAAACTGCCTGAAGAACTATTAACTCCTGAAGAAGTTGTTTCTATAATTAGTTGTGCTGATAATTTTAGAGACAAGGCTTTTATTTCTACTCTTTATGAAACAGGTTGCAGAATAAGTGAACTTGCTTTAGTTAAAATTAAACAAATTCAATTTGATGTTTATGGAGCCAAAATAAATATTAGTGGAAAAACGGGAAGCAGAAGATTGAGAGTTGTTAGCTCTTCTCCTTTTTTGCAGGATTGGATTAATAATCATCCGTTTAACAAAGAAAATGATTGCCCTGTTTGGATTAGCAGGGAAAGTAAAAAACCCTTGAGTTATGAACGTATAGCTTACATCATTAGAAAAGTCGCTAAAAAAGCAGGGATAAATAAAAGAGTTAATCCTCATAATTTTAGACATTCAAGAGCTACATATCTCGCTAACCATTTAACTGAAGCGCAATTAAAGGAATATTTTGGATGGACACAAAGTTCTGACATGAGTGCAGTTTATATTCATCTATCAATGAAAGAAACCGAAAATGCTTTATTGAAATTAAGCGGGATTAATGTAAATGAAGAAGAGCAAAAGCAAATCGTTAATCCTAAATGTCCTAGATGTAACACAATAAATAAAATTACTAGTAGATTTTGTGATAATTGCGGTTTAATATTAGATGAGAAAATAGGAAAAGACACAATCAAAGCAGATTTAGACAGACAAAGAGCTGACGAGGTTATGAATAGATTAGCACAAAATCCTAAATTTATAGAATTACTTAATGAATTGAAATAATAATTTTAAACTTTTACTTTATTTTGGAAAGTAATATTTAGAAGGTTTATCCAAGAGCTTTTCTTTGTTTTCTTTATCAAGTTTTTTAAAATATTCGGTTTCTTTCAAAAAATTAGTTATTTTGTCTTTATTTTTTTCACCAAATAATTCTGCTTTTGCTAACTTACCCCCATAATATTCCCAGATATTTTTATTATCTTTAAGTAAAGGGATAACTTTTGAAAATTCTTGTTCCAATTTTTCTTGAAAATATCCTTCATTAATAACCTGATTTAAAAACATACAAATTAGGAAAAACTTTTCTTTTTGTGTTAAGGTTATATCTTCATCAATAATTTCAATAAATTTTTGCATTATCTCTTTCAAGTTTATCTTTTTTGAAATCAAGCAACCAATAAAACAATCGATATTACTATTGTCTAAAAAATCTGAATCTGCACCAGAAGGGATTAAAAATGTAAACTCAAAAAAATAATTTATTCCATCAATAATGTTGTCCGTATTGGATACTATCTCTCTTCTGAGTATTTTACTTTCGAATAGCAATTCTATAAATTCTTTAAATTCATTTGATACTTTAACATCCTTGTCAGAAAGGTAATCCCAATAAGGATTTAAATTTCCCCTTACTTTTAAAATTCTTTGGGCAGGTCTTTGTTTATATTCAGTATATATTCTCTCTTGCATTACATATTTTTTATTGATTAACTCTGTTATATATTTTTGTGCTATCTGTCTTTTGCACACATCCTGTTTTTCTAATTCAAAACTGGTATTCCATTCCAAAAATATCTTATTAAATATCCTCTTGCATGTGCTATACCTTACTTTTTCCCAATCCACCCTGTTCACTTTTTTATTTTTTTGAACATTGTCATTTTTTTCTATCGGTGAGATTAAAGCAATCTTTTTCATAGATTAATTATGGAAAAAGATGTTTATAACAATTTTGAACAAAATCCACCATGGGTAAAAATCATTTTATCAGAAGTAAACAAAAAAGAGGGGCAGAAAAAAAAGCAGACTCCTCAAGCAAATAACAATGATAACTCTGTCAAGTGAATCCTCTGGGCTTTATACTCATCTAGCACTGAAATTAAAGCAGATAGAATCAGCAATAAAAAATAATTCAAAAAAAAGTTATATTCCTTTTCCGCTTATTTTTAGCAAAGGATTCGGAGCAACTGGAATTTCTAAAAACAAGATGTGGGAAGTTCTTTTTTTAATGAAAGAATTTGGGCTTATTGAAGTTATCCCCTTTCATGGAATACGTTTAAAATTTGAGGTGAAAAATGAAAAGTAAAGTTGGTAATATTTTTCGTAAGACCCCCTATTCTGTATATATGTATATTTCAACACACCAAGATGGCTCTTTAACCTTCCAAACACAAATAGCGAGGGAGTTAAAGATGCCAATTTCCACCCTAAATTATTGGATTACAAATTTTAAACAGGAGGGATTGATAGATAAACATCTTAAACTAACCAATAAAGGATTAAAATTATTCAAGTTTATGTGGGATACATATGACAAATCCAAATTAAGAACTCACAATATACAAGTTATTTTTCAAGTAGTAAAATGTCCTTCTTCTTTCCCTGATTGTTTTAGTAAAGAAATTTATCAACCTCTTTCTAATAAGAAGTATAAGGGAATAAAGACTATTCTAAATGGTTTTACTTGTATGTTTTATAGCCCCAAAAAGATAGTTTGTGTATTGCCCGATATTTATGCTGATACTGACGAAGAAATCTCTTCTCAGATTCAATTAACAATTAACTTGCTTAGAAGTATTTTAGAAGATGAGTTTGCAGGGATTAAAATTGAGGATTATACGTTAGCAAGAATACAGACGATACACATTGCTGTGCTTAATTCAATTAAAGCTAAGGCTTATCTCTTGAAGGGATTTACTGAAGAAAATAAAGAGTTCGCTATTGACAATTCCCATGGAAAATCAGAAATAGAATTAACTAACCCAGATAATGCACTAAGAGATATTATGGATTTATTAAAGCTAGACAAAGATGGGCGATTTAAATTATCTAAAGAAAAGATTAAAAGGTTCTAAGTCCTTTCTTTTTTTATGGATAATCTTATAGCAATGTATCAAAATGGAAGAAGGATATTATTTCAAAAAGTTGCAGATATTCCTGAAGCAATAGCTAAAGCCAAGGAATATTTTTCTAAACAAGGAAAGAAGATTGAAGATGAAACTAAAATTTTTTCAATAAGAATGTATTTTATTGAGATTGATGATGAAGATAAGAAGAACTATAAGGTTTTAATCAATTCTGTTAATCCAGAAGGAAAGAAAATAAATCAGGACACTGCTGTTTGCTGGAAATTTGATGGGACATACAAAGGTATAACAATAAAAATTCAGACTTTTGATAAAAAAGATATTACTTATCACATTTGGGAAGTAATAGAATATTTGTTAAAAGAAGATAACACTAAAACCATCTCTAACTTAAAATTCAATTTAGATGTTAAGACAAAAAAGGGAGAAGATTATAATCAAAAACAAAAATTAATTTTATTTTTTAGTAAAAAAGAAAATTGCGGGAAACTGTGGAAATATGAAGAAGCTAGAAAGGCTATGTCTAAAGCTGGTTTCGCGATGGTTGGAAGAGGCATAGAGGGAGAAAGACCCAGAGAATTTAGATATGATTTAGGTTACCCATTTATTACAAGTGAACAAAATAAAAATGTTCCTGATGGGTCTTTTATGGTTGAGTTTCCCTTTCCAACAATGCCAAGAAACGAAAGAAGGAATGCTAATGTGAGTTTAGAAAAAGATGACTGGTCAGAATTACTAGAGATATTAAAAAAAGAACCAAAGAAACTTAGATGCTTTGAATGTGGTTTATTCGAAGGTGAGACTAATAAGATAGGACAAACAACAAAGTTTGAGAAAGGACATTTAGCAACTCATTCTTCTGGAGGGGATGTTAGCAAAGGGAATATAACTGCAATATGTAAATATTGTAATTCTGAACAAAAAAATGTTTATAGCTGGGACAAAATTACAGGGAAAAAAATTTATCACCTAGTCCCATTCTTAAAGAATAGAAATTATGAAGAGAAGTTAGAAGCATTAAAATATTTAATGAATCATCTTAAAAAAGAGGATGTGGATAAAATAGCAAAGGAGATATTAAAATAATTGATTTTTTATCTCTTCAGCTACTGCTTCAATCATAGGAATTGCTACTGAATTTCCTATCTGTCTATATCTTTCTCCGTTTGAGCTAATCTTTTTATAAGAATCTGGAAAACCCATAAGTCTAAAGCATTCATTTATTGTTAGCTTTCTAACTTTTCCGTTGTGATATATATGAAATCTCCCAGCTATTTCAGTAGAAGAGATTGTTGGATGTGTTCCATCTGAAGAATATATTCTGTTGCATTGTTTATGAACTCTGGATAAATGTTCGGTATTTGGTCTTGCACCTTTCTTTCTTATAGGCTTATTTCTATACCCAACAAAAATCATCCCTGTTTTTTGTTCTTTCCAAAGACTCTTATCCAAAATAGTATATTCTTCAGGAGATAAAAATTTCATCTCAGAATTTTCTTTTTCTAAAATATCTTTAATTTTAACATTAGGATTTTTTGGTTTAATCTTGCCAAAATCAAAAGGCTTATCTTTACTGGCGATTATTATTATTCTCTCTCTACTTTGTGCAACCCCATAATCTTTGGCATTTAAAACTTGATAAGTTACCTTGTATCCTAATTCTTCTAAATGTTTAATGATTATCTTTAAGGTTTGTCTACCATTATGATAGATAAGATTCTTTACATTTTCTAAAAAGAGTATTTTTGGTTTTTTCTCTTTAGCTATTCTTAATATATCAAAAAATAATGTTCCCCGCGTGTCATCAAATCCTTTTTGCTTTCCTGCTGCACTGAATGCTTGACAAGGAAAGCCACCCGCCAATATCTCATGGTCAGGGATAGTTTTCTCATCTATTTTTGTTATATCCCCTGCAGGTTTTTCTCCGAAATTTGCTTCATAGGTTTTTGCACATTCCTCATCCCATTCAGAACTAAAGACACAAGTAAATCCTTGTTTTTCCAATCCCCTTCTTATCCCTCCAATCCCTGCAAATAGGTCAATAAATCTTACCTCTTCCATATTTTTATTATCTTTTTCCATCTTTTAATTATTATGCTTTTAATATTGATTGTGCTAAACTGCTTACAACTTTCGAAGATGAATCTTCATGCAGATTTATCAAAGGGCTTCGCACTTTCGCATTTAGTTTTAGTTTAAATTCGTAATAGTTTCTCTTCGAATATCCGTTTTCTTCCCATGCTTTAATTCTGTCTGCTTCTCTTTCATAATCTCTTAAAATTTTATCTAATAAAACTAATTTTGGATTAAGCTCAAGACTACTAAGTAATATACTCTGCCAGTCTATACCCCTCTCTCGGCATTCCTTATACAAAGCTATACCTTTTACTAAAGTTCTGAGACTCACTTCGCAAACATTTGCATATTTTTCTATTATGCTATATACTTGGGTCTTTTCTTCAATAGATATATCTTGATGAATTTCTGGGATAATCTCTCTCATCTTAGCTAGTATTTCCTCGTTTGTTGGTTGGAATTGAATAAATATTCCTCTATCCCGCAAGGCACTAATTTTTTCAGTAAGCTCATCAAATCTGTTACAAATAATAGCTACCCGAGATTTAGTTTCATATTTAGATGGAATATTATTATTCTCTAATATTGGTGATGTGCTAAACCATGAGATTTCTTTGAACTCATCTGTATTGCATAACATCTTGAGGAGAGATAAGTTGTTATTATCTTGTAACAAGGAGTCCACATCGTCTATTACAATCGGAAGGTCTTTATGCAGATAGGCTTCCATGTAGAGCCGTAGGGGAGTTGTATGGGCGAAAATCATTAGGCATTCTTTCTCTTGCATTATTTCCCCTATAAGTCTGCTCTTGGCTAGTCCCGCCTTAGACTCAATTATAAGCAAATCTGCATTGCCATTTTTAAACATATTTAGGTAGAATCTAAGTTCGTTGTAAGTTTGAATTATCATAATAAATGTAGTTATAACTTGTTTATAAACATTTCGGTTACAAATAGGTAATTTGATTTCACGAGAAATCTTGTAAAAACCCCATAAGCCATCTTTTTAACGTGTATATAAAATATAAGGGGTTATGAACATGGCTGATTTGCTTAGATATTTTCTACTTCAGAAACATTTATAAAGTATAAGTAGTTATAACTAATATGGTTTACATTGCTATAAGGAAAATTAAGGGCATAAAGTATTATTATGTAGTTGAAAGTGCCAGAAATGACAAGGGTAAGCCTGTGCAGAGGATTATAGAATATATTGGCTCTGAGAAGAAGCTACTTGAAATGCTAAAGATTAAAACTAACAGCTAATAAGTTTAGACTAAAAATCATGTTTTAATTATACTTTTGTTTGTGTTTTCTATATTTTAGTTTAAATTAAATTGATATTCGCCTATGTTTATGCTTTAGCATTTAAGACACATCTTACTTCTTTTTAGCTCTCATTTTCTTTCTTATAAAAAATCCAACTCCGTAAATAAAGCAGAAAATAACAAAGCCAAGAAAATAGCTGGTGTAATATCCGATAGTTATGCAGATTGAAGCAATAAGGCAGAAGATTAAGAACTTCCCTAAGATTCTTCCGCTTTCCTTAAATCCTTCATTATTACTTCCTAATATAATTGCTTCCTTTTTCATTTTGATGAAGTATTATCTTGCTCAAATAAATGTTTAAACCAATTTAGGATTCTTGTGATTAAATCCGCACTCACGCATTTTTCAGAAGCACAAACATTACTTTCGCATTCAAAACTGTTATCACAACTTTCTTCACTTTGCTTTTGGATAATCATTAATTTATTTTCAGAGCAATATTTCCCCTCTTTTCTGAATCCAAGAGATAAACAGCTATCATTGACATGACAGCCAGAACATAAATTTTGAGGTGGATTATTTATCTCTGAATCTGGGGAAGGATTATTTATGCAATTAGAATTAGCTATCCCTTTCTCTAAATCCGTTAGTTCTGTTGAGCAACCATTTCCTATCCTTGAAGTGCAGTTATTTTCATCTATAAAAATAAAAGTAGGAACTCCAAAAACTCTATATTGTTTAGCCAAATCATCATTTTCTAAATCTGCAAAATCAGAATTTATATGTCTTACAACTTCTATACATCCAGAATTTTGCTCAAATTCATTTATAGCATTGTAACTTGGATGGCTTGAAGCTGTTTCCCCAGCACAACAAGGTGCATTTTCCGAACAGAAATAGATTAGTTGTCCGCATTTTTGGGACACAGAAGCATTTGAAGAGCCACCTCCATTGATGGGACTAGAAGAATTTGCTTGAGTAGCAGGAATCAATATCAATACAATCAAAAATACTATTAAAAAACTACGTAAGAAAGGTTTTTTCTTATCTATCTTAACCATACTTTTTTGAGCATTTAATATTTTTTAAATGTTTGTCTATCTATTGTCAATCTTTCTAATAAATGTCTACTTGGTGTCTATCTTATGGAGAACTCAAAATTCTGGAAAGATTACTCTTGGATAATCATGGGAAGTCAGAGAAAAGAAGTAATAAGATTATTGTCTGATAATCCCATAACTGCCGAAGAACTAAGAAAGAAGATAAACGAGAAAACCAATTTGAAGTTAAGTCTCAGGGAGATGTCAAGACATTTAACTTCCTTCGCAGAAAAAGGTTTTGTTAAATGTTTAAATTCAAATGCCCCTTACAATAGACTTTATCTAATCACGAACACAGGCAAAAAGATAAGAGGAAAATTAGTATAGAAAATAATTTCTCTGAATACTTACAATAATCCTTTTATACTATGAAGATAATTCTAAATAATGAATGAAGGGAAGATTGTTAATTTAGAAGAAAAAGACAAAAAGGATTTAATTAAGGAGTTCAATAAGAGAGGTTATCTTTTAGAAGACAAAATGATAAGTATTCTTTCCCGTAGGTTATCTACTTTTAATAATCTTTATAAAAATCCGATAGGTATTGAATATGGAAGAAGAAACAATGGTGAAAGAATTGAAATTGATGCTATTGTTGAAATTGGAGATAAAACTTTTGTGTTAGATGCAAAAAGAACAGAATATGATTGGATTTTTTCATCCTCTATTGAAAGACCAAATAATGCAATTAATGTAGTCTATATTCATCCTAAGGAAGGCTATGTTTCACAGCCAATGATTATAGACTCAAGTTTAGGTTTCCTTAACGTGGTTTATCATGATTTTGCGATTAAGTTTGGTGAAAATAAATTGATAAGAGGGAGAGGAGAGAAAATTTCTTTGCCAGAAGTTAACAGACCAATACATGATGCAATCAGACAGATTCTAAAGGAATCTAAAGCAGTTTTATTGGAGGGAAGTAAGTATATGTCGGCAGGAAAATTTCTTATTCCAATTATAGTAACTAATGCGAGATTACTCTATCTCGACTTTAAGGATAGTCAAATTGATGAACAAGGAAACCTCACAGACTGGAACTCATTAAAGGAAGTTAAGGCAGTCGGATATAATTTTCATGAATCTTTTAGTTTTAACACAGAACAAGGTTTTCATTCCAGCAGACCAGAAAATATTGTAAAGACTGCCTTTATAGTTAATATAAACCACCTAAAAGAAACTATTGAATATCTATCTGGATTACATATAATATGAAGAAATAAAAATAATGATTCTTTAATCTCTCTATGGTAGATAGATGCACAAAGGAGCAACGAAGTTATAACATGTCCTGTATTAAATGCAGGGATACAAAGCCAGAGTTAAGATTAAGGCAATTTTTTGAAAAGAAGGGATTTCTATATCAGTCAGATAAGTATGGAAAACCCGATTTTATCAATAAGAAGAAAAAGATTGTGATATTTATTGACGGCTGTTTCTGGCATAAATGTCCTGAACATTTCAGATGCCCCGAATCAAATAAAGAATACTGGCTTCCAAAATTAAGAAAAAATGTTTTGAGAGATAAAGAAGTGACATTAAATTATAAAAATTCTGGATGGAAGGTTATCAGAATCTGGGAGCATGAATTAAGAAATCCTATTCCGGAAAATTTTTAAATCATTATGCTTTGTTAATAAGATGAAAAGGGGTGTTGTTGCTGTTGACTTATTTTGCGGTGCAGGTGGATTAACAAGAGGTTTACTTGATTCTGGGATAAACGTTATAAAAGGTTATGATTTTGATGAAAAGGCTTCTGAAACTTATGAAAGAAATAATAAATATTCAAAATTTTTTTCTGCTGATGTTTCTGAGATTAATGGAAAAGAATTATTACGGGGGCTTGACAGGAAAAAGAATTTCTTCCTTCTTGCGGGTTGCGCTCCCTGTCAGCCATTTTCTTTGATAAATCAGTCTGAGAAAGAAGGAGATGGCAGAAAGAATCTTTTATTATCTTTTGGGAGATTGATAAAAGAGACAAATCCTGATTTTATCTTTATGGAAAATGTTCCCGGGCTTTTGAATGGAAGAGGAAGGAAAATTTTTGGAAAATTTTTGGAAACATTAAAAGAAAAGAAATATCTTTATGATTATAAAATTCTGAATGTAATGAACTATGGAGTCCCGCAAAGAAGGAGAAGACTTGTTCTTATTGCGTCCAAATATTCTCAGGTAAAAATTCCTGATTCCACACATGATGATTCAGAAGACAAAAACCCAATTATAAAACTTAGAGAAATTTTAAAAAAATATCCCAATCTGAAAGCTGGAGAAAAGGATTCTTCTTTCCCAAATCATGAATCTAGGGGGATGAGTGACCTAAACATAAAAAGATTAGAAATAATAAAACATAATGGTGGTTCAAGAGCTGAACTGCCTAAAAACCTTGTTTTGAAATGTCATTTAAATCACAAGGGACATGGGGATGTTTATGGAAGAATGTCTTTTGATGATGTGTCGCCCACATTGACCTGCAAATGCACAAGCATCTCAAACGGTAGATTTGGACACCCCACTCAAAACAGGGCTATTTCTGTCAGAGAGGCGGCGGCAATTCAGACTTTCCCCGATAATTATGTATTTTATGGAAATATGAGTGAAAATACGAAATGGGTGGGGAATGCTGTTCCAGTGAGATTTGCACAGGTCTTTGGCGATTATTTTATAAAGTTGAAGAATCAGCTTAATTAATGGCAGAAAACTCTCAAGAGTTTGTAATGAGCTTTGACCCTAAAACCATTGAACATTTGGGTATCAGGATGTATTCAGCTTTACCCCCAGTTATCACGGAATTAATAGCAAACTCTTATGATGCGGATGCTGAAACTGTATGTATAACCCTTTTAGATTCTAACGGGAAAAAAGAGATAATTGTTGAAGATGACGGGATTGGGATGACCTTTACTGAATTAAATGATAAATTTCTTAGAATCGGAAGAAATAGAAGAGATGAGGAAGGAATACAAAAGACTTCAAAAGAAAGAAAGATAATTGGTAAAAAGGGGATAGGGAAGCTATCTTTTTTTGGTGTTGCACGTGAGGTGGAGATTAACACAAAAAAGAATGGTAAACAAAATTCATTCATTATGAATTGGGAAGATATAAAAAATTCTACTGAATCAGAATATAATCCTAAAACTATTTTTAAAGATAAAAAATATTCTGGGAATGAACAGGGAACAAAGATTATCTTAAAAGAATTAAAGAGAGAAAGTGTTTTTGATGCGGAAAGCCTTGCTGATAGCATCTCAAGAAATTTTATAGTGGATTCAAATTTTAAAATCATTATCAAGCACAATTCAGAAAAGCCGATAATCGTGGATAATGAAAGAAAATATAATGGATTAAAGAAACAGGTTGAGTGGGATATACCCGCAGATATTGATGTTTCTGATTTAGATTATGGAAATAAAGATAAAATAACTGGGCATCTGATTGCAACAGAACTTCCAGTTTCTCCAAAAACAAATATGAAAGGCATCACTCTTTTTTCAAGAAAGAAGCTTGTTAATGCTCCTGAGTATTTTTCGGATAGTACTTCAAGCCACATATTCTCTTATTTGACTGGATGGTTGGAAGTAGATTTTATTGATGATTTAGAGGAAGATGTTATCTCTACAAATAGGCAATCTTTAAACTGGGATTATCCAGAAATGGCAAAACTCAGGGAATATCTTTCAAAATTAATAAGTAAAATTGAAAGAGATTGGCGTATAAAACGTGAAAAAGTTAGAGGGGATAAACTATCCGAATCCACTGGAATAAATATCTCAGACTGGGTCAGTAAACTTCCTCAGGATGTAAAAGATAATATTGAGCCTTTGATTAAAGATGTGTTAAAGAATTTTGAACCCACAGAAGAAACCCAAGAGGTTGATAACAAAATAATCAGGGCAATGCATTCTATTGCTCCAGAATATACTTACTGGCATTACCGACATTTGCATCCGGAAGTGCAATCTGTTTCTAAAGATTACTATATTTCTAAGGATTATTATACTGCTCTTTTTGAATCAGCGAAAAAATATGTAAATGCAGTTAAGTCAAAATCTTTGTCTCCCCATATTGAGAGAGAATTATTAGAGAATGTTTTTTCCATTCGAGACCCAAAATTATCCGTAACGGATAAATTCAAAAAACCTGATGGCACAGATTTTACTCGGGATACATTATCGGGAATTACTGAAGGACATAGAATGTTAGCGATTGCCTTGTGGACTGCTTTTAGATGCCCTATAGCTCACGATGAAGTATGTGATTTAAGGGATTCAGGACTATTTACCTAAAAAGATTGTCTAGATGCCCTAAGCATCCTTTCGCATCTTTTTAAAAGATTAGATGATTCTACATTAAAAGAAAAAACTGCAAATGATAATACTGAAACCACATCAACTTAGCAACTTTTAAAAACTCCTTCTCTTTAATATATAGATATATTCAATTAAATCACTGCGTTTCTTTATCCGACTTCCGCATGGCGGGGGCGTTTATTCAATTTCTTAACTTTACTCAAACGCCTTCAAAACTCTCTCATCAGGAGACAAAAGATAAACATGGTCTTCCTTGAATCTAAGTCCACGGTATATTCTTTGAAGCAATTCCCTCCTTGCTTTGTCCTTGTAAAAATCCCAGTAATACATTGGATTAGTTTTATTTAATATTTTCCAGAAAGGAGACTTTACGTCGGGATTAGGATACTTTGTGAAGATTATGCTGTTACATTGGTCTCCAGGAAAGTCAATTCCCCTTGTGCATTTTGTAGTGAACAGCACTTCAATTTCCCTGTTCTTGAATTCTCTAACATCTTTTCCTGTCTTGTCACTCTGAATCTCTTTTAACGTTTCTCTGCTGATTGTATTTTTTAGATTGAATTTTTTCAATTCAATTTCATCAGGCAAGTCAAAAAAAGAATTTATATGAACTAATGTAGGTTTTTTAGCAATTTCAATGCATTTATCTAATGCTCTTAAATATCCTTCTCTTGTAATCTTCCCGCTTGCAAAATTTTCATATTTGCAGTCTTTTTCCAAACCAGTTTTTTTTATTTCAATGCTTCCTTGTTGTTCTGTTTCCGCTTCCAAGATTTTAAAATTTTCAATCCCAAATATATTTCTAAGAATATTTTCAGAATGTATTGTTCCAGACATCATTATTATAACTTTGTTTTTATCCATCATCTCTTTCAGTCTTTTTGCAAGATTTGTAGTAACAACTTCAATAATTGTATTGTTCTCTTTTTTGCTGAAAGTAAGGTATGTCTCATCAAAAAATTCATCAAACATCCTTGCTGTTTCAGCAACATCAAAAAGATAACTTTCATCGTCAATATCATAAAGAAATTCCGGATTATCAAGGATTAATTTGAATAAATCATAAACTCCTGTTTCTTTCAGAGGAATTATTTCTTTTGAAAATACTGCATGCTGTATCCTCGCATCATTTTTAATCTCTTCAATAGTCTTGTTCATATTTCTTATAATAAATTCTGCATCTTCATAATCAGAAAAAATTTGGTTTAGGGAATTCTGCAGTCTTTCAAGATTTATTGTCCTTTGATTTGAAAAACTATCCAAAAATTCATCACATTCATCAATAATTTCTGCTTCTGTTTCAGGTTTCCTATTCATGCTTGATTCTAATTTATATTTTAATGAGTTAAAAACAAGAACATCAGAATCTATGAAAGAATTAAATTGCTCATAAAATTTGCATCCGGCTTTTCTCTGATAAAATACAAACTTAATTCCGTTCAGTCCGACATAACTTCTTTTTTTAGCATTTTCAAAATTCTTTCCACTCAATTCAAATTTTTCAGGAAATACTGGACTCCAATAAGGGCATATAGGAGCAATAGAAGCTCTTTTTACATCCTTTATTGTCCTAAAATTTCGAGGGTTAAAACTTTTATTTTGTTTAAGATACTCTTGTATCTTTTTGGAGTTTTTTTCTTTTATCTCTATTTTGCACGGGAGAGAAGGATTGTCTGCAGAAACATCTTTTCCAAAATCCCCGTTTAATTTTTCTCTTTTTTTCTCAAATATGTCATTCAGCTTAAGATTAATTTCTTTTTTGAATATAGGAATTGCTTCTTTATTATCTTCAAGAAATTTGCATTTATGATTATTTCTTCCTGTTATAACGCTTATCTTTAATCTTTCTCCATCTTTGCCGATTACATATTTTTTATTTTCATAGTCTTCTTTATACTGGTTCTGAAGAGCTTTTCCAGGAACAACAATGCAAGTTTTCCCTATCTCTTTGGCTATATTCAACGCTATTGCAGATTTTCCTGTTCCACAGACTCCTCTTATGAAAATTATTTTATACCCTTCTTTTATAGAATTTAGTACTTCTTTTACAACATCTTCTTGTGTTTTTCCATTGGAAAATTTTAAAGGACTAAGAAAATTTTTCTCTTGGTATAAACTCCACATCTTTTTTTGTCTCCAGAATAATAACTTGTTAAAAATTAGTTATAAATCTTATTGCAATAGAACTACATGATAATTCTAGTTGTAGAAAAATTTAATCAACCCACTTAACGCCTTTGTATTCGTACTTTGTAGCAATTAAAATTACATCAACAAGCCACCAAATTCCTAATCCGCCAAATGTAACCAACTTTAATATTCCTGTTCCTATTTTTCCCATCAGATATCTGTCAACTCCAAGGCTTCCAAATACAACTGACATTATCAAACACAAGACCCAGTTGACTTTTCTTACCTTTATTGCTCTCTTTTTTCCTCTTTTTGTCATGATAGTATATATCTTTTTGGCTTTTAAACATTTCCTGTTCCGACTAGAAAAAGTTTGGGACTCGTGCTTATTTTATTTGATGTTAAAAATAAAAGTTTATCCAAATAAAGCACTGAGTCCTTCTGCTGCAGCTTCTTTCTTCTCTTCAGCTACATGTGCTGGCTTCTTCTCTTCTTTCTTTTCAGCTGCAGGCGCTGCTGCAACTAAACTCGCACTTTCCAATTCTTTAGCTATGTCTATTCCTTTCAAGCTGGCAACAAGAGACTTAATCTGTGACTCGTCTGTTTTTCCTCCAGCAGCTGCAACAACACTTTTCAAATTACTTTCATTAATTTCTTTTCCAAGTTTATGCAACAAAAGTGCTGCGTATACGTTTTCCATTTTTAATTTACCTCTCCAGAATTTACTTCAGGAGTATTAGGAGTGCTTTGAGCATTCATTAATTTCTCAATTGCCATTTCATGTCTGCCTGCTTTTTGAATCATAAATTTAATCGTATCTCCACAAATATAACCAATTTCTACTGCAAATGGCAATGCTTTTCCAAAAGCAGTCTTTAATTCTTTTAATGTTTCTTCTCTGTCAATCTTAATGTCCGAATATAATTTTTTCTCATTTGAATCATAACCAACTAAAGGTATAAATCCTACTGAAAAAGGTCTTATATCTAATTTGTTCATAATATCTGCAACTGCAGAAGAAATTTTTTCTCCTTTTTTTGCTACAACTTTTGATTCTTTGATACTAATCTTTCCCTTATCTATCTGTATCTGAATTCCAACTGCTCCCAATTCACTGATTGCTGGACCTGGAACTAAATCTGTAGGACCTGCAGGAATTTCAATATCATCAGGAGCTTCTTGTCCTGCTTTTGCTTTTGCAGGACTCTTGTTTTTTATTAGCTCAGCGGAAAGCTCAAAGCAATCCATATCTGAAAATAAAATAGCGACGCTGTCCTGGATTTTTTCCTTAAGTTTTTTTACAATTTCTTCTCCAGAATTGTCCAATGCCCTAAAGATTAAGTTTTTCTTAGGAACCTTTACTATAGCTTTTCCTCTTAATTTTTTTGCTATCTCCTGAAACTGTGAAGCAGGAATATTCTTTATTGACGTAACTAAAATAGTCCTTTTTTTCTTGATTAAATCAAAAAGTTCCTTTACTGTTTCTTTCTTTACGTTGGACACGTGTGTACGATGTAGTCCTGATTTCTTTTCAGAGACTTTTTCAGATACATGTGTTTTTTTGGTTTCTTTTGTCATTTTATCTTATTCTTATCTTTTGAGGTTTAGTCATTGTGAATTTTATTTCAATATTTTTTATGTTTTCTTTTCCTTTTGTGAATGCCTTCAATAAAGCATTATAAACAGTCATTATATTCTCAATAAGCTCCTCATTTTTCATGCTGCTTCTTCCAATAGAAATTTTTATGCTTGGCTCTTTTGTTCTTATCTTAATACTATCATTGATTTTGGTTTTCAATTCTTTTATCGCTTTATCATCAACATTCATCAAGATTCCTAATTGAGGAGAAGGCATCTTGCCCGTAGGTCCTAAAACTCTTCCAAATGTGCTTGCAACTAAAGGCATTAAACTTGCTTGTGCTATGAAGAAATCATAATTTCTTGCCAATTTTTTTAATTCTTTTTTGTCTGAATATTTTTTGAACTCTGTTTTTGTGATTGTTTCAACATTTTCATTTTTTATTTCCAAAAAAGCGCATATCTTTTTTTCTTTAATTTTATGAGGAACAGAAACAAATAAGTTTACCTGATTTTTTTTGATGTCAAATTTTTGCAGATTTATAATTAAGTCTAATGACTGATCAAACTTCCTTTCTTTTTCCTTCCTAAGTTCATTTAAGGCTGTTCCTAATTGTTCTTTTAGTTCCATGTTAACTTATTTCCTACCTCCCACTTTATACGCTAACACTATAGAATCTATGTGCTAACGAAGTGGTTCTATCGGTAAAATCTTGAGATATTTACGATTTATAAACTTAACTAAAGCAATCACAATAATTCTTATAAATAAACCCCCTTTATCTTTTCTTATGGAATTAATTGCATTATTATCTTCTGGAAAAGGAACATGGGCGCAGGTTTCTGGCTTGATAAAATATGGAGAATGGGATAAAATAATTTTATTGGGAGATGATTTTGCAAAACAATTTATAACTGAAAAGCCATTTGAATTTATAAGAATTGATTTGAATAAAAAATTAAAAGATTTGAAAGAAGAATTTCAGCAGAGATTAAAAGGAAAAATAAACGGAACAGAGGTTGCATTATCTATTGCCTCTGGAGATGGAAAAGAGCATATGGCTCTTATTTCTGCTTTAATTAATCTTCCTGTGGGAATAAGATTCGCTGCCCTAACAAAAGACGGAGTTATTGATTTGTAAAATGAGCAAACAAGAAATTTGCCACAAATAAAAAACGGGAGGTTTTGCATAATGAGCAAACAAGAAATTTGCCACAAATACAAAATAGGAGATTTTGTAAAATGACAGAAGTTAAATATAAAGATTTTTGCAAAGAAAGTGGATGTAGATTATATGGACTTTTAACAAAAGTAAATTCATTTGAAAATCCTTCCCCCCTAGTAATAGTTCAAAAAGAAGTTATTGAAAGAAGATGTAAAGAAAATTGCGAGCATACAGCACATGAACTCTATGAATGGTTAAAATCAAGAAGAACTATTGATTAAACTTCATTAGGTTTTATCTTCATATCTTCCTTGCTCGTGCCAAGAAGCACAACCCTGCTTTCTTTTTTCTCATCAAGCACTTTATATTCAGGAAGAAATTTTAATAGCTTATTTGAAAAATCAACAATATCTTCGTGATAGGGCATCTTGTTGTAGGCAATTCTTTGATTTGCAAATCCAACACACATAAATGCTTTCACTTCAACAAACATTGGATTTGCTTTGATTATTAATTTCGCATAATTTTCTAAATCTGTCATGTTCATGTCAAGAATGAGGTTCATTCTGAAAACTGTTCTGGTTTTTCCTTTTAGTTTTGCCATGATTTCTAAACTTTTGTTTAGTCTTTCCCATGCATCTTTTTTTGAGCTCCTGTGAACTTTATTGTAAATTTCTTTATTAGGAGCATTTACAGAGATGTATAACTGCGTTGGAAGCTGTTTCTTTTTTTCCAACTCACTAATCTTGTTTGGATATAGCCCATTTGTAACAAGAAAACTTGTTTTTCCTCTTTTTCTTAATTCTTCAATAAGCCCTCCAACATATTTGTATGTCATTGGCTCGCCAGAAAGAGAGATAGCAAATTGCATTGGCTCCTGCGCTTCTTTGAATTTCTTCATATTTGCTTTGCTTAGTTGTTTTTTCTTTGAATTTTTGTCAACCTTAAATCCGCTTAATAATATTTTCTGAGCATTTATGCACCCATCAATAATATCTTTTGGAGAATCAACTTTCCCTTTAAGCTCGTTGTCTATTGTAAGTTCAATTGCTCTCCAGCAATGCAGGCATCTATTAGGACACCACATTACAGCAGGAGACATCTGGCAGCATAAATGCGACTTTATTCCGTAAAATTGTTCTTTATAGCAAACTCCCTCGTCTCTAAGGGACTTCTTTGTCCACATGCACACTTGCACAGCAGAATGCTTTCCAACTATAGAGTAATGCTGCCTTTTCAAAACCTTTTTTACATTTTCTGGAATCATGAAAACAACAGCAGAAAAAAGAATTTAAACCTTTCTTGTAACTATTTAACAAACATGTTAATTGCCCAAAAAATCATGATAACAGCTAATAAAAGAAGGAATAGGTATGTCATGAATGAAAACACTTTCTTTGCCACAGATTCTCTTTTTGTTATTCCAAGTACAGCCAAATAGAAAAATCTCCCACCATCAAAAATTCCAACAGGCAGCATATTTACTAATGCCACACTAAAGCAGATTAATACAAGCCACCAAAGCAAATCGTAGATGAATTCTCCAGCAGCAAATATTGGTTTGTAATATATATTAGGATTCTTAAATGAAGTAAAAAACCCGATTATCTTGTAGATAACGCTGCCTTCTTCTCTATTCATAAAACCAACTCCAAGATAAGGCAAGGTTTCATTGTTAGGATTTTTTCCAAGAATTACTTCATAAACTTTTTCCTGTTCGTTTGAAATTGTTGTGACTGTTATTTTACTTCCAGGAAAGTATTTTAACAATTCTTCTCCCATTTTTTCCCTGCTTTTTACACTTATCCCATTAACCTTTATGATTGTATTTTCCAATTGAGCTTTTATTGCAGGAGCGTCATCATATAAGAAAACATATTTTTCACTATTTCCTTGTTGCTCTAAGAAGCTTTTTGTTGCTAAGTATGTTAAATCGCCTGTTTTAACCTCATTAATTCCTGTTTCATTAAGCAAGCTCAAAACAGAACTGTATGATGGATTTTCTAAAGCAAAGTTATTCACAGAAGTTATCGCAGATATTCCGACTATTGAATAGGTATATGTGTCGAAAATTGTTCCTGAAGGAGCAAATACAAGAGAAAAGAAAGCAAACAAAACCAAGAAAGACAAGATTCCTGTTAGGACATTTGCAAAAGTTCCTGAAGAAAGAACAACCATTTGAGGCAGGATTTTCTTTTTAACCATCCTCTTTTCGTCTAATTCAACAAAAGCAGCCAAAAAAATCGGTAAGAAAAACGGGAAAAATCCAAATCCTGTGCTTTTTACTTTAATCTTCTTATGTACAGCAAAAATACCGTGTGCAAACTCATGGAATATAGCAACTACTGCGATAATTATTATCCAATATGTAAAATAAAAAGGAGGTAGAAAACTTAATTTGAATAATTGAGGTAAATATGGGAGAAGAGGCATTATAGGAGGAACTTTAACCATACGTATTATCTCTGCCTGAAAAATATACATCCAAACAATTCTTCCAAAAAGATAAACCATGGTTCCCATCAAAATAAATCCCAAGGCGATTGAGATGTATCCTAAAACATCCAATGTCTTTTTGTATTTCTTTCCAACATAATTTATCAGTTTAATTCCTAATCTAGTCTTGTAAAGAAAAAGAAGTTTTTCCCTCTTCAAATTTTTTCTTTTTAAATAAAGGAAAACTGATGTAAAAACTAAGAAAATTCCCAATAAAACCAAATCATACACCATAAAATTCATATTATCACCATTATTTTTTTCTTAAAGGCCTAAAAGCATTCCTCTTGCATTTTCTGCATCTAACTTTTCCCTTTAAAATTTTTTGAGGATCAGACTTAATTTTAGTCTTACAATTTCTGCAAACGAAAACATTCTTGTATAGTCTGTTTGATGCTTCGATTATCTTTGCCATTTTTTACACTTTTCTTTTGATTATTTTTTCTCCTTCAACATCCCAATATTCAACATTTGAATTTACTTCAATTTCTTGCTTAACTTCTTCAGGACAATTAACTTCCAATGTTTCAAAACTCTCCAAATCCATAATGCTAATCTTTTCTCCTATTGAAAGAACCTGCCCCTTTCTTTTGTTTACTATTGGGACTTCTATTCTTTCATGCCCCGGGACAACAAAAACTTTTTTTTGTCCAGAGATTATTCCAGCAGCTTCAACTCTTGCTTTGCTGTGTCCGTGCTTTCCTGTTTTGCTTATATCAATTTTTTTTACAGTGCAGGATTCTCCTTCGAAAATTATGTTAGTACCCACCTTCATTTCAGTAGCATTAATTATCTTTAAGACCATTATGCAAAACTCCTGTTTTGTATTTGTGCTGAAAACTTCCTGTTTTCTGTCATTATGCAAAATCTCCTAAATTTTGTATCCGCAACAAAGTGAAGACATTGAAAAATTTCCTGTTTTTCATATATACTAAACCAAAAAAAATAGATTTATAAACATTTTCTATTAGAGATTAGGATGGCATTAAAAGAAAAAGATTTTATTGAAATAGAATTTACAGGAAAAATAAAAGATGGGGAAGTTTTTGATTCAAATATCAAGAAAGATTTGGAAAAATTAGATAAAACTGCCAAACCAAAACCATTTATTTTTTGTTTGGGAAAGGGAATGTTTTTGAAAGGAATAGATGATTTTTTGATTGGAAAAGAAATTGGAAAATACAAGATAGAACTCACCCCAGAAAAAGCCTTTGGCCCAAGAATTAAGGAGTTTGTTCAGATGATTCCTATAAAAATTTTTAAGACTCAGAATTTAGCTCCTGTTCCAGGGTCAGTTTTCAATTTCGATGGAAGGTTAGCAAAAATAATTAC
Source organism: Candidatus Pacearchaeota archaeon (assembly GCA_026395815.1). Classification (GTDB taxonomy): domain Archaea; phylum Nanobdellota; class Nanobdellia; order Pacearchaeales; family GW2011-AR1; genus RBG-13-33-26. Next base: position 131,064 of record JAPLXZ010000010.1, read on the forward strand.
TGTTTCTGGAGGAAGAGTAATAGTTGATTTTAACAACCCCCTAGCAGGAAAAACTGTCGTGTATGAAATTAATGTTCTAAGAAAAGTAGAAGACTTAAATGAAAAAATAAAAGCATTTATCTCTTTTTTATTTAAAAAGGAATTAAAATTCTCTGTAACAGACAAGAAGATAATAATTGAAGCAGAAAAAGAAAGCGCTAAATTTATTGAGGTTTTTGAAGAGAAATTCAAGGAAATGTTTAATCTTGGATTAGAAGTTAAGGAAATCAAGGAAAGCAAAGAACTCAATAAAAATCCTAAAACACCACAATAATTTTTATAAACAGACATAACCTTTTTTTAACATGGCAGAGATTTATAAAAAGGGGAGTTCAGCAATTCTTTCAGATATCACTCCAGAAATCAAAGAAATTGATAGGGAACTTGAAGAATTAATAAAGAAACAATCAGCAAAAATTAAAGTTATTGGTGTTGGCGGAGCAGGAGGAAACTCCTTAAGCAGAATGAAGGAAATTGGGATAAGAGGTGGAGAACTAATTGCGGTTAATACAGATGCTCAAGATTTATTATATGCAAACGCAGATCAAAAAATTCTTATTGGAAGGGAATTAACTCAAGGGCTTGGAGCAGGAAGCAATCCTAAAATAGGAGAACAAGCAGCAAGAGAATCTGAATCAGAAATCAAGAAAAAAATAGCCAATAGTGATATGGTATTCATAACTTGCGGAATGGGAGGAGGAACAGGAACAGGAGCCGCACCATTTATTGCGGCATTATCAAAGAAACAAGGTTCATTAACTATTGGTGTTGTCACATTGCCGTTTACTATCGAAGGAAAGAAAAGAATAGAAAACGCAATGGACGGATTAGACAGGATGCAGTCTGTTGTAGATACTCTTATTGTAATTCCAAACGACAAGCTTCTTGAACTTGCTCCTGAATTGCCATTGCACACCGCATTTAAGATAGCAGACGAAATCTTGACAAATGCTGTTAAAGGAATAACATAATTAGTAACAACAACAGGCTTGGTAAATCTTGATTTTGCAGACATTAAAGCAGTAATGATTGATGGAGGAGTTTCATTAATTGGAATGGGCGAGTCTGATACAGGACAAAGGGCTGTTGAGTCTGTAGAAAAAGCAATTCAAAATCCTCTTTTGGACGTTGATATCTCTGGAGCAACAGGAGCCTTAGTCAATATAGTCGGTGGTCCTGATATGAGTTTAGAAGAATGCAAAAGGATTATAGAAACTGTTGGAAACAGATTAAGCAAGGAAGCGAAATTAATTTGGGGGGCACAGATTTCAGACGATATGGAGAAGTCAATCAGAGTTTTGTTGATAGTAACAGGAGTAAAAAGCTCCCAAATAATGGGACAGGGTGACAGCTTAGAAAAGATAAAACATAAGGAAATTGAAGAAGAATTAGGAATTGAGTTCTTTGAATAGATTATTGGGACATATAAATTCTTAAAAAGTTTACCATAAATAAAATAAGATGGTAAATAGAAAATTAAAAGATAAATATGAAAATGAAGTAACAGAAAGATTTTATATTTATTGTCCGATGATTTTTAAAGATACAGATGCAAGGTTAATTTATGTTATACCTCAGGAAGATAGAAGTATTATAATGGAAAATGATTATGGAAGACTTCATTTAAATAAGCCCAAATCATTTTCATTTGCAAGAAAATTAATTCCATTAGATAATCCTGGAGGAGTTATCAGATTTGCTCTCTCTAAACTTGAAAAATAAAATGGAAAAAGAAGATTTTTATAAAAAATTAAGTAATTATCCGGTAGGTTCTTTATTAAATCTGCAGTGGGATAGGGGAAATGGAACTCTTGAAAGACTGGTTAGATTTATTGGGTTTAAAGACGATTCTCCTTTATTATATTTTGATGGTGGAAGTCTTTTAGATATTGATAAGATTGGCGGTTATTCATCAATAATCTCTATTCAAAAAGAATGCCCCCATAAAGCATGTGTCTACTCATAAATCTTAAAAACCCCTGTTTTCTGTTTATTGTATGGCAAAGGTATTTCATTCATTAGGTTCTTTTTTTGCAAAATGCAAAAGAGTCTGGCAGGTTTTGAAAAAGCCGAGCAAAGAAGAATTTGTAAAGATAGCAAAGGTTTCTGCAGTTGGAATTATGCTTTTAGGATTGCTTGGATTTATTATTTCTATAATTATGAAATTGTTCAACGGATAAATTTATAAATAATTTTTCTATAAATTCTCGGTGGCAAAAATAAGAACAACTAGTTATGATTTAACATGTTACGCTGGAGAATATGAAGATCTAATTAAAGCATTAAGTGAAATAGCTATCTCCCATGGAACAGAGGATAAATGGCAGTATTTTTTAATGCCTAAAGGAAAAATTAAGATTTCTCTTCTTGATAATAGATACGGGAGAAATACAAGAGGAGAATTAGAAGGAAGAGTTAGAATGGCAATCCAGAGAACGACTTTCAAAGAGCCAAGATATGTTAGAAGAATTCTCAAAAGATTGGAAGGAGAATCGAATGCTGATGGAAGTTTTACTGAAAACGGAATAATTCAATTGCACCTTAAGGAAAATCATGAAGAATATAAGGAAGACCAAGAAAGATACAGAAAAAGAGAGTTTAACAATGAAAGAAAGTGATATTGCAAAAATTTATAAACCTCTCCTTTTAACTAATTATATCTTTCTAAGATATTAAGTCTTAGACGGAGCTAAATAACTAAATAAACAAAAATGATTTTCATAATAAAAGTAACAACGAATAAAGAAGAAAGAGTCGTTGATATGATATCTGAAAGAGCAGAGAAAAAACATCTGAATGTTTTTTCAGTTTTGCGTCCTCACGGCTTGAGAGGATATATTCTAATGGAAGCAGAAGATAGAGAATCTGCAGAAGAAGCTGCATTTGACTTGCCTTATGTCAAGGGGATTATAGGAAAGACAATAAATTACGAGGAAATAAAAAACATGATTGAGCCTTCTGCAACAACAATTTCAATAAAAGAAGGAGACATCGTTGAATTGATAGCAGAACCATTCAAAAAAGAAAAGGCAAAAGTTTTAAGAATAGACAAACAGAAAGAAGAAGTTGTAGTGAGCTTGCTTGGGGCAGTTGTCCCATTGCCAGTTACAGTTAAATTGGATAATGTTAAAGTTATAAGACGTGAGGAAGAAGAAAATCAATAAAATGGAAATGAGTTTTTTTGTCAAACAAGAGAAATTGGATGAAACTAAAAAAGTAATAAGGAGTTTAAACTCCCTTAGATTTATGGGTAATCCTTCACCAGTTGGAAAAGAAGTTTATATTTCAATCTCAGGAGAAGTTAATGAGATGAATCAGTTTAGTAAATATTTATCTACAATTAGGAGTGGAAAAGAAAATGCAAATTAAATTATTAGTTGAAGGCGGAAGCATGAAACCAGGGCCAGCACTAAGCCAAAAATTAGGTCCATTAGGCATAAATCTGAATCAAGTAATAACAAAAGTAAACGAAGCGACAAAATCTTTTGATGGGCTAAAGGTTCCGGTTGAATTAAATGTAGATGCGTCTACAAGAGAGTTTGATGTGAAAGTCTTTTCACCGCCTGTTTCAGAATTGATAAAAAAAGAACTTGGTATTGAAAAAGGTTCTGGAATTCAGAAAAAAATCAAAGTAGGAAATGCTTCAATAGAACAAATAATTTCCATTGCTAAATCAAAATCTCCAAATCTATTATGTAAGGATTTCAAATCAGCAGTTAAGACTATTGTTGGAACATGCGTTACATTAGGAATATTGATTGAAAACAAGCCTGCTGCAGAAATTGAGAAAGATATTGATGAAGGAAAGTATGATAAGGAAATAAACGAGGAAATTACTAAAACACCTTCTGATAAAAAAGCAAAATTAGACGAATATTTTTCAAAGATTAAAGCAGAACAAGATAAGATATTGCAACAGGAACAGGCTGCTAAAGAACAAGCAGAGGCTCTTAAAGAAGGAGCTGCCGCTACCACTACACCAACAACTGAAGAGAAGAAATCCGATAAGGTTCCAGCAAAAGTTCCGGCGAAAAAAGCAGAATGAGAATAGTTTTATAAATCACCACACCCCCTTTTTATTATGGGGTTATGGGGTAGTCTGGTAGCCTTCGAGGTTTGGGTGAAGGAAGTCTCGAGCTTAATCCATAAATGCCGAGAGCCTTCCTGAATACCTCGCGACCCCGGTTCAAATCCGGGTAACCCCATTGACATTTCATAGAAATGTCAATTGAGACAACAACGATTGTCGATATGAACATTTGCGAAGCAAATGTGGAGATTAAAAAAAACAAAACAAAATGCAAACAACATTAAAAGCAGAAACAGAATTAATGGAAGCAATAAGAAACGTAAGATTCTTTAAAGAAAACTTAGAAAGAATTAGAAGAAATTATCCTGAAAAATACGTCGTTATTAAAAATCAGCAGATAATCGATTCTGATGCTGATATTCATAAACTGAATGATTTATATCTTGGGCAAAATGCCTTAATTGTCTCTTATTTCGACGGAATAAAAAAATATTTGGAATCTCCATTAGCAGATTCACCAAATGAATATAGTTAACATGCCATCAAAATTAAAAAAAGCAAAAGCAGCAGGAAGATTTGGAGCCAGATACGGAAGAGCTGTAAGAATTAAATTGAACGCTATCGAAGAGAAACAGAGAAAAAAGCAGAAATGCCCATATTGCGGAAAGATGGGAGTTAAGAGATTATCAAAAGGAATCTGGCATTGCTCTAAATGCGATAAAAAATTTGCAGCAGATACGTATTATCTAGAATGATAAATTTAAATAAAATAAACAACATAAAATAAATAATGGTAGCATACAAATGTTTCAAATGCGAGAAGAAAGTCCTTAGCAATAATCTTGAAAAAAGATTTGTCTGTCCTTATTGCGGCAGCAAGATTTTCTACAAGCCAAGATCTAAGATAAAAAAAATTAAGGCTGAATAATCATAATTAATAAACGAACGAAGTGAGCAAATTTAGATGCTTTTGCATCGAGATGCAAAACCTTGTCGAATTCAATAACGCGATGAAAAACAGGAAATTTTTCAAAGTCCTCGTAAACTGCGGATATAAAATAGGAAATTTTACATAATGGAAGAAAATAAAATCCAAGAAATGCAAATTTTAGAACAGAGATTGCAGAATTCTCTTCTTCAAAAACAGGCTTTTCAGATAGAATTCGCAGAAACTGCTTCTGCTTTAAAAGAAATAGAAAAAGCGGGAGATGAAATCTTTAAGATAGTTGGGCAACTGATGATTAAGTCGGAAAAAGGAAAAATAAAAGAAGAATTATTGAACAAACAAAAAATTTTAGAGCTTAGAATAAAATCATTCGAGAAACAAGAAGCTTCCCTATCCAGTCAGCTGGACAAATTAAGGGAAGAAGTGACTAAATCAATGAAGAAATAAAATATATAGAAAAAGTTGCGAAATCTTTATAAATGTCTCATATGTGAATTTACTATGGTTTTCGATAAATTAAAAAAAGCGCTTAAAGGACAATTGCGAGATGAAGGCAGTGCAGAGGATTATCTTGAAATAGATTTAGAAAAAGGAGAAAAACAAACTAAGGTTCTTGTGAAACTTTTTGTATTGAAAAAATACGAAGATGTCAATGATATTCTTAATGTTTTAAGAGACGGATATTCTATTGCAATAATCGACATGAAAATCCTAAAGCAGAAAGACCCTATTGAACTAAAAAGAGCTGCAGCAAAGATTAAGAAAACAACAGATGCTCTTGAAGGTAGCATTGCAGGTTTTGGAGAAAATCTTTTGATTGTAACTCCATCATTTGCCCAAATTCAAAAAGACAACCCATCTCAACCTAGTGAACCATCAAAGCACAAGTTTGATTAGGAAAATGTATCCTCTAAATACCGCTTCTGAAGAGGAAAAATTAAGATTAGGTAGAATATTGGCCGAATATGCTGTTCAAATGAATGAAGCATATAAAGAACAGGAAAAATCTGTTAGAAGTTTAAAGACAGTTATTATTGGTAATCGTAAGTTAGTTATGCCTCGCAGTAGTCTAGTAAATTCATTATAACTAACATTTATAATCTATTAGTTTTCTATCTACTCATGAAAACCATATTTATTCCAGCAAAAATCAATTCAGAACTAAATGAAAAAAGAATAGAGGCATTAAAATTGCCTAAGAACATAGCAATAGCTTATTCAATTCAATATAAGGACATTGCAGAGAGAGTTAAGAAAATACTTTCTAAGAAGCATAAAATAACAGAAACTGTTCAGGTTTTAGGTTGCAGCAAGCTAAAATTTCCAAAAGAAACCGAAGCCATACTATTAATAACTTCTGGACAATTTCATGCTGTTTCTCTTGCATTTGAAAGCAAGCTACCTATTTATATATTAGAGTCTAATGAACTAAGAAAGATTTCAGAGGAAGAAATATATTCCTTTGAAAAAAAGAAACGAGCTTCTTATATGAAATTCCTGAATTCTCAGAAAGTTGGAATACTGGTTTCCACTAAACCAGGTCAAGAAAAATTGAAAAGAGCTCTTAATCTTAAAAATGAATTAAAGAACAAAAAGAGCTACCTATTTATTAGTAATGAAATAGATACAAGGCAGTTTGAGAATTTTAACATGGATGCATGGATAAACACAGCATGTCCAAGGTTAGATTTTGAAGGTTTTGTTTTTAATGCGAGAGATTTGAAGGGATTGGAAGGATAATCAACCCAGTTTAATCATGTTCTATATAATGTGCTGTTGCACAGATTAATATTTTAATTAATATGGAACTTGTTTGATGATTAAACAATTATATGTTTTATATTAATAGGATATACCAATAAGCGAACGAGCTTGCGAGTGAGCGTATTAAACCTTAGCCATTCCAAAAACAGTCTTTAATGCAACAATTATTGTTGCAGGCACAAATAATGCTAACAGAGCTGCGAATATTGAAGAAACTGTATCTCCTGCTCCTATTCCTATTAAAGAACTAATAACACTTTCCATTCCGAACTTACTCACAATAACAAGAATTGTTCCTGTTATCAAAAAGGTCTGCGCATCTTTTTTAGTTACATTTATTGAACTTCCCACAACAATTCCAAGAATTACCAATAAAAGATAAATGAAACTGCTGTATTTTGTCAATGAAGGAATTGGTATCAATGCAGTGGACAATCCAATCAATACTGCAAGAATAACTCCCATAAGGAATGCCCAAGCGCCAATAGAATTCTCCTGAGATTTTATCACCATATTAAAAATACACTCGTCGGAAATATATAAATCTTGCCTTTTTTCAAATTTTGTTGAATTTTTATGTTAATACCACTTAGTTTAAACTATATTTTGTAAAATATAAAACTTTATAAATCATCTTCACTGCAGAATGATTACACAATATGGCAAACAAAACAATCAAATTGTTGGTTTTAAGCATTTTAGCGTTGGTAACTCTTGCAACTTTTGCAAGTGCTGCTGTAACTTATGTTACTGTCACAGGAAATAATCAAAGTGTAATAGTTGGAAAAACTGCTACAATTTCTTTCAAATTGAAAGAAAGCAATTATGGAAACTTAACAAACATGTCTTTCAATGTCCCTATTACATTAAATGATAGTTCTAGCACATATTCATTCACTTCCCAAAGCACTGTAACCGGAATGGTTACTACATTAAACCAAAATATATTAAGCGGATTAATGTCTCTTGCTTTTAGCGTTCCTGCAACACAACAACCAGGAACTTATACTGGAAAATTAACATTAAAAGGTACTTATGTAACCGAAATGACTTATGATCTGCCTATAACTATTAATGTTCTTTCAGAATCAGAGCCAAAAGACATAACTGAATGTAAAACAACAGGAAATCAAGGAAGTAATTTAAATCTTGATATAGATAAGATTAAGGTAACAAAAGGATTTGGTGATAAGACTACATGGTCTCCATTAGATGAAATACAAGTAGACGTTAATGTAGCAAATGATGGTGATGAAAAAATGAGGGGAATAACTGTAGGATGGGGATTGTATGATAAAGATACAGATAAATTTGTTATTGATGGCGAAGAAAACGATTTCAACTTAGATTCAGGAAAAGATAAGACACTTACAATAACTTTCAAATTAGACGACCCATCAGAATTTAAAGATAGCGGAGATTATGTATTTTATGTTTGGGCTAATGCAGAAGACAAGGAATTTGAAGATGTTAATAATGGAGACACTTGTGCCGTTGTTTCAGATGATACTGTTGAATTGAATATTGAAAGCAGTTTTGTTATGCTTGATTCTCTTGAAGTTGTAGGAACTGTTTCATGCGGAGACACTGTTCAATTAACAGGGAAAGCATGGAATTTTGGTGAAGATGATGAAGATGGCGTTTATGTTGTTATTCAGAATTCAGAATTAGGAATAAACAGCAAAGTACAGCTTGGCACTGTAGATGCTTTTGATAGCAAAGACTTGTTATTTGACATTAAAATACCAAGCAATGCAGAAGAAAAAACATACGAATTGCAATTATCAGTTTTAAATGAAGATGGTGAAGTTTTCCAAAATGAAAATGATGATTATTCAAAATTTGTTGTTTCAGTTAAGCCAGAAGGCGGATGCACAAATGAGCCAGAAGCTTCAGTTTTGGCAACTTTGGAATCTGAAAAAGTAGAAGCAGGAAAAGAATTTGTTGTCAAAGCAACAATAAGAAACGATGCTTCAACAAGCAAAACATTTGATTTATCTGTTGAAGGATACACAGACTGGGCTTCATTAGTCTCTCTTGATAAAGATACTCTTAGTATAGATGCAGGAAAATCTGCAGATGTTTTAGTTAAATTCAAAGTAAATGCTGGTGTTTCAGGAAGTCAAAATTTCAATTTTGTATTGACTGAAAACGAACAAGTTTTAACACAGCCAGTTTCAGTTTCAGTTGAAAAATCAAATGTATTTGGAGGATTCACAGGAGCTTTCCTTGGCGGAGATAACTGGTACATTTGGGGAATAGGTGCATTGAATGTAATCTTAATAATCGTAATAATTATAGTGGCAGTAAGAGTTATGAGGAAATAAGTCTATTTCTTCTTCTTTTTATTCTTATTAAATTTTATTGATATTCACCAGTTAAATATTGTGTGCTATCGCACAGAATTGATATGACTATTAATGATGGAATAATCTTTATTATATGACATAACTTCATTTCACAATCTTAACGATAGATTGGTATTAATAATTAAATAATAATGTGAATTTATGAACAGAATTTATTTCCTCATAATCTCATCTTCTAAGGATTTTGTTGTATATTTTTTCCCCAAACTTGCTATCTTTTTCTAAATATACAAATATCATCCCGAGGATGTAGCCTATAAGTGCTCCTGCAAGAACATCACTTAAGAAATGCAATCCAAAATACAGTCTTGAAAAGCAAATCAATATCGCAAATCCAATCCAAATATATTTTAATTTTGGAAATTGTTCTGATATGATTGGAATTGCAGAAAAAGCAATCATTGCATGAGAAGAAGGAAAGGAAAAATTCCATATACTATGACTTGCTTCCTGCAAGCTCGAAAGAAGAGAAACTAGATTAAGTTGATATGGCCTTTGCCTTTGAATTGTTATCTTTAACATAAAACTGATTACTGCAGAAGTTCCAAGGCTTAACCATAAGGGAGCAATCCACCTTCTCTTTTTCTCTTTCCATATAAAGAAAGTTGTAAGAACAAAAAAGATTACTATTTCAGAACTTGCAAGAGTTATCCAGATAAAAAATTTATCAAGACTTTCATTTCTGATTTCAGAAACTGCTTTAACAATTTGGCTATCAAAATACAGACTGGTAAATATTAAGAAGATAACAATAATTCCAATGATTATTCCTTTTTTATCTTTCATCAATTCGTAAATGCTAAATTATTTAAATACATTTCCACTTTAACGTTTATGAAAAAAGAGGTAAATCAACTTTTAAGTATTCTCTTGAGATACCTTGTTCTCATTATTGCTGGCTTTCCAAGTCTTTGGATATTTTATCTAATCTTTACACCATTAACAATCTATCCAGTTTATTTCTTGATAAAATTATTTCATAGTGCTACATTAATTACTAATTTTATAATAATAGACAATTATTTGCCAATTGAAATAATAAATCCATGTATTGCAGGTTCTGCTTATTATCTTTTGTTGATTCTCAATCTTTCTACTCCTGGATTGAAATTCTTAAAAAGACTTGGTTTGATATTCGTCTCTTTTTTTGCTCTTCTACTTGTGAATATATTAAGAATCTTTTTGCTTTCTTTGTTGTTTGTATCTGGATTTTCTTTATTTGATATAACTCACGAATTGTTTTGGTATTTTGGAAGCATCGTTTTTGTTATAGGAATTTGGTTTCTTGGTGTGAAGATGTTTAAAGTAAGAGAAATTCCTTTTTATTCTGACTTTTTATTATTAGCTAAGTCTAAATTAAGAAAAAAGCTTAAGAAACCCAAGCGTTCCAAAAAGCATTAAGATTCCAGCAATAGCAACTCCTAATGCAATGCTTAAAATGCTTTTCTTTCTATCTAATTTTAAAAGCCATGAGAGAAGGCAACCAGTCCATGCTCCTGTTCCTGGCAAAGGCACAGCAACAAAAATGCTTAATGCAATAAAACCCATAGTAGAATATTTTTTTTCAAATTTGTCCATCTTTTTTTGGAGCCTTTTTATATAGTTTTCAAAAAATTTCTTGTAGAATTTATTTTTCAAAAAAATCTTGTGTATGTTATCTAAAAAATAGAAAACAAAGAAAATTATAAGAATATTTGCCATCACAATCAGCAAAAAAACAAAGAGTATAGGAATGCCATGTTCTCTTGCATAGATTATAGCCAAGGGCAGTCCTCCCCTCAATTCACTAACAGGAAGCATCGCAAGAATAAATGCCCAAAGAAGTCTTAAGTCCATTTTATTTATTTAATTTTTTGTTAACCTCAACAAAAGTTTCAAGCATAAACCTTTCCACACCATCTAAAATCTCGCAATCTTTAATATAAACATTGTAGCATGCACTTCCAATTTCTTCTACATATGTTTTATCTCCTTCTTGTATATTCACAAACATATATCTTCCTTCCAAGTCACAGCTCGCATTCTCATCTTTCATAACACTTATTCCAAGCGCATCATTGTAAAGTTTTACTAGATTGGCAATCGCAATAACTCCATCTCCATCACAATTGAAATCCTGGGTTATATTAACAACCATATTTGTCTTCAATACTAAATATCCATCAAAAGGAATAGATTTCAATCCCCGTGGATCATTTCTAAGCCATATTCTGTAATTGGCCAAATCCCCGCTTTTATAAATTCCAGGAATAAATGTTCCATTCTTGTCAATCTTTCCAGGAATAGATGTCTTGTAAAGCATTAATTGCCCCTCCTTTACAAAATCAAACTTAACCCCTTCATAATTAAAGTGTTTAGAAGATTCAATAATTAAATATCCTGCTAAAAACATCAAACAAAATCCTAACATGAGTATGAAAACATTTCTTATCAGTTTGTTCTCTTTTTTTACTTGGTCTTTATTAACAATCTTTTCTTCTTCTGTCCCGCAACTTTTTATTGTTTCTTCTTTCCCGTCTTTTTCAACATCAAATATTTCACAAACTTCTTCTTTTTTTACTTCTTCCTCTTTTTTCTCTTCTTTCTTTTCCTTTTCCTCTTTTTTCTTCCTTCTCTTTTTTTCCATCTTCTTAAATTCCTATTTTCCTTTATAAGTTTTATTGTGTTTCTATTCAGATATTCCCATTATCTTAAACAGAAAACTGTCGACTGTACTAGTTAAGTTTTCACTTATTCCTGTAATAAAAACGCAACCGTCTTGTTGCTTTATCTCACTTTTATTTTGACTGAGTATGTCGCTTTGATTATTTTCTCTTATTATCACAAAATTATCAGTGCAATTTTTTATTGGAAAACTTCCATCTTCGCACTTTTCTCCCTGCAAGCAGGCATACTGGACTCTTTGCGCAATTCCAGTCTGATAAAATAAATTTCTGTAAATCTCAGTTTCAGCTTCCATATTTCCCCCAGAGAGATATAAGGGCTTGTTTGAATAAGTATTTAAGTAATTAATTTGAGAACTAATTTTCTCTGTTTCATAAGGATTATATTTAAAAGAGAATTGGAAACTTCCTATAGTCGTTGTCCAAAAATCATTGGTCTTTGTAAATTCATATCCATTGTAAATCACTTTTTCAGCTTCTTCTTCTTGATTGTTTCTTCCAAGAGAATAGCCTAAAACACTAAGAACCATGACTAATATTAAAAGTCCTCCAACAAGGAATTGGTTTCTTCTTGTTTTCTTTTCTTCATTAGTTCTTTCAGTTATCTTTCTCATTATAAAAATTACAAATTGGTATATAAAAAGTTTGTGATATAGAACAAGATAGTTCCATCTAAGTTCTAAAAAAAAGAAAAAGAAAAAAAATAAAATAAAAAAATTGACTTACACAGTTGTAGTTACAAGTTCTGCAGTTGTTGCAGAGGTTCCCTTGTACTTCTTTCCTGCGGTTGTGTCAACGACTTTTGTCTTCAAATAAGTAGCAGCATTTACAGTGTCAGCAGCTTCATAACCAGCTACAAGCAAAGCAATCTTACCAGTTGTGTAAGCACCGCCAAAGCTTTGAATCAGGAACTGTCCTGAACCAATGCCTGTTCTTGTAGTAAAGTCAGCGCTACATGCAGCAGCTCCAACTAATTTAGCAGCAACTGAATTAATACAGCTACCACCAACAACAACCAAGTTCTTGGTTTGTACAGAGCTTACTTCAGAGTCCTTTACAAGCACGTCTCCAAGACTCTTTGATCCTGTTGATGTGCTAGAAACAACAATATCTCCAGAAGTGACATATACCAAAGGCTTTACAATTGTCTTAGGTATCTTGACTTCTAAATCTGCAGGAGAACTTGAAGGCTTTGTGTAATCTATCACTGCCCCGTATTTGTTTATGTAGTGCATCTTAGCACTGTCATCAGGGTCTGTTTGCCATAAAGCTGTTCCTGTCATAGTAGTTGATGCTTCAGCAGTACTAGTACCAGTATCATTTGCAATGCTTACATAGAATACTTGTCCAGCATCTGGAAGCGTAAAGTCATCACCGTCTCTAGTTGAGTCATCTGATGTTACGTTTATTGTCCAAGCTGCAGCCGTTGCAGGACCTTGGGTTAATACTCCTGCACCAAACCAGTCAGTTGCATTTGTATCACTTATAGTAATCAAAGTATTGTACTGGGTTCTTATATAATTAGTACGAATTGGGAAATTAGTCGCGTTTGCAGTGGCATAATCACCTGCAGCACTGGTTAGGTATATACCAAAGTCATTAGCTTCACCACTTGTCTGATTAGCGAATTCGAAAGTACCACCAGCTACCTTCAATGTGAAAGCACCAGCCGTAGTTACCGACATTTCTTTATCATACTGATTTGGACCCGGATTTATAGTAAAGGTTACTTTTGGATTACTGTCTGTAACCTTATCTGCACTTTTATACTGAACTAAAACTGTCTTTGCGTCAGTTGTAGAAACTACAGGGTCTGCTGTACTCAATAAGAAGTAATCCTTCTTTGATACGTTTGTAGATGGACTTAGTGCAAGTTTTTTATCGGAATCATCTCCTCCATATACACCACTTTGATTTACATATAACAATGGCAAAACAAGTTTATCACCATTATAGTCACTCCACGTAAGTGTATACTGTTGGTCAGATTCACTAACTTTCAAGCTTAAATCCTCATAGTCCATTGCTTCTAATCCTTTGAATTCAATATCCCAGTTTCCGCTTACTAGTACTGCCGGCTCATCTAAATTAGCAGCAGCACTCAATTTTCCATTAACAGGAACATACAAATCATCTTCTGCAGTCATGTTAATTGCAATTTCGCTGATTGCTATATCTCCGCCAGATTCAGTTCTAGTTATTATAACTTTTGCGTTACTTATGGTTTCACCATTAGCAGTCATAGCTGTATTGTTTTTCCATTCAATTTTGTCTGCTCCAATGTAGAATGTTGCTTGGTGTAAACCACCAGCATATTGTTCATAAGTTATATCTGTAACAGCTATATAATTGCCATCAGAGAGTTTCTCCATGTCTCCTTGATCCATCTTGTCTGTAACTTCAGTACTGCCACTAGGCATAGTTATAGTGAACTTTACTTCAGTAGCCAGTGAAACAACAGCCTTTACTTTATAACTGCCAATAGTTAATTCTTCGTCATTACCAACAGTTCCTTTCAAAGCACCGCTCATCAATGTTAACTCTACACCACCTGTTCCATTGGTAGCATCAGTAACAGTGTAAGTCTTTCCTAAGAAAGTTATATCTTTGTCTTCAATATCAGATAGTTCTCCATCTGCTGTTTCTACATCACTCTTTAGATTAGTAGTGAAGTCCATAACATATCTTGCGATTACTTGATCGCTTGCAATTTTGAAGAACAGTCCTATATTATCATTATCATCTTCTTGATAATTTACCATTGAGGAAGTTGTATCTTCAAAGTAAAGGAATTGTTCATACTCCGCATCACCTTTTTCATTAGAAATGACACCATCTGTTAAAAGAGCTAAGTCACCACTGTCAATATATTTATTAACATCTTTGATAGATTCTCCAAGCTCTAAACTGTCAGAACCTGTTTGTGCTTGCCAAGCAGTTCCTACTACTGTAGTACCACCACCTGTTCCGCTCATAAATGATTGTAGGTTTGATTGAACGTTTCCTGCTTGAACTAAGTCAAGAGAAGAAACACCAGCACCTGTACCATAAACAATTGCTACGTCTGCAGCTCCTCCTGCAACGAATGGAGCAGGATAAGTAGTAGCAGCAGCAACTCCCATAGTCATTCCAACCATTAATGCGCTAACCGCAATTGCCGAAACTTTTTTAAAATTTAATCTCATTTATTTTTTAACCTCCTTTCATTTCTATAAAATATGTTGTCTATGACAACCTCTCTCAACCTGATGGTATAGGGTTAACCACCTTGCTGAGATGACTATGAATTCCCTATAAGAACACTCCTAAAGAGTGTGTAATACTTAAAATCAAATTTTCTTTAAAAAGCTTAGGGTAACGTTTTCAATCATTATCCAAAAATCATCTGTTTTTCATAGTTTTATTTATAAGTCTTATGTTGTAATTATATTATGATTACACTATTAAAGAGGCATCATACAAAAGGCTTATTAAGATATATGTCTTTTATTCCATATATAATAAAATAAGACATATAATCAAAATAGAGGAACAACAGATATATGATAAAAAATAACATATATCTCCTTTAACAAAATGCCAGTAAGAGAAATAACAATAAGAGAACAAAAAGGAGCGTTTTCCCTGTTTAAAAAACCTGCTTCAGGTAAGGAAGAATATAACTTTTCAGGCATTCAGGCATTAAGACAGTTATTAAGCAATGAAAAAGCAAGGCTCTTAAACGTGATTAAACTTCAAAAGCCCTCTTCTCTTTATGATTTGGCTAAGAAGCTTAATAGGAGTTTTAAATCAGTTTATGATGATGTAAAGCTCTTGGAAAGGTTTGGTTTTATAGAAGTTGTTGAAAGTAAGGTAAATAACAGAACAAGGCATAAACCTCAGATAGTTGCAGATACTATAACAATTCACTTTAAGATCTAAGAATAAAATAGGTTTATTCTTGTTTATGTATCCTCTAAGAATATGCCTTAAAATAAATCTGATAACTATTGCCTTTCCTTTCAAAAGTCTGGAAAGCGCCCTTATAATTGCCTGTTCTATTGCCTTGTTTTAGCATTAACATGCCTCCTTCTTCCACAGTTATGTTTAACTCATAGCCTTTTACAGGATTTGCCTCTCCGACCGGCCAACTCTTTGCTATTATGCCTTTTAGTGTATTATTAAGAACTTCGCAACTGCTCTTTCCATTTAAACAGCTATTTCCTTCATCACATTCAGTTATCAAGTTTTCTACTGGCAAATATCCTAAACTGTCTTGGCAATCGCTGGTATATTGCAGAACTGCTTGCAAAAAGTTTTCAATTTCATAGCTTTCTATAGCTTCTCTCTTTGGAGTTCGCAATAAAAATCCTAAAAACCCAAGTATTATGACAGAGACTAAAATGATTATCAATGCAAAACCAACCATTTCCTCTTGTCCCCTTTTCTTCATTTTTCTTATCATCCTTTATCCTCTGAACTAATTATTAATTTAGCCATCTCACACTTGTCATATGTTTCTGTCTCATTTGCTTCTTTTCTGCATAATGCAATAAAATTTGAAACAGCAGGCAATACATGCTCTTCATTCTTTGAGAAGATTTCTATGACTCCTTCGTTTGGATAAATTCTCCTTATTTCTATCTTCACCACTCCCCAAAAGTCAGAATATTTGCCTATTCTTTGTTTTAAAGCCATAATCTTGTTCTCATCAATACAGCTTACTCTGCTGCCTCCAAACGCATTTCCACAAGAAAATTCAGGTGAATTAGCTAATTTGCTTACAAGGAGTATTGCATTTTCCTCTTCAAGAGAAGCTGCCATTTTCTTTATATTATAAAGTCTTATAGACAAAAAAGCTAATCCAACAAGAACAAAGAAAAGCACAACTGCGACTAACATGAATGTCATCTGCTGAATCTTCATCTGTGCTTTCTTGTTCCTTACCATAAAGTGCATTTTGCTATTTTATTTTGACTATTCACACTATTGACAATGCTTTTTATTGATTCGAGTTCTCTTGAACTGCTTAATTGATTTGCAATATTGCTTAATTCAATAAGACTGCTTCCCACTTCATTGCCACATCCTTTCCCTTCTGCAATTGATTCTTTATCTTTATATAACAATGAAAGTTCCTTTAGCCTTTGCATAAGCCTTTTTACTTGGCATTCATAAACTTCTGGAGTGGAAAAAATAGCAGCATACATTAAAGCATTTTCATCGTTTTCTTCTCCACTTATCACAAAACTCATGTCTGTTCCATTTTTTTCAACAATTCCCGATTCATAATCAACATCGATATCGCAATTGCTATTGCTATTAAAGCAAACTCTTATATTAGTATCCAAGCAATTTTGTGTCAAAAGATTATCTTGTTGTAATAAAGAAATCTCTTCTCTTACATCTGATGGAGGATTAACAAAGCAGTATCTTTGCTTTGCTGATGTCATGTAAAGCAAATCAGCAACCTTAAAAGGAAAGTCGAATGGTTTAGAGAAAAAATAAAATGTTGTCCCTTCTGTTTGCTTTTCTGAAAAAATATATTTGTTATAAAATGTTGTTTTGATGTCTGTATCAGTCCACTTATTAAAGCTTTTTTGGGATAATTGAACTAACTGTTTTCCAAAAACACCCTTGTTATCACATATATTATAAATTCTAGTATCAGCAGGCATAGTAATAGAAACTGTTTTCGCAGCCTCAAAACTAATTTCAAGAGGATTAAGCAGGATTCCTATTTCCTTTCCTGTTTTAGCAACTATTGTTTCTTTTTCTGTCCCAAAAAGCTTGGTTGCAAAGTAAATAGCAAGGAATATAATAAACACTCCTGCAATAATGGCAAAAAGCCATCCAAAAGATATTTCCAAAGCCCCTTTTTTATTATTCATTTTACGAATTATCTTGTAATTCTAACAAGTGTTTCTCCATAATTCTTTACAATAGTCATCTTAACTTTTCCTTTAACATTCTCAATGCAGTAGGGATTTTCCTTAGACGTCATGCTTTCAGTGTTTATATTTTCAATATCCTTCCCTTGAATTATCTGCTTAGAATTAAATATCAGATTTTCATATTCATCATCAACAAAACAAACCTCTTCTATCTTTGTTGGTAGGGAATATTCAACTTTTTGGCTTCCTTGGTCGCCTTTCCACATCGCATCAATATTTTGCCTTAAATCATCAACAAATTTTTCAATTTTAATTGTGTCCTGAAATTCCAAAAATTTTATGATAGCATAAACTGCAAATGCAATGAAGACAACTATCAAAAAAATAGAGAAAATCATGCCAAACGATAAATCAAACTGTCCTCTTTTAACTCTTGTATTCATAGATAAAATTAGTAAGGATAACTTATAAAGTTTTTTAATAAAGTTCGAATGGTCTTATTGTCATTGTGCAATCAGCAGGCGATGGCTGGTTTCCATAATCATCCTTGCATTTGATGTAATAATTGTTAGTAGTGTCCCATCCAGCAGAATGTTCTCTGTCATTTCCACTTGAGAATGTGATTCCATCCTCAAGAATATAAGAACAGTCAGTAATGCTGTATGCGCATTCTGCATCTTCATTTGTAACAATCTTAAGGCTTCCACTTTCATAATAAGCTCTTACAATTATAGGAGGATTGAAATCTGTTTCAACTCTGAACTCCACGTTTCCTTCCTGGCAATTATTTCCCAAATCACAACACTTTATGAAATACTTATAGTTTCCAGCAGTCAGCCATAAATCTTGAGAGTGCTGATAAGTGCCTGTATTCATGAACAAGTCGCTGCTTTTGAATACTCCTGCGGTCTTGCTGAAATAACATTTTGCTTCTCCATCTTTATATCCTGCAGAAGTTTGCGCTTCTAATGTAACTTTCACATCTTCTACAGAATCTTTGACAGTTCCTGTTGGCTTAAGCCAGTCAATTACAAGAGGCTGTGTTCCAATTAAAGTATATTCGTATGAATTTGTATTCACATACCTTTCTTCTTCGGGTTTCAATGGATAACTCTTGCATCTTATATAGAATTTATTTTCAGTTCTGTCTTTTATCCCTGTTAAGGTTGTAGTGCATTTGTAAAACATATTCGCATTCATTTCAGTGATGCTTGATGCGCAACTCATTTCATCCTTCATGTTATTGTAATCTTCATCAAGCCTGCTCCATCTGCAAGTCGATGGCTTGTTGACATAGAAATTAACAGCCAATGAACCCTGCCCAAATGCTACAGGCATATTGTTTAATGGGTCTGTTGTCATGATTGAAGGAGCTGTTATATCGTATTCCTGCAAGCAATACCTAAATCCAAAGGTTCCAACATTTGAATATCCTCCTGTACTTTCACATCTGACATATATTTCATAAATTCCATTGTCTCCAACATCTATTCCTTCTGCTCTTAGTGCAGCCAAATCAGGAATGACTGATGAAATTGTGTGATTGTATTTGTATCTGCCACTGCTAAGTTCTATGCTCATAGATGAAAAATTATCTTTTCTTAGAACATCAGCTCGACATCTTCCTGGCTTGTCTAATTTAACTCCGAATGTGAATGTTGTGAATGCAGGTATGCAACTCTCGCCTGACTTTTTTGTATATTCAACAGTAACTCCTCTGTCAGGAGGAAGAATAGCCCCTCTAGGAACATATCTATAATATTCCAATAATGCTCCTTCCCATGCTTCAACTGTTGGAGGTACAATATCCTTTGTATCGTTCATTGCGCAAAGTTCCTCACCTGTTCCTGGATTTAATAATTCACATTGTGTTCCTAAACTCTTGCATTTATATTCACTGCAAGGAAAACCGTCACTAGTGCAAATATTGCAAAACTCTCCACCAACTGCAGGTGACCATGAAAAACAAGTGAATACAACAGAGCCTACAGCTTGGTCTTTATACAAAAATAGGAAAAGAATAAGTCCAACTCCAATTCCGATTAAACCCCCAAAAATACTGGCAGTAAAAAGATTTGCAAACAAAGTAGGAAATAGAAGACCGGTTATAGTTATAGCAGTAGAACCTATACCATAACCCAACCCAATAGCTATTCCTGCTGCTTGAGCTGCTTCAGGAGTGAATGCACCAGGAAGCAATGAAAGAAGCCATTTGGTACCAACATAAAGCCCATAAGCAATTGCAGCATTAATTGCAATCTGTCCTAATCCATTCAATACGCCTTGCCAGGAAAAAGGTGTTTTTGTAGCTACATTAGCACCACCACCCAATGCTTTACCAACAGCACTATTTACTGGAATTCTTGTGAATCCACCCCTTACAGCACTAACAAATCCAATTTCACTTCCAAGAAGATAAGAAAGAGCAAATATGCTAATCAAGAATATTCCAATCTGAAATAATGCTTCTGCTTTTCTGCTAAATTTTATTTTTTTAACTTTCATATTTTTTATTTTTACACCTCTGGTGCTTGTGTCTTTACTACATCTTTATTTTTGTATCCTTCTTGTCCTATGTAATTTACTTTGCTTCCACAATCTCCTAAAGACATGCAAATATCATTCATTTTGTTTGCCCATGCAGCTTCTAAGCATTCTTTATTTTCAATAGGTTTCCACGGTTTCTTTCCCCATTTGTCAATCAATCCTCTTTCATATTTAACAATACATTGAGCACTTCCTAATACACATATTCCCCCTTCATTCCAAAAAGCCATTCCAGGGGCATTTAATGGGACACACATTCCAGCAGGAGATGAACTGTTGCTCTTTTGAATGCCCCCAAATGTTCCTGCTGCATCATAATAAAAATAATAATCTTTAATCCACTGGCAATCTCTTTCTTCTCTTAATAAACAATCGTCGCTATTGTTTTGTCCAAAGCAATCTAAATATAGGTTTGGCCTACAATTTGCTATCCCAAAACCTAACGAATTATTTTCAATGCAAATCTTTTGCCTAAACACATCACACTGTTCTATTGTAACCTCTCCGTTATAGCATACCATTCTATAATAGCTACTTCCAGGAAGATTATTTGCTTGTCCTGATTTTGTATCTGTAGCACACCAAGTTTCTCCATGCCTTGGATAACTTCCCAAATCAAAATCAGCTCCCTTGTATTCTGTACAATCTAAGTTTTTGCAGATGTAATCTCCATAATCTGTTGATTCTCCAATCTTTTTCCCTTTGCAAATGCTTCCTGCATAATAATCACAATCACCGCAACTCCTTGAATTTTTATTTCCTGCATTATCACTGCAAGTTGGTTCTTGGATTTTAGTCCAATAAGCGACATCTTTAACCTTTGAAGAATCATAAACATTTCCTATATTATTGCAAGTATCAATAAAATAAACCTCGTCTTTATTCTCAACGCATTTTGTTTTTTCTGTTGGAGCGCAGTTTGTTCCCAATTCTACAGCAGTGCATAAGTATCCCTTATGAAATTCAACTTTTGAAAGCCCTGAGTCTTGGCATGCTTTCTGAGTTGTAAGTTTGCATGTTCTTACATAATCTTCTTCATATACACAAGCTCCTTTTTCATAACTTGTTGCACTTGCCAAGCATTGCAATTCATCTTTTATATTTGTTCTATAACTCACATTTGTTCCGTATAAGGAACCAAGCCTGTTGCAAGCAACATGAGTTACAAATGCTGCCTGTTCTCCAATCAAACAACATCCTAACTGGCATTGAGGCAAATCATCTCTTTTTTTATCGCTCCAGAATCCTCTATCTTCCTCACAAACTTTTTGAGGAGTATTTGGCATGCAATTTCCTTCTTGCTGATTAATGCAAGTTCCTAATCTGCAATAAGAAGTTGCGTCGCACGATGTCTGAACTCTTCCATAATTTGGATCACAATCAGATTCAGAACCCATACTCTGACACCATGCTCCTCCCTTTGTCTTTTCACAACAGAAAAAAGCAGCACTCACAATTCCTGTTAAAAATATCAAAAACATAAAAAAGATGCAAAATGCATAAATCTTTTTTTCCGCCATTTTAAAATGCATTGCTCCTTGAGGCAAACTGAAATTTATTTCCTTTATTTCTATCTGTTAAAATGTAAATTTTTGTCCCATCTTCTTTAATCTTTTTTTCAACTTTTAAATCAGGATAGTAAGCCATATAGAGAGTTGTCTCGGCATCTCCCTGTAGAGTTTCCGATTCGACAATGCTTTCAGCAATAGCAACCAACTCGTAAAGATTATTGTCAAGTATAAAGTTAAATGATGTATACTTTTCTGTATTCTCTTTTGTTAAAGTTAAAGAATAATCAAAAGTTGCTATTACCCTCTTCGGAAGCAACTCGACTTTTTTAGTGCCTGTTTTTAATTGAAAATTATATCCTCTTTTTTCATAGTCTTCCTTTAATGAGTTGAAACAAGAGTCTACTTTCTGATTAATTTTATTTTTTATTTCTGATTCAATATGCTGCTTAAGCATTGCTTGTTGGACAGTGCAAAGTTTGTAATATTCGTTGGTATAACAGAGATATTCTACTTTTGCGTCATCGTATAGAATGTAATGTTCTGGAGATATGCTTCCTCCCTGAAGAGAAACTGTTTCTGTGGCTTCTTTTATATCATCTTCAACGCACGATTGAATATAGCCAACAGGGTCTTTTGTTCCTATGCCTAAAGTAGTTTTAAGTTTTGGATACATGAAATAAACCAATAGTCCTAAAGCAACTATCATTATTGCAATGATAATAAAGATGGTAACCTGTCCCCTACGATTTTTCTTCAGAAAAATTGTTGATGCTACAGCATCCTTTTTACCTAATTTCCCTTCACCACTTTTCATATTTCTTCTACGATATCTTTATTTATAAACTTTAAGAAAAATAAGGTAATCAATCTTCTGCTCAAACTGACGCTTGTTTGTCCCTGTCCTTAACTCCCGACTTTAATCCTCGGTTTCAACTCTTGGTGCAAGAATAAAATTCAGTTCCATATGCTCTGTCTTTATGTCTATCTTGAGAGGATGGTCATTTGCAAAAGATAATCTTGTTTTGTCACAGAGTTTTGCCCCTTTCATGAACTTTTGCAAATATTCCAAGCTATATTTTGATTTGCATTCTTCTGCCTCTATCTTTGCTTCATCTCCAGAAAACTCAGACCTTGCAGAATTCAAACCTCTTGCTTCTATTATAAATTGCCCGTTTTTTATTATGAAAGAACAAGCATCTCCAACAACAGAACAGTCTTCAATAGAATCAACTAAATCCAATGATGCAATTTCCACTCTTGCGCTATAATCCAAATTCGGCATTTCTTTTTCCTGCCCTTCTATGTCAATTAAATTCAAGCTGAAATTTCTCCTTATCCTGTCCTGAACTTGTATATTAAGCAGATTATCTCTTTTTTCCAAAATCAGTGAAGTTCTGTTGCTGCATCTTTTTAATATCCTCTTTAAACTGTCCAAATTTATTCCCAAAACTTCATTCCCGCTTTCAAACTGAGAAAAAGCATTTTTCGGCAACCTAAAATTTACCATTGCTACATTCGCCGGGTCTATTGCAGTTATGCCCATTCCGAATTCATTTATCTTAATCTTTACTTCTGTCACCATTTCTGAGATTACTTCAATGACTTTTGAGAGTAAACTCGGGTCATCTAGTTTAACCAGCATATTCTCCAAAATATATCTCCTCTTTTAAGCATTATTATTGTTAAGTATAGGTTATTTATTTAAACTTTCCCTATTTCTTACTTTTATGGAAAAACCTTCTTTGAGCATTCGTGAAGAGAGAGTAAGAAGAATTACCCATGTTTATTATTCAAGGCCTGATATTCAAAAAACAATCTTTGACTTCTCTTTTGGCAGAGAAATTTGCCCTCGGTATTTTGAAGGTTTTGGAAAGCGTCCAGATTCTCTTCAATATCCAACAGACATATTAGGGCTTGTAAGAAAAGGCGCAACCTCATTTCATTGCTCAGAGGAGTTATGGGCTAATCCCTTAAGCCTTTCTACGGATTTAAATGAAAAGGAATTGAATGAGCTTAGGATTGGTTGGGATTTGCTTATTGATATTGACAGCAAATATTTTGATTACAGCAAAATCCTCGCAGAGCTGATTGTTGAGGTTCTTAATTTTCACGGCGTAAAAAATGTCGGGATTAAATTTTCAGGAAGCAAAGGATTCCATCTCATTGTTCCCTGGAAAGCTTTTCCAGAAAAAATGAATAACCTAAAAACTTCAGACATGTTCCCGCAATATCCAAGGATTATTACAAAGTATATCGCTCATTTAACCAATAGAAAATTAATAGAAAAAGTGAGTGCCTTGACAAAAACAAACCAATATGTAAAGGACTTTCAAGCTTCTAAAGAAGTCCTTCCAGATGTAATCCTTGTTTCTCCTCGTCATCTTTTTAGAATGCCTTATTCCCTTCATGAAAAAACTTCCTTAGTTAGTGTAGTAATAAATCAAAATAAAATCAAAGACTTTCAATTGAAAGATGCAGACCCTCTTAAAATCGAAATTAAAAATTTTTTTCCTAAATCTAAAGAAGGAGAAGCTACAGAATTGCTGATGCAAGCTTTAGATTGGTACAAAGAAAATAATCCTGAAGAAGAAAAGAAAAATATAGAATTTAAGCCAATAAAGATTACTGACCGTTCAGAAAAAAATTTTCCACCATGCGTGAAAAAAATTCTCCAAGGAGTCCAAGACGGAAAAAAACGCTCTTTGTTTGTTTTAATAAACCTGTTTCGTTCTATTGGGGCTGAAAAAGATGAGTTAGAAAAAATAATCTCTGCATGGAATGCAAAAAATGAATCCCCTCTTCACCAAGGCTATATAAAATCGCAAATATCATGGGCAATTAGAAGAAAACCGATTCTTCCTCCAAATTGCAATGAATTTTACAAAAATCTTGGGGTATGCTCTCCTGATGAATTATGCAAATTCGTAAAGAATCCATTAAACTATGTTGTCAGGAAAAATTTTATAGCAAATCAATCCTTGAGTCGTAAAAATAAGGATAATTTTAAAAATAAGAATTAACTATGTTTAATATGAAAAAAAGAGTGTTGTTTGTAGTTTTAATTTCATTAATCTTTTGCACATCTTTTATAATAGCAGCTAATCAAACTATTGAAGAAAAGGCTTATGCCTGTTTAGAAGGAAAAGTAAAAGACAAGTGTTCGACTCTTTCAACAGAAGAGAAAATATTTTCTTTGCTTTCTATAAACAAATGCAAAACAGAACTGTTAGGAGAGACTTCTGCAAAAGGATGCTGGCCAAAAAGCGGCTGTAAATTAAAAACAACTGCACAGGCAATTCTGGCCTTGAAAGGAATTAATGACACTAAGAAAGCAGAAGATTGGCTTTTTTCCCAGGTAACAACCCCCTCTGGCATTGACTGGCTTTTGCAGGTAGAAGCCAAGAATAAAACTTCCTGCACAATAAGCTATGAAGATTATTCTTATGACTTGACTATAGCAGAAGACAAAACAATCGGCTCTAATGTCGGGAGTTGTTTAACAGTATATGGAAATTATTGGCTGAGAATAAATCCTAGTTGTTCTGATGACGAATTCGAGATATCCTGTCAGATTCCTTTTCTAACTTCTTTATTATACAAAAAAGATTCTAGTAACATTCTTTACGTTTCAAAGAAAACGAGTTCTGCACTGTCAAATGGAATAACGACTGAAAAAATAAGTTCTTTGTGTTTCAAAGAAGGCACTTCTTGCAACTATGAAGGAAGCTTATGGGCTACACTTATATTAAAATCTCAAGGATACGATGTTTCTTCTTTCCTTCCTTATTTAGTAACAGGAATGGGCGACAATTTAAAATACCTGCCAGAAGCGTTTTTATATCCTTTAACAAATGAGTTCAGAAATGAATTGTTAATAAAACAAAAAGAAGATTCATACTGGCTTGAATCTCAAAATAAATTCTATGACACTGCTGTTGCTTTGTTTCCATTTCAAAATGAGCAAGTAGAAGAAAAAACAAATTCAAAGAATTGGCTTGCCAAAGTACAGGGAGCAGACGGATGCTGGCAAAGTAATATAAGAGATACTGCTTTCTTGCTGTATTCTATATGGCCAAAAGAATATCTTTCATATATTACCCCTACTCCTACTAATACTACCACTCCAACCACTCCAAAGACAAATATGACTGATTGTGAAGATTCAGGATATCACTGCATGCCAAATGCTTCATGTACTAATGCAGGAGGAAATGTTTTGAAGAGTTATTCAGGTTGTTTTTTAACTAATATCTGCTGCAGCAAAGAAAAAGTAATAGAAACTTGCTCGCAGCAATCAGGAGACTTCTGTGATTCTGATGAAGAATGTTCGGGAGGGACGATTGTTGATGCTTCAGATGATTCTTCAGGAAAATTCTGCTGTGTTATGGGAACTTGCGGAATTCCTTCAAAGCCAGAAACAAACGAATGCGAAACTAAAGGGGGAATATGCAAAAGTGAATGTTCTAATGAAGAACAATCAACAGCAGATTCTTGTTCTTTTTCAGATATCTGTTGTGTAGCTAAAACTTCTCCAAAGTCATTTATCGGCATTTGGATTTTATTGGTTTTAATAGCATTAATTATTGTAGGAATACTCTTTAGGAAAAAATTAAAAGATTTATTTTCAAAATTAACATCTAAATTTAGCAAAAAAGGAAAACCACCAATCTTCCCTGCAGGGAGATTTCCTCCGACATCTTCAGCAAGACTCAGGCCAGGATTAATTCCAAGAAGAATTCTTCCTAATAATCCTCCTGCAAGAAAGCCAATACAGCCTAGAAGCGAATTTGATGACGTTCTAAAAAAATTAAAAGAAATGGGCAAGTAAATTATCCTATTTAATATCTAACTGCCTTTCAAGTTTTGATTTTTTGTTGTTTACCCTTGGATAAAAAATTGGAACAGGACCTGTGTTTTGGAATTCATTCAGTATATTTAAATAGCCTTTCAATAACTCATAAATTTGGGAGTACATAATTTAGGATATAATTATCTTTATAAATATCTTTCTTCATCTCAACAAAATAAACTTTATTAACTTAGTTTCTTTTAATCCTTCATGAAAATAAAGGGGTTAATTACACTATCAATCTTGATTTTATTAACTCTTCAATTAGTTTCAGCAGTTGAATTTGATTTGAAGTCAAGTTATGGCCAAGGAGAAACAATCATTGCAAAACTCTCAGGAAACTTTCTCACATCCATAAGCAAGGAAAATATCTTTTTTTACAGAGGCCATACAAAAATTCCATTTTATTATGATGTTGCAAAGATGGATAACGATTATTACATCTATGTGGTTCTCTCAGGAAGATCTCCAGACAATTATTCCATATCAATAGAAAATGTAAGATACATGAAAGGAACTGAAACGAGCGAAGAAAAAATCGTAAAATACTTTTTAATAGACGAAAATAAAACTGCAGACTTTTCAGTCAATCCCGGTTTCCTTTTAGCATCAACAGATTTTTTTGTAGAAGTCCAAAATTTTCAAGATAAGGAAATAACTTTGAGCATAAAAACAGACATAACTACTTCAACAAACAACACAAGAGAAATTTTTGCTTACCTTAATGGAGCGAATACAAAATCTGCTTCGCTGACTTTGAAATCAGGAGAAACAAAGGATATTCAGTTTAAATTAGGAACAGGAGGAAAAGGAATGAGAAAAATTGAAATAAAATCTGGAACATCAGGTGGTTTTTTGGATTCCCTTTTTTCTAAGAGTAGTTCTTTGACATATGAAATTCCAGTTTACATTCTTACATCAAATATACCTCCAAAACAAGAACCACCAAACCAATCATCTCCATCAAACCAATCATCTCCGTCAAACCAGTCAGAAACTCCATCAAACCAATCTGAGCTAGAACCAGAGCCTCCGGTTTATTCGCCGCCAAATTTGATTGTAGAACCATCTGGATTTAATGTTTCAAGCCAAATAAACACGAACATAAAAAGAACTATTTATTTGTATAATACAGGAACAGAAGAAATAAACAATGTTACTTTATCTCTTTCTGAATCAATGAAACCATTTGTTAATCTTAGCACATATAAAATTGACAAATTGCCAGGAGATTCCAATGTTCCGATAGAATTGTATTTCTTTTCAAAAGAGGAAGGAGAAATTGAAGGGCATTTGAAAGCAAAATCAGAACAATTAGGGGTTATAAGATACTCTCAGATTTATTTGAAGTTTTTAACTAACTATGTCCCTCCAAATAGGACTGATGTGTCTAACCAGACTAAAGAAGAATACACAACAAAAACATGCGCAGAACTTGAAGGAACTATCTGTCTTCAAGAAGAGCAGTGCGACCAGACTCCAATTTCTGTGAAAGATAATTGGTGTTGTTTTGGAACATGCGAAAAAATTGTGAAGAATAATACAGGAAGAATTATTGGAGTAGCAATTATTATTGTAATTATTGTAGTAGTAATTTGGTTTTATAAGAAAAAATACAAGAAGGCAAAAAAATCAGTTAATCTTTTAGACATAGCAAGGGGAAAAAATTAAGCAAAAACATTCACGTATCTTCCCAATTCTTCATATTCTGCACGTTTTCTTTTTGCATCCTTTTCGATTTCATAATGTTCTATAACTTTTCCTTTCACACTAACAATTCTCTGAATCCTTTTTCTTTCTTCGTCTAAAACTCTTTGGACTCTTGCCTCTTCGCTTTCAGGAGCAACCTCTCCTCTTTTTAAAAATTTTCTTATAGTGTCTTCAAAATATCCGCTATATTGAGCAGATGTTAATCCTATTTCTTGTATCATTTTTCTTTCTCTTCTTCCTTTTTAATTTCTTCTTCTTGATTCTTTTCAGTTTCAATTTTCTCTTCAGGATTATTTTCAGTATTTTCAGGGATATCTTCTTCAGAACTTTTCCCTTCAGCATCTTCAGGATTGTTTAATTCAGATTTGTTCATAAGTCCCTTTAGCTTTTTCTGCAAAATGTTGCTTTCTGATTGCATAATTCTTACTATCTCTTCATATCCATGAAGCCTTCTTGCTAATTCGCTGAAAATATCGCTCCATTCTGTATTTGGCAATGTAATTGATTGCGGAGAAATAATCTCAACATGGCAAGGCATGTACTTAAAAAGAAGTATCGCAATAGACAGAATATCTTCAACCTCCACTATTATTTCTGCAAAACTAGAATAAAAGTTTTTTTGCTCTTTAATTAAAACAGGGGGGTTCATTTTTTTTTCTAGAATCTTAACTCCTTTTTCTTCTCCTATTTGTTTTATCAATGTCTCTAAAGTTTCTGTCAAATGTTCTGGAGGAAATCCTATTACTTCCAGTATCAAAGATGCTTTGATGTTTTTTGTTTCATTGAAGCTCATGTTTTTCTTTCCTTCTCTTTAATAGCAATATAAATGCAAATACAACACAAAGAGCAATAAGTCCATAAAGAGCATACTTGCTTCCTGTCAAATTTTCTTTGTTGTCCTCGCTTTTTATACTTTTTGAATTTGAAGAATTTGAAGAACTTAAATTTATTACACTGATTTCTTTTTTCTCTTTTTCTTCTATATTACTCTCAATTTTTGCATAAACAATGTTGTCAGTTTCATTTCCCTTGTTTTCCTCAATCTTTGTATTACCATCTACACATGCTAATCCTTGCTGTTTGATTTTTTCTAATGTCTTGTCCCCAATCCCGCTTATTTTTATTAATTCATCAACAGATGCAAAAGGTCTTCCTTGAATAATTTTTTCAGCATAAGCCGGCCCTATTCCTGTAATCTTATCAAGTTCTTCAGCAGAAGCAGAATTAATATTAATTTGATTTTCTTCACACAAAGAAAAGACACAAGATAAGCTCATTATGAAAATTGCAGCAAAAACAAAAGGTTTTAGCATGCAAAACAAATGCTATAAGCTAATTTAAGTTTTATTGTGATATTTTACATCAAAATCCATGTACTCTATCTTGCCTTTTTCTTTTGATTTTCTAGCAATGAGTATTCTTGAGAATATCTTATTTTCAAGCAGCCAGATGCACATACCTTTTTCTATTTGGTCTAAATAGCCATTTCCCTTAACTTCAAGCCCAATAACATCAAATCCTTGTTCCTGCTTTCTAAAACAGATAAAATCAGGAAATCCTGTTCCAATTGTTAAAACCTTAAAGAAAGGGTTGTATTTTCTTTTTGCAGGAACAATCTTTTTTTCATCTGTGTCAACTGTATTTGTCCATTTAGCCACAGTCCATCCAAGCCCCTCTAAATCTTGCCTTACTTTTGCTTCAAACTTCTGTCCGCTTACTCTGCTCTTTTTTCCTCTTTCAGATTTTTCTTTTGATTTTTTCACTTCTTTTTTTGTGGGCATAACATTAATTACAGAAAGAAGTTTATATTTTTTGTTCTATCCTTAACTTAAGGAAATTGCATGATGCTTGCATGCTTCAACACACGCACCACATTCAATGCACTTTTCTGCATCAACAATTACTTTGCTCTTTCTTGATAATGCTCCAACAGGACATGCTTCAACACAACCAATGCATGCTTTTCCACAACCGCAACTAGAACTTGAACATTTCCCATCTTTCCAGCAGCATTTTTTATAATCAATTTTAATTGCCATAATTTAGTTTAATAAGAATTGTTTATATAATTTTCTTTCTTAATGTTTTGATTAATCAATAATTATTCCTTATAATCGAAGATTTATATCCGCTATATCCCCCACCAATACTTCCTAATGCTGTAAACAATGCCTGATATTCAATTGGCAAAAAAGATGTAAGAAGTGCAACACCTGCTCCTGCAAGAATTCCTGTCCCAATTCCCTCTCTGATTGCACTAAGACGGATAAATCTGCTTCGAGGTTTTCTTTCTATTAATGTTCTTTCTAATTTATTTATCATTTACAAATCTCTTCCCTGAAGGGTTTTCCTTTTGTTTGCCTTTGCTCTTTCGATTCCGTTTCGCAAAAGCTCTTCAACTTTTCTTTCCAATGCATTTCCTACTTCATCTGCAACACTGGAAATTGCATTTTCTTTGTCAAGCTCTTTAACTGTTTTTCTTATATTGCTTTTAACAATCAATCCCATTATGCAAAATCTCCTATTTTGTATTTTGGTTGAATTTCCTGTTCTACCATTTTATTTACTCATTCCTCCTAACGAAACCAATCTTGTTATCTTCCTTGGTGGCCATTCAAGTTTCACACCAATTTTGTTCATAAAACTAACTAAATTAATCCCCATTGCTTCTGGAGAAGTTAATATCAAATTTATACCTTTCTCTTTTTTAGATTTCTCTTCTTCTTGCCTCTGCATTTTTCTTGCTTTTGGTTGCCAATAAAGGCAGCAGTAAATCTGCTTATCGCTCCAATCTGAATGTAGTCTTTTCATTCTTTCAGCGTGTTCTCCAATATTAAATTCCGTATAAATCAAATAAATTTCTTTGTTTAAGTCTAATGCTTCTTCAAGACGAGGAATATTTGGGGGGCATCCTTCTTTTTTTCTATAATTTGGGCAACCCTTAGGATGATTTGGATAAGGCAAACAGCAGAATTTTTTAGCATCTAAATAAGATAAATCTTTTGGATTAATTTGAACTATCATTTTTCTTTGTTTAGATTTATTTTTTTATTTAACATCCAATAATTTTTCTACTTTTTTGATGCCAAGGGCAATCAAAAATGTTGGCAATCTTGGCCCTGTATCCTTATCCATTAGCATCTGATAAACATTTTTGAAAAAATGTCTTTGTTTAGTTTTCTTTTCCTCTTCTGACATGCCTGGCTTTTTAGGAATCTCATAAACAAGAACAGTAAGTTTTCCTAAGTTCCAGTTGCTTTTCATTTTCTTTTTCAGTTCATTTATATGTTCTTTTTCATCTTTGCCCAACTTCTTGAAATAATCCAAATTTGGAATTTCTCTCACTTTGATTTTCATTTCAGGAACAAAGTTTTCAATCCACGCCTGAGATTTTTCCATCCTTTGCTTTAGCATTTCTTCGTTGTATTTTTCTTTAATGTTATCAAATAATTTTTTTAGTTCTGGAAAATTTCCCCGAGTAATTTGTCCAAAAGAAGCCACTTGCCTGAAAGGAACTCTTATTTTTTGTATTGGTTTTTTATCTGTCTTAGAAAAATCTATTTCTCTTCTTTCAACATCTGGAAGTTTGCTGTAATTGATTATTTTTTCATCAAACTCGTCATACTGCCTTATTATCTGTGAATCAAAAAATAAGGTTATTGGCTTTTTTGGATTTGCCCTGATAAACAACCATCTCAGCAATTCAGGCTCGTATATCCCCAATAAGTCCTTAGGAGAGACAACTCCTCCCTTTGAACTTGACATTTTGTAAGCTCCTTCTACTCCTACAAAACCATATCCTTGGAAAAAAGGAGGATTAATTCCAAAAATCTCTTTTGCAATTAAACTTGAAACATCATAGCTTCCTCCTGGAGATGCATGATCTTCTCCACCAGGCTCAAAAGAAACGTCTTCATATTTCCATCTCATTGCCCAATCGACTTTCCAGTCAAGTTTTCCTATATTCTTCTTAGATATGTCTACTGTTTCTTTATTTCCGCATTTGCACGAATATGTAATCTCATTTTCCCCGTCATAATCAAGAATCTTCGTGTTTAAACTGCTTCTGCATTTAGAGCAATAAACCTGCAGAGGATAGTAATTCTCCATTCCTTCTTTTGTCATTCCTTGTGTCTTGAATTTCGCGAGGATTTTCGCAATTTCCTTTCTTTTTCTCAGTGCGATTTTTATGTTTTCATAATATTTGTTTTTTGCATACATTTCTGATTGGTATATAAAACGAATCTTAATTCCTAATTTTGGCAGGGCTTTTTCAAAGAAAGATTCAAAATGTTTTGCGTAAGATTTATGACATTTGTTTGGGTCTGGAATTTCTGAAAGCGGAATTCCAAAATACTTGGAAAAATCACTTGGAATGTTTTGTGGAATTTTTCTCAGCCTGTCAAATTCATCCCATGAAAAAATCAATTCCACTTCCTTTTTTCTTTCTTTCAATGCTTTGCATACTAAATCTGATGTAATGACATCTCGAAAATTTCCTATATGAACAACTCCTGAAGGGCTTATTCCAGCAGCGCAAACAAACTTTTTCTTCTTTGGATTTAATGAGATAAGCTTTTCTGCAATTGCATCTGCCCAATGTTTTTCATTTTTTTCTTGCTCTTCCCGATTCATAATTTAAACAAAGAGAATTAATTTATATATTTAACTTAAGAAAGTTTAAATATCTGTTTTTGCATAAAATAAAAAAGAGGAAAAAATGAGAAAAAAATTTTGGTGTGAGCACAGCAAGAAAGAAAAGAGAATGAGCTATTGTGCTTGTGGAGGCGGAGCTTATTTTTTAGGAATTATTGGAGCAGCAGTTTATTATATCCAGCAATCTTCTACTTTCTGGCAGGGAATTGTTGGAGTTCTTAAGGCTCTGGTTTGGCCTGCATTTTTGGTATACAAGTTATTAGGATAAAATTGTCTGATAGCACAGATTTGTATGTAATTAATTATAAAGAATAATTAGCAAGTTGAACAAACGCGTTAGGATTTTTTATTAATAACTAATAAATTTGCGAACGAAGTAAGCAGTTATTAAGCGAGCGACAGCGAGCGGTTGATTCATTTCTTGTCCAGTTCTCTATTCAATAAGTTATCAACGATTTTTTGAAATTTATCCTGCCTGCTTACATGCTTGTACTTTATTGCCTTAAAATTCTCCTGTAATTTCTGAACTTTTAAAAACAACTCTAAAAGAACAGGATTCTTAACTCTATATTCTCCCAAAAGTTGCTTGACAATCAATTCAGAATCAAGAAAACAGATTACCTCTTCTTTTGTATATTCTAATGCAAGTTCTAAGGCTTTTATCAGCGCATTGTATTCTGCAATATTATTCGTTGCTGTTCCAATTTTTGCGCTGTATTTTTTAAGTATCTGATTCTCATCTCTTATCAGGATTCCTATTGCTGCTTCTCCTGGATTGCCTCTTGCACCGCCATCGGAGTTAGTTAAAATCATGATTAAAGTTGTGTAAGGGGGTTTTTATAATTTATTTCAATTATTGGAATAGCAATAATTACATTTAAATATTAAAATGTATAATCTATTTTATCAATGAGGTGTTAAATGAGATTTGGCGGAATAATTGGTGTAATTGCTGTAATCTGTGCAGTTTTGGTTATCTACGATGTAGCTGTAAACCAAAAGAAAATGAAGGATAAAAAAAAGATTGTATGGATTATTTTTGCTGTTTTATTCAGCATAATTACTGCAATTGTGTACTATTTTGTTGTTAAGAAGAAATAGAAATACAGCCTTTTATATATACAAGGTTAAAGTAATTCTTTTGGAGTAAATAAATAAATTAGAGGAATCCCTAAATTCCCCTCCCCTCTTTTTACTACAACATACCCCCCAACGATTTCTGCTTCTGTTGGTTTAATGGTTTCGATTATCTTTTTTAAACTTCCCCCAGTTGTAAAAACATCATCTATAACCGCAATTTTATCTTGCTTTTTTGGGACATAACCGTCTACACATCCCCCCTTCCCATACTTCTTTGGCTCATCACGAACAAGAGTTAGATATAAATTGTGCCTTGATGAAATAACTGTCGCAAGAGACAATCCACCATATCCTGCAGTTGCAATACAGGATACATCTCTTCTCATTTTTTTCCATAATTCTTCAGAGATTAGGTTTAGTATATTTGGATATCCATAAGCTTTTTTAACATCTACATAAAAAGTAGAAGTTCCAGCATTTTTCAATTTTACAGGTTCTCGATAGATTATATCGAGTTGCTTTAACAATTCTATCAATTCGCTCACCATTCTATATATGCAATACCTTAAAGGTTTTAAAATCTTGAAACCTTTCTGGCTTGATTTCAACTTTTTTAATCTGAGAATGTTTTGGCCCGTTTTGGCAGATTTCAATCATCTTATCAACCTTATCAGTTTCTCCTTCTAAAAAAACTTCTACTCTCCCATCTTCCAAATTTCTTACAAATCCCTTGACATCCTGCCTTTCTGCATTTTCCTTAATAAATCCCCTAAAGAAAACTCCTTGAACAGTTCCATCAATGTATAATCTTACTGACTTCTTCATAAAGAAATAAACAGCATTAGATTATTAAACATTTTGTTACACATAAAATTCTTAAAGAATGATAAATTTATTCCCTTATGCAGAAAAAGGGGTTGTCAACGATTGTTACAACATTAATTATAATTGTTCTTGTCTTAGTTGCAATAGGAATTGTCTGGCTTGTTGTAAAAAATGTAATTCTAACAGGAACAGAGGGAATTGGTTTAAGCCAATTTAC
>JAPLXZ010000017.1 GCA_026395815.1 Candidatus Pacearchaeota archaeon
AAATCAAGAAGAATATTATTGAGTTGGATGATTTGCAAGCTGAAGAATGGTTCAAGGGGCACGATTTGGAGATAAAAGAACAAAACAATGGATTCAAGGTTCTAAAGTATAAAGATGATTTTGTTGGCTGTGGCAAATTATCAAACAATAGACTAACTAATTTTGTGCCAAAAGAAAGAAGAATAAAGAGTTAATTGTTAAAAGAAAACTATTTTAGTTGCAAGAAAAATTGCAGTCATTTGTTTAAAAAAATTAATTGCTTCAATTAAACAGCCAAGAACCCCAAAATTTAGTATGTTGAAACGGAGTTATTATTTACCTCTCTCGGGATTTCAAGCAAGGGTTAGATATTTAAACCTCTTTATTTTGTTTGACTCATGACAGAAGAATCATATGGCGGAAATAATGGGATAAGCAAAGGCAAAGCCATGTTTACTAAAAAAACAGCATCAAGCATCAAGGCTTCAATTAAAGAAAAAAAAGAAGCTTCCAATCCCAATTCCGAATTAGATTTGGAAAGTTATAGAAAAGCAGGAGAAATAGCTAGAAAAATAAAAGAATTTGCCAGAAGTATAATTAAAAAAGAAGTTAAACTTGTGGAAATTGCAGATAAAGTTGAAAATAAAATTCTCGAGTTAGGAGGAAGGCCCGCTTTCCCTGTTAATCTCTGTATAAATGAGATTGCTGCCCATGACACCCCAAAATATGGGGATGAGAGAACAACTTATGGCTTGCTAAAAATAGATTTTGGAGTTGCTGTTCAAGGCTGTATTTGTGATGTTGCTTTTTCTCTTGATCTAGAAAATAATGAAGAGAATAAAAAATTAATTGAATCTTCAGATAAAGCTTTAGCAGAAGCTTTGAAAGTAATCAAAAAAGATGTGGAGATTTATAAAATAGGGAGCAAAATTCATGGGATAATAACAGCTTCTGGTTTTGCTCCAATAAGAAATTTATCAGGGCATGAAGTTTCCAGCTATCAGATTCATGCTGGCTTAACTATTCCTAATTATGATAATGGAAATGAGAATAAGCTACCTGAAGGAGCTTATGCAATTGAACCTTTTTCTACAAATGGGCAAGGTTTAGTCTATGAAGGAGCTAGTTCAGGAATATACAGATTTGAACAGATAAAAGGAGTCCGTGATATGTCTGCTAGAAAAATTTTAGAGTTTATTCTTGAGGAATATAAGACAATGCCCTTCTGCGAAAGATGGTTGATAAAAATATTTGGTACAAAAGCTAAACTTAGCTTGAGTTTCCTACAAAGAGAAGGAATAATCGCTCAATATCCTCAGCTGATTGAAAAAGGTAAAGGTAAGGTTTCCCAGGCAGAAACAACTGTTCTAGCTTTGGATGAAACTGAAGTTTTGTGCTGAACCTGTTGGTAAATAGTAAACTATTTCAGTCGCAGGGTTGTGAGTTTTTTAGTTAGGAAAACAATTTTTAAGCCAATGAACACAATTAAAAAGTAAACTAAAGCACCTATGAGGATTCTTTCATTTTAATAACATTTTTAAACTTTTTAAACATTGTTGTGGTGTAAAACATTACGACATGCACCTATTCGTGGTCATGCCACACTATGACAAGTCGTGGTAATGTTTTATTTTTTGGGGTGCAACTGATTTGACTCTTTTGTCCTTACGATATTCCAGCTTGCCTCGATTAAAACATGTTTTAGAGTTTTGCTTGATTGTTTTATCAGACTGCCAAATCTCAAACTGTTTCCAGATTGCTTTATGCTTGGAACTAATCCTGCATAACTGCAAAGCTTGCTTGCATCTTCAAATCGATTAATGTCTGCTATTTCAGACATTAATTCCAAAGCTCTTATGCTTCCTATCCCTGGAATAGTCATCAACAATTTTGTTTGTTCTTTTTTATAAGAAATATCTTTTATTTTCTCGTCGATAAAAGATATTTCGTAGTTATATCGCTCTAGCAATCCGATATAACTTGCTAAAATTGTTTTTATGCTTATCTCTTTTATATCCTCCAAAATCATTTTCAATGCACTGTTACATAAAGTTTTAAACGGAACTTTCATTCCATGCTTCATCATAATTGCATGAATTTTATTTTTTATTCTGGTTCTTTCTTTTATTAATGAAGTTCTTTGCCTTACAACATCTCTTAAATTTCTTATTTCTTTAGTAGGGATATAACTTTCTGAAACAAGATTTGCTCTTAGCAAATCTGCGAGAGTTGATGCATCAACTGAATCTGTTTTTATTCTTGCATAAGCAATTGCTTTTGTTTTCATTGGATTAGCAAGCTTGATGCTATAACCTTCACTTTCAAGCAAGTCATAAATATACTCCCAAACACAAGTGCTTTCAATTACTATTTTGGTTTCTTCTGGTTTAAACTCCAGAAGAAAACTTTTGAAGTTTTCTTTGCTGTTATCAAACCTTGCTTCATTCAAAATATTTCCTTGAATATCTTTTGCTACTGCTGTTGTTGTCTGCTTGTGTATATCCATTCCTATAAAGTTCATTGTTTTTACCTCCTTTCAGTATTTGTTGGAAAAATTGGGTTGGCGAATGCTCCCAATTTTTCTTATATCTTTAAAGCCTTTGGCTTTAAACTAA
>JAPLXZ010000014.1 GCA_026395815.1 Candidatus Pacearchaeota archaeon
TTGTGATACATTTACTCCTAAAACATTTTGAAGAGTTGTTAAAGCTGTCCAATTTCTTGATACGTTTGTTCCAAGAACATTCTGTAAATTTGTTAAAGATGAATGGTTGTAAGCATATTGATTTACCCAATTGTTGTCCCATGTGGAATTATAGGCATTAAAAGTATCCAAAGTGTAATTATCAGAATAATTATAATTCCAAGTTAAGTTGTAAGCATTAACAGTAAGCGCTGTCCAGTTTGTAGATATGTTTGTAGCATAAGTAGCATAAGTTGCATTGTAAGTATCTATCCATCTTGTATCATAAGCAGCACGAGTCATTTCTGTCCAGTTTTGTGATACATTTACTCCTAAAACATTTTGAAGATTTGTTAAAGCTGTCAAATTTCTTGATACGTTTGTTCCAAGAACATTCTGTAAATTTGTTAAAGATGAATGGTTGTAAGCATATTGATTTACCCAATTGTTGTCCCAGGTAGCATTGTAAGTAGTGAAAGTTGTTGCTGTCCAGTTTGTAGATGCATTTGTCCCAGGTAGCATTGTAAGTGCTACGAGTTATTTCTGTGTAGTTTATGGATGCATTAGACTCTCCACCCAAGTTCCATCTTGTATCATAAGTATCAAACACAATCTTAGTATAATTTAAAGAGACGTTTGTAGCATAGGCATCATAGGTAGCATTATAAGTTGAACTCCATGTAGCGTTGTATAGATTAACAGTTGCTAATGTTTGATTGTAAGCATATTGATTTACCCAATTGTTGTCCCAGGTAGCATTGTAAGTAGTGAAAGTTGTTGCTGTCCAGTTTGTAGATACGTTTGTTAAATAAGACGCATAAGTTGCATTGTAAGTATCTATCCATCTTACATCATAAGCAGCACGAGTCATTTCTGTCCAGTTTAAGGTCATATTAGGATTCATAGTATTCATATTTGCTGTTGTAAAGTTTGCATTTTGCATATCGCTTATATTTGCTATCATTCCAACAGTTTGATTGTACATTGTTCCTAGATTGCCTGTAGTGAAATTTGCAAGTCTAAGTGTAATTGCTGTCCAGTTTTGAGATACATTTACTCCTAAAACATTCTGCAGAGTTGTTAGATCTGTCCAGTTTCTTGAAACATTAGTTCCAAGAACATTTTGCAAGTTTGTTAAAGAAGAGTGATTATATGCATATTGGTTTACCCAATTGTTGTCCCAGGTAGCATTGTATGCGCTTACTGTTGCTGAAGTGTAATTGAAAGAGTAATTATAGTTCCATGTTAAGTTGTAAGCATTAACAGTAAGTGCTGTCCAGTTTGTAGATACGTTTGTTAAGTAAGTATCATAAGTAGCATTGTAAGTTGAACTCCATGTAGCATTGTATAGATTAACAGTTGCTAATGTTTGATTGTAAGCGTATTGGTTTACCCAGTTGTTGTCCCAGGTAGCATTCCATGTGTTAAAGATACTTGTATTCACATAAGTTGCATTGTAAGTTGAACTCCATGTAGCGTTGTATAGATTAACAGTTGCTAATGTTTGATTGTAAGCCCAGAGATTATAGGTTGTATTGTAAGTTGAGGCGTTTGTTAGGAAAGTATCATAAGTAGCATTGTAAGTTGAACTCCATGTAGCATTGTATAGATTAACAGTTGCTAAGGTTTGATTGTAAGCGTATTGGTTTACCCAATTATTGTCCCAAGTTGTGTTGTAAGCATTGAATGCTGTTACAGTCCAGTTTCTTGAAACATTAGTTCCAAGAACATTTTGAAGAGTTGTTAGATCAGTCCAGTTTCTACTTACATTTGTTCCTAGAACATTCTGCAGATTAACTAATGAAGAATGATTGTAAGCGTACTGGTTTACCCAGGTATTATCCCATGTGGAATTATAGGCATTAAAAGTATCCAAAGTGTAATTATCAGAGTAATTATAGTTCCATGTTAAGTTGTAAGCATTAACAGTAAGTGCTGTCCAGTTTGTAGATACGTTTGTTAAATAAGACGCATAAGTAGCATTGTAAGTATCTATCCATCTCGCATCATAAGCAGCACGAGTTATTTCTGTCCAGTTTATATTCCTAAGGAAAGAACTATCCCAAGTAGCATTCCATAAGTTGAAAGCAGCTAAAGTTTGATTGTAAGACCAAAGATTGTAGGTAGTATTGTAAGTTGAGGCATTTGTTAGGAAAGTATCATAAGTAGCATTGTAAGTTGAACTCCATGTAGCATTGTCTAGATTAACAGTTGCTAATGTTTGAGTGTAAGCGTATTGGGATACCCAGTTGTTGTCCCAGGTAGCATTCCATGTGTTAAAGATACTTGTATTCAAATAAGAGTAATTATAATTCCATGTTTGATTGTAAGCATTAACAGTAAGCGCTGTCCAGTTTGTAGATACGTTTGTTAAATAAGTATCATAAGTTGCATTGTAAGTTGAACTCCATGTAGCGTTGTATAGATTAACAGTTGCTAATGTTTGATTGTACATCCCATGTAGCGTTGTATAAGTCAAAAACTATCTTTGTATAGTTTAAAGAAACATTATAAGCATAAGAAGCATATGTCTCATTATATCCTTCTCCTATAGCCCATCTTGCATCCCAAGTATCAAATACAATCTTAGTATAATTCAAAGATACGTTTGTTTCCCAAGCAGATAAGTTAGTAGCATTATTTAACCAGATATTTCCCGAGAAATTTCCTGATCCTTTTACATCTAATTTCTGAGTAGGAGTAGATGTTCCTACTCCAAGACTACCTAAAAAGTAATTGTTTCCTGTACCATTTGATGCTACTTGCCCAGATAAGTATAAGTCTTTCCATCTATTAGAGGTATTTCCGAGACTAAAAGTATTATCAAAGTAAGGAATCATCGAACCGTTTATATTAAGATTACTTATTGACAAAGAAGTAATATTGTAAACATATAGTGTTTGAGCAAATAAATCTCCCCCTGATATTGAAAGACCTCCCTGTTCCCAACCCCCATTAAAATCAAAATCTCCTGTTACAGATTTATTTAGAGGCATAAAATAACTGCTATCATAAGTATCTAAAAAACTAGAAGCATTAACATTCAATTTTGCCTCATTAGCGGCTAAAAGGTATAAAGAAAGGTTATAAGTAACATTCCATAGGTTTAGGGCGGCTAATGTTTGGTTGTAAGCCCAAAGATTATAAGTTGTATTGTAAGTAGAAGCATTTGATAGATATGCCTCATAAGTGGCATTGTAGGTTGAACTCCATGGAGCATTGTATAAATCAAAGACTATCTTTGTCCAGTTTAAAGAGACATTATAAGCGTAAGAAGCATAGGTCTCATTATATCCTTCTCCTATAGCCCATCTTGCATCCCAAGTATCAAATATAATCTTACTGTAATTCAAAGAGATATTTGTTATCCAACTTGAAATATCAGTTATATTGTTTATGTAGATTGTTCCTGAAAAATTTCCCTTTCCTCTAACATCTAATGCCTGGGTAGGATATTCGGTTCCAATTCCAATTCTTCCTGTAGTGGTTATATTTCCAGTACCATTTATGTTTCCTATGAAGTCTATTGCTTGAACAAACAATTTGGTTACCCTGTTTGTTAAACTACCCAACCAACCAAAAAAACCTGTGCCAGTAGTAGTTATATTATAAGCTCCCATATCCAAATTAACATCAATTTCCACACCCCCTAAACTTACATTTCTTGCTCTGAATGTGTATGGGGTTCTGGCAATTTTTGAAGCATTAATAAGAACAAAGTCTCTGTAATAACAAAGCCAATATTGGTCTGAATAATTTAAAGTTGCATTTTCAAGATAGTAAGAGATGATTCCTCTTGAATCAGTAGTCAAATAAGTTGTGTTTGTGTAAACAATCTCATTACAGCTAGAA
Organism: Candidatus Pacearchaeota archaeon; assembly: GCA_026395815.1. GTDB lineage: Archaea > Nanobdellota > Nanobdellia > Pacearchaeales > GW2011-AR1 > RBG-13-33-26. Next base: position 3,871 of record JAPLXZ010000014.1, read on the forward strand.
TTCTTTGAGATGTTAAAAGTGAAATTAAAACCACCTGTAATAACATCACCTGAAGAATTTAATGTTTGAATGTTTAAATGCAGGGCGTCTTCAATCTCTGCTGCTGACAAGAAGTTAATTGGAGCTAATATTAATATAATATTAATGATAATTAATATATTAATAATAATTAATATAGTTCTCACCCCTCTTTTCATGATAATTTTAGCATTTTCTTATTTATAAATCTTATTGGAGTGTAGAGTAAAAGAAGGAAAAAAGTTTCCCTACATAAAATATACCGTCGATAAAGTAGTTTCCTACAAAATATGGCAAAAATAGATGTAAGATAACTAAAATAAAAAATAAGTAACTTTTAAATACATAAATAACTATAATAAGTTTAATGAGGTAGATAGAATTTCAAAGAAATTTTTATTTCATTACATGAGCCTGTAGCTCAGCTCGGTTAGAGCACTGCTCTTATATGAGTACAATTCATTAGGATTGTATATATCTTAGTTTTGCTAAGAAAGGCAGGGGTCCACGGTTCAAATCCGTGCAGGCTCATAGCAACTTTTTATTTTAGAAATCTTTCTGTTTTAAGAAATAGATTATGCATATCAAAATTTTTGTTTATAGATTTATCTAACCATCCCGGAACCCTTATATTAAGCTTTTTTCTGATAAGTGTTTTGATTGATTTTCCTGCATATATCTTTTGAATTGGAACTTTAAACCCATTAGATTTAGTTTTTCTTAATAGACAAAAGATACCAAAATTATTCTCTTTTTGCATACCCTGTGTGAAGATTTCATCAATATAATCAAACTTAATTTTATCAATCTTGTCTGTGATATTATGCACAGTAAACTTGCTGCCATTATGGATAATCCCTATTCACATACTGGCTATTTCATAATTATTAGCTAATGCCAAATCCTTAAAAAAAATCTGGTTATAGGAAAAAAATCCATGATTAACATGATTAACACTAGGGACTCCATGGAACATATAACCCCCAACTTTAGTCAGATTATGCGCATTCTTGAAGCACATGTATTGGTTTAGTATGTGTTCGGTTGTCCCATGATTAGTAACAAAATCGAACTGTTTATTAAAATTATAAGCCTTACTTAAATCATAATCTAACCTAAATTTATGGGAATTATTTCCTCCATCAAGATCTATGCTTTCATAATCCTGCATGCCCATCCATTCATATATGTTTTTTCCAGGCAAAACACAAACATTAGTCATTGCTTATGCTTCTACCGCCTAAATCTGAATGTGCCTTTTGGAGCAGACTAGCATCTTTTCCTATAGTCTTCAAAAATTCCACTATATCCTTCCCATCAGACGAAACAAGGTTCTGTGAACCTAACTCAACAACAGAGTTTATCTTACTAAAGAACCCTTTTTTGTACAATTCAAAGTATATATCAAAAGCAAATTTGCCTATTCCCATCTTGTTTAAACACCTTTAGATTAATTGTAGAGAAAGAGATTTTATTATCTTTTTATAGATTTCTATACTCGAATGCCCCGTCCGGGATTCGAACCCGGGTTTCAGCCTTGAAAGGGATGTGTCCTTGGCCTCTAGACTAACGGGGCTTTTTATAATACAATGTCCGATAGTCTTAAGCTTTAGCTTTTTAGACTAACAGGCATGAGTATCAAAGAAAAAATTAGTTTTTAAACATAACTAATAAAACTACTCATTTTTCTTTAATTTTCTCAACTCTGTAAGAGTATATTTCTGCATCTTTCCATGCATTTTTCTCAAGTCCTGTTTTAGCAGAAAGATGCTCTAAAAACTCAATCTTGTCAGGAATTTCTTCCCAAACTTGTGGTAAAAAGGTAGCAGAATTATACCCTTTTTTTAAGATAATTCCCATATTCTTGTCAATTTTCTTCAAAAGTTCCTTATTATCTTTGAATTCCAATCTTTCAGGGACTGATAAGACAGATATCTCTATTCTGATATCCAAAAGCTCGTTTTCCCTTAATGAAGGAAATCTGAAATCATTAAAACCTGCATTTATCGCATTTTCAACAATATCTTGGTATAGTGCTTGTCTTGGATACAAGGTTCCTATACAACCCCTAAGTTCATTCTTTTTAGTTAAGGTCACAAAACAGGCTTTCTTTTCAGAATATTTCTCTTTTATGCTTTCTGGGATAATTAGTTTTTTTCCTTTAAGATGAAATTCAAGTGTTTTTCTTGCCAAGCTTAAAAGCTCTTTCATATGTTTCCAAGATGTACATATTTTAAATATTTTTTTCCAATTTTATAAGCCCTATTCATGCTTTCAATAGGAGTGATAGGCTTGTTTAACATTCTATACATAGGAAAAAACCTAGAGATATGCCATGGAATGCTATCACTAATAGAAGCAATAAATCTTGCTATTTTTTCAAATTCTTTGTCTGAATCATTCAGTCCAGGAATAACTAAGGTAGTGAGTTCTATATGGATTCCTTTTTCGTGTGCTCTTTTTATTGTTTCTAACACTGATTTTAATCTTCCCCCACAATATTTTCTGTAAAAATCCTCGCTAAAAGATTTCAAATCAATGTTCATTGCATCTACATAATTAGAAATATAATCAAAACTCTCCTTGCTAAAAAAGCCATTCGTTACTAATACATTTTTCAATCCCCTCTTCTTGGCTAATATTGCTGTATCTTTAACAAATTCTATAAAAATTGCTGGTTCATTATAAGTATAGGATATGCTTTTACATCTATTTTTAATCGCTTTTTCTACAATCTCTTCTGGTTTAATCTCTTTTCCGAATATAATTCCTTGTTTTGAAACCTGAGAAATATCATAATTCTGGCAAAAATCACATTTGAAATTACATCCAACAGTTCCAATAGAAAAACTCGTTGTTCTGGGAAGAAAATGATATAATGGCTTTTTTTCAATAGGATCAACATTCATTGAAGCAACTTTTCCATAGACTAAAAGAAATAATTTTCCGTCGATATTTTTTCTAACTCCGCAAATTCCTGTTTTGTCTTTAGAAATTAAGCATTTATGGCTACAAGCCAAGCATCTAACCTTATTTTTTTCTTTTTTGTAGAGTTCTGCTTCTCTCATGATAAATTATATATACTTTAATAAATAAATCTTGTTATGTGGTATCTTCAAAATAGGGAAGAATTAGACAAAGAAATAAGTGAATTCTTAAATCAAAGAATAGAGAAGATACCAAAGAAAATTAATGGGTTAATTCTCCCTCATGCAGGATATCTATTTAGTGGAAAGATAATGGGAAAGGCTATTAGATTGATTAAAAATAAAAGAATAAAAAGGGCCATTATCCTTGGGCCTTCTCATAATGTTTATTTAAATGGAGTAGTTACTTCTTCTAAAAAACAATGGAAAACTCCTCTTGGAGAAATCAATATATCTGAGTCTGATTTTGAGAAAGGAGAGATTGAACACGAGCATTCGATAGACAATCAAATTCCATTTCTTCAAAAGTTAAAGATTAAAGAAATTCTTCCGCTTATGGTTGGAGAAATAAATAACATGGAGGCTATGAAAATTGCTGAAAAGATTTCAAATATTGAGGGAATTTATATTTTTTCAACTGATTTAAGCCATTTTTTTCTTTATGAAACAGCTGTAGAAAAAGACAGAAGAAGTATAGAAATTATAGAAAAATTAGATGTTGAAAATTTTGATAAGATTGATGCTTGTGGAATTTATCCTTTACGAATTTTAATGTATTTATGTAAAATAAAAAATTTCAAACCGCATTTAATTGAATATAAAAATTCTGGAGATATTACAGGAGAACAAGCAAACGTTGTGGGTTATGCGAGTTTTTTCTTCTAACAGCATTTTATTAATATTAGAAGAAGGAACGAGTAGAGTTTTTTCTTCTAACAGCATTTTATTAATATTAGAAGAAAGAACGAGTAGGGTTTTTGGTTTTAATCTATTTCAAATTTTTAGTCATATAGGTATTTTCTAACTTATAACCTAAATTTTTATAATATTCTCTAACTCCTACTCCGGAAATAACAAAAATTTTATTTATTTTTTCTTTCTTTGAAATTTTTTCTGCTTCATGCATCAACCATTTTCCAATTCCTTTGTGCTGTTGTGCATTTTTGTTTTTTTCTCCTAAATTTAAAGATTTTCCATAAACATGCAACTCTCTAACAACTGCTTTGTTATTTGCAATTCTCAGTCTCAACAAAGCAAATAAAATATCATCTTCATTTATTACCTCGAAAAAATATTCTTTTCCAACAGAAGCATTATATTTTGTAATCTTTAATTTAATGTTTTTATTAATCTCTTCTTCATCCCTAATTGCAAATCCAATTTCTCTAAATCTTATCTCTTTTATCTTATCTTTCTCTTTTCTCAATTCTTTCTCAACATCCTTTCTCAAATCAATCCTCGTTGTTCCTGCAACAAGATATTCGGGAGGTATTTCTCTCATAATTCTCATAACTCTGCAGTATCTTGGAACTTCTTTTAACATATAAGTTAAAAGTTCTTCAAGTTCTTCCTTTGTATACGGTTTATATTTATTTTTCCAGTATTCTTCTTCTAATTCTGCTCCTTTGATAACTTGGCATGGATAAATTTTTAACTGGTCTGGCCTAAATTCTTCTTCAGAAAAAAGCTTTTTGAAAAGTTTTTTATCATTTTTTAAATTACTTCCTGGCAAACCAGGCATTATGTGATAACCTACCTTAAAACCTGCATTCTTTAATTCTCTTGTTGCTTTAATAACATCATTAACACTATGTCCTCTCTTAACTAATTTGTAAATTTTATCATCTGGCATTTGAACTCCTAATTCAACTCTCGTACATCCGAGTTCTCTCATTCTATTTATATATTCAACACAAACATCTGGCCTTGTTTCTATACATAAAGCAACACATCTATGTCTTGCTTTTTCATTGATTTTTTGTGCTTTTTCTAAATTTTTAGATTTCTTTTTATTTAAAGCATCAAAACAATCCTTAATAAAACTAAATTGGAAGCTTTTAGGATATTGCAAAAAAGTCCCTCCCATAATTATCAATTCTATTTTATCTGTAGGGTGATTCATTATTTCAAAAGCTTTTATTCTACCTTTTACTTGTTCATAAGCACTATAATCAACTTGTAAAGCTCTCATAACAACAGGACTTTTTGGAGTGTAGCTCTGGGGAACATTCAAAGAAGGACAATAAATACAATTTCCATGTTTGCATGCTCGTGGAGGGAGCATAACTGCTACAGGAGTTATTCCAGAAATGCTTTTCGTTGGCTTTCTAATTTCATTTTTCTTTGGTTTTAACATATCTCTTTGATTGCAAGAATCCTTTTAAATTATTTTGGGTTGTTAAAATAGATTAGATTAGAATGAAAATAGGAATAATTGGTGGAAGTGGACTAGAAAATCCAGAACTTCTTGAAAATTACAAGGAAATTGATGTGGATACTCCATTTGGCAAACCCTCTTCCAAACTAATTACAGGAAAATTATTTGGAATAGACGTTGTTATATTATCAAGGCATGGAAGAAAACATGAAATTCCGCCGACACACGTGAATAATCGTGCCAATATTTTCGCATTAAAATATAAAGGCTGTAAATATATCATAGCAACAACTGCAGTTGGTTCATTAAAAGAAGAAATAAAAAGAGGAGACTTTGTCATACTTGATCAATTTATTGATTTTACAAGACATAGAGATATAACTTTCTATGATAAATTTGAATTTGGTGCAATGCATACTCCGATGGCTAAACCATTCTCAGAAAAGTTAAGAGAAAAATTAATTGAATCGTGCAAGGATCTTAAGTTTCCTTGTCATAAAGGTGGAACAGTGATAACAATTGAGGGTCCACGTTTCTCGACTATTGCAGAAAGCAATGTCTTTAGGCATTGGGGAGCTGATGTAATTAATATGTCCATCGCTCCTGAGTGCATTCTTGCAAAAGAAGCTGAAGTTGAATATGCTGCAATTGCGATGTCTACAGACTATGATTGTTGGAAAGATGATGAAGAACCTGTTTCCTGGGAAATGATAAAAAAAATTATGCATGACAATACAGAAAGAATGAAAAAAATTTTGCTAAAAACAATTGAATCTTTTTCAAAAGAACAAGAGATTTTTTCATTGAAGAATAAAATAAGAACAATTCCTGATTTTCCAAAGAAGGGGATAATGTTTAGAGACATTACTACATTATTAAAGGACAAAGAAAGTTTCAAAAAATTAATAGATATTCTTTATGGAAGATACAAAGATTATAATATAGATGTTATAGCAGGAATTGAATCAAGGGGGTTTGTTATTGCGGGAATACTTGCTGAAAAACTAAATTCTGGGCTTGTTCTTATTCGCAAACCAGGAAAACTTCCTGCGGAAACTATTTCAGAGAGTTATGAACTTGAATATGGAACAGATAGATTAGAAATTCACAAAGATGCAATAACAAAAGGCCAAAAGGTTCTTTTAATAGATGATTTAATAGCCACAGGTGGAACAGCTCTTGCTTCATGCAAATTAATTGAAAAGTTACAAGGAGAGATTGTAGAATGCTGTTTTATAATAGAACTACCTGATTCAAAAGGCAGAGAAAAATTATCAAAATATCCTTTATTCTCTTTAATAAAATTCGAAGGTGAATAATCCCTTTTGAAATTAGAATAGTTTTTTAATTCCTGTTTCTTAAATCTATATATGGATAATCAAAAAAAGATTTGGAATAATATAGCAGAAGAATGGTACACTTTTAAAACAGAACCTGCAGAACATACTTTAGAATTTTTAAAGAAGAAGAAAGGAAATGTTCTGGATTTAGGAAGCGGAGCAGGCAGGCATTTGGTAAAAATAAAAAATGGAAAGATGTGGCTTGTTGATTTCTCAAAAACAATGATTGAATTTGCAAAAAAAAGAGCAAAAGAAAAAAAGATAGAAGCAGAATTTTTTGTTTCAGATTTGACAAAAATTCCATTTAAGAACAATTTTTTTGATTCTGCAATTGCAATTGCTATCTTGCATTGCATTAAAGGAGAAAATAACAAAAAAAAAAATAGTGAAAGAACTTTTTCGTGTATTAAAACCTAAAGCAGAAATAGAAATCGCAGTATGGAATAAAAATTCAAAGAAATTTAAAAATTCTCCAAAAGAAAGATATGTTAAATGGAGAGATAAAGGAGAAAGATATTATTATCTATTTGACGAAGAGGAAATTCATAATTTATTCAAAAAAGAGGGATTTAAGATAAAGAAGAAATTCAAACCACAAAGAAATATTATTTTTATTGCTCAAAAGCCTATTTCCTAACTATATTGAGCATATCAAAGAAAGATTTCTTTTCAAAATCAGTTATTCTTTTTTCCTTTAGGTCAATAGTCACCTTTACCATACCAAATCCAGAAATAAAAATGGTTCCAAGAAGAAAATCTTTTCCATCTTTGCCTTGTAAAGAAAAAAGCATCTTCTGAATTTTATTATTTATTCTTTTAAATTCCATTTCTCTTGTAATTAATTCTTTTATTTTATCAAAATCAAAATTATCATTCATTGGAACTTTTTCAGGAGCTTTTTCATCTGGTCTTTCAACAGGAGAAAGTTTGATTTCATTATCTAATTGAAAACTGAAGACTTTTTTTTCAGAAGGAATATAAAAATCAAGATTGTATTTATCGTCTGAACTATTATTTTCCAAATCAATAACAAAAAAACCAGAACAAAGAAAAGCATCTGGTTTTTCTTTCATGAATTTTTTAAATTCTTCAGAAGAATGCAGTTTCTCAAATAAAAATTGTGAATTCATCATTTTTTACTGACATCACACTTTTTTAATCTTTTGTCTATTTCTCTATATACCAAAAATAAAAGTCTCTCTGCTCCATCTTCTCTTTTATGTAATAGATTAAAACCGATTACATTCGGTTTTCTATCAAATCTGCAATGTTCTACTTCATATAGATAATTCCCATCATTATCCTGATTCAATTCATTTTTAATATAAGTATAACCTATAAGAGTTCCATTAATTCTAGTCTCTAAAGATAACATTTTATTTTCTTTCTTTAATCTCTTCTTTTATTCTTTCTATAAACTTTTCAACATCAACTATTTCTATTTTTTGGCTTCCTCTGACTCTAACAGCCAATTTTTTGCTTTTTTCTTCCTTGTCTCCTACAACAATTATGTAAGGAACTCTCATTATCTCTGCATCTTTTACTTTTGCAGGAACAGTTGTTTGTCTGAAATCAGAATCAATCCTTAAATTAGGCATTTCATCTTTAAATTTCTTAACGATTTTTTTTGCATAATCAACATTTCTATCTGTAAAACTCAAAACTCTCACTTGAATTGGAGCAAGCCAAGTTGGCAATCTTCCATTAGTATGCTCCAACAAAATCCCAATAAATCTTTCCAAGCTTCCGTAAATAACTCTATGCAGCATTACAGGTCTTTTTCTTTTATTATCTTTGTCCATATACTCCAATCCAAATCTCTCTGGCATAGAAAAATCAAGTTGAATTGTAGACAACTGCCATGTTCTTTCTAAAGAATCTTTAACATGAAAATCAATTTTTGGCCCGTAAAAAGCTCCTTCTCCTTTATTGATTTTATACTTAATTCTTCTTTTTTTCAAAGCCTTTTCTAAAAGAATTTCTGATTTTTCCCATATTTCATCGCTCCCTATTCTCTTTTCTGGCCGAGTAGAAAGTTCAATGTGGTCAAATTCTAAATTGAATTTCTTGTAAAATAAATCAATCAGTTCCATAATTTCAAAGATTTCATCCTCTAGTTGTTCTTCACTGCAAAAGATATGTGCATCATCCTGTGTAAACTGTATTACTCTAAATAATCCAGCCAAAACTCCTGAAAGTTCAACTCTATGAACAACTCCAAGTTCACCAACTCGCATAGGTAACTCTCTATAGCTTCTTGGTCTTGTTTTGTAAACAAGCATTCCTCCTGGGCAATTCATTGGTTTCACAAGAAAAGCCCTTTTTTCATATTCTGTCAAAAAGTTATTATCCTTATATTTCTCCCAGTGTCCTGAAACTTGCCAAAGTTTTTTGTCCATAATCTGGGGGGTTGAAATTTCCTGATATCCATGCTCTCTATGCATTTCCCTCCAAAAATTAATCAGTTCATTCTTAATTATCAGTCCATTATTATGCCAGAATACCATTCCAGGAGCAACATCAGTAAAACTAAACAAATCCATTTGTTGTCCTAAAATTCTATGATCATTTAATTTGAGTTTTGATGTATCAAGTTTTGCCTTTGAAATTTCATTTAATAAATGGGTAGCATCATATTTCTCTTCTGATTTTTCTTTTCCTGTTCCTTCAACTTTGATTTCCCTACTTAATTCAGAAAGAGGGTGTCCCTTAACCTTTAATTCAAATTCCTTATAATATCCAAAGGGGGCTCTTACAACAACAAATGATTTTTTGAGTTCTTTTTCAGCTTCAATTAAGACATTCATTGCTAATTCTGGGTCAGATAGTTCGCTTGAAAGATGAGCATATGGATAGAGGACAATTGTTTTTGCTTTTACTTGTGAAGCAACATCTTTTACATTTTCAACGAGTTTCTCAACAACTTTCTTTATGTCTTTATCTGATTTCTCAACAGCAGTCAGCACAACTAATGCTTCTTTAACATACTTCTCTTTTTTTTCTTCATCAGAAAGAGGTTCAACTTTTTTTAGCGCTTTTTTTAGTGGTTTGAATTTTATATGATCTACATGCAACAATAAAATTTTCATAAATAAAATAGAGAGAACAAGTTTATAAGATTTACCAATTTACACTTCTATTTAGTTAGAAGGTATAGAAAAGTTTAAAAAACATTTTCTATGTGGCAGATTATGAGAAAAAAATTAATTTTAACAGTTGCAGTTCTTACTCGTTTATTAGTTACTCAAGAAGCTGGGGCTCCTTCACAAAGTGCTTTTCAAGCAAGATTTTTTCCTAAACCAAATTTAGAAAGAATAGCAATAGATTTTTTTGGGGAAAAATATGTAAAGGAAAAAGAAGAATTTGAGAAAATTTTAAAAAAAACAAGAGAAGAAAGGAAAGATGCTTTGTTGTCTGATATCGACAAAATTTACGGATTTATATATAATGTGTATAAAAATCAAGAAATTCAAATTCCAGATTATATAACAAAAAAATTTATTAGGAATGTCATAAGGATAGAATCATCAGATTACTCAAAAGCAGTTGGCACAGAAGGAGAAAGGGGATACATGCAGATAATGAAAAGCACATGGTATGAAGTAGAAAAACAAGATTTCAAAAAAAATGCATTTATACCTGAAAAAAATATAGGAGCAGGTATAAAATATATGCTATTAATAGACAATTATTGCAGAAAAAATCATCCTAAATGGGAAGAATTAAACGATTGGGAAAAACTGAAGATAATTACTGCTTCATACAATGGGGGTAAAGCAAAATTGAAAAAAATGAATTGGGACATTAGTAAGATGAAAAAAAGAACAAGAAACTACATAATTAAATTGGATAACTTATACAATAATCCTAAGATTATACAATAATCTTAATCCAATTTAGATAAAAATTTCTTCACCTGTTTATTAACATATTTTTTCTTCATCTGATGTTTTTTTAGAAAAGAATTTATTTTTTCTATCAGAATCGCTTTCAATTCAGATGTTAAAAGTTTGCCTGATTTGTAATCTTCATAAATTTTTTGTAGTTTTTTATCGTCTGGTTCAAAGAAAAATTTAAGATATTGAAATGAAACATCAATATTTGGATTTCCTCCTTGTTTTCTGTGCTCTTCAATTGTATCTTTTCCTCCTGAAAAAGCATATTTCTTTATTTTATTTTCAATTTCCTTTTCTGTATCTGTCATACCAATAAAGGAAGTTTCATCGCTGCTTGACATCTTTCCATTTCCTTTAAGTCCAGGAAAGAAAAGATTGTAAGTTGAACTAGGTGGAATAAACCTGTAGTCTTTATATCTTTGGCTTATATCTCTTGCTAATCTTAAATGAGGGTCTTGGTCTATACCAACAGGAATTAAGACAGGAAGAGGCTTGCCTTCAAATTCAGGAAGTTGACAGTGAAGTATATCTGCTGCTTGAAGCAAAGAAGCATTCATTTTGCCTGGGGAGATTTCTCCATAAATTGCCTTGAACTCATTAAAAGTTGCATAACGGGAAAAATTTGAAGCCAAACGGTAATATGCATTAGATTTTTTTGCATTGTTCGACCTCTCGCTTTGAAAATAAAACTCGCAATTTTTAGACTTTAATCCAAGGGCAATGTAATTTGAAAGATATTCTTCCATAGCTATATTCCTTAATTCCTTTAAGTTCTTTTGTCTTGTATTATAAGCTTCCAAATCTGCAACAGCTATGTAAAGTTTAGCTCCAAGTTTTTGATAAAAAATCATCTGTTGAACGAGAAGCATATGCCCAAGATGAAACTTGCCTGAAGGCATTAAACCAGTCATCATAGCAAACTTTTTTCTATTTTTTATGGCATCCAAGATTCTTCCAAAATCTCTTTGGCCAAAGATAATTTTTCTTCTAAACAAAAGTTCTTTATTAAAAACAGCAGGAAGGTTTAACATTTGTTGTATTCCAAATTCTTTAATCAATCTCGCATAATCTACCTTGCCTTCAATTTCCCAAGGAGTTATAATTGCACCTTTTTTCATACCTTCATAAAGAATGATTTATTTTTAAATATATTTAAGATGCTAAATATTTATAAATAATAACTTCTTTTTAATAAAAAGAGAAAACTCCGATGATAATCCAGACAAAAAAAACAATAATTAGTCTAATTTTGATTATACTCCTTATTTCTTTTGTGTCAGCTGACATAATACTCAACCAAGCAGTAAAGCCAATTTATAATTTAGGTGATAAAATCCCTGTTCCTATTACAATAAAAACTCTCGTAGACACTTCTGGGATGTTTACAGTAAGTCTAATCTGTAATGGCAGTGAGATAAATTTCTATAAAAATGGGATAAAATTAGTTGCAGGGGAAGAAAAAGCTTTAGACCCTTCTCTTGTTTTGATAAGGGAAATGATTGGAGATAACACGGGATTCTGTAAGATCAAAGCTACCCTTGGAACAGAATTTGTTCTGACAGATAATTTTAGAATTTCAAATTTTTTGGGGGTGGAAGCAAGTCCAGATAAAACAGAGTATAAACCAAATGAAGGCCTGAATATTGGGGGAAAAGCGATAAAAGAGACAGGAGAAGGTGCTGATGGATTTATAGAAGCGCATATAGTCACAGAGAATGCAGAAAAAGATATAATTCAACTTGGAACTGTAAACAACGGTTTTTTTTCTATGAATATTTCCCTTCCAAGTGATATAAAGGCAGGATCATATCTCGTTAAGACTCAGGTGTATGAAAAAGATACAAATGGATTTATAACAAACAAAGGATTTTCGGAATTTAACATGTCAGTCATGCAAGTTCCAACAAATCTTGAGTTAATATTAGAAAATTCAGAAATTATGCCTGGAGATAACTTAAAAGTCAGGGCAATTCTGCATGACCAAACAGGAGAAGCAATGAATGCTGTTACTTTCATAACAATAAAGAACATGAATGATAAGATATATGAACAAAAAGATGTTCAAACAGATGAAACCTTTGAATATCCTATCAAAAGCAACGAACCTCCAGAAGAATTGAAAGTTTTTGCTATTTCTAATCAAATGACAGCAGAATCAAAGTTTAGAATAAAGGAAAAAGAAAAAATAGATGTCCAAATAGTTAACAAAACAATCCAAATAACAAATGTGGGCAATGTTCCTTACAATAAAACACTTTTAATTAAGATTGGCAACACTTCATTAAATATTAACTTATCTCTAAATGTTGACGAAGATAAAAAATATATCTTATCTGCTCCAAATGGAGAATATAAGGTAGAAGTTGTAGGAGATTCAGGAAATGAATTTAGCGAAATAACAACTCTAACAGGAAGAGCAATAGGCATAAGAGAAGCACCTGGAGGAATTTTGAGTTTAGTTGGACATCCTGTTCTTTGGGTTTTTGTATTATTGATTCTTGGATTTATTGCTTTTACAGTTTTTAAAAAAGTGCATAAAAAACCTTTTTTTGGATTTGGAAATCCCTTATCATTTTTTAAAAAAAAAGATTATGGTTCCGGAGGAAAAGAGATGTTTAAAGATAGTCCTATAATCAAACAAGCAAATAAAGCAGAACTTTCTTTATCAATAAGAGGAGAAAAGCAAGATGTATCTCTTGTTTGTCTTAGAATAAACGGACTCTTACAGGTTAGATCGGGAAAGGGGAGTGCTGCTGAAACTATAAAAAGAATAACCGAAATGGCTGAAGAAAACAAAGCAGTCACTTATGAAAACCAAGACTATTTATTCTTCATGTTAGCTCCTGTAAGAACTAAGACTTACAAGAATGAAAAAGATGCCTTGGAAATAGCAGAAAAAATAAAGAAGATATTAATTGAACATAACAGAATGTTCAACCAAAAAATAGAATTTGGGATTTCATTGAATTATGGTACAATTGTCGGAAAAATAGAAGGTTCAACATTAAAGTTTATGAGCATGGGAACAATGATAACTGCTGCAAAAAGAATTGCATCTCTTTCTAGGGGAGAAGTTTTGCTTACTGAAAAAATGAATGATTTAGTTAGATTGTATGTTAAAACAGAAAAGCGTGTAAGAGAAAACATTCCTGTTTATCTAATGAAAGAGATAAAAAGAGAAAACGAAGAAAACAAGAAGTTTATAAGAAATTTTGTAGATAGACTTGAAAAGAAATAAAATTTATTCCTTGTATAATTCTAAAATAGAATTAACAGTTGCTCTTTTTATTTCTGGATGTTTTTTTTCTAGTTCATCTATAAAAAATCCAATTTTATTTTTCTTTTCTTCTTCCTTTTTAAATTTTAGATTTTTAATCTGAGCATATAAAAGTATTTCTTCTTTCAAAAACAAATAAAGTGGCTTTATTGTTTTTCCTTGAACAGGCAAAAATTTCTTTAAATAAGAAGTTTTTTTGTTTATCAAAGAGCCTACTATCAAGATTGAATTTAAATCCAAGCAAGAATTGTTTGCAGTCTTATTAATCTTCTTGCTGGGCAGTTCAATTAATTTAAAATCTATCTTTCCTGAAAGTAAAAGCAGAATTTCCTTTAATACCACATCACTTAAATGTTCATTATTCCTATATCCTACAATCTCTCCTTTCTTAATCATATCAAATCTTCTTATTGTATAGAAAATTTTTTTATGAAAATATTCTATAAAGCATCCTTTACATAGTTTTCTTTTGTTTGTAAATTCATAAACCGGATTTTTTTCACATTGTTTGCACATATTTTTAGATAAGTTTATATGTTTTATAAGTATTACATCTGACATGAAAAAAGAACCAAATTATGTATTAAGATTTATTATCTCAATAATATTAGTTCTTTTAATTCACTATCTCTTTATTTCTAATTTAAACATCCATCCAACTCTACATGTACTAATCTCATTATTTTGTCTTTGGATTATACTGACTATTATCTCATCTATTCCAATTAAGAAGCATTTCTAATTATTTGGATTTGGATTTTATTTTCTTAGTAGATTTAGGCTGTTTAGATTGGGGTTTAATCTCTGATTTAGGTTGTGGTTTAATCTCTGGTTTTATTTCCTTTTTCTTCTTTAATTTAGAAATGGTATTATGGATGAAAAAACCAGCCTTGAATATTTTTAAGATTATTCCAATGATAATAACTATAATTCCTGCAATCAGAACTCTCAAAGCTAAAAAATAGGCTTTAGAAAAGAAAATTCCCAATATTTTAGAAATAGTTTTGTTTGATATAACCAACAATAAAGCGTCAAGCTTAATAAAAAGAAGAGAAGAAATCATTAAAAGAATGCCTGTAACAATAAGCATATTCGTTTTTTTCTCATATAGAAAAAACATTGCCACAAGCAAAATAAGGGAAATTGCTAATAAAAGATAAAGCTCAGATGTAATGAAATTATAGGATTTTTGAGAAACTAAAAACAATGGAATTTCAGAGTTTTTAAAACAATCCAAAAAACTGCAATCATATTCTTTATAATAAATGCTATGAACTACATCTCTGATTCCTTCATCAAGGATTGCATCTGTTCCTTGTAAAGCAACATTGCAAGGGACATCAATAGTAAATTCTTCATAACTAAAAACATAATCTGCATTTTCTTTACAGTACAACTCAATTAAAGGATATTGGTTTTCTATTTCCTGAGCTAGATTATACTGTTCTTGAATAGCGCTTTTAATTGTAGAAGTTGCTTCTTTTTGGAGATTATCATAGTTTAAAGAAAGACTTAAAGTTAAGAAAAGTATTCCTGCAACAAATGATAAAAACAAAAGAACAGTTACAATGACTAATAATATCCCTCTTACTACACTCATTGAATAAGAAAGGAAAGAAGATTTATAAAAGTAACATTTGCAAGCTTACATCTTTTCCAATATTGCGATTCTTTTTTCAATTGGAGGATGAGTGCTTGCTAATTCTCCAAAAGGATTAGTAAAAAATAACGGAGCAATTGCTTTATTTATCCTTTTATCTGGTTGGTCTTCTTGTTTAATCTTCTTTAATGCTCCAATTAATCCTGGAGGATATCTCGTAAATTTAACAGCAGATGCATCAGCAACATATTCTCTCTTTCTAGAGATAGCCATCTGCACAAAATAAACAACAATCGGAGCAAGTATTGCTAAAATTATTCCAATTAGAATAAAGATACTTCCCTTTTTGTCATCACTTCTACTCCTAAATCTAAAACTTCTTAAAAAAAGCTCAGACATTATAGCAATCATACCTACCATGACTGCAACTAAAGTCATATATCTTATATCATAGCTGCCTATATGCCCAAGTTCATGGGCAATTACACCTTCGAGTTCTTTTTTATCAAGTTTTTCTAAAGTTCCTTCTGTAACACACACTACTGAATGCTCTGGATTTCTTCCAGATGCAAATGCATTTATTTGACTAGAAGGCATGACATAAAGACTGGGCATTGGCAAACCGCTTGCAATACACAATCCTTCTACAACATCATAATATTGTTTGTGGTTTTCTCTTGTAATTTTTTTTGCTCCAACACTTGCAAGAGCAATCTTATCAGAGTTGTAATAACTAAATAAAATATAACTAAAAGAAATAATGACTGAAAAGAACATTATTACAAAAAAATATATTGGGTCAAATGCATAAGATATAACATATCCTAAAAAGATTATAACAACAAAAATCACAAACATCAAGATAACAGATTTCCATTTATTCCTTGATATTTGGTCACGAAAATCTGTTCTTCTGTATTTTTCCATAGAAAATTAATGAAGTGGGGGTTTTAATATTTTTATCTTGCTATTAAAAAGCTGTTTTGTTAAAACTCTAAAACTCTACCTTTATAAAATTTCCAAATCCAAAGGTATGTTTCATTCAACATTTTAGAATTCTACTTTAACATTCTTCTTTTCAGATTCAGCTATCTGCAAATACTCTTTTGGTTTTTTGCCATAAATTCCTGCAAAAAATGTTCCTGGAAATGTCTTACATAAATCATTGTAAGAAAGAATACTATCATTGTAATACTGCCTTGAATATGCAACCTTGTCTTCTGTTGTTGCTAATTCTCTTTGCAATTCAAGAAAATTTTCATTTGCTTTTAGATTAGGGTAGTTCTCTGCAATAGCAAAAATAGTTTTCAATGCAGATTCAAGTTTTTTATCTGCCTTGACTTTTTCTTCAATGCCCTTTGCAGAAACAAGTGCTTTTCTCGCATCAGTTACTGCTTTTATTGCAGATTTTTCATGTTTGACATAGCCTTTAACAGTTTCTATTAAATTAGGAATTAAGTCTGCTCTTCTTTTCAGTTGAACATTAATCTGGCTTAATGAATTGTCAATTCTGTTTCCTAGGATTGCAAATCTATTAAAATAAGAAAGAAAGACTATTATTATCAAAGCTACAATTCCTAAGACTAACCATAGCACGAATTCCATAAGTAAACTAAAAAAAATTAGATTTATAAAGTTATCTGATAAAAAGATATTATGGTAAACATAAACAAAGAGAAATGTATAGGGTGCGGGCTTTGTTCCTCGCTTTGTGGAGAGGTTTTTGAGATGGGAAAAGATGGAAAAGCAAAAGTCAAATCCCAGAAAAAATTGCCATGCGTAAAAGAAGCGATAGAATCCTGTCCTGCAAGTGCGATTAGTGACTAAACCAGACAGGTTTTCAGCATAATATTTATTAACTATATTCCATTTTAATTTCTATGTCAGTGAAAAAAGAGGAAACAAAAATAGAATTTGTGAAATGGTTTTCTGAATTGAACAAGAGTTCGGGAAGTGTCGCCGGAGGAAAGGGTGCAAATCTTGCAGAAATTTACAACATGAAAATATCTGTCCCCCCTGGTTTTGTTGTTACAGCACAAGCCTACGATTATTTTATAGAAAAAGCCGGTATTAAAGAAGAAATAAAAAAGATTCTTGCAGAAATAGATTACGAAAATACAAAACAATTGGATGATTCATCAAAAAAGATAAAAGATTTAATCATAAAAGCAGAATTTCCAAAACCGATGGAAGAGGATATCTTAGAAGCTTATGAATATTTAGATACAAAAAATGTGAGTAATTCAAAAGGGAATGTTTTGGAAGTTTTAAAAAGTTCTTCTGAACCAATTTTTGTGGCTATAAGAAGTTCTGCGACAACAGAAGATTTAGCAGAAGCAAGTTTTGCTGGACAGCAAGAATCATTCTTGAATGTTAAAGGGGGAAAAGAATTATTAATCAACATTAAAAAATGCTTTGCTTCTATGTTTACACCAAGAGCGATATATTACAGAAACAAAAAAGGATTCAAACATGAAGATGCTAGTCTTGCAGCAGTAGTACAAAAGATGGTAGATTCTGACAAATCAGGAGTTATCTTTTCAAAAGATCCTACAATCAAAAATGACAATGTTGTAATGGAAGCTGTTTTTGGGCTTGGAGAAGGGATTGTCTCTGGAAAAATTAATCCAGATGGATATGTAATTTCAAGAGATTTGAATATATTAAACAAAAAAATTGCTGACAAAAAAATTGCGGTTACAAAAAACTCTGCAGGAGGAGTGGAAATAGTGAAATTAAAAGAAGAAAAATCAAAACAGCAAGTTTTGAAGGATTATGAAATAAAAAAATTAACAGAAATTGCTTTGAAATTAGAATCTCATTATAAAAAACCCCAAGATATAGAATTTGCAATTGAAAATGATGAGATTTATATAGTCCAAACAAGACCGATTACAACACTTGAAAAAAGAGTTGAAAGGGGGAAAGAGATAGAAGGAGAAGTGATACTCACTGGATTGGCCGCATCTCCTGGAATTGCTTCAGGAAAAATAAAGATAGTAAATAACCTTTCGGATTTGGAAAAGATAAAACAGGGGGATATTTTAGTCACAAAGATGACTAATCCGGACATGGTTGTTAGCATGCAAAAGTCTGCTGCAATAGTTACTGATGATGGAGGATTAACTGCACATGCTGCTATTGTATCAAGAGAAATGGGTATCCCTGCTGTTGTAGGAACAAAGGAAGCGACAACAAAATTAAAGGAGGGGGAAATAATCACCGTCGATGGTTCATCTGGAAAAGTTTACAAAGGAAAAGTTGCTGAAACAAAACAGAAAGAAATTTTAACTGTTGGTGCAAAGACAAGGACAAAAATAAAAGTTATTGTTGATATGCCGACTTTTGCTGAAAGAGCAGCAAAAACAGGGATTAAACAAGTTGGCTTAACAAGAATTGAAGGAATAATAGCAGAATCAGGAAAACATCCTTATTACTTTTTAGAAAAGAATAAGATAGAAGACTATGAAAATTTGATTTTTAAAGGTATTGAAGGAATAGCGAAATTTTTTGATGAATTATGGATAAGAACTTCAGATATAAGAAGTGATGAATTTCAGAATCTTGAAGGGGCTCCAGAAAGAAAGGAAGCTAATCCAATGTTAGGAATGCATGGAATTAGGTTTGGGCTTAAAAATCCAAGCATATTAAAAGCAGAGTTAAACGCATTAAAAAGAGTTGCAGAAGGCGGGAAAAAAATAGGATTATTATTGCCACAAGTAATTTCTGTTGATGAAGTAAGAGAAGTTAAAAAGATTCTAAAAGAAATAGGCTTTTCTGACGCTAAATTAGGGATAATGATTGAAACTCCTGCTGCCGTGCAATTGATAAAAGATTTTTGTGATGAAAAGATTGATTTTATTTCTTTTGGAACAAACGACTTAACTCAATTTATTCTCGCTGTAGACAGAGGAAACGAAGAAGTTCAGTCCCTTTACAACGAAATGCATCCGGCAGTGTTATATCAACTGGGATTTGTAATCAGAATTTGCAAAAGAAATAATGTTGAAACGAGTATTTGTGGACAGTCAGGAAGCAATAAAGAAATGGTGAAATTTTTAGTTGAAAATGGAATTGACAGCATAAGTGTTAATGCAGATATGGCAAAAGAGATATCTGATTATGTTGCAGAGATAGAAAAAACAATTGGAGAAGGAGTTAGAGAATATCAACCAAAAAAAACAGAAGAAAATTTTTTAAAACCGCAGAATATCACAGAAGAAAATAAAAATGAGGCTGTTGAAGAACCTCCTGCAATCAATGGAATTGAAGATAAAAAAGAGTCAGTTGAAGAGCCAGTCAATGAAAAGTCTGAGAATGATTCTCTTTCAGAAGATAAAGGGGATGTAATATTAGATATTTTTTGATTAAAAATAAGTTGTATTATTAGAGAATTTTTAATATAAATAGGAGATAAGATTTCTGCATACCAAAACAAGAAATTTTATAAACAAAAAAATCTTGTATATCTTATGGCTAAAAGAGAGATTAAAAAAACAAATGAAGAATCAGGGGTTTCTCCAGAAACAATCAAAATTGAAAAGGTACTTGTAGAAAATTTTACTTCTTTACAGCAAGTAATGACTAATCTAGCCATAAAGTTTGATAATCTTTCTAATCAGATATCTCAATTGCTTGAATTATTCGAAATATCTGCCAAAGCACTTGCTGAAAGAGAAGTGGATACAGGAGATAATGAACCAGATAAAAAAATTATGGAAAAATTAGATGGCCTTCTTGAGCAAAATAAGATAATAGCAAGGGGCCTGTCATTTATTCATGAAAAAACAACGCCTGAGATGCAATCTCGTAGACTTGGTTTTGTTCAAAAAACTCCACAGCAATATCCGAATAAATCTTCCAGCAAGGTTATTGAAGTTGACAGATATGAAAGACCATTATCTGATGAAAATCAAGAACCATCATCAAACCAAAAATTCAGAAAAATAAAGGGCGAGGATGCAAGAGACACTTTCGACGGGATTTAAAAAATTCTTTCTTTTAGAATTTACTAAAGAATTAATAAAACACTCTGCAAAGGGTGAAGTTATTCAATTAGAAAAATTGATAGATAAAAGAAATAGGGATAAAAAAGAAAAATTCATTAAATCTGTTATTCATGAGATGAATCTTCCAAGAAAAGAAATGCTTGATTTAAAAGAAGAGGAAGAAGATTTTGGATTTCGAAAAAGATTCGATTTCAAATCAAGAACTGCTAAAGCAACAAGACCCCCTCCTGTTAGAATGAGATTACTCATTCCAGAAACTCAACTACCCCCCCATTTACAATATTTGAGACCAATTGCAACAAGTGAAGCAGAAATAGATTTAGGAAAATTGAATCCTTTGGTAAAAGATCCTGCTGTAAAGGTTATTGAATGCAATGGCCCAGAAGAATACGTGTTAGTCGGAGGAACAATGGGAACAAAACCAACAGATATACTCCTAAGTAAAGAAGAGTTAACTGAAATAATAAACAAATTTTCTGAATTTTCAAAGATACCTGTACAAGAAGGAGTTTACAAAGTTGTTGCTGGAGGATTAATCTTATCTGCAGTTGTATCTGAAGTAATCGGTTCAAAGTTTATCATAAAGAAAATTGTAGCTCAAGAATTTAAGAATTATCCTTCTTACTTAGCTCCGCCATCTCCGATTAGAGTATAATTTCTAATAAATTGACTAGCTTCTTCATGAACACTTTCCTTATAAGAAAATCTTTTTATAATATCTCTAAGCCATTTAACCCTATCAATTTCTATCTGCTGATTCAATATTTCATCATTCAATTTGGAATCATAAGAATATTCAATTTCATAATCTCCTATTCTATATCCCACGATATATCTACCATTAAATAATTCTGATTTTGTAGTTTCAATAGAAACATTTCCAAATTGTTCAATTAAAATTTTTTTCTCATCATCATTTAAAGATTCTTCGTTTAAACTAATCTCTTTTTCTGTAAGGTTTGCAGGAATTGTTGGAAGTATAGGTTCAGTTTGTTTTTCTTTTGTTGTTGTACTATTCTTTGCAGGCTCTTCAGCAGATTTTTCCAAAGAGATTATATTTTTGTCTTCATAAACTACATTTATTTTTGGATTTTCCTTTTCAAAATTGAGGTTTAATCCAGAAAGGTCTATCTGCAAGGTTTTTCCTTCATTTCCAAGATAAGTTTTTCCAAAACCCTCTGCAGATTCAGAATATTCTGTAGTTATTATTACTTTATCCCCCTCCATAGACAATTTAAGAACATTTTCTTCCATGTTTTTAGAATCTGTTTTAACGCTTCCAGACAAAATTTCTATGCTTTCTCCATCTTTTAAATTATAAACAAAGGGGTTATTTGCTGAAACCTGTCCTTTGATTTCTTCTGAATTTAAATTTGAAACTACCATGCCTGTTCCTCTAAAACCCAAAAATAGATTTGATATTCCTCCAAATATTTTAGAAATGATTCCACCTGTGATTGGAGCTTCTTGATTACTTATTGGCTCTTTAGGAAGTTCTGCAGGAGTTTCAACTAGAGTTCCTTCTGGTGTTACAGACTCCTCTGTTGTTGGTTTAGATTGAGTAGTTTCTGTTGGCTCTGTTGAGTTTTCTTGAATTGGGGTTTCTGGTTCAATAATCGTTGTTGATTCTGTTGATTCATTCGAAGAAGTCTCGTTACTCTGCGTTTGCTTAGAAATTAAAGTAAAATAAACTGTTGGATAAGTTACTTTTGTGCCTTTTATGCCATAGCCCTCCCCACTACCAAAAATAGATTCTCCTTCAACATAATAATCTCCAAGAGAAGGGCTTTCTGAAACTAAATCCTTCAGGTCGTACTCATATTTTTGATTAGAAGTTTCAAAAATAATCTTTGATGAAGCTGGAACAAATTCCCCATCTTTTAATTTGATTTCTAAGAAACCTTCAAGATTTTTTCCTTCAACTTGGTTAGCATTTAAATTTAAGGAAGCTTGTCCTGTAATTTTCCCTTTCAAATAAAAAAAAGAAAAAATCAAGATAACGAAAACAAGTAATCCAATCCCCATCCAAAGGAATTTTTTAGAAGCAGAATTGTCAACCCCATGATATTCTGAAGTTACTTTTCCGTTTATTCTATGGCTTTCATAAAGATAAGGCCCATAAAGTTTCCCATCTTTCTTAATATATTTTTTATACACCATTTTTTGTGGAGTAATTAACGAGGAATAAAACAAAAGAATATATTTAAACTTTCTGCCTTAAAAGAGAATAATTTGACCCTTTTATTAAGTATCGACTATAGGACTAAGTAGATAAACATTTCTCCAAAGTCTCCCAGATTTTATAACTGTCTCCTGTTTTTATTGAAGTTTCAAAGTTAAATGCAATGTGGCTTTTTGGATATCCTATTACAGGAAAAACATATTTTGATATTAACAAACAATCAGGTTCTGCGCTGCCTGGAAATTCAATGTAATAGTTTTTATAACTAACATTTGTTGGCAAATCAGAACTACCAAAATACATTCCTGAATTTCCTGGCCAGGTTTCCTGTACAGTTCCAACATTTACAGGTATTATATCATAACAAATCCCCTCTTGGCAAAATTGTGTAAGAGTACAACCAGGAGGACAAGTGACTTCTACTCCGCAATTATTGAATTTTTTTCCACAAATCCATGTTCCACAAGTTTCTTCTTCTGTTTCTTGTTCACAAGCTGGTGGGACACAAACTCCATTATTACATGTGTTTGGACTATCACAAGGACCGCATGATTGCCCGCATAAAGGATCTGGGCCACATTCTCTTGTTCCGTATTCAGGCACACATACATATAAACATCCAAAAGTACTAATTTGACAAGAACTGCAACTCAAAAATCCTCCTCCAAACCCAAAATCATCACAAGTTAAGCCACCATAATTATCCTCATCACACCCTTCTCCTGGATTTATAATACCATTTCCACATTGTCCTCCTCCCCCTCCTCCGCTACATTCAGAAGTATCAATCAAACAATTTATGCATGATAAAGTTCCTGTAGAATATGCAAAATTAGTACAGTCTAATGTCCCAAGGTTAATTCCATCACATTGCTCTCCTGTATCTATAATGCCATTGCCACAACCTCCTATTCCTCCAATGCATCTGGAGATATTAATCTGACAAAGATTACAACCTATATTTCCTCCTGTAAATCCAAAACTAACACAAGTCAAGCCACCAAATTCAACGCCATCACAAGTTTCACCTCCATCTATAACTCCATTGCCACAATCCCCTGTTCCTCCACCATCTCCTCCATCCCCACCATCTCCTCCTCCCCCAGCTCCTCTGAGGTTATAAGTATCTTTAATTTCTCCAATAATTTCTTTGTTTCCTGAAGATATAACAGGAACAACTGAAACAGTAATTATCTTTGATTCATCCAAATTAACAGTATTAAGGCTGAAACTTGTTTCAGCCAATTCCCCCATATTAGAATCTTTTGTTATAATCTCTGAATTTTTTCCATCAGATAAAATAAATTTAATTTTGACAAGATCTCCTTCTCCTGGATTTCTTTTAACCTTGACTATAATGTTGCCATTTTGCTCATAAGCTTCTTTTATTTCTAAATCAACTAGAAATCTGCCTAATGTTGCTTGTTGTGAACCTTCAATAATAACATTTTTAATAACAATCCAGACAATTCCTATTGCGACTAAAACTAATAAAATTATAATTAAAGTGGTAACGACAGAAGATAACCCCTTTTTCATTAAATAAAATACAGTTCTATGTTTAAAAAACTAACTGGATGCTTATCCTGTTGGCTGTGAAACTTGGTAACATTCAAGAGCGACCAAAGTAACCGTTACATCATTACCTAAGGGTATAGAAAGGGGTTTACAATTTGGTGGTGCTACTGTTTGTATAATTGATACCAATGCAGTTTGTTGTCCAGCTATTGCTCCTTGACTTTGTTGTTGTGTTATAAAACCAGTTATTGCTGGCTTAACTAAAAAGATATAAACAACAACGCCTAAAAGAAGAACAATCACAGCTATTAATAACAAAATAACCACGTTACTTTTATTTTCTTTCATAAATTATTTAATCGGGCTATCTTTAAAAAGATTTTGATAATCAAAAAGTCTTGTTGTGTCTTGTAATCTCTTAGTTAGAAAAAATAAAATTCTTCCTCAATTTAATTGGAAGTTGTAATTTCCAGAAGACTTATGACATCTTTCCATGAAATTCCTTCTGTTGTTTTTACATAAAGAGAGATAATATCCCCTGGTTCGAATGGCACTATGTTCTTAGATTGAATATCATAATCTTTCTGAACTCCTGGAGAGGTTATTACAAATGTATTCCCAAATTGGATTGCTTCGCCATTTTTATAGATTATAATTTCTAATTGTCCTATTCCCTCTAAAACTTCCAAATAAGTTGATATTCCTGTAATGCTCCCTGCTCTCATCATTACATACCCTTTTTCTAAACTTCCTTCAACCCCTGTTGCACTCTTCAAAAATCCCGAATCTTTCGATTCTCCATTAAAACCAAAATTCAAAAATTCTCTTTTGTCTTGCGCAACAATAAGGTCTCCTTGACTTCGAAGTTGTTCAGTAGAATATGTAATAACAAAAAGCTTATCTTTTTCTCCTGTTGAAGGCTGATTGTAATCTATTTGATAAATTGCCAAATTAGTATCGTCAATATTGTCTATATTAACTTCTTTAGGAAGGGAATTAAAATCTACCTGAGTTATTTCATTAATATCTTGAGGTAATACTCCTTTCTTTCCTGCAAATTCTTCAACATACTTATAGACTTCTTCAGCTAATTCAGGAGAATCTGCAACCTCTTTAACTGTCCTTTCCATTTCTGAATCTATTATTTTAGAATCTGCTGCAGTTATAAACACACTTGCGATTAATAAAGAAACCATGCAGATTCCGATAACTAAAAATAATTTTTTCTTTCCTCTTTTCACAAATAAAATAGAACAAGCTTATATTTAAATTTTTCCTGTAGGTTCTTGAAATATTTATAAATAATCCCTTCTTTTAGCAAACATGAACAATGAAATAACAAAAGAAAAAGTAAAAAGATATAGAAACATTACAAAAAGCGCATTAGAAGAAGCAAAAAAAGCAATTGCTAAAAACAAAGAAAAGGCGGCTAGGGAAATATTAGAAATGGTTTCTAATTATCTTTCAGATTCAGAATATTTTGAAGAAAAAGAAGATTTGATTGATTCGTTTGCAGCCATTAATTATGCTCATGGCTGGCTTGATTGTGGAGCAAGATTGAAAATTTTTAAAGTTAAGAACAACAAACTATTCACGGTTTAGTTTAAAACCAAAATCCTTAAAACCTTTCTTAATCTAATAAGAATATGTTATTCAAAAAAAAGAAAGTGATTATATTAAGCCTTGGTGGAAGCTTGATAATTCCTGAAGATATAAACCTAAATTATTTAAACAAGTTTAAAAAGATAGTTTTAAGGAATACAAGAAAATACAAATTTATCATTGTTTGTGGGGGAGGAAGTGTCGCAAGAAAATATATCTCAGCATTAAAAGAAACAAAAATAAATGAAAAACTTCAAAGTTTAGTGGGAATTTCTGCTACAAGGATTAATGCCCGTTTTATGAATTATTTTTTTAATTTGGACGCAGAACAGGGAATTCCTCACACATTAAAACTTCTTAAAAAATACATAAAAAAGAGGGATGTTGTTTTTTGCGGAGCATTAGAATACAAACCAAACCAAACTTCAGATTCAACAGCAGCGGAAATAGCAAAGAAATTCAAAACAATTTTTATAAACCTAACAAATGTAGATGGTATGTACAATCAAAATCCTTCTGAACATAAAAACGCTAAGTTTATTCCAAAAATATCTTGGCATGAATTCTACAATAGAGCAAACAGGACAAAATTCAGACCAGGCCAACATTTTATATTAGATCAAACTGCCGCAAAGATTATTATGAATAATAAAATTCCGACATATATTTTAGGAAAAAACCTAGGGGAATTTGAAAAACTTTTGAAGAACAAAAAGTTTAAAGGAACAATAATTCAAGGATGATTCATGGAAAAACAGATTCTAATTAAAGAAACAGATTTTGAAAGAGCGAGGAAAAAAATACGAGAAAATTCAAAGAGTAAGATTATGTTTTCTGGAACTGACGAATTAAACAGAAAAGTGCTTGAAAAAGAAGAAATAGCTGTTTTACTTTTAAATCAAAAAGGAAGGAAAGATTTCCATAAACAAAGAAATTCTGGGTTTAATCAAGTATTGGCGAAAATGGCGAAAAAAAAGGGAATTGTAATCGGAATAAACTTAGATGAGATAGTAAACTCAGAAGGAAAGGAAAAATCAGAAATTTTAGCAAGAATAAGGCAAAACATAAAGGTTTGCAACAAAAATAAACTTAAAATGAAATTTATACATATCAGTAAAACAAGAAATATCTATGACTTAAAGGCACTTGGAATTGTTTTAGGAATGCCTACTATCATGATAAAAAATCTATAAAAACCTTTTTTAATGTGTATTCTTTAGAAATACCATGGCATATGAAAAATTAATCGAATCTTTAAGTCCAAATGAAAGAAAAATACTTCCCTATCTTAAAGAGAAGAAAATAAACAAAATTTGTGAAAAATCGGGATTAGACAACACCTCTGTTCTAAGAGCATTGGAATATCTTGCCAACAAGAAGATAATAACATTATCTTCTCACAAGAAAAAGATTGTTGAAATCGGAGTTAATGGTGCTAGGTACAGAAAAAAAGGACTTCCTGAAAGGAATTTGTTGAATTTATTGAGTGAAAAAAGAGTTATTAGCCTTGAAGAAGCGCAAAAACAAAGTTCTTTGTCAGATAATGAGTTTAAAGCGTCTATTGGAGCTTTGAAAAAAAAGGCGATGGTGGAAATAAAAAATGAAAAGATTTTGCTTACTGGAAGCAAAGAGGAAATATCAAAGAAAAGCCTTGAGGAAATATTTATTGAACAACTTCCATTAGAGTACGATTCATTAACTTCAGAACAAATTTATGCATTAAAATCTTTAGAAAAAAGAAAAGACATTATACAAATAAAAGAAGATACCCTAATAGAAATAAACCTCACAAAACTTGGAGAAGAAATAATTCTGAACGAACAAAAAGTTGAAGAATTAATTGAGCGGATAACACCAAAAATGTTAGAAAGAGATTCTTTATGGAAAGGAAAAAAATTCAGAAGATATGACTTAACTTCTCCCCTTCCACTGATAAGCGGAGGAAAGAGGCATTTTGTAAATCAAGCCATAGAATACGCAAGAAAAGTTTGGACAGAAATGGGTTTCGAAGAGATGACAGGAAATATGTTACAAACATCTTTCTGGAATTTTGATGCCCTTTTTACTGCTCAAGACCACCCTGTAAGAGAAATGCAAGATACATTTTTTACAAATAAAAAAGCTGAACTTACAAACAAAAAACTTGTGAAAGCTGTAAGAGAAAGTCATGAAAAGGGAGTTGATAAAAGTAAGGGATGGCAATATTCTTGGAATGAAGAAGAAGCTAAGAGAATGGTTTTGCGAACTCATACTACCTGCTTATCTGCCAAAACTCTTTCAGAATTAAACAAAAATAATATTCCCTCAAAGTTCTTCGCGATTGGAAAATGTTTTAGAAATGAAACTGTTGATTGGGGGCATGGTTTCGAGTTTAATCAAACAGAAGGAATAGTTATTGATGATAATGCAAATTTCAGGCATCTGCTTGGATACTTAAAACAATTTTTCAAGAAAATGGGTTTTGAAAAGATAAGATTTCGTCCATCTTATTTCCCATATACAGAACCAAGTGTAGAGATAGACATTTTTAATCCTGAAAAAAAGATTTGGTTCGAGTTGGGAGGAGCAGGGATATTCCGTCCAGAAGTTACAATACCTTTGCTAGGAAAAAAGATACCTGTTCTTGCATGGGGCCCTGGTTTTGACAGAATGATAATGGATTATTATAATATAAAAGATTTAAGAGAAATGTACAAAAATAATATTTCAGAGTTGAGAAAAATGAAATTTTGGATGAAAACATAAAATGGAAATAAAAAAGAAATGTTGGCCAGAATTATTTCAAAAGATATTAAACGAAAAAAAAACAGTAGATGTGAGATTAGCAGATTTTGATATAAAAGAAGGAGATATATTAGTCTTTGAAGAGTATAATCCACAAATAAAACAATACACAGAAAGAACAATAAAAAAGAAAGTTAAAAATCTAAACAAAATAAGACTAACAGATTATCATTCTCCAGAACAGATAATTAAATATGGACATTGGGTAATTGAATTAGAATAATATGGCAACTGTAACATTTAACCGAAAACAATTTGAAAAAGAAATAGGAAGATTAGATGAGAAAATGCAAAATAAAATAGCAATGTTAGGAACGCCTTTAGAAAAATTTGATGATGAGAAAATTGAAATTGAAGTTTTTCCAAATCGTCCAGATTTGCTTTCTTACCAAGGATTCAAAAGAGCATTTCTTGCTTTTTTAGGAAAAGAAAGGGGATTAAAAAAATACAAAGTAAACAAGCCAGAAAAAGATTATATTGTTGTGATAGATTCTTCTGTAAAGAACATCCGTCCTTATACTGCTTGTGCAATTGTAAAAGAACTTAAATTTGATGATGAGAAAATAAAAGAACTTGTTGATATACAGGAAAAGCTTCATCTTACTATCGGAAGAAAAAGAAAAAAAGCAGCGATAGGAATTTATCCTCTTGAAAAAATAAAACTTCCAATAATTTTCAAAGCTCTTGAGCCAGATAAGATAAAGTTCATTCCTCTTGAATCAGAAAAAGAAATGTCTGGTCTGCAAATATTGCAAAAACACCCAGCAGGAAGAGCGTATTCACATTTACTTGCAGGAAAACAAAAGTTTCCTGTTTTCATTGATGCAAACGACAATATTTTAAGCATGCCTCCTGTAATTAATTCTCAATTAACAGGAAAGATAACTCATGAAACAAAAGATGTTTTTGTTGAATGTTCTGGATATGATTTTGAAACATTGAATAAATGTCTAAACATAATTACAACAAGTCTTGCGGATATGGGGGGAAAAATTTACCAAATGGAATTAAATTATAAAAAGAAGAGGATTACTCCGGATTTGAATCCAGAAAAGATGAAGATTAGTTTAGAGAATACGAACAAACTTTTGGGATTAGATTTAGATGAAAAAAACCTTAAACAACTTCTTGAAAAAATGGGATATGATTATGACAAGGGAAATGTTGAAATTCCATCATGGAGAGTTGATGTTATTCATGAAGTTGATTTGATTGAAGACGTTGCAATAGCTTATGGTTATGAGAATTTTATTCCAGAAATTCCTTCTATATCTACAATAGGAAAAGAAGAACAAAAAGAAACAATAAAAAGAAAAATTGCGGAAATTCTCGCGGGAATGAATGTCTTAGAAGTTTCAAATTACCATTTAACGAATAAAAAAGACCAGTTTAAAAAAATGAACATTCCAGAAGAAAAATTTATAGAAGTTGAAGGTTCTAAAACAGATTATAATATTCTAAGAAAAGATTTAACGCATTACTTATTAAAAATACTTTCAGAGAATGTTGATGCAGAATATCCCCAAAGAATATTTGAAATTGGAAGAGTTTTTTTGAATGAAGAAACTGAAAATGTTGCATTGGCTATTACTCCTGGAAATTTTACAGAAGTAAGACAAATTTTAGAATATTTATCAAAGATGATTGACATAAAATTGGAAGTTACAGAACCTGAAAAACTGCCACAATATTTTATTGATGGAAGAACTGTAGAGATAAAATTGAATAATAACAGCATAGGGTTTTTAGGAGAGATTCATCCAAAAATCCTAAAAAATTGGAAGATAAAAATGCCTGTTTCGATTTTCGAAATAAACTTGGAAGAGGTATTTAAAAAATTGATTTAGAGAATTATTTGTTTAGCCATTACTATGAATATCCTTTGTTATTATGCATTCCACACATCAAATAAAGGTCCTATTACTTCCTCTCCTGAATTCAATACAACCACCGGATATATTTCTATTTTTGTTATGTTTCCCTCTAATTTTCCTGTCAAATTAAAATTGTAGTCTTTTCCTATAAGAACTTCTGGTATTTCTAATATTCTTTCTTTATAAGAGGAAGTTTTACTATAAAAGATAATAAACAAAATAAATTTATTTGTTGATTTGTAAGTGGTTTTAATCTCTTCTGCTACACGCCTATACACATCTATTAATTCACTTATGTTTATTGCAGAGAAATATTTTCCCCCTCCACAGTTTGATATATTAACAAGAGTTCCTTCATTTGCATTTTCTCCAACCCCTATGGAGTACACAGTCAAATTCTCTAAATTTGCCTTTGCATCGCAGGAAGCCTTTATAGCGTCTTGTGCGGCATTACCTGTATTCTGTGCTGCACATTTTACATTTGCTTCACCGTCACTCATTACAATTATTTTTTTTACTTTCTCACCAGAAGATTGCTGCTGTAATTTTCTTAAGGCTTCATTTATCCCACAACAAATGCAGGTGGTTCCTCCTACGTTCCAGGAATCAATCTTATTATTTAATTGAATTAAATCGTCTGTTAAATCAAAGCTTGCAGAATTAACTGCGGTTGTATTATATCCTACAAGTCCTATTCTACTGCCTTCTGCCTGGGAAAGTATATTTATCAATTCCTTGTTTGCATCTTGAGCAGCAGATAGCCTATCTACCCATTCCCCCCCACACACAAATGTGCAATTGTTCTCTTTATCTAAATTTAAAGTATTACAATTATCCGAAGAATAATCTCCATTTAAGCTCCTTGAACAACAGCTTGAGGAAACCCCATTGCATGAGCGCATACTTCCAGAAAGATCTACTACAGAAATAATATCTGCTTCTACTATCTCAACTGTTTCGTTTTTCTCCCCTTCAGTTTCAATTTTTATATCTCCTCCTATTCTTCTTAAAGAGATACTTACTAAACTCTTGTTTATCTTAAGAGCACTAATTCGAACACTTTCAGAAAAGAATTCTTTCTGAGTTTCTACAAATTCTGACTGATTTATTACTATATTTTTAACAACAATCCAGACAATTCCTATTGCAACTAGAACAAGAACAATTATAATCAAAGTAGTAACAACTGAAGATAATCCTTTAATCAAGGTAGTAACAACTGAAGATAACCTCTTTTTCATTAAATAAGATATATTCCTATGTTTAAAAAATTATTTATCCAAAAATCCTAAAAAATTGGAAGATAAAAATGCCTGTCTCAATTTTTGAGATAAATCTTAGAAAAATTTTTAAGAAATTAGAATAATTACTCCACTTTATAAACAACAAGAGTTCCCTCTGCATGAACTCTTTTCTGACAAAATCTCTTTAATGCAGAAGGATTGTCCTGATTTAGGACATTATAAAAGTCTTGATTTAAAACTTCTATTCCATTTTTTCTATTGAAAGCAATGTCAGTAATGCCATCTGTAAAAGCAAGAACATAATCTCCTAATCTTATTGGTTGCATTCCTGTTTCTATATACCTCTCCGCATTTTTTTCTCCTGTCAAAACTCCAAAAGAAAAATAATTATTATTGGGATTATTTCTGTAATCTCTTCTTATATCAATTCTTGCCTGAGAATTATTCCATCCGCCGTTTTCTTGGACTCTTGATTCAAGATAAAGACGTTTTCCCTCAGAATGAGGACCCTCATCTGGAGTTTTAAATCTCAGGTTTCTCTTATTATTTATTATCGCAATTCTAGAATCGGCAATAAAAGAATAATTTATTATTCCATTATCTTCCAAAAAACCAGCAGCAGTACATCCTGCCAAATCTTTTGCAAGATAATCTGTTTCAGTTAAGTTATTTTTTAGATTATAATACCAAATTCTCTTGTTTGCTTCATTTAGAGACATTGTTTCTAAAAATGTCTTAGTGCAAATATCTGCTGCCTCTCTCGCAGGACTTGGATTTGGATATTCTTCATTAAGGAATTTCATCATCCCGTTTAAATCATGGGAAACGACACTTCCATCTAAAAAATCTCTTGTAACTCCGTCAGCCACACAGGCAATTTTTCTCTGTTCATCATAAACAAAAGAATCTTCTCTAAATGTGGTTTTTTGTCCCAAATGTGTAAGATTTATCACAATCTCTAACGCTCTTATCTTGGGGTTTTGAACAGTAAATCCATACATAGTCATCTTACCTAAATAAAAAACATATTTTTAAAGATTTATATAATAATCATCAAAAATATCCTTTGTTATTATGCTTTCCATACATCAAATAGAGGTCCTGTTGTTTCTTTCCCTGAATTCGATACGATTATAGGATATATTTCTATTTTTGTTATGTTTCCCTCTAATTTTCCTGTCAAATTAAAGTTGTAGTCTTTTCCTATAAGAACTTCTGGTATTTCTAATATTCTTTCTTTATAAGAGGAAGTTTTACTATAAAAGATAATAAACAAAATAAATTTATTTGTTGATTTGTAAGTAGTTTTAATCTCTTCTGCTACACGCCTATACACATCTATTAATTCACTTATGTTTATTGCAGAGAAATATTTTCCCCCCCCACAGTTTGATATATTAACAAGAGTTCCTTCATTTGCATTTTCTCCAACCCCTATGGAGTACACAGTCAAATTCTCTAAATTTGCCTTTGCATCACAGGAAGCCTTTATAGCATCTTTTGTAGCATCACCTGTATTCTGTGCATCACATCTTACATTTGTTTCTCCATCACTCATTACAATTATTTTTTTCGCTCTCTCAGCAGAAGATTGTTCCTGTAATCTTCTTAAAGCTTCATTTATCCCGCAACAAATGCAGGTCAAACCTCCTGCGTTCCAGGAATCAATCTTATTATTTAATTGGACTAAATTGTTTGTTAAATCAAGACTTGCAGAACTAACTACATCTGTATTATATCCTACAAGTCCTATTCTGGTGCCTTCTGATTGAGAAAGTATATTTATCAATTCCTTGTTTGCATTTTTAGTGGCAGATAGTTTATCTATCCATTTTCCCCCACATATAGATGTGCAATTGTTCTCTTTATTTAAATTTAAAGTATTACAATTGCCTGAATAATAATCTCCATTTAAGCTTCTTGAACAACATTCTGAAGAAACTCCATTGCACGAACACAAGGACATACTTCCAGAAAGATCTACTACAGAAATAATATCTGCTTCTACTATCTCAACTGTTTCATTTTTCTTTCCTTCAGTTTCAATTTTTATATCTCCTCCTATTCTTCTTAAAGAGATACTTACTAAACTCTTGTTTATCTTAAGAGCACTAATTCGAACACTTTCAGAAAAGAATTCTTTTTGAGTCTCTACAAATTCTGACTGATTCAATACTATATTTTTTACAACAATCCAGACAATTCCTATTGCAACCAGACTAAGAAGAATTATAATCAAGGTAGTAACAACTGAAGATAACCCCTTTTTCATTAAATAAGATATATTCCTATGTTTAAAAAATTATTTACCCAAAATATCCTTTGTTATTCTCTTCTAACTTATTATCCCAATTCTTTTTTATTACATCAATTACAGTTTTAATGTCTTTTTTAATATCCTGCCATAGAGTATAAGACTCTTTAATAAATTCTGCTTCTTTTTCTTCTGAATATTCAACATCTAATTCCATCAGATTAAGTTCGACTTTTGCCATTTTTTTATATATCTCCACAATTTTCTCCCTGTCTTTTGTAGAAAGTGTTTTTGTAAGAGAAAAAATGAATATAGAAGGAGTATTAACAGGATTTAATATTGATTCTATAAACCTAAAATAATCAAGAAATTTGTCTGCTACATATTTTCTTATTTCTCTTAAAACAAATTCAGTTTCCTCGTCTGCTGCTTTTTCTACTCCAAATTCTTCATTTAATTTTGAAAATTCAGGCAGATTATATTTTACTTGAAGAGGAGCATACAGCTCTTTTAATTTATTCAAATCGAATTTTTCTGTCATGTCACTTAGTCAAATCAAAACTTTATAAATTTAATGAAGCCTGTGCTGAGGATTGAACTCAGGACCCCCACATTACCAATGTGGTGCTCTTACCAACTGAGCTACACAGGCTGAGTGATTCGCGAAAATAATCCGCAAATGAGCGGGGTCGCGAACTTAACAAAGAACTGCAAAATGATATTTAACACTAATTAAATTAATTCAGAAATAGAATATAAAAACTTGTTTATTTCTTAGAAACCTTTAATATTAACAGAATCAGAAGGGTTATTAAAAAAGCAACTGCGACAAATCCAAAAACCATTGCTAAAACTAAAAATAAGGTCTCAAGGAAACTATTTTGATTAGCCAATAAATAAGTTAAAGCCAAAGAGATTAATGCTAACAAGACGAATAATACTAAATTTTTGATTACCAATGCAAATTTAGTCTTATTATATCCGGCTTTTCCTACTTCTCTTCTAACTCTTCTTACTTTTTTTGCCCCTCTTCTTACCCTCTTTTTTCTTGCCATTTTATAATATATATTATGAACTATACTTTATAAAGATTATGATGTTTTATTCCCCTGCCAGTTCATATTAATCACTTTTGCGGTTATTGCTTTGATATTACTAAACAGATTTCCCAACCATGAAAAATAAAGACCGCTTGCTTTCTTTACTCCTTCTACGCTGCTAAAATCAATATTTTTTCCATTAAATACAATATTAAAACTTAAATAAAAAAATAATAATAATGCTATTAAAAATAAAGCCGTAAATTTATGTTTTATTTCTCTCATCTTTGTTACTAAATAAATTAGTACAATTGGAATAGCAATCAAAAGGAGAGTAGTCCAAAGTGTCATAAAAAGAAAAAGAAAGATAGATATAAAAATATTTCTATAGCCCCACCAGGATTCGAACCTGGGTCACAGCCTATCTCTATGAGATTTCCCCATTCAACAGGAGATTCTCATACCAGAGGGCCGTATACTTGACCGCTGTACTATGGGGCTAAACTAATTAGTGAAATTATAAAATTACTCAGTAAGAAGACTATTAAAAGATTACTAAACAATAAATTTAAATATCTCTCCGTCGTTAGTAAAATATGAAAGAAAAAGAAATAGGAGAAATTTCTGCGTATTTCACGCATGTAGGTGCTGCTGCTGTAAAGCTTTCTGGAAAATTAAAGGTCGGAGATAAAGTCCATATTAAAGGACACACAACAGACTTCGAACAAAAAGTTGATAGCATGCAAGTAGAAAAGGAAAAAGTAAGCCAAGCAAAGAAAGGAGACCATATCGGGATAAAGGTCAATGAAAAAGTAAGGCCAAACGACAAAGTTTTTTTAGTGGAATAAAATGGTTTGGGAATCTCACAGAGAAATTCATAATGTATTGAAAAAGCATCACCCAAATGCGGTTAGAAAAGCGAGAAAAATATTCTTATTTAAGTACCCAAAACTTTTGTTGTTTATTTTTTTAATTGTTTTGTCATACTATCTTTTCTCGAGGCCTTTTATTTCTGGGTTGATTGGGTATTTTAACAAATTAAGCCTATTTGGAATTCTTATTTCCGGAGCTTTAACGTCTTTAGGATTTGCTGCTCCAATAGGAATAGGATTATTATCCAGAATAACTCCCCAAAACATATTAATTGCAGCTTTAATAGGAGGAATCGGTGCGACAATTGCAGACTTGCTTATATTCAAAACAATAAAATTTTCTTTTATGGATGAATTTAAGGCCTTAGAAAAAACACCTGCAATCAAAAAAATAGAAAAAATAGTGAAAAAGAACAAATCTGTATTGATAAGGCATTATTTAATGTACATATTCGTTGGACTAACTTTTGTAACTCCTCTTCCTGATGAATTTGGAGTTTCTATGCTTGCTGGTTTAACAACAATCAAACCATTAAAACTTGCAATAATTGGTTTTTTCCTTCATACAATTACAATATTCGGTATTTTTTATTTTATCTAACAAAACTCTTTTAAACAATGAAAAGTTGTAACAATAAGCAATAAGAGATAACAATCGCCCCTGTAGTCTACAAAGCTAAAGCTTAAGACTGCAGGATATTAATAAGGCATACTGCCCCTGTAGTCTAGAGGCCAAGGATTCCACCCTCTCAAAATGCGAAGCAGGTTGAATTAAAGAAATCCCATTCAAGGGAAAAGGAGAATCTTTAATTCAAAATTCGAAATGAGGAGAGGTGATTTAATCTCGATGAGAGCATAGATCTAGCATCTGAATGCAATCTCTCTTTGGAAGTCAAAAAGACTTTGACTCGCGAACGAAGTTCGCGATTAGAGAAGTTAGAAAACTTCGAAGCGCTGAAAAACCAGCACTTGGAGAACGGTGGCGACCCGAGTTCAAATCTCGGCGGGGGCATAAGTACTTTTTGGTAGAATTAAGGGATGTTTTTTAGATATACAGAAAAGGATACAGACTCCTTTTAAAAAAAATTGTATTAACATCCACATGAAATTAGATCCGTATAAGCATAAAGAAAGGTACCTTAAATGGAAAGAGAAAATCCAATCGGGGATTCCAGAGATTAGCAAATTAAATTCTGACCTAATTAAAGCTTATTTAAATGACATGGAAAGAGGCATTAATATTTCTAATATGAGTTCTAAGGGTTCAAGAAGCTTTATCCGTCTTAATTCTCTAAAGGAAAGAACTATCTTTTTTGCTAAGAAATTTGAAGAATTATTTAAAATGAATAAGATTACGTATATTTGCGAAGAACAGTTGATAGGTTTTTTCTCAGACATGAAAAATGGTAACATCAAAAGGATTAATGGACGGAGTTATATCTCTGTAGATACTTATGCTAAGGTTTTCAAGGCTTTTTGGCACTGGCATCAAAAGATAAACAAAAAGCAAGGAAAAGATATTCCAGACATAACTTCAGACTTAGATACCAAACAAGAAAAACCAAACTGGGTTTATCTTACAGAACAAGAAATTAAATTATTATGTGAAAAGGCGAGATACCAATATAAAGTTTTAATCATGTTTCTGTTTGACACGGGGATAAGAGCCCCAACAGAATTAATGAATATTAGAGTTTCTGATTTATTTAATAATTACAAAGAGCTTAATATCCGAGAAGAAGCAAGTAAAACTTTTGGCAGAAGAATAAAATTAATGATTTGTTCTGATTTAATAAAAAGTTATATCTCTGAAAATAATTTAGAACCAAATGATTTCTTATTTAAAATAAGTCCTACGGGAGTAAATAAATATCTTAAAAGACTCGCTGAAACTTTATTCGGAAAAAATCCAAGTCCAGCAGGTGCAAAATATTCAGAATTAACTATGTATGATTTTAGGCATAATTCCTGCTGTTATTGGCTTCCCAGATATAAATCTGAATCTGCTTTAAAATATAGATTTGGGTGGAAAAGTTCAGATAAAATTCATTATTACAGCGAGCTTTTGGGAATGAAAGATACAATCTCTGAAGAAGACATGCTGGTAGATTTGACAAAAACGGAGATTGAAAAGAGATTATTAAAGGCAGAAAAAGAAAAGGAAATAATGCAGGAACGGCTTGAATCAATAGAATTAGAAATGGCTAAAATAAGGGAGGTTACAGATCAGCTTCACATGGAAGTAATTGTTAAAAATGGAAGATAAAAATTTAGAACAAGAATTGAAAGAACAGCAAAGAGAAATTGAAAAGTTGAAGAAGAAATCAAGGCGTCAAAGATGGATTAATTTATTTTTGATTTGGAATAAGGATTAATTAATCTAAAGAATTCATCAACTTTTCTTTTAAATCATTAAGATCATCATATTCAATAGAAGCATCTGCAATGCTGTCAAGGAAATTTGTCTCTGTTCCTGTTTTATGCACAATTATAACCTTTTTGTTGAGTGCTTTTGCATAACCCACTTCAAAATAAGCACCATTTGCTTTTTCTGTTGCTTCCACAAGAATTGCATCACATTTTTCAATTTCTTTACATGCTTTTTCTACTACTTCTTTAATAGGCATTTTAATCTTGCCCCAATTTTGTGCATCCCTAAAGAAAATAAATGTTTTATAGATTGTAGCATCCTCTATAACTTTGCTTAATTCTTCAAGTTTTTTTCTGAGTTCTTCAGTATTTTGTTCTTTGAACTTATAAGCCACATATATTTTTTTCATCTTAAACTCCCACCAACTCTCTTGTTTTATCTTGAGCTATTTTGTCTCCATAGGGATAATATATCTTATAAGCTTTTCTTAGCATCTTGACCAATTCCTGATTGCTTAGTGTTGAAATTGAAGAAGTGTTCCTAATATGATATTTATCAAAGTTCCCTGCCTCTGGCAGATCCACTTCTGTTTGCAAATGGCTATATCCACGAAGTCTGCTCTCCCCATATTGTTCTGCTAATTGCCTGTACATTTCAGTTCCAGGATAAGCCTTAACAAGCAAAAAACAAGCAACATCGGTATTTAACTCTCTTGCATGCTCTAAAGTTTGCTCCATTTCCTGAACTGTTTCTGTTGGAAAACCAAACATATAGTAGGCTTTTGTTTTGATTCCTGCTTCCTTACAAAGTTTAACAGCTTCTTTTGCTTGTTCTGGGGAGGTTCCTTTTTTTACTATGTCCAATATTCTCTGGCTTCCTGATTCAATGCCAAAGACTAGTTGATAACAACCTGCTTGCTTTATTCTTTCTAAAAATTCTTTTCCAGCTCTTGAAATAACATCAACCCGTGCCAATGCTCTCCAATCAACATTTAAATTTCTTCTTTCTAGTTCATCCGCAAAATTGTTTATTCTTTGATTATTGTAAATAAAATCATTATCTATGAAGTGAAATGAAGTAACTCCTCTATCATTCAACTCTTCAACTTCATCAACAATATTCTCAATACTTCTTGTTCTTATTCTTCTCCCAGAAGTTACAGGAGCAGCACAAAAACTGCAGGTATAAGGGCATCCTCTTGAACCTATAATGACTGATTTTAAATGCCCATCTTCTTCGTAGGGATCATTTGCAAAAAACTTTCTGTCAATAAAGGGCAAAGAATCCAAATCTGTGATTAACTCGCTTGGAGGATTGTGGATAACTTCTTCATTTCTTCTAAATGAAACCCCCTTTATTTCGCTTGGATTAAATCCGCTTTTAATAAGAAGTTCTAGAGTTCTTTCTCCTTCTCCTCTTACCAATAGGTCTAATGCAGGAACATAATCTAAGATAAAACCAGGACGAATTGTTGCATCAGGACCACCAGCAAGCATTTTTGCTCCTGTTTTGTCTTTTATTCCCTGAATGAGTGTCTTTG
>JAPLXZ010000012.1 GCA_026395815.1 Candidatus Pacearchaeota archaeon
GTAATACTCCTGGATGCGGAACTCATGCTACTTGTCCATCTGGAACTTGTGTTTGTGATTCCAATTGGCAAGATTGCAACAATGATAATACCTGTGAGTGTGATTTAACTTTGAATATATGTTCAGGAGGGAGTTGCGTTGTAAACCCTTTGTGCACTCCCGCTACTTGTGCAAGTTTGAATTACAATTGTGGAAATTGGACTGATGGATGTTCGGGGACATTAAGTTGTGGAGTCTTTGGTAATGGTTCATGCCAGACAGG
Organism: Candidatus Pacearchaeota archaeon; assembly: GCA_026395815.1. Lineage (GTDB taxonomy): Archaea > Nanobdellota > Nanobdellia > Pacearchaeales > GW2011-AR1 > RBG-13-33-26. The sequence continues at coordinate 263 of JAPLXZ010000012.1, forward strand.
ACAAACTTGTGTTGGGGGGAGTTGCGTGTTGAATACTTCTGTGTTATGTGGGCCATTAAGAACATATTATATTGATTATGCAAATGGAAATGATGCAAATAATGGGACTTGCAGCAATTCTGCATGGAAAAGAGCACCTGGAATGACAGGGTTTTCTGGTAGTTACGCTCATAGTGTAGGAGACAAATTTATATTTAAGGGAGGAGTAATTTGGCCAAATGCAGTGTTTCCAATGAATATTGTTTATAATGGTAATATTACAAAGCAGGATTATTATGGTGTGGATAAAAGATGGTATACAGGCAGTTCATGGAGCAGGCCTATTTTTGATATGCAAGGACAGTTAATAGGAACCAATAATGTTATAATTTTTATGGATAACTATGGGGCTTCTTATGTTACTTTTGATAATATTGAGTTTACTAACTATTATTGGGATAGCTCAACATGTCCTTGGACTCAAAACACTTTTTTTTGGAATGGTTACGGGAATGTTGGCATTAATGTTTTTAATTGTTATTTTCATGGTTGGACTCATGCTCCTTCTGCAGGAGATTGTGCTGTTATGATGGGAGGCAATGGCAGGTATCAAAATGTCGCTTATAATCTGATGGATGGAACAGCTTCTGGAGGTAATAGCGGAAATTCAGGAGCTGGTTATAATTACTACAATAATACTGTTCATGATATGGCGAATGGCCCTGTTGGAGGTGCAGTTAGTGTCCATGATAATCTTATTTATAACATAAGAAATTCTTTTGCAGGATCAGCTTATCATACAAACGGAATTGAAGTTTGGCTGCCTCCAGGGGAGACAACTCAATATATTTATAATAATGTATTGCATGATTTATCATCAGGCACTTATCCCCTGCCAATTGGTCCGGGATTTGCACAGACAGGAAATGTAACTGCATATATTTTTAATAATGTTATGTGGAATATTGGTTGGGGTATGCCATTTGTCGTTGATTGCTCGTGTGCTGTAGGAATAGTATGTACACCAAATCAAGTTTCCGTATATATATGGAGTAATACAGTGAGTACATTGCCTTCAGATAGTTGGACAGCGTGTATTCGTTTGGTTAATAGGGGCAATGGTAATGTGGGGCTTCTTGATCTTAGAGATAATCACTGTATTACAAATAGTGGTAAACTTTACGCGTTTGATACTGGCGTAAACGCGAGTACTCTTATTGATATAACTAATCTCTTAATCCCAACTAGTACTGCTACTAATATTGGGTATACTATCTCAAATATGTTTGCTCCTATATCACCAAATTCAATTACTGTAAATGGGGGAACCGATCTCTCTTCAGTTTTCAATAAAGATAGAAATGGCGTTTCTCGCCCACAAGGTTCTACTTGGGACATCGGAGCTTATGAATACCCATTAGATTAATTAATTTATAAATTATAGATGAATGAGAACCTTTATTTCAATAGATATTCCAGAGAAAATTAAAAAAGAAATCATAAAAATACAAAATCAACTTTCGAATTTTAAAGGGAAGCTTATAGAATTTAAAAATTTACATCTCACATTAAAATTTCTTGGGGAGATAGATGAGAAAAAACTTTCTGAAACAAAAAAAAGATTGAAAAATGTTTCTTCTAACAAATTTGAAGCAGAAATAGATTCTATCGGTGTTTTTTCTGAAGATTTTATAAAAATTATCTGGTTGAGAATAAGGAATTGCGATGAACTACAAAAGCAAATTGATGAAAAACTAAGAGGAATTTTTAAAAAAGAAGACAGATTTATGAGCCATCTGACCATCGCAAGGGTAAAAAATGTCAAAGACAAGAAGAAATTTTTAAGTGAATTAAACAAGATGAAAATACTTCCTATGAAATTTACAGTAAATGATTTTAATCTCAAAAAATCAACCTTGGCAGAACAAGGGCCTGTTTATGATATCATTGAGAATTATAGACTAAATTGAAAATATAAACAAAAAAGACTTTTATGTTTTATATATCTTCTGTGCTGTAACTATCGCTTTGAATTATGATATCTTTTAAAAAGAATTCTTGGATAATAATAATTTAATGGCTAATGATTATAAAGCATTTTTTGAGAGAATTTCTAAAGAATACGGAATGGCCGGGGGATATTCTAGATTGTGCGACCTTATAGATACAGGAAAACTTAGAGATGGACTCGATGAACAGAGATATGGGGTTGCAAAAAGTGTTATCTATAACTTTTTTAATGAACATAATAGTGCAGCAGCAAAGAGAACTTTTGGAATAACTCCATATGATATAAAAGAATTAACCAAAAAAGCAGAAGAACAGGAAAGAATGCTTAGAACTCTTCATTAATAAGCTTGAAAACTTCTGCCTTTTTTCCGATAATCTTTTTCAATTCTTCAATAGAAGCATTAACTATATTTTTTACTGTCTTGAATTTTTCTAAAAGTTTTCTTGCTGTTTTTGGTCCTATTCCTGGAAAACTTTCTAAAATAAATTGCAATCTTTCTTTTTTATTCAAACTTTTTTTTGTTACATTCAAGGGCATCTCCTTTTCCTTTCTTCTTGCTAATACAGAAATGAATTTTGCAGTATCTTGATAATTTTTTGTGAAAATTATTGGAATTTTATGCTTTAGCAATATCGAAAGCAGAAAGCCACGGATTGAATTTGCATGAACTCTTTCATTATCATCGTTATAAATCTCATGTTCTTCTATTCCTTCTATAATCAACAATTTATTTTCATATTGTTGCAATTCTTCTAATTGCTTTATTAGCCTGTGATTTATCATAGAAGAAATGAAATCTGAAATAGTCTTTCTTTCTATTGCTACATCTTTTACAATATAATCTGCAACTTTCAATTCCCTGAATTCAACGCCGATTCCATATTCAATCAATTCAGATGCAACCAAACAATTTTTTTCTCTATAATCCGCAATTATTTTTATTTTTTCAATTATTTTTTTTGTCGGATTTTTCTTAGAAAATATATTAAATATTTGTTTCATCTTTTTTTAGGATATATCCTTTACTTTCTTAAACTTTCTTATGAAAGTTCTTTAAGAACTCCTTCTGCTGCTCTTAGACCAGATGCTGCTGCTCCTACAATTCCCCTGCTAAAACCAGAGCCATCTCCTGCAACATAAATTCTATTTTCTGCCTTCAAATATTCATTTGTGGATATGTGCAATCCATGAAATTTAATTTCTGGAGCGTGTAATATCGTTGAATCAGAACTCAATCCTGGAATTATTTTATCTAATTTTTGAATTCCTTCGATGATATCTGTAAGATAACGAGCAGGCATAGCCAAGGCTAAATCTCCCCAGGTAATATCTTTTAATGTTGGTTGAAACAGATATTCTTTTTGTTTTGATTCTTTGCTTCTTCTAAATCTTATTAAGTCCCCCCATCTTTGTGCAAGAGTCTTTCCACCACTTAAATCATGAAAGGTTAAGCTTATATTTTTTGCAAATTGATTGGAATTTGTTAGAGGTTCTGTTAATGGAATTGTAATTAACAATGCAAAATTTGTATTTTCAGTAGATTTTCCTGATTCTGAATGCCCATTGACTGTTTTGAATCCATAATGAACTTCTTGTCCAACAAAACCATTTGGACATGTGCAGAAAGTTCTTATTTTATCCTGATATCTATCTGTTTTTAAATAAAATTTTATATCTCTTGTTATGTTAGTTATCTCTTCAATTATTTCACTTGGAACTTCTATTCTTACTCCTATATCTACTGGACGATAAGTATAGCAAATAATATTTTCTTGTAAAAACCTTTCCATCCATCCGGTTTCTCCGCTAACTCTTCCGGGAGCAATAATAAAAAAATCTGCTTCTGGAGAGAGGTGTTCAATTTCACGATTACAGGAAAAATTAACCCCCCTTTTTATTAAATAATCTTGAAAGTCTTCCACAAAAGGAATTAATCTATCTGTTCCAATATGGCTCTGTTTAGGGTAAATAAAATCTATTCCGTATTGCAAAGCCTTTTTTTCAAGTTCTTTTATTTTTTTTTGATTTGAATTTGTCTTTATAATCTCAAATCTTCCAAATATCTTTTCAACTTCATTAGTTAACCTTTGATTTTCAGAAAGCGATAAAATTTCTCCTAAATTATTTCCTACTCTCGTATCGAAAATTAATTTCCCATCTGACATTAATCCAGCTCCTCCAACTCCATGAAGAACATCTTTTGATAAAATTCTTTGTTCTATTGTTCCTCCTGAATCAACCACTTCTATTTTGATATCGATATGAGAATCGGTTGCTAATTTATATGCTGCAAATAATCCAGCAGGTCCTGCTCCAACAATTACAATTTTTTTTGAACCCATTTTAAATATTATAAGCAACAACATCTTTTTCTTCTGAGCCATAAGAAAGCAAATCTATTGTTGGATAAGGATAATTTTTGCATAATTCTTCTTGAACTATTCTTATAAATCCTCTTTCATCTCCAAATCCTAAACTATTCCAAAAGAAATCAGGAAGGTCCATGTGAGTTATTGCTAATCTTGTTGCTGAATTCATTCTTATTACTTCTCTTACATTTTCCCATTCGAATCTGCCAATTCTTCTTAATCTTTTGCTTACTGTTCCTGTTTCTCCTCCATCTTCATGAGCCCATTTTAAAATTTTTTCATCAAAAATTTCCTTTTCAAGAGGACCAGGACCAACTCTTGTTGTGTAAGGTTTTAATACAATGTATATATCTCTTACATTCTTAGGACCTACACCTAATTCACCAAGAAGAGAAGAAGCATTCACAGAACGAGATGTAACATAGGGATATTCGCCATGAATCAAATCCAATTTTGCGCCATGGTCTCCTTCAAGAAGAATTTTATCTCCTAAATCAAGAGCATCTAGAATTTCATCTTTTGTATCAGTTAAATAATATTTTAATTCAGGAATATCTTCTGCAAAAAGCAAATTTTTTCTCATTATTTTGTCTCTTCTGCATGGGCCGACTCCTGTTCCTACACTTCCAATATTTCCCATCAAATGAGAATTTTCTCTTTCTTCTTTAAGATGTTCATCGCTTACTATTGTCGTTTTGTAATCTATTCCTAATCTCCAGAGATCTATTCCTGTTACTCCTATTTCGTATAATAGTTTTTTAACTGAAATTAATGCACCTCTTCCTATTAGAAGTGTGGTATTTGGATTTACAAAGCCACAAGGAAGCAATGCTAATCCAATTCTTTTTCCGTTATAATAAATGCTGTGTCCTGCTTGAGGAGCAGAAACTCTTGCACATATAGAATAATTATTATTCATAGAAAGCCATTCTGCAATTTTTCCTTTTCCTTCGTCTCCACCCTGTCCACCAACAATAACATCTACTGGCATCAATTTTATTCAGAATTATTTTTTATAAAGATTTATGTTATAGAGTTTCTTGTTTTTCTGATTTGTATTTTAAATTTCCATTGGCCATGTCTTCTTGTATATTTTGTATTGCTGTTTTCATCTTCTTTTCACGAGATTTTGAAACATAAAAGAAGGCTTCATCGCGGGTTCTCTTTGTTATTAGCATTATCAATTTACCTTTCATCAATCTTGCAGTTCTTCCGGCGCGCTGTATTGCTCGTATTGCAGATGGAACCGGTTCATAAAAAACAACGATATTCACTTCTGGGATATCAAGTCCTTCTTCAGCTATACAAGTCGCACATAAAATATCAATTTTTCCATCTGAAAATTCTTCAATTATTTTCTTTTGTTGTTTTTGATTTAATCCTTCCCCTTCTTTTTTGGCTTGTCCTATAAATATTTTTGATTTTATCCCCCCAATTTCATTTATTCTTTTTGAAAGATTAGATGCTGTTTCCCTAAATTGAGTAAACACTATCATTTTCATTTTTTCATTTTTTTGCTTTTCATTTATTATGATATCAAGCAATTTTTGCATTTTAGGATGCTCCCTTTTTTTAGATAAAAGTTCGTTGGACTGCACGAATACAAAATTAAATTCGGGTTTTGAAACTAATTTAACAACCCCCTTACTTTGTTTTTTTGATGCTTGTTCTAATAAATTTTTAAGATATTTGTTGAATCCTTCAAGAGTTTGAGTTTCAAGAAGTTCAAGCGCATGTTGTATTTTTATTGCCTGTGCACAAGCACTTGCTCCTAGCATATAATTGAAATTTTTATAATTCCTAGTTATTGTAACAGATATCTTTTTTTGAAGATTTATCAAATCTGTTTTTGATGCCGGGCCGAATAAGACCTTTCTTGTCCTTAGTTCTGTTATATATCCTTCAAACAATTTAAGTAAAACCTGTCTCATCTCTTCAAATTCTGGGGGAAAGTCGAGCATTATTTTTTCAAATTTCAACTCTTGAAGGTAATTTTTTACATCTTCACTATCTCTCGTCTTTAATTCTACTTCTTCGATTGAAAGATTTTTACAGATTTCTTTTATCTTGCTTCTGTCACTCCCTGGAGAAGCTGTCAGACCAATAATTCTTGGATGTTTAGCCTGTTTAATGTATTCGTGCGCGACGTAATTATAATCATAATTTTTAATACATCTGTGTGCCTCATCTTCTATCAGCAGACAAACATCATTTAGATTGTACAATTTTTTGTTTAAATCATTTGCAACGCATTGAGGAGTTGAAAAAATAATGTCAGAATTCTGCCAGAGTTTTTTTCTTTCTCCGGAATTTATCTGTCCTGTAAAAATATTCATTTCCCCAAATAATTCTGAAAGATGTTTTTTAAAATAGTTTAGATGCTGTTCAACAAGAGGTTTTGTTGGGGCAAGAAAAACGACTTTTTCTCCTGGAAATTGTTTCATTCTTTCTATTGAAAGCATTAGTGCAATGAGAGTTTTTCCTAAGCCAGTAGGAAGCACAACTAGGCAATTTTTCTTTATACATGTTTCAAATATCTTTTGCTGATATTCTCTAGGAATTATTCCTTCTAAAAATTCCATATATATTTATCTCTTTTTTATAGAATATGCAAATAGAATAGCAGAGCAAATAATTAATAATAAGCCTATTAAAGAAACGACATTTATTCCAAATTGTCTGTTTAAAATTAAATTTCCAGTTATGCCTTTGTTGAGAAATAAAAATCCTCCAAGAAGAGAGACTGCAGCAAAAGCGTATGTTACTCCTTTCATTTTAAAAAAATTCTTTTCTTCCATTTGTTTATTATTCCTTTGTATTTTAAATAATTTTATATTATAAATATTGCAAATAACATGCCTATCAAGACAAGAGATGCTAAAAATCCCCACATTGCAAGACTTCCAAAGAAAATTTTATTTCCATCTAAATCTGAAATTGGAAGCATGTTAAAGAAAGCATAATAGATATTCAATCTTGCAAACATGGGAAAACCAATAAAATAACCGATTATTGCTGAAACCAGATTTATCACAATTCCTGCCATAGCAATTAAACCTAGGTGATATTCTGTAATCTCAGAAAAAGTATAAAGCCCATACCTCTTTGCAGCCTTGTAGATTCTTGGCTTGATGTCAAAAACAAGAGAAGCCATCCAAACAAAATTCTTGAATGGGAAAAAGATTAATTTTGACAAAACTGGAAAAAACGCTCCTGCAGGAAAAGCCTTTTTGAAATGCTGTCCAAGTTTAAAGCCATATCTTCTAATCCCCCAAATTTTCATTTCTATTTCTGAATCTAACTGAAAAGCCATAAACTTTTTTGCAGCTACATTCAAGATGACAATAATAGATATCGAAGAAAATACATACAAAAGATTTTTCCAGTCTTCTAAAAGGGCTGATGAAACGCTTATTAAAATTATAATTAATGCAATAACCGCAATTTCTTTTTTGTTTACCATATTGTGTATATGATAAGTTTTTTTATAAAGATTATTATACAGAGATTTGGATATAAGCAGATATGTTTTTTGGATTATGGAAAACTATTTAAACAAGCTAAGATAGATTTTATTTATGAGAATAAAAAAGGTTAGCGAGGTTATGGGAACGAAGGTATATACAGATTCTGGAGATTTTTTTGGCGAAGTAGAAGAAGCTAACTTATCTGAGAATAAGGTTGATGGCTGGAGGATAAAAGTAGGGGGAAGCGTTATGAACATGATTGGAGGAGCAAAAGGGGTTATAATACCCCATCAATTTGTTAAAGCAATAGGAGATGTTTTTTTAATAAACAAATCCGCTTTACCAAGTCCAGATTCGGATATTGAAGAGATACCAGAAGACTTAATATAAAATGGCTGAAGAGACGACATTTTTACAGCATTGGATTTTTACTCAATTTTTATTTCCTTTTTTGTTAATTTTCTTTATAGTTTTTGCAATTCTTGAAAAGACGAAACTTTTTGGAGATGGCAAGAAACAAATTAATGCACTCACTGCTTTTGTTATTGGTTTGATTTTTGTTGGAGCAGTTTATCCAAAACTTGTAGTAACAAACATGGTCTTATTTTTAACAATAGCACTTGTAGTAGTTTTTGTTGTTTTGTTAATATGGGGGTTTATTTTTGGAGATATTAAAGAAGGATTCGAATTAGAAAAATGGATGAAGTGGATTTTAGGAGGTATCACAGGGATAGCCATTGTTGGTGGAGTTATTTGGGCTACTGGACTTTGGGCAGGAGCAGGTGATTTTCTCAAACAAGGGTTGACTCAAAATATTATAACAAACGTTGCATTTGTTGTTGTTATTGCAATTGCTTTAGCATTGGTTTTAATCGGCCCTAAAAAATCATCATAATTCAACAAATTTAACGAAACATATTTAAACATTCTTTCATAATTTTCATCATGATAAAAGGGATGATATTATTAGCAAATGGAGCCTTTGGAAGTGGGGCGCTTGGAGATTTGCTTTCAAAATGGGAACAAGCAGGTTTTTTTACTTATCTTCTTCCATTTTTATTAATTTTTGCTTTAGTTTTTGGAATCTTGATGAGAATCAAGGTTTTTAAGGATAATAAAGTAGTGAATGGGATTATTGCTTTATCAGTTGCATTAATGTCTTTACAGTTCAGTTTTGTTCCTACTTTTTTTTCACAAATCTTTCCTAGGCTTGGTGTTGGTTTAGCAATTATTCTCGGTGTCTTAATTATCACAGGTCTTTTTGCAGACCCAGATAGCCCAGTGATTAATTATGTTCTTCTTGGAATAGGAGTGATTATTATCGGTTTGATTATAATACAATCTGCAGGTGCTGTTGGATGGTCATCGGGAGAATGGTGGGGCGAAAATTGGGCAATGGTTGTTGGCGCAATTTTCTTATTTATCTTAGTAGCAGTAGTCATTGGAAGTGCAGGGCCAAAAACAGGGGAACAAACCAGATATCGACCCCCTTATGCAAGAGATTAAAAACAATTATTTTTTCTTATAAATTCTTCTTTGAGGTGTTGTATTATCTGAAGAAGTTTCAGATGTAGTTTCATTTAAATTCCTATTTTTTTCAAATTCCATTATTGGATTAACCATTTTTGAAAAAGAATCTTGCATCATGGACATTTCTTTTTTAATACCCTCTAAATTTTGCCCATATGAACCAACTTTTTCCAAAATTGCAAATTGCAATTTGTCGATTATTGTTTCTATCCTATTCAATCTTTCTGAGATATTATCCATTTTGGTTTCTAAAAGAGTAGTTATTTCTGTTGTTAAATCAACTTGTCTCTGGATCTTTTTTATTTTTTCAGTAAAAATTTGGTCAGAGATTTCTATTATCGTATCGGTATCAAACCCCCCATAAGCAGGATATTCTGAGTAAACATCAGAAGGATAAGCTTCTTGAGGTGCTTGCGAAGGAGAAGCGTATTGTGAAGGAGCGTATTGCTCTTGAGGTTGTGGAACATAAACTTCTTCTTTAGGAACCTCACTCATTTCACGTGTTTTAGATTTATACGCTGTAGAAATTTGTGAAGTTGGGGCAGCTAAATCTTCTTCTTCCCCTGGCCTGATAATTGATGGCCGCATTTTTTCCATATCTTCAACATCAGAAACCGCATATTTAATCTGAACCTGTTTTAATGCGTCATTTATTTCTCTAGGTGGAACACCCTGTTGATGTAATTCACTAATAATTTCATCATCACGATAGCCCTGGTTCTTCATTTTTGTTACTTGTTCTAATACGCCCATTTTACTATTAATTTTTAAATCCTTTTTAAACTTTCTAAATCCTTTTTTCTTACAAATTCTAACGGTTGAAACATTTTTGCTTGTTTTGACAAAATTTCTAAATCTTCTTTCTTAGCAAATTTAGTAAACTCATTAGACGCGCTTTCTAAAAAAGAAGTCAGCCTTTCCACATTTTGTTTTATTGTTTCAATATCTTTTTTTACTTCTAGCATTTTTTCATTTGTTTTTTCTTTGATGTCTATCAAGTTTTGTCCAATCAAAAGAAGCCTATCTTTCAAAACTCTTTGTTTTTCTTCCAAATCTCTTATTCTTGCGTTTAAATCCCCAAAAAATTGACTAGCATCATCCACTTCTTCAGCCATAGAGCATTAATGTTTGTGTGGTTTAAATTTCTTGTGTTTATCGTTATTGAAATACAAAAAATAAAGGGGATTATTGTTCCTTATTCTTTAAAAATTTAATAAGGATAAAATTTTTGGTATACAAAATATTTTAAACTTGACATGTTTTTTTTATTTATGCCAAATCAAGAGGAGGATAGATTATATTCTTATGAAGTTAAGAGAGAAAGCGCAGAGGATGTTCTTTATATAAATTATTTAGGGGCTTCTTATATACCCAGTATTGCCGATTCTTCAGAAGTTATGAACAGGGCTGTTGACGCATTAATAGAAAACCCCGGCGCTTCAAGAATTGTTCTTGTTCAACAAAAAAATTATAATTATGATTTTCAAGAAACCACCCTTTTATTAGAAATAGCTCAACTTTATGTTTATCTCTTAAAACAAGAAAAAATCCTTTCACAAAAAAAACTTATCATAACAAATGAACAAGCTTTTTCTGAAAGATACAATGAACTTTTTTCTTTTTTACTTTTGTTGAAACAAGATCCTATTTATTCATATTTTGAACTAAAAAAAATATTGATTCAATCAAAAATTCTACTGGAAAGAATGAATATACAAGAAAGAATAGATCAAGAAAATTATGTGCGTCTTTTAGAAAAAATCTTTAAAATGCTGGAAGAAACAAAAATAATACAGATTGCAATTCCTTATTTTGAAAATTATAATCATGGTGATAGAGAGATATATAACAAAATAATCAAGGCAGATGTAATTCCTAACTTTACTTTTACTAGGCTTGTTTCTGACATTCCGGAAGATGCAGAAATAATTGACCAATATGAAGTTGGAGAAGATTATGATATTTCCATAGTAACTATTTTGAAAATGAAGAATGAATCAAAATTAATTTATCATCTAAACCCCCCAGAAAATTCTTTAGATGAAGAACACAATATGCTTCTTAATTTAGCAAGAGGAGTATTAATAGAACATGAACCAAAAGCAGAAGAATTTACAGATGTAGATAGGATAAGGCAGGTATTCTTTAATATCTCCAAAGATTTATTACAAGACCTTGCCCAAGCTAAATGGATAAAACTGAATTATTCCAATCTGAATAAACTTGCAACTATTCTCGTAAGACATACAATTGGCTTTGGGCTTGTGGAAGTTTTGCTTCAAGATAAAAATCTTCAAGATATTTTTTTGAATGCTCCTATTCCAATGACAAATATTTTTGTCAGACATCAAAATTATGATGAATGCTCTACAAATATTCTTCCGAGTCAATCAGATATTGATTCGTGGGCAGCAAAATTCAGAATGATTTCTGGAAGGCCTTTAGATGAAGCAAATCCCATTTTAGATACCCAACTTGAAGTAGGAAAAATAAGAGCGAGAATTGCAGTAATACAAAGACCATTGTCTCCAGATGGATTGGCTTATGCAATCAGAAGGCATAGAGAGGAACCATGGACTTTGCCTCTTTTTATAAAAAATAAAATGATTAACCCATTCACTGCAGGATTATTGAGTTTCTTAATTGACGGTTCAAGAACCTTGTTAGTCGCAGGAACAAGAAGCTCTGGAAAAACTTCTTTACTCGGAAGCCTGATGCTGGAGATAATTCCCAAGTATAGAGTTATTGTAATTGAAGATTCTTTGGAATTGCCTGTTGAATCCTTGAGAAAATTAAATTATGATATATTGAGGATGAAAGTGCGTTCTGCTTTATTGAAAACAACAACAGAAGTTTCTGCTGATGACGGTATAAGAACAAGCCTGAGATTAGGAGACAGTTGTTTAATTATTGGAGAAGTCAGGAGTGTTGAAGCAAAAGCATTATACGAAGCAATGAGAATTGGAGCCTTAGCAAATGTTGTTGCAGGCACAATTCATGGAGCTTCTCCATACGGTGTTTTTGATAGAGTTGTTAATGATTTAGAAGTTCCTGCTACAAGCTTTAAAGCAACAGACATAATTGCAGTTTGCAATCCCATAAAATCATCAGATGGTTTGCATTCTTGGAGAAGACTTGTCCAACTTTCAGAAGTAAGAAAACATTGGAAGGAAGATCCCCTTATTGAAAAGGGGTTTGTAGATTTGCTTAAGTATAATATAGAAAAAGATGAATTGGAGCCAAGTGATGACTTAGTTAACGGAGACAGTGAAATTATCAAAGATATTGCAGCGAATGTTCGAGGATGGGCTGGAAATTGGGATGCAGTTTATGATAATATTCTTTTAAGGGCAAGAATAAAAAAAGAAATCGTAGACGTTGCAAAAAAGACTGGAAACTCAAGGATTTTAGAATCAGAATTTAACACCCTTTCAAATCATTTTTTTCATGAAATTTCTGACAAAGTAAGAGAAGAGATTGGACTTCCACTTGGAGATGTGGTTTTTCCAAAATGGCAAAAGTGGTTAAATGAACGATTAAAGAAAAGAGTAATCTAAAAATATTTTTTAATTCTTTTATTGATAACATTTATTAATCCTTTTTGATTAATAAAGAAGATTAAAATGGGTGATTGGATTTCATTAGCTTGGCAAATTGAACTTATTGCTGCAGGAGTTTTAGTCTATGGACTTATAATTTTCTTAAAGGCACTTATAAAGTTGGATAAAGAATTTAGAATGGCTTTATTATTTATTTTAGGCTCTTTAATAATCAATGTCGGATTAGGAATTCTTATAGGAGTTTTCATTTCTATGAAAATTGGTACCGATACTCTTGTTAGCTTTTGGATAATTCAACCGATTGTTGCATTATTAGCAGCATTTCTGTTGGTTGTTGGAGCAAGGAAATTTATTTTAGCTCTGCAAAAACAGTAATGATAAAATAAAATAATCATAATGTTTTTATTCAAAAAATTTGAAAAGTATATTATTTTTTGATTATTCTAAACATTTATTAATTGTATTTTCTTTCTGTAAGAATTAATAACCCTAAAAAAAATGCAGAGTGTTTTGAATAAAAGAGGAAAATGCCAGAATATAGAAAACCAAATGTAGACGAAATTTTAAAAGAACATAGCGCGAGAATAGAAAATACAATTAAAACTGCAAATATAGAAGATTTTAATTACAGCCAAGATTACGTGAATTTTAAGGAAGAAATGGCTCCCGAACTTTCAAGATATGAAAGATGGTGCAACAGCCTTGGAAGTGCAATAAGACTAAATATTTCTCAAAAAGAAGAAGAAAAAATCAGGAAAAATTTGGAAATTGCTCATCTTGATTTAGAACCCTGGCAACCTTTAACATTAAGTATTATGACTTTTATCATTGTGTTTATAGTAGGGCTTTTGATGTCTGTTTCAATCGCTCTTGTCAAAGGAGGAATTGAAAATTTTCCAATTTTCTTCTTTCTGTTGATTGTTATATTTGCATTGTTTTTATTTTATTTTGTTAATGGATACTCTGCGAGATTGGCCAATAAATGGCGTTTGAAGGCAAGCTCCCAGATGGTTCCTGCTATTTTATACATCGTCATTTACATGAGACATACGCCAAACTTAGAAAAAGCAGTTGCTTTTGCTTCTCAACATTTGCAATACCCTCTTGCTCTTGATTTTAAAAAAGTTTTTTATAATGTTGAAATAGGAAAATTTTCTACGATAAAAGAAAGTTTGGACAATTATCTAGAAAATTGGAGAGATTATTCTACAGAATTTATTGAGGCTTTTCATTTAATTGAAAGCACCTTATTTGAACCAGATGACACAGCAAGAACCTTTACTTTAGAGAAAGCACTGCAAGTTGTTTTGGATGGAGTCTATGATAAAATGCTTAAATTCACCCATGAAGTGAGAAGCCCTTTAACTAATGTTTATATGTTAGGAGTTGTTTTGCCAACATTGGGCTTGGCTTTATTGCCTCTTGCTTCTACAATGATTGGTGATATGTTAAAATGGTATCATGTTTTTATTCTTTTCAATTTGATTGTTCCATTCTTTGTTTTCTATTTAACAGACCAGATTATGTTCCTGAGGCCAGGAGGTTATGGCGAAACAGAATTATTGGAAAGAAATCCTCTTTATCCTGAATATAAAGACAAGAAGCCATATTTTACTGCATTTTTTATTTGTCTTCCTCTTTTCATAATCGGATTATTGCCATTAATCTTTCAGTATACTGCAATTCCTGAATTTTTAGGCTTGGAAAAAGATTATAGTTTTTCTCAATTAGGTTTAGGAATTCTCGGAAACGACATGTTTTTTGATTTCAGAGAAGTTGGAGGAAAAACAGTCGGTCCATTTGGAATTGGTGCATTAATCTTAGGAATATTCTTTTCCTTAGGAATTGCTTTATTCTTTTCAATTGCATTCAAGAAAAAAACAAAAAATTTAATAAAAGAGAGAGAAAATACAAAACAGCTTGAGCTTGAGTTTAATAATTCTTTATTTCAATTAGGAAACAGAATCGGAAATGGCACTCCTCCTGAACTTGCTTTTGGGAAAGTTGCAGAATCTTCTAAAGGTTTGAAAACAGAAGATTTCTTTAGAAGAGTTAATTATAATGTTATGCAGATGGGATTGAGTGTTGAAAGCGCAATATTTGACGACAAAAGAGGAGCGTTAGTATACTATCCTTCTGATTTGATTGCAACAAGCATGAGAGTACTTGTTGAATCTTCAAAAAAAGGATTATCAATTGCTGCTTCTAGTTTAATGAGCATTTCAGAATACGTAAAAAACATTCATAAAATAACCAATAGACTTCGTGATATGCTTGCAGAAATTGTTTCAGATATGAAAAGCAATATGACTTTCCTTGCCCCTCTTCTTGCAGGAATTGTTATTGGATTAGCTGCAATGATAACCAGCATTTTAAGCAGATTGAATTTCATACAATTGGGAGAAGTTGGCTCGATGTTCATTAATATAGACAGTATAATGAATATGTTTAATTTAACTAAGATGATTCCGCCTTATTTATTACAAATAAGCGTTGGTATATATTTAATTGAGATTATCTTTATTTTGTCAGATACTCTTGTTACAATTGATTCTGGAGAAGATAAATTAGAGACAACTCATAAAACAGGAATTAATTTAAAAAGAGGAATTATGCTTTATGTTTTAACTGCAGTAGTATCAATTGTTTCTTTGTTTGTCTTGGTAGCAATTGTTTTAGGAAATTTGATATAGAATCTTTTTTACCAACTCTCTCCAGGTATTGTTCCTTTAATCCCTATAGCTTCTAAAAGTGCTTCTTGTTCTGTTGCATCTTCGCTCAATATGACTTCCATATTTGTTCTCTTGGCATAATTGCGAATTAATTTTCCATAATCCATCTTTTGCTTAGGACTTAGATAATCAGGATCCATTACTTCTTCTATTGAAAGACTAATTAAACATGCTATATTGTCTTTTGTAAAGATTGGGTAGGAAAGATCCTCCCTCTTCATAAAATTCTCTTTGTCTTTTTTAGATTCAAATTCTAAAACATCAAGGCATAATTCTTTTGCATGCGAATACTCTTCTATTTTGGGCATATAGTATCTAACGAGTCCTATTTTTGAAATCTTGTTTGATTCAAGTTCTTCTCTATCTTTTCCATTTAAATCTTTTTTACTGGTTACAAGAGGATTTGTAGGAATATTTTTGTTATCATAGCTGTCATAAAGTCTTACAAGTTCTAATTCATTTCCTTGAAAAAAGTAATTTTCTAACCCTCTTACCAAACTCTTTTGTATAACCTTTGGTTTGGATGTTGCAGGAAGATTTTCTTTTTCTACGGTTTCTGTAGATTGTGTTGCATCTCCTGTGGATCTTGAACTGAGACCTCTTGTTAAGTCTAATGCTTCTTGATAGGCATCTAAACTTTTCTCATAGGCATTTAATGCTTTATCATAAGCATCGTTTCTCTTTCCACAACTTGGAAGCAATAAACTTGCTGCAATTATCGGAATAGCAATCATGCTTCTTAATGTTTTTTTCATAATATTTTAAGGAACCAATTCCTTATAAATCCTTCTATTTTGTTGTCACTTAATAGTTATATATATTTTAATTAAAAATCATTATTAGCTCTTATTTTATAAGAATACAAAGATAGCACGATTTAGAGCTTTTTTAACTAAACATTTATTAATTATTATTTCTTTTTTTATCCATGAAAAAAGGGGTTATTTCGGATTATCTTCCTTGGATATTAATAGCAATTTTAGTCTTAGTCATAGTCATGGTCAGCATTTTTTTACTTAAAGATAAAGGAATCTCTTTTATAGACCAGATTAAAAATTTATTCAGGGGAAGATAATGTCACAGATAACAACTGAACAATTAATAAAAATAATTTTAGGAGTTTTTGTTGTGGCTGCAGTTGGAGTAGGGTTGTATATATTTTTCAAAGATCAGATTATTGATTTTTTCAAAAATTTGTCTATTGGAACAAAGGTTCCCGGAATATTTTTTACTCTGTTAAAATAAAAGTTGAAAATTGAGGAAAGAAGTTGAATAAAAAAGGATTTTTGCTTGGAGAAGAAACATTGAAAATTGTAGTGGCAGTGATATGCATAATCTTTCTGATTTTTCTTCTTGTATCTGTTTATTATGCTGTTACAGGCGGACAAAAATCAAAAGAGGCAGCATCAATTTTAAATGGAGCAAATGGGCTTACAAAAGAAATAGAAAGAATAAACCTTGGAGGAACACCTAAACCAGATGGTTTTTTTGTTCCAAATCCTGTTAGTTGGTATGTTTTCAGTTTTATTGGAGAAGATAAAAAACCAAATCTTTGCACAGGAAAAGATTGTTTGTGCATTTGTAAAAACATAATAATAAATATTTTTGATAGACAGATAAAAGACTGTGATGATAAAGGAGCATGTGCTATCGTCCAAAATTTAAAGGGGTTTAATAAAATTGGAATAGACAGGAAAGGAATTTGGTTATCAATTGAAAAAATAAACGGAGAGATAGAAATTAAAAAAAAATGAATCTTGATGAATTAATAAAATATTTAATATGGATTGTTTTTTTTGCAATAGCATTGTTTGGGATATATTTCCTACTTAAAAGAATAGGGATTTTATAAAAAAGAAATTTTATGAAAATGAAAAAAGAAAAAAGAGGGGAATTAACAACACAACAAATAGTAATATTGATTATTTTAATAGTAAGTTTTGTAATTATCTTGTTCCTGTTATTCAGATTGAATTTAGGCAAAACAACACAAGAAGATGTATGCCATAATTCTGTTGTTACTAGAGGAGCAGGAGTTTTGCCAGGAGAATCTATTCCCTTAAATTGCAAGACAGAATATATCTGTTTAAGTAAAGACGGAAGTTGCGAAGGAATGACTAGTCCTCAAATAATAAAGGTTAGGACTATAAAGGAGGTTTATTCGGCTTTAGCAGAAAAAATGGCTGATTGTTGGTGGATGTTTGGAGAAGGTAAATTAAACTATGTTGGAAAAACATTCAATGAACAGTTATATTGTTCTCTTTGTTCTATAGTATCTTTTGATAATAGTTTAGATATGTTTGATAATAGAGAGGTAAGTCAAGAAGAATTTTATAATTATCTTGCAGAAACAAAGATGTCTGAAAATGATATTACTTATTTAGATTATTTATATGGATTGAAAAATGCACAGGCTATAAAAGAAACTTTAGATTCTGGACAAGCAAATTTTGGAAAAATAAATCTAAACAATCAGCATTTTATAGTGATGGGAATATTCAGTGATGTAGGAGTTTGGAAATGGGCTGGAATAGCAGCAGGGGCAGGAGCATTAATCGGAGTCGCTTTTGTTACAGGAGGAGCTTCAATCCCCTTCTCAGTTGCTATTGTTTCAGGGGCAGTTGGAGGAGGTGCCGGAGGATATTTTATAGGAACAGTTGTAAAAGGAGAGTCTGGGCATGATTACCTTTCCCCAACAATAATAGAAGCTAATTCTGCTGATTATAATAAGCTTAAATGTAAAGAGATTAAAACTTTGGCATAAGTAGTTAATTTTATTAATTCTGTTCTTTTTTTATTGAAATGAATCAAAAAGAAAAGAGGTTGAATAAAAGAGGAATTATATTAATGGAAAATGTTATCTTTATTGTTTTGAATATATTATTTATTTCAATTTTAGCCCTGTTTATATATAAACAAGGAAATGGAGCAATTGTCCTTGAACAATCTTATGCAAAAAATATCGCGCTTTTAATTGATTCTGCAAAACCAGTTAGTGAATTGCGATTGAATATGGAAGATGCAATGGATTTGGCAGAAAAGAACGGAGTTGATAGAGAACAGGTTGTTAAAATTGAGAACAATATCATTACAGTTAAGCTAAATAAAGACAGCGGATACCAGTATTCTTTTTTTAATGATGTAGATGCTACAGCCTACCCCGATATTTTTCCAAATAAAAATTACATAATAAAAATAAATGGCTATAAATAAAATCAGGAGGAAATGAAATTGAATAAAGGAGGAGATAAAATGCTTTCTGTTTATTGGTTTGCAATCCTTATTATTGCAGCAGGGGCAGTATTCGCGATGGTTTATATTTTCTATAATTCTCCTTATGACATCAGAGAAATTGAAGCCGAACTGCTAATAAATCAGATTGCAGACTGTGTTTCTTATGCAGGAAGATTTAGGACAGATTTAGTTTATGAAGGAAAATTCAGCGAAGATTTTAAGAACAACATATTAAAAGAATGTCATTTGAATTTCAAAAGTTCAGAATGGGAAAGTGAACAATATTACGTAGAACTGAATTTTTACAAAGTGGAAGAGTTGAGCAATCCTCCATTTAAAATGAGCATGGGAAATAGCAACTGGAAGGCATATTGTGCAATACAAGAAGATAAGGAAGAAAAGAAATTAGCAAAATGTGTGGAAAAAAGCTTTTATTCTTTGGATTATGCAGACAATCAGTATATAGTTAAAATTCTTGCATCAGTAGGCAAAGGAGAAAAAAATGTCAAGATGTAAAAAAATTTTGCAGAATAAGAGCAAAAAAGCAGCAGTTGGAGCAACTATGAGCTGGATAATTGCAACTCTTGTAATTATCGGAATCCTGCTTATTTTTATTTATGTTTCAATTCTTCTCTCAAAGACAAAAGCAATTAATATTGGAAATTTAAAGACTGATTCCAAGGAATATAACACATTAGAATTAAAGACTTTGTTCGCTCATCAACTTGCTAATAATAAAAATAAAGGATTGATTGATGATGCTATAAAAGAGCAGAATAAATGATAAAATGAAAATAAAAATCAACAAAAAAGGAGATATTCCAATAACAATCTTAGTGATTGGAATTATACTAATATGTTGTATAGCAATTTTTAGTTTTTCTTATTCTGTAATCAAAATGAGAAATTCTTTTGTTGGGCTTGGAGTAATGAAAGAAATGAATTCAAAAATTGAGAAAAATGTCTTTGATGGAATAGAACCAGCAGGAATTTTTTTGGAGAAAAAAATAACAAAAGGAATTTTATGGTGGAGAAGGGAAATAACTTTATTTTCAGTAGAATATAAGTTCAGGCCATAAACAACAAGATTTTTAAATTAAATAATCCTATTTTTTGATATGATGAATAAAAGAGGGCAGGGATTAGAGACAGGTACAATTATTTTGATAATCTTAGGAATTCTTGTTTTAGTTGTTTTAATTTTAGGGTTTACGATAGGATGGACTACAATTCTTCCTTGGCTTTCTCCAAATAATGTTAATACAATAGTAACTCAATGTGAAGCATCATGCTCTACAGGAGACATGTATGGATATTGCGCAATGGAAAGAACATTGAAATCTCCTGATTTGCCAGGAGGAAAGAAAGAGTTTAAGGCTAATTGTAGTTATTTCTCAGACTCCGCAAATTCAGGTTATGTAAAATATGGCGTGAAAATATGTCCGAATTTGTGTCCTGCTCCTACTCCTCCTGAAGAACCCATCCCTTAAATAATTCTTATTTTTATGAAAATGGCATGTGACTATGATTATCCTCAGAGAAGAAACAAAAGAAAAAATAAGCGAAAAGAAAAAAAGAAACATCCGTATAAAAAAGGCGGAATTCAAAGAACTTCAAAATTTTTAGGAACAAAATAATTTTTAAATTAACTTTCTATGTATCTTTATGCAAGAGGTAATTTTTTTATGGGCATTGGCTTTAGTGTGGATTGTATTTGCAGTCTTTCAAGATTTGAAAACAAGGGAAATCGCAAATTGGCTTAATTTCTCTTTGGTGATATTTGCTTTGGCATTCAGATTTTTTTATTCTCTTTTTTACAATGATGGATTTTCTTTTTTTTATAATGGCTTAATTGGCTTGGCAGTTTTTTTTATGATAGGAAATCTACTTTACTATGGAAAAATGTTTGCTGGAGGAGACGCTAAATTAATGATAGCTCTTGGGGCAATATTGCCAGTTTCTTTAGATATTCTTTCCAATCTAAAAAACTTCCTTATTTTCTTTTTAATTTTTCTTCTTGTTGGTTCTTTTTACACTCTTGCAACGAGTTCATTTTTCTGTCTAAAAAATTTTGATTCTTTTAAAAAAGAATTTTCAAAGAAATTAAAAGAAAAAAAGAGATTGATTTGTGTTGTTATATTTATTGGATTAGTCTTAATTTGTTTAGGATTTATTCATTTCCTCTTTCTTTTTTTGGGAATTTCCACTTTTATTATGGTTTATCTGTATTTATATGCAAAAGCAGTTGATGAAGCGTGTATGATAAAATCAACTAACACAAAAAAATTGACAGAAGGAGATTGGTTGTATAAAGATTTGATTATTGGAACAAAAACGATTAGGGCAAATTGGGATGGTTTAACTAAACAAAATATAAGAGATATAAAAAAGAAATTTAAAACAGTAAGAGTAAGACAAGGAATTCCTTTCACACCAGTTTTTTTACTAAGCTTTATTGTTTTTGTTGTTGTTAATATACTCAAAATAGATTTATGGAATTCTTTTTGGTAACCATAACTTTTCTTTTATTTGCTGTATCTTAGGCTTTTTTATTTTTTTTATTGATTTTGTTTCTAATTCTGCTCTTAATCTTTCAAGTTCTTCCATTGTTGTAGGATTTCTTTTTGAATTAATATTCTCATCTTGGTATACAGGAATAAGATTTATTACACTATGCCCAAATAAATTAGAATTTGAAATCTGAATATCTTTTGGTTTTAATTTTGTTTTTATCCTTTTAGCTATTTTTTTTGCGAGAGATAATGATTTTTTTTGAACTTTTTCTGAATGTTCTTTTGAGATTATCAATGCATGCCCGTTAGATATAGGATTTATTTCAAAAACAGCAATGGCTTTATCATTTTCATCTATCTTACAAGAGTTTATATTTCCAGAAATAATCGAACAAAATACACATTGATTTTTTGATTCATTATTTATCATCTTATTCTTTTCTAAGAAATCTTCAAGTTGTTACTCTATTTTTTCTGCAGGAAATGTTGATTCTATGTGGTTGATTATTTCGCTCTTTAATTGATCTGTTTCTTCTTCTGATAACATGCAGGAAAAAGATAAGACATATTTTTATATTTAACCAAATGCCCTTCGCATATCAATTACCTGAATTGAGCTGACATCTTCTATATTTTTAAGTTCTGTTTCAAGGGTTTCAAGTTCAAGCTCTTCTGGCCAAGCAAAAAAAGCAATTATTGCTTTTAATCCAAAGGCAATTGGTTCTTCTTCGAATTTGCAATTTTTTCCGCCTTTTTTTTCAACAAGAGATTTCACTATTTCCTTAATATTTTCTAGTTCTGTCTCTGGAGATGTTGGCATTATTCTTATTTTAACTGCTGTGATTCCCATATTTTAATGGGATATAGTTTGTTTATAATGTTTTCTGTCTCAAAAATTCTTGGAAAAAATATAGAAAATTTTTGACAAAAATACTTAAAAACATAAAAATTCTTTTGGATAAATGCCTATGGAAAATTATGATAGGATTCTTGAAAAAATAGCAAGAATCTCTAAAATTGAAAAAGAGGAACTTGAAAGAAGAGTCGAGGCAAAAAGGGCGAAGCTTTCTGGGTTGATAAGCAAAGAAGGAGCAGCACAGGTAATTGCCGCAGAACTCGGAATTTCTTTTGACAACGAAAAATTAAAAATAGAAGAACTATTGCCTGGAATGAGGAAAGTTAATACTGTTGGAAAAATAATCAATGTCTCTCCTATAAGGACATTCAAAACAAAAAAAGGCGATGATGGAAAAGTAGTAAATTTATTTATTGCAGATGAAACTTCTAATATAAAAGTTGTTTTATGGGATACAAATCACATAGGACTGATTGAAAAAAGCCAAATTATTGAAGGGACAGTTGTTGAAATCTTTAATGCAACTATGAGAGAAAATGAATTGCATTTAGGAAGTTTTTCAGAAATAAAAATAACTAATCAAATTTTAGACAGCGTTAAATCAGATAAGAGTTTTGCAGAAAAGAAAATTTCATTCCTTAAGATTTCTGATAACGTAAGAATAAGAGCTTTTATTGTCCAATCTTTTGAACCGAGATTTTTTTATGTTTGTCCAAATTGCAAGAAAAAAGCCAATCAAGAAGTAGATGGGCTTTTCAGTTGTTTGGAACATGGAAAAGTTGCTGCAGAAAAAAGAGCTTTGCTGAATATTATACTTGATGATGGAACAGAAACAATAAGAACAGTTGCTTTTCAGGACAATCTTGCAGACATTGGATTGACTAATTTGGAAAATTTAGAAGAACTAATCTCCCAAAGAGAAAAGCTTCTAGGAAAAGAGATGTTGTTTTATGGAACAGTCAGGAATAACAAGGTTTTCAATACTCCTGAATTTATTGTAGAAAAAGTGGAAGAAATAAATCATGATTTGTTAATTAAAGAATTTGAAATGTAGTTTAATCTATTCTTTAAATTCTACAACGATTTTCCTACAAAAATATGTTGGAAGAATTTGAAATGTAATTTATTGCTTATTTAGAGTTTTTAGTATCCCTATAATCTAACTTTTCTTTGAAGAGTATTTTTCTTAATTTTGAGGTTTCAGGATTTTCTTTTTCATTCCAATAAGGTATAACTATCTTCTCTCCTTCAGATCTTCTTATATCTGCTAAAACAGTTTCATCGTCTCCTTTTTTGAGTATTAAACCAAGAAAAACAGGGCCTTTTTCAGAATAATAATCTCCATCAATTACATGATATCCTAAAGAGGTCAAGCTTTTTCTTATTTCTTTAATGTTCATGTCAATATTAAATTAAACGTTCTTATAAATAACATTATAATCTAAAATATATTATAAAATTTATAAACAAATTCTCCCTGTAATCTATTATGTTTTTCAAAACTCATCTTGTAATTGCTTTCTTTTTTGTTTTGATTTTCTTTCAGCATATAGAGAATCCAATTATCTTTTTGCCTGTTGTCTTTTTTGCAACAATCATTCCAGATATAGATAATAGATTTTCAAAAATAGGACATCACAAAATCTTTAGGATTTTCAATTTTTTTATTAGGCACAGAGGAGTAATTCATAGCTTTACTTTTCTTGCAATTATCTCTATTTTCATTTTTTTGTTCTTTAAGGAAATTTTAATTCCGTTTACAGCAGCTTATTCTTTGCATTTAATCTTAGATGGCTTTACTAAAAAGGGCATTAAACCGCTTTATCCATTAAAAAAAGAGATGAAATGGAAAATAAAAACAGGAGGAATTATTGAAACTGTCCTATTTATTATATTCTTCTTAGTAGATTTGCTATTAATTGCAAAAAAATTCAATGTACTCTAGAATATATCTGATATATATCTAATAGGCAAATAATCTTTATAAATCAGGACGAGTTCAGTTTTTTATGGCTGTAAAGAAGACAGAAGATGAAGAAGATGATGAAGATGAAGAAGAAACCAAGCCCCTTCCTGATGGAAAAGAACCGCAATTGACAGACCTTCCAGGAATAGGACCTGCTGTAGCAGCGAAATTAGAATCTGCTGGAATTTATGATTTAATGTCTCTTGCTGTAATGGGCCCTACAGAATTAGGAGATATTGCTGGGGTTGGAGCAGCTGTTGCAAGGAAAGCAATTCAAGCAGCAAGAAAGATGCTTGACTTAGGGTTTATTGATGGTGTAGAATTTGCTGAAAGAAGAGCGAATATACTTAATATTACTACAGGGAGTAAAAATTTTGATGCACTCTTGGGAGGAAAGGGGGTTCAAAGCAGAGCTATAACAGAAGCATTTGGAGCTTATGGTAGTGGAAAAACGCAACTTGGATTAACACTTGCAGTTAATGTCCAATTGCCTATTGAGCAAGGGGGAGCTAATGGAAAAGGTGTTTTTATTGATACAGAAGGAACTTTTAGGCCATCAAGAATAAAACAGATTGCAGAAGGACTAGGAGCAAATCCAGAAAAAGTTTTGAAAAATATTTTTGTTGCAAGAGCATTTAATTCTGACCATCAGATATTACTCCTTGAAAGAATTTCAGAAATGATAAAAAATGGCGAGCCAATAAAACTTTTGATTATTGATTCTTTGACAGCACATTTCAGAGCAGAATTCGCAGGAAGAGGACAGTTAGCGGACAGGCAGCAAAAACTGAATAGGTATATGCATAACCTAATGAAATTAGCAGAGCAGCATAATTTAGCTGTTTATGTTACAAATCAGGTAATGGCAAATCCAGCACAAATGTTTGGTGATCCTACTACTGCAATCGGAGGACATATCGTCGGACATGCATCAACTTACAGAATCTATCTAAGAAGAGGAAAGAAAGATTCTCGTGTTGCAAAATTAATTGACAGTCCTGATTTGCCTGAAAATGAAACTGTTTTCTTTTTAAGCGACAAAGGAGTTATCGACGAGTAACCCATAAATTTTTAATTTATTTATTATTTACCTGTTCTATCATTCCAAAAATAAAATATTCTAAGAATTCTGAACATTTCCAAAATTTTTTTAATTGTCCTCCAAGAAAAAAGATTTATAAACCCTTTTTTCCTAAATAAACTATCAAAGTTAGTGTTAAAAAAAAGATGGTTGATAAGAAGAGGTTTGATAGAAGTACAGAAAAATTCTTAAAAGTTATTCCTAAAAATGAAATCTTAATGATTGTAATTGTATTGGCTCTTGTTGCTATTGTTCTTGCAGCAGCACCATGGGCTGGTAAACCTGTTTTAAACGGTCCGGCTAATGCTAGTTCATGGTCAACATTAATAACTCTTAGTTGTAATAGCACAGAGGTTGAATTTCCATTGAATGCAACATGGTATTATAATGCAAGTGGAGGAGAGATTGCCCTTAATGGAACAACATACAGATTGGGAGAAAATAATACTAATCCTGTTTCCTCAGATCCTTTCACCCTTGTTGTAGATGCTTCTTCGTTTCCTGATTCAAATAGTTATAATGTTACTTGTGTAGTATGCAATTCTACTTGTAATAGTACAAATGTTCTACGTGGTTGGAGGGCTAACTATTCGTCACAATCTACCATTAATGTTACAATTGATAGTAAACCTCCAAGGGTTACTGGATTGTCAATCCTGAATCTTACAGATGGAAATTTTGGAAATTACAGTAACAATCTAAGAATAAATGTAAGTGTTAATGATAGCACTATTAGTGCTCCAGGAATAGTACAGGGTCGAGCTGAGAGGATGAATGTATCATCAGTTTATTTTAACTTTAGTTATATTAGTGGTTTGAATGTTACTGGAATGTCAAATCTTCTTGCAACCAGAGAGAAAAGGGGTAATTCGTGGATATTTGCAATTAACCTTAGTGATCCTACTGTATGGAATGCATCAGACGGATTTTATTATGTTTATGTAACTACAAACGATACTGTAGCTAGTACTGAAAATCCAACAGGTAATTACAATAGAACCACAAAAATTACAATTCTCGTTGATAAAAGTACAGCCCCTCGTGTTGTTGATTTCGTAGGGACTATTAATGATTCAGTTAAAACAGGAGTGATTACATTAAATGTAACTGTATGGGGTGGAAATGTTAGTGATGTATATTTTAATATAACAAATAGAAGTGGTGGCGGTGGCGCAGGTGCACATCCAACTGGCAGACAAGTTAGTTTCAATAGAAGTTCTATTGCCGGATTGAAAGTAGGAGTAAAAACCAGTAAAGTTAGCAATTATTATAATTATACTTTTAATAGTGCAGGATTCCCTGATGGAAAATATAATATTACAGTATTTGCAAACAGGACAAATTATACCCAGTTTGCTGGTGAAGCAGATCCTACTAATTTCAGTGAAAGTGTGTTAAATAATTCAGAACATATACAAATAACAATAGATAATACTGCACCTTCAGCAACATATACATGTAGCCCAAGTTCAACTACTTTAGGACAAGTTGTCAAATGTACTTGTGTAGGAAGCGATGGAACTTATGGTTCTGGAGTTAAGTCAACAACTACAACTACAGGTACTATAACTGCTACAGCAACAGGAACATTTAGTCCTACTTGCACTGTTACAGATAATGTTGAACTTTCAACTACTGCAACTGGCACATACACAATTACTAGTGTGGGAAGTGGAAGTACTGGTGGAGGAGGCGGAGGTTCAGGAACTACAACAAGCAAGGCTACAATTACTCCTGAAAACCCTGCAACCATGACTGGATTTGCAGAAGGTACAGGAATAAAGGCAATTGAAATTGCTGTTTTACAAAGCGTGGAAAATGCTGCAGTAGTAGTAACAAAATATGATACTAAACCAACAGCAGTTCCTGTTGAGAAAACAGGCAAAGTATACAAATATGTGCAAATATCTGCTCCAGATTTAGGAACTAAATTAAAGACAGCTACTATAACTTCATTTGTTGAAAAAACTTGGGTAACTCAACAAGGATTGCAGAAGGAAGATGTTGCACTATTCAAATTTGATGAAGCTACAAACAAATGGTACGAATTGCCTACAACTTATTCAAAAGAAGATACTAATAATTATTATTACACTGCTACAGTTTCAAGCTTCAGTTACTTTGTAATTGCAGCTAAGACAGTAGAAGCACCTCCTGTAGAAGAGCCTCCAACAGAAGGAGTAGCAGGTATACCTCTTTGGATTTGGATTGTTGCAGGAATAGTTATAGTAGGAGCAATAGTTGTTGGTGGTGGACTTGCTGCTAAGAAGAGAAGAAAGTAAAAAGATTTTTAATGTTTCTTTTTTTGTAGTTCTTTATGGATAATAATATAATTAATTTTGATGATGTTATTTTCGCAGATTTACATATCCATTCTAGATTCTCAAGAGCATGCAGCAGCAATTTAACATTTGAAAATCTTGTGAAATGGGCTAAGATTAAAGGCCTGAATCTACTTGGAACAGGAGATTTTACTCATCCTATTTGGTTGAATGAAATAAAGGCAAAGCTAATTGAAAAGGATGGTTTTTATTATTATAATGATTTTCCATTTATAATCTCTGGAGAAATATCCTTGATGTATTCTCAAGAAGGTCCTGTCGGTACAAATTTTACAAGTGAAATTCGTAGAGGAAGGAGAATACATCTTTTAATGCTCGTTCCTAATATCGAAATTGCAGATAAGATTAATGCTTATTTAGATACCAAGGGGAGAAGAGATTATGACGGCAGACCTATATTCAAAATTTCTGGGGAAGAATTTGTTAGAGAGATGATGAAAATCTCAAAAGATATTGAGATTATACCTGCTCATTGCTGGACACCTTGGTTTGGCATATTTGGAAGTGCTTCTGGTTTTGATAGCTTAAAGGAATGTTTTAAGGAACAAATTGAGAATGTTCATGCAATTGAAACAGGGATGTCCTCGGACCCTGAAATGAATTGGAGAATAAAAGAATTGGAAAACAAGTCAATTGTAAGTTTTTCAGACGCGCATAGCTTTTGGCCGTTCAGATTAGGAAGAGAAGCAACCATCTTCAAAAAAACTGATTTTTATAAAGAAATTATTGAACAAATAAGAAACAATACATTTGTAGCGACCATAGAAACAGATCCTGCTTATGGAAAATATCATTGGGATGGGCATAGAGCCTGCAAATTCTCCTGCGAGCCAAATAAAACTAAGGAATTAAAAGAAATATGCCCTGTATGTAAAAAACAACTGACTATTGGAGTAGAGAATAGAATAGAAAGACTTGCTTATTATCCAAAAGGATTTAGAGCAAAAAATGAAAAGCCATTCTATAGATTACTTCCTCTTCAAGAAGTAATTGCGTTGGCAGTAGGAAGTGGTTTAGAAAGCAAATCTGTTTGGCAAGTCTATAACCTTCTTATTGAAAACTTTGAGAATGAATTTAATATTCTTCTTAATGTATCAAGAGAAGAATTCTTGAAAAAAAATGTTGATATTAAACTTGCTGATTTAATCATAAAAAACAGGGAAGAAAAAATAAAAATAAAACCGGGCTATGACGGAGAATATGGAAAGGCAGTAATAGGGATAGGAGAAAGGCAAGCTATCTTATAATTTTACTTTATTTACTTTAAATTCATAATGTATTCTTTTAGATACGGATGAAAAGATGTTGTAAAATAATTTTCCAGTTCTTCTGGGTTGACCCATTTTAATTCTACAATTTCGTCTTTAGGCTTTTCTTTTCCTTCCACAACTTCGCATAAATAATAAACTAACAAGAAATCTTTCTTTTCTGAAAATATCCTTGTAAAAATATTTCCTAAATTCTCAACCCTAAGTCCTGTTTTCTCTTTTATTTTTTTCTTTAGAGTTTTTTCCAGCTCTTCTCCAAATTCTGCTTTTCCTCCAGGAAATACCCAGCTTAATTTTGGAACATAAGGATCATTCTCCCTCTTTCCTATTAATATCTTTCTTGTTTTTGTGTTAAAGATTATTCCAAGAAGAATTACCTGAAAACCTTCTTTAGATATCATTGTTTTCATATAATATTTTATTCAAATTTGCCTATTTAAGCTTTTCTTTTTGATAGAAAATAAGAAAATATTAAGAAATATTTTTTAACAATCTTGCTATTTTTCTTTAACAGAAAATTCAACTCCTAATTTCTTTGAATCTTTCTCGATGGTGTTTATAACTTCTTTCAATTTTTTGTCAGCTATTTTAATATCTTCTGATTCAATTTCTAAAGTATATCTTCCTGCTGAAATGTATTTTATGTTTATGCCATTTAAATTTTCTAAAATCTTCTTGATTAATCTTATGCCATCCGATTTTGTTGTTGTTAATCGAATTTCTTTTTTTATTGTTGATTTTTTCTTTTTTTGAGTATTCAATATTTCTAAAACTTTCTTTGAACTTTCTTTACCAATAAGTTCTTCCAACTTATTTGGATTTAATTTTGCTTCTTCTAAAACTTGAAATATTCTGCTCTCCTTTGAAATTTTTTTGATTAATTCTTCAGATTTTTCCCCCAAAACACTTTTTAATATGCTGATATAACTTTTTTCTTGCTTATCTTGCTCCATTATCTCTTTTTTTTCTTTTTGAGTTACTCTTCTTAATGATAAATCTATGTTTCCTTGTGCAGAAATTCTTAAAACTTTACATACTATCTTTTTCTTTGGCACGACATAATCCCTGATATTTCTGATTCTTCCAGGAGCAATTTCACTCATAACAATATTTCCTTCCAGTTCTTTGTTCTCAAAAGGTATTTTTACAGAGACAACAGTTCCAACTATTCTTTCTACTGTACATAAAACTGTATCTCCCACTTCTAATTGTTCCATATTTTAAGAAAAAAGCCTTAGGTTTTAAATCTTTACTAATTCAATTTCCAAACTTTTTTTTAGCATCTCCAAAAATTCTTTTTCTTTCTCTTGTTTTACCATACATCCTGCAGCAAATTCATGCCCGCCGACTTCTCCGCCTATCTTATTTATTATATCGGTTAGGATTTCTCTTATATTTCTGCCACTTCTTCCAACACTTCTTACAGAAACTTTTATTTTGTCGTCGTAATAAGCCATTGTTGCAATGATTGTTCCGTTGTCATATATAGAAGAGTTAGATAATATGCTTGCTATTGTTCCAATAATTGTGTCTTTTATATTATCCTTTGCATTGATTATTACAAAACCATTTCCTTCAATTTTTTCTGTTTCTGAAACAAAATTCAATGCCGAAATAATAAACTGTTTGTATTTAGTATGCATAGATTCTGCTCTCCTTTTTGCTTTTGTTATTTCCATACAGAATTGTATAGCTGTTTCACTCTCTCCAAGTTTGGAACATGCATTAATAATTGCACTTAACTCTCTGGCATCTTCTAATTTATTAAAAAATTTTATCAAAAAAATATCTCCTATTATTTCCCTGTTTTTTACTTTGGGATTTTTTAAGAGTATCGCAGTTACTAATCTTGACATTTCTTCATCATCCAGCTCGATTAAGCTTTTGTATTTTCCATTATTTATTGGACTTAATCCGATCTCTCTTAATAATTCCAGAACTCCCTTTGTATTCCCTGTTATTTCTGGAATGTATGGATCAGAACAGAATTCCAATGTTCTGTTGATAGGCCTTGTAGAAGGGTAAATTAGCAAACCCCGTTTCCTCTTTACTTCCCCATCATTTATAATAACATTATTAAGTTTGTCAATACTTTTTTCCATAGAATCTCCAATCATCCCCAAAATTGCAAGTTTTGCCAATTCTTTATTTTCTTGATTTAATTGTTTGCAGAACAGATAAGTCAAACTTGAGCTGCTTATTTCTTCTTTATCATTAAGTTGTGGATTTAGAATGTTTATTCCTTCTGGAATTGTTTGGAAAACTTCATGATGGTCTATTATAAAAATATTTTCTATTTCCATTGTTGAGAAATGATTTAAACTTCCAGATGCTAAATCAAGAAAAAGAATTATCTTATCTCTTGGAAGAGTGTCTATTGTTTCTTTTTCTAACCTCCTGACAATTTTTAAAGAAAATTTTTTGTCCATCTTTTTTAAAGTTTGTACCATAATTGTTGCAGAGGTTATACCATCGGTGTCAAAATGACTTATTATTAAAACATCTTTATCTTTAATCTTTTCAATAAACTTTTCTGCTATAGATTCAATTTGTGATGTCAGAGAATATTCATTGTTTAATTTTTCATTCATAATTCCTCTTTTCCGTTTAAAAAACAGAGATAATTTGTTACTGATTAAGGTATTTCTTTAGTCTTCTTAACTTTGCAGACGTTCTTTCTTTGTCTCTCATAGCCCTTTTGTCTTTCTTATTTGTTGCATAATGTTTCTTAATTTTTTCAAGTTTTCCTTCAATGTTCTTTACATCTGGATTGATATGTTTGCTTCCAAGTATTTGAGATATTTTTTTCTTGAATTCTTTTGGATGAATATCCTCTTTCCTTAAGATTTCCCCTATTTTTTCACTTGTAAGCCCTTTTTCAGCTAATTCTAAGACCTTTTTTTCGAATTCTTCCTGAGAAATCCTTTTTGACTTTTTGGATTCTATATTTTTCTCTTCTGTTTCTTTTGGCATCTTAGTAAACCGCAATTTAATTTTTTAAACCTTCCTGTGAGTGAAAATTATTTAAACAGCCTTTTCTTTTACATTAAATGGGAGAGGTGATAGGCATTTTGAGTTTAAAAGGGGGAGTTGGAAAAACTTCTACTGCTGTTGCTTTAGGAGCAGCTATCGCGGGTTTTGACAAAAAAGTCTTGTTAATCGACGGAAATCTTTCTGCTCCAAATCTTGGTTTATATTTGAATATATTAGAACCGAAGGTTACGATTCATGATATTTTAGAAAGAAGAGCAAATACTAAATCTGCAATACAGTCTTTAGATTTTTTTGATGTCATTCCTGCATCCATTTCTGATAGGAATATAGTAAATCCGTTGAAATTGAGAGATAGGATAAAGTTATTAAAGAAAAAATATGATTTTATTATCCTTGATTCTTCCCCAAGTTTAAATGAAGAGACTCTTGCAGTTATGTTAGCATCTGATAAGTTAATTGTTGTCACTACTGCAGATTATCCAACATTAAGAATTACAATGAAAGCAATAAATATGGCTAAGAGGAGAGGAACTCCAATTGCAGGATTAGTTCTCAATAAGGTTTATAATAAAAAGTTTGAACTTCCTATTTCAGAGATAGAGAGAATATCAGAAGTTCCTGTAATGGCAGTTATACCTCATGATATTGATGTTTTAAGGGCTCTTGCTGAATTTACTCCTTCGACTAGCTATAAACCTAAGTCAGAAGCAAGCATCGAATACAAAAAGCTTGCTGCTTCGCTTATTGGAGAGAAATATCGACCATTTAGGTTCAAATACATCTTTAGATTTAGTCCTAAAAAGCAAGATGTTAATAGGGAAATATACTACGAAAGTGTTTTTGGATAATCTTATAAACAGAATTCAGTTCTAATTTTTAGATTTTAGAGCCCCATGGTTCAGTGGTCAAGAATTCAGCCCTTTGGAGTTAACGAGTGATTCGTTCACTCTCTTATTTCAAAGAAACGAAGAGAGGCTGAGACCCAGGTTCGAATCCTGGTGGGGCTATTTTTAATGTTCTTTATATCTTCCTCTCTTTTCAACTGCTTTAAGCCTTTCAAGAACTTTTGCAGAATCCTTGTAAGGTTTATAGCCACTTAAAACTTCTTCGAACAAAACTTCCCATTGCTTGAAATGGCGTGCTTCTAATGCTTGTTTAAGCAAATGCAAATCCACTGCTTTATCTTCAAATTTTCTGCTTATAAAACCTAAGCCAAAATCAATGAAGAAGATTTTAATACGCTCGCTATCGCTCGCTGATTGATGTTGCTCCGAAACTGGCTCTGCCAAGTTTCTTCGCTTATCTTTAGTTAAAATAACATCCTCCTTGGTATTGTGTTTGTTAACTGTTAAATCATTCATCTGCGAAGCAGAATTAGTTTCTTGGTTTTCTACAAATATCATATTTGATGTTGTTAAATCTCCATGAATTATATCTTTATCATGAAGTTTTGCTATGTTCTCTCCAATTTTTCTGCAAATTTCTTTTTGTTTTTCTAAAGGGAAAGAGTCTAAATCTTCAGAAAGTTTTTTTCCTTGAATAAAAGGCATTTTTATTATGTTAAACTCTTTTATTGGAACAGGTTTTGGAACATCTATTATCTGAGATGCTTTTTCAAGAAGCTTTGTTTCTGATTTTGTTCTTCCCTTTCTAATCTTTTCATCTAATTCTTTAATACGATAAGATTTTTTTATTCTATCTTTAATTATCAAATCTCCTTCTTGAATAATCTTTGCTTCTGCTCCTTGTTGAAGTATTTTTGTAACAGTCATGTTCTCTTTTGTATTTCATAATATTTATATATTTATTTTTCTTGATTATCTCATGGGGAAATTGATGGAGAACTTGTCAGCATCATTTATAGCAATAACTCTTCCTTTGTTCACTCTTGAAGTATTTTTAAGTTTTCTCTTTGTAAATTTTATAAAAAAAATTAGTAATAATCGTGCTCATTTAGAATTGCCTTTTATATGGAATGCTCGGCCTTTTAATGGAGATTAAAGTCTCATTTTTTTGCCAAACTTTTTTGCTAATTTCTGAATCTGCTTTTGGCTCAATCCCTGCGATAAATCTGCAGAACTGCTTGACTTTATCATGTCGTTCAGCAATTTGTACTGTTTTAATAAAGCCCGAACATCGCTTGTTGGAACTCCTGCACCTTTAGCAATCCTTGACATTCTTGAAGTCTGTTTTTCTAGCAATTCTGGGTTTGTTTTTTCCTCAAGAGTCATAGATTTGATGATGTGTTCCCATCTTGCTACTTTCGCTTCTTGATTTTCCATAAAATTTTCCGGAATTTTTGTTTTAATTCCAGAAAAGCCAGGAATCATAGATTTTATCTTGTCAAATCCACCCATTGAACTCATGGATTTAACTTGTTCTATTACATCATCCAATGTTAATCTTCCTTCTTCGATATTTTTCTGGATCTTATTTTGGCTTTTTTCATCTGTAACTAATTTTATTTTTTCTATCAATGCTTGCAAATCACCCATGCCCAAAAGACGAGAAAGAAAAGACTTAGGATTGAATTCTTCTATATCGTTTATTTTTTCACCTGTTCCTATAAAATAGATTGGAGCATGTGTTTCTGCACAAGAGGTTAATGCTCCACCTGCCTTGGCTGTAGAATCCATTCTTGTTATTATTACTCCAGAAATGTTTACAGAATCTTTAAACTGGCTTGCTTGTTGTTTTGCAGCTTGTCCTATATCTGCAGGAATTATAAGAATAGATTCTGTTGGTTTTGCTTCTTTGCTTATCTCTTTTATTTCTTTGATTAATTCTACATCTAAGGTATGACGGCCAGCAGTGTCTATAATAACCATGTTGTATCCCTTCAATTGTTTTTCATATTTCTTCAGTATTTTAATAGGATTTTTTTCTGAAACATCTATAAAATAGTTAAGTTTATTTTTTTCTGCAAGCTGCTTCAATTGTTCTTGTGCTGCTGGCCTATGTGTATCTAAACTGATGACTGCAACCTTAAAACCCCTCTTTGAAAAATAATTTCCTAGTTTGGCTGTAGTAGTTGTCTTGCCACTTCCATAAAGCCCAAGAAGCATAATCACATTCTGTTTTTGATTGGGTTTTAATTCTTTATGTTCCCCTAAAATATTCAAAAGTTCTTCATGAAGAAGTTTGATGATATGTTCTTTTTTTTCTACTTCTTTCATTCGTTCATCTAATGCAGATTTTTTTATTTTTTCACTTAATTCTTTTACAAGATGGACATCTACATCTGCTTCAATTAATGCTCTTTGCAAATCTCGGATAATAGAATCAACTAAATCTTTATCAAGAAATATGGCATTTGCTATCTTATCTGTTGCTTTTCTTAAAACTTCCCCGAGACGTTCCAACATAAAAGAAAGAGTATTTTAATGGTTATTAAATTTTGGGTTTTAATAATATTTATAATTTGAGATAGATGTCTTTTATTTGTAAGATTTTATCTATCTTAATTAATCTGCTATATTCGGGAATACCTGCATGTTCTTTTTCAAATTTCCATGTCTCCAGCGGAATATAAATCATTCCTATCTTTGCATCGATTGCAGGTAAAACATCGCTTTTAATAGAATTTCCAACATGCCAAACATAAGATCTATCTCTATTACCAATAAAAGCTTCAAGGATTTCTTTATTTTTGGTTTGAACAATGTGTATCTCATCAAACATCGACTCCAAATTATTTGCTAAAATTTTCATTTGTTGAATTTCTGCATCTCCTTTTGTAACTAAAATTAGTTCATCTCCTTTCTCTTTTAGATAATAAATTATCTCTTCTGCACCAAGCACTAATCCTTGTTTTTTCCATCTTTCAAAATCAAATGCTTGTGTTCCTATTTGATATGCTAATTTTTCACCTTCTAGATCATTAATACCTAAAGTTCTACAGATTTCTCGATATGTTTCAGATGTTGATGTTGGAAATCTCTCTTTACAAAATCCTTTTCCAGAAGGCATCCAATCTTTAACTTTTTTTGAATCAATTTCTGCTTGAAGATTCATTATTGCAGGCACATCAGGAGCTCTAAGGCCCACTCTTTCAATCACTAACCTTGCGAAATCTAACAGAGGAAAAGAATAATCATGTATATTCCACATCAGAGTGTCGTCCAAATCGAATAGAAACCTCTTTTTTGTCATGTATAAGAAATATAATATTTATTTAAAAAAATAATTATACTATAAAATACATTATAATCCTAACCTTTTAATAAATTTTTCCTTATCGAAAACTTCTATTTTATCATATGCCTGTCCTACTCCTAAATACAAAATGGGTTTTTTTGTTATATAACCAACACTTAATGCTGTTCCGCCCTTCTCATCAATATCTGCCTTTGTTAATACTATCCCATCAATTCCAACACTCCAATCAAAACTCTTCACTTGTTCTATTACATCATTTCCTGTAATGCTTTCTCCAACAAAAATTTTCTTGTCTGGTTTGCAGACTTTTACTATTTTTTCCATTTCCCTAAGAAGATTTTTTGCAGTATGCATTCTTCCCGCAGTGTCAATCAAAACACAATCGACAAAGTTTTTTTTGGCATATTTTATTGCATCAAAACCAACTGAAGCAGGATCAGAACTGTATTCATGGCTTATCACTTTAACCCCTATTTTATCTCCATGCTCTTTTAATTGTTCTATTGAAGCAGCTCTGAATGTATCTGCTGCTGCTAAGACACAAGAAACATCTCTACTCTTAAGATTCTCTGCTATTTTTGCAATAGTCGTTGTTTTTCCACTTCCATTTATACCGCAAAAAAGTATGACATACGGCTCTTTTGCTTGGTCTTTAGCCTTCTCTTTAATTTCTTCTGCTAAATCTCCTGGGGCAATTAAGATTTCCCTTATTATCTCTCTGAATGCTTCTTTTATTTCTTCTTCTACTTCTTTTTTCAGAAATTCTTTTCCAATTATCTTTTCCTTTAATTCTATTATTATCTTCTCTGCAACTTCAAGCGCGACATTATTTTCTAAAAGCAGCATTTCAAGTTCTTCTTTATATACATCAAATTCCTTTTCAGAAATCTTTATCTTGGATATTTTGGAGGTTATCTTTTGAAAAAAGGATTTGCTTCCTGGCTTGGATTCTTCTTCAAGTTCCTCTTTTATTTCTTCTAATTTTTCTAAGTCTGGCTGGTATGTTTTTATTCCAGCGTTAAATTTCATTGGAATTTCTATTTCTTTAACGTCTTCACTAGGGGGTATAGGAACTTCTATTTCCTTAACTTCTGCTTCTTTTAGTTCTGTTATTTTCTCGGGTTTTTCTTCTTCCTTTTCTGCTTCTTCTACTTTTTTAGCTATTTTCTTAGTCCAATTTTCAATCTTTTCTTTTAAAAACTTAAACATGCTTCTTTAAATCTTTAGAGATTTATAATGTTTTCCAAGTGAACATAAATTTTTATAAAGAATAACTATCTTTTGAATATATGAAAGGAATATTAATTATTGTGGATGGAATGGGTGATTTGCCATGCAAACAACTTGGAGAGAAAACACCTTTGGAAGTTGCAAATATGCCGAATCTTGATTTTTTTGCTGCAAGAGGAGAAATGGGATATATGTATCCTGTAAAGCCAGGATTTGTACCGGAATCAGATGAATCTGTTGTTTCTATTTTTGGAAATGAATTAATTTCCAGCACAAGAGGGCAGTTAGAAGCAAGAGGCACTGATATAAAATTGACAAGAGGGGATTTGGCATTCAGAGCGAATTTTGCAACAATCGATTCATTGAAAGGAAATATTCTTGACAGAAGAGCAGGAAGAACTCTTACAACAGCAGAAGCAGAAGTTTTAACCAAGGCATTGAATGGAATAAAACTGCCCTGCGAATTCATATTCAAACCTACAATCGGGCATAGAGGAACATTAGTTATTAGAGGGGGTTTTTCTGATAATATATCTGGAAATGATTCTGTTTATACCCAAGGAAAAAGCCAAGTTTCTGATAAGGTTGGATTTTGTAGGGCGTTAGATGATGAAGACAATTCTCAGTATACTGCAAATATAATCAATGAATTTTTAGAAAAAACTTATGAAGTTCTTAATAGGCATCCTGTAAATGAAGATAGAAGGAGAAGAGGATTGCCTCCTGCAAATTTCATTCTTGTAAGAGGAGCAGGAATTGAGGTTCCAAAATTAAAACTTTACAGAAAGTGGGTTTCTGTTAGTTATATGCCTTTAGAAATAGGATTTTCAAAAGTTTCTGGCATGAAAATTTTTTCTTTTGATTATCCCAAATTAAAAAAATTAGATGTTTATGCAAATCTTTATGAAGGACTGTCTAAAGCATGCAAACTTGCCATGTGGGTTTTGAAAAAGAACAAAAAAAGCGCAGATTATGCTTATATTCATCTAAAAGAGACAGACATACCAGGACATGATAATAAGCCTCTTGAAAAAAGAGCAATGTTAGAATATATTGATAAAACTCTATTTAATTTTTTAAGGAAATTTGCTCCTCCTAATAGGATTAAAGTGGTAATCACAGCAGACCATACAACTTCGTGTAAAAGCAAGGCGCATACTGCTGACCCTGTTCCTGTGCTTTTTTATAATAATTCAATTCCAAGAGAAAAGAAGTTTACTGAATCAGAAGCAAGAAAAGGAAGTCTTGGAAGAATATTGGGAAAAGAGTTATTACAAAAAGTCAGATTTTTGAAGTAATTTTTAATTTGTCAGTTTAATCCTTGCAACTTCTTCTGGTTCTGGGTCTTCAATTATAAGTCCAAATATAGGGTATTCCCTAATCTCGCAAGGTAATCTCTCTACTCTTACAGATATTTCTTTTGGGATATAAACAGAAGGAGTTATTTCCTTTAATTTTTCTGCAATTTCCTCAAGACTTCCAAATTTTTTTCCAAAAAAGCATTTTAATCCTCTTTTTGTTGATTCATATGCCCAATTAAAATATTTTCCCTCTTCTAAAACAAGATTTTTCATTTTAATTACTTTGAAAACTAGTATTTAAATATTTATATAATAAAATTTTTGAGACAGATATAAGAGATTTTTTTAATTACAACAATTATTAAAAATTGGATTCCATTGATTTTTGTATGATAACCTATAATGATATCTATGAAGTTGCAAGAAAAGAGAGGTATTCAGACCAGTTGCAACAATTGCCTAAGAATTTCATAGAAGAAGTCTGCAATTATCTCAAGGAAAAAAAGGAGATTGCAGCTAAACAAGACGATGTTTTTTCTGATGTTATAATAAAGACAAAAAAGCAAGTGGAAAATGCTACTACTCTTTTTAAGGAACTTTTGTTAAGAAGAAAAAAGAAAATTTTGGACTTGGTTTTGATTGCCACTGAAACTGGAATTTCCAAACAAGATTTTGAAAATATGCAACCTTTTGAAAAAGCCCTTTTTGAAGATTTAATGAAATGCATTGACATTTCTGAAAAAAGATTAAGCTGTGTATTAAATGGAAATGAGGAACAAAAGAACGATTTAATTGTCTTTAAAGAAAATGTTGAAGAATTTATTGATTTGAATGGAGAGAAAATGGGTCCCTTTGAAAAAGGGCAAATAGCAAATATTCCAAAGGAAATTGCAAAGATTCTTATTGAAGGAAATAAAGCAGAAATGGTTGTGGATAATTAAAAATTATAAAAAGCCTGTAGAGAGACTTGCACTCCCGACCCTCTGCTTACAAGGCAGTTGAGCAGATTCTAACATTTTACTGCTATGAATCTAATGCTCTGCTCCTGAGCTATACAGGCTTGATTATAAGGATATTTCTTAATTTTTAAACTTGTTTGTTTTCCATCTCAATGGAAGTTTATTATCAAACCTTATATAATAAAAGGGAATATTATTGGTATAGTTTATCTTTGGATTAGAGCAGTTTAAATTCAATCTTTGGCACAATTTACTTACTTCTTTTATTAGATTAATCCTTTTCTGCTTAAATTGTATCCTCTTCTTATAGACGCTACCATCAGTGTCAACCAATCCTGCTAAATAAGCTGATGCATAATTTTTGTTAGTCTCAACTATTTTTGGCAGATTTCCTACCTTCTTTTTTCCTATTTCGCTCCCCAAATTTGCAAAATAAAAAAAGAATGCGGCATTCTCTATTCTTAGATAATATGAATTTTTCTTCCTTTTGTCTCTATTAATCCTTCCATCAATTAGAAAAAGACTACCTAATAATCCCTTAAGGTAATTAATATATTCTTTACTTCCGGAATATATCCTAAAAAGATAATGATAACCCCCTCTTTTTCTTTCAGTTATACTTAACGAACCATCACCATCTATAACCCCCAATAGATAGGCAATATCCTTGTTTACTTTAGGAATTTTTATTTTACTCTTTCTTGTTCTAATTGAATCGGATTCTATTTTGTGGTAAATGTTTCTATTGGACAGTTCTTCAGAAATTCTTTTAATCATATTTAGAGCGTCTGAATTGTAATATACAGAATTACATCTTTTTATATTTTTACTTTTTTAAAAGATTTCTTATTGGCTTTTCATCTCAAGAACTCTAATCTCGCAAAGTGCAAGAGTTCATTTCATTCACTCTTTTACTTTGCTTTAACTTCAAGAACTCTAATCTCGCAAAGTGCAAGAGGATAAATCTTTTTTAATTTCAAACTCAATGGTCTTTGCACTTGATTTTTTATCACTTCATCGAATAGCTCTTCTGAAGTTTTATCTTTTACATAATTCAATAATTCTTCTCTTGCTTTATTTCTAAGAGCCTTTCTAATAGCTCTTGATACTTTTCTTCTTGTTATCAAAAATGGCTTTATTCTTATTTGAGCATCTTTGCATGTGGCAGAGAAAGAATCCTCAACATAATTTGTTCCTTTTCTTATCATTCTTCTCAAGAAATAAGGCATAAGGACAATCTTTCTTGGAACGCCAACAGCTTTTCCATCTTGAATGCCGATTTTTAATGTAAGAAGTATACTTTTTCCTTTTAACATCCTCGTTAAATCATATTTGATAAACCTGTTTTCCAATTCTGGAAGTTCATATGCTTGCAGCTGTGTTTGCTTGCTTATTATAGGCATTTCAACATCAAAAAATCTTTTTTTCTTTTTAGTTTGAGCCATTTTATTCTTGGATTATTTTTCCTGTTCTTATACCTTTCTTTTGATATTTAGATTTTCCACAAGCACTACAAGTGTACATGATATTTGTTTTCTTAGTAGTCTTTGTTTTTCTTTTGAATTTTGACATTGCAGGTTTACTTCCCCATTTTCCTTTATTTCCCATTCCCCTGCCCTTTCCTCTTAATCTTGCTCTGTGTTTTGAACCCCTTGTTAATGTTCCTCTTTGAAAACCTGTTCCTACTAACTTTATTTTCTGTTCTGTCTTTTTTTTACAATATGGACAATATCTCTTAGTTGTCTTAGGTACTTTCATAATGTCCTCACTTCGTTCCGGATGAAACTTACCTTTGAATTTGGAATTTTCATAAAGAAGAAACAAGAAAAAGCTTTTTAAATATTACCCTGCCTTTTTGGCAAAGATATTTTTGATTGTTTCAATCAATCCTTCAGGAATAATTGGTTGTTTAAGGTAAAGTCTTATTCCTATCCATAAAACCAAAATGACTATCAGAGCAATTATTATTGTCTTTGAACTAGAGCTCTTTCTTCTTCCTGTAAAACTATGACCGCATTTTATGCAGTATGAATCACCTGAATCTGCAGATTTTCCACATCTTGGACAGAACTTTTTTTGTTTCGCCATATTGTTATATGGTTTTCTTATTTATAAAATTAATCAAATGGTCCCACCAAGAATTGAACTTGGGTTTCATCCATCTCGATGTTTACATCACTTCTTTAAAGGAAGTTGATTGTCAGAGTTAAATCTTGAAGATTTTACTCTACAACGTCAAGGATGTGTCTTAGCCACTGGACTATGGGACCTTATTAAATTAAATCGGAAATGTTTAAAAAGTTTGTTTTACAATTATGATTATGAAAAGCGGTTTTAAAACACTCTGGTTTTTATTGCATGCTGTAATTGGATTATATCTAATAAATTATCAATTTAAATTTGTAAACCTTGACATCTTTTCTACAATCGACGGATGGATAGTTCTTATCGGCGGCATTTTATTAATAATTGCAGGTGTAATGTCTCTAAGAAAGTCTGATACTCAATAAGTTTTGATAAGATTTATATACGTAATTCCCATTATTTTTTCATGCACAATAAAAGAGGGCAAGTTACTATTTTTATAATAGTTGCAATCCTTATTGTAGCAGGAGTCATAGGTTTTTTTATTCTAAGGCAACAGTTATCAGTCCAATTCATCCCTGCAAACTTAAACCCAGTTTACAAAACTTTTTTATCATGCTTGGAAGATAAAACTCTTGTTGGGATTGATGTTCTTGAAAGCCAAGCAGGATATATAGAACTGCCAGCGTTTAAACCAGGAAATTCTTACATGCCCTTTTCATCACAACTTAATTTTTTGGGAAATCCAATTCCATACTGGTACTATGTTTCAGAAAATAATCTTCAAAGAGAGCAGGTGCCTTCAAAAGAGAAAATGGAAGAGCAACTTAAGAAATTTGTTGAGGATAATGCAAAAAAATGTGATTTTGAGAATGATTATGCAAATGGTTTTGAAATAGTTCAAGGAGAACCAAAAGCAACAGTAACAATTAGGAATAATAACGTGAATGTAAAGCTGAGCATGAATTTTGATATTGCAAAAGGAGAAGATAAAGTTTTAGTAAAAAATCATGACGTTTCAGTTCAATCTAAATTAGGGACATTGTATAATTCAGCAAGAAAAGTCTATGATAAAGAGCAAAAAGAATTATTCTTAGAAAATTATGGGGTGGATACTTTAAGGCTTTATGCTCCTGTAGATGGAGTTGAAATTTCATGCAGTCCTAAGATATGGAATGCTGATGAAGTATTTAATAATCTAAAAGATGCAATTGAAATGAACACTTTTGCATTAACAACTCAAGCTTCATCTAAAGAAAATAAATATTTTGTTGTTGATGTTCCTGTTAGCGAACAAGTGAGATTTATCAATTCGAGAAATTGGTCAAATAGTTTTGAAGTTTCTCCTTCTGAAGGAAGTATTTTAATATCTAACCCTGTTGGAAATCAACCTGGATTAGGCATCTTAGGATTCTGTTATGTTACTTATCATTTTGTTTATAGTGTTAAGTATCCCGTTTTAATTCAGGTTTCTAGTGGAGATGAAACCTTTCAATTTCCAGTAGCTGTTGTTATTCAAGGAAACAAGCCAAGAGAAGCATTAAATTCAGAAGCAAAGGCAATTGGCGTTGAATTATGCGCATATAAGAACACACTTGTTAATGTTAGGACTTATGACACGAGTTTGAATCCAGTCAATTCACACATATCTTATGAGTGTTTCGGGGAGATTTGTGATATTGGGGATGCTTCTTCAGGACTTTTAAGTGCTGAATTTCCTCAATGCGCAAATGGTTTTGTTGTAGCAACAGCAACTAATTTTGAAGAGACTAAGCAATTATACTCAACAACACAATCAGGAGATGTTAATGTGATTATGGATAAACTTTACAATTTAAACGTCAGATTAAAATTAGATGGAAAGGATTATAATGAGAAAGCAATAATATCTTTCACTTCTGAAGAAGGAAATTCCAAAGTTGTTTCTTATCCCGAACAAAAGAGCGTTAAATTAACTGAAACTCAATATGAAGTTCAGGCTTATATCTATAGAGATTCTTCAATACAATTCCCTGAGACAAGCTATCAGCAATGCATAGATGTTCCAACTTCAGGCATTGGCGGATTGTTTGGAATGAAAGAAAAGAAATGTTTTGATATTAAAATACCAAGTCAAACGATTTCGAGCGTGCCTGC
This sequence comes from Candidatus Pacearchaeota archaeon, assembly GCA_026395815.1. Classification (GTDB taxonomy): domain Archaea; phylum Nanobdellota; class Nanobdellia; order Pacearchaeales; family GW2011-AR1; genus RBG-13-33-26. Next base: position 44,034 of record JAPLXZ010000012.1, read on the forward strand.
TGGTGGAGGAACACAGCAATATTATCCATTAGAATCTGAATTGAAGAATTCAAATACAATTGAGATAAATGCAAAAGGGCTGGCAGTTCCAAAATCACTCGAAGAAATTCAAACTGCTTATGCAGCCTTAGAGAGCAATGGTTTGGATATAAATTTGAAATGATAATAAAAAAGTAGAAAAATAGTAATGAAAATAAATAAAAAAATTCAACTTGGAGTGCTTTTGCTAATTGTAATTGTACTTAGTTCAATTTGCATTTCAGCAACATATATGAGTTCAAATCCGCAATATACTCAATATAATGTACAGGGTTCAGGTACTTTTGACAGCTCAATGTGTCAAGCAGGGACTGATTTTATAATTCAAATTGCTCATTTTGGATGCACACCTGCAGTTGTAAGAGATGATTTGCTTGAAGAGCAGGATGTTCCTGTTTTTTGTCAAATTGCAGCAACCCAGATTAATCCATTGATTGATGTTGAAGCAATTGATAGCATTTCTTTTTCAGGACAATATCCTCCAATTGTCAAGGGGATTGGCTTTCATCCTGCAAGCGCAGCACTTGGAGTTCAAAATGACTTGAACACTCCAATTCTAAGCAATATAGGTTATGTAGTTATTTTATTAAGGAAGCAGACAAACACTTCAGCAATTCCTAATTTTGTTATAGGCAATTTAACAGCAAAAATAAAATATGATGTTAAGAATACGCTTGGAGTCGGAAGTGCTTTGTTTTATTTGCCTGAATTTGAAAATGAAGAAGAATGGATTTCAAAAAAATCACAATATGGATTTTGGAATGGAAAGGGATATTTGAGAGCAGAAGATATAAGCAGCAATGGAGCAACGATTTCTGTTTACAATGATGCCAGAGAAATTGCAAGCGTGAATTTACAAAAAGGAGAAACTTCTGAAAAAATTGCTATCCCTGGATTTGAATGCACTGCCAGTTTAAGATTGAAACTTGGAGGATTGGAAAATCCAGATACAAGAGCGCAATTAAGAATTAATGCAGAAGTTATTGAGGTTGGAAAAGGAGAGAAGTTTTTGGAAAACAAATGCCAAGTAAAAGATTTGAGCAAGAGAGGACTCGTGCAAAGAGTTATTCTTAAATGTCAGGAAGATACAGGAACAAAAACCTTCAGTTTAATAATAAGCCCAAGATTAAGCTTTACAATTAACGGAGAGGAGAAAGAAGTCGGTTTAGGAGATTATTTGTATGATAAGGATAGTAGTAAAAAAGTTTTCTTAGGTTACATAGGAACCAAAGGAAATTCAAACAACCCAGAAGAATTAGGAGTTTATCTTGTTGCACTTCCTAGAACATCTATGGCAGCATTAAGTGAGGCTGAACTTTCTTCTATTACTTCTTTAGGAGATTTAATAAATTCTCAAGCAGCATCAAGCGGGATTATTGACATAACTTCTTCAGCAATTAAATCTGTTGCAGGTTTGGTTAATCAACTTTCTCGATATATAACAAGCGGACAAGAAATTTACAGATTGTATCAGGGAGATGAACAAATTGTTTTTGGCAGGGAAGTTTCTTTTTCTGGCTTTGCTGATGCACAAGATATAGAACTTGACAGCAGTGTAACGGAATATTATAACAATGCAAAAGAAGATTATGAGACAATCAGAGAAAGTTATTCTACAGAACCTTACAATGAAAAAGCGAGTTTTGGAGAAGAAGCTTTGTATAATGAGATAGTTCTTGCTTGGGATGCAAGTCAAAAGATAACTGTCTTGGATTTATGCGCAGAATTTGAAGATAGCTATCCTAATTCAGAAAAGAAAAAGGAGATAGAAGGATATTGCAAGAATAACTACGGACTTTCAAATCAGGAAAATGCTGCTAAGCAGGTTACAATCAACGGAGTAAACAAGGAAATTACATTTGATAGAATTTCTGAACCAAATTTGGATGAGTATGGTGTTCATATACAAGTTTCTAGTTCAAAGGGAAATGATGGCTATGATTTAAAGAAAAATCAAATAATTTATTTAAGCAGTTCTTCAAATGATTTCATCCAACTCATTTCTGCTGATGATAATTCTGCTAGTATAAAGGTAAGTGTTGCAACTTCAACTGCTGGCCAAATAATCGAATTAGAAAAAGATGTTATGAAAAAGAGGGGGGATTATTCTCTTACTCTTACACAAGTCAACTTAAAGAAACTTGCAAAAGTTTCTGTTATTCCTGGATATGAAAATGCAGGAACAGAAGCTAAGTTTGGATTTAAAATTGGGATAGAAAAGAGAAATGTTGTATTAGTTCCAGAAAAGATAAGAGAAAAAATTATTAATATAACTGCACAAATAAACAAATGGCAAAATTATTCGGATTCTATAGGAAAAGGAGTTGAGGCGCTTAAATCAGCTTGTCTTGTTACAGGTGCAGCATTAGTTGTTAAAAATTTCCTTGCAAATGTTGGAGGAATGGGAATTGCAAGGCAACAAATTATGAGAGGAGTTGGAGGATGGTTTAAAAAATGTGATGCTTTAGTAGCAAGCGGGAATTACATATCACAAGACGATTGTTTATTGAAAAATTCAGACCAAATAGACAAAGATGTAAAAGAATTAAATAATATACTTGGTCAGCAGAATAGTAATATAAAGGAATTGGAAGAAGGAATTACAAAGCAGCAATTTTTGACAGAAAGTGTTGTTGATACAAAACAATTCATGAAGAGATACATACTAAGTGTTACAACTTATTTAAACAATAATCTTGAAACAACTATTGTTGACCCAAGTGGAAAAGGAGAGCCAATAAACAAAGCAGATATTTTATCAATTCTTTCTTATGCAAATTGGGAAGAAGGAAAATACACTAAGGAGCAATTAAGAGACATTGAACTTTATGCAAGAATGATGGAAGATGCAAGTGCAAGCCAGGAATTAAGGGATATTGCAAATGCAAGGCTTTATTCTGTTTTATCAGATGTAATGGAGAATTCTGCTAATCTTGTTCAGACTACAAACTGGGCAAGTAGTTTAGGTGTTCCACCAAGCAAGACTAATTTCATAGAAGTTGGAGGAAATGTAAGAAGAGAACCATACCAAGGATTAAAAATCAGTGATATAGGGATGAATATAAATGGTTTTTCTTCAGATACTCCTATTGCTTTAGTTTCTACTTCAGATGGAAGAAGATATATAATTGTTTTGGATGACTCTTCTGGACTGCCTCAAATTCCTATAATGAGAACAAGCGATAATAAACTTGCAATTTATGATTCTTTAGGGGCTTTTGTTGAAAATCCTCCTGTAGAATTAACAAAATTGTATTTTGAAAAGTTTGATTCAACAACTTATCAAAACCAATACAAAAATCCACAGCTTAGATATTATGAAACAGAGCCATATAAAGGATTGCCTGCAATTGTTCCATTTGATTTGAAAAAAGGATGGTATGCTGCTACAAAGCAAACTTTGCCTGTTGGTGGAAATATACAATCATACGATGCTTCTGGAAGAGTGAGTAGCTTTTATTTGTGTAATGTTGGACCAGATGGATTAGAAGAAAACATCGGTGGAAATGATATTTGTCAAATGATTAACACAGGAACAGGAATGCCTTACAATGTTTTTCCAGGACTTAGTGAAACAGAAGCAAAGAAGTATGTTGATTGTGGAGTTAGTGCAATTGAGCAAGCTTCAAGAGCATATAAATCCGGAATTTCTGGAACCATTAAAATTTCTACTTCTTGTGGAACTGTTAACCCAACAGTTGGCTCGCCTGCAGTGGATACTCCTCAAATGGAATGCCAAGATTTCATGTCTCCTAAAGAATGTTTGTTGTTATTCAATCTTTGTGACCCTGTAATTTGTCCTTCAAGCAGATGTGATTTAGGAGGAGCATATCCTGTTAAAGATGTAATTCAATCAGGAATAATTGGAAGTCTTGTCTTATGTTTGCCGAATATTCGAGAAGGAATTGTTATACCTGTTTGCCTTACAGGAGTTAAAGCAGGAATAGATGGTTTGTTGTCAGTTATGACTTCTTATAGAGATTGTCTGCAAGAAAGTTTAGACACAGGAAAAATGGTTGGAATATGTGATGAAATTTATAGCATATATATGTGTGAATTTTTATGGAAACAAGCATTGCCTATCGCAAATCTTATAATACCAAAAATGATTGAGATACTTCTTGGACAGAATGTTAGGGGAGGAGGAGAATATTTAGGAGTAGCAAATGCATGGAGTGCTGCAGAAAAATCAATAAATTATTTTACTCAATATTATGGGGCAAATTCAATGAAGGCATTTCAAGCAAGAACAACAGAAGGCTTAGGCACTGAAATTTGCAAAGTATATGTTTCAGGAGTTTATCCAGAAGGAGGAAATTTACTTGACACTTTAGTGCAGCCAGATTCACCTCCCCAATTCCATGGAAGATTTGATGAGATTCCCTTCACCTCTGCAACTGTTCCCTCAATTTCACAATATAAGGTATTCTATCACATTTATGCAGGAAAAGATTCAGGAGTTTATTATAAGGTTTATCTGGCAGGAATTCCGGGCAGTTCATATTACCAAGATACATCAGAGACATTGATTGTTGCTTCTGGTTATGTTGCTGTTGGAAGTTATGCTACTGAAACAAAAGATTTTACTGCTCCTTCAGGATATAAGGAGTTGTGCATAAATGTAAACGGACAAGAAGAATGTGGATTTAAAGAAATTTCAACTTCTTTTGCAGTTAATTACATCGAAGATTTATATTTGCAGGAACAAGCAAATCAGACAGACATTCAAACAGAAGCAGAATGCATTTCAGGAACTGCAAGTGCTTATAGTTTGCTAAATCCAAATACAGAAGCAGCAGCAGAAGAACTTATCAATCCCGCAATTTACAATGAAGGAATAATCAGAATCTGCGCAACATTAAGTCCTGGAAAAGGAACAGACCCTTATTATGGGACAGAAGATGCAAGATGGAAGCGAGTTGGTTATTGTGGAGATGAGACTATGAAATGCTGGCTTGACACACAAAGTGTTGAAGATGTAATAATAACAACAACGGTTGAAGGAGAAACCTTAGAAGATGTTACAGATAGCTATCTAGATATTTTGCAAAATGAAGAGGGATATTTGAGCGAAGAACAATTTGAATCAAATGTTACAAAGATAAAAAAAGAAGATGATCCTTCAAAGAGAATAAATCTTATTAATGGGATATTAGAAAAGGTTTTCTTAAATAATGAGAAAGCAGAATTGTTATTGTTAAGAGGAAATGCTTATTATGAGATTATGAGAATTGTTTTGAGCAGGGTAATTGTTGAAAAGGAAAAAACCTTGCCAGAAATAATTTCTACAGCCACTCCAACAGAAAATGTCACTGAATCTTCAATTACAACTCTTCCAGAAATTCCAGAAGAACTCGCTCCAGAGCCAGAATCTGCAATTGGACTTAAAATTTGGCAGACTGCTAAGAATTATGCTGTTAGCGGATGGGATGAATATAGAGTATTAAGCAGCGGGGCCGAGGAATATACTAATGTTTGCACTAGATTTGTTATTCGTGTAATGATTAAAGCAGGTGTTACAACTCCTAGAATAGTTGATGTTAGTGTGAAGTCAGGAACTAAAGAACTTAAAGACACTTATACGCCTTTGGAAAATATGGACAGTTTGATTCCAATCTTTACAACAAGCAATGATTTTGTGGAAGTGGGTGTAAATAAGTTAGAAAGAGGGGATATAGTTATGTTTGGATTTGGAACCGAAAAAACTCAGCATATTATAATCTTTGATAGTTATACATCAGATGGAAAATACATCAATGGTTATGGAGATCCTGGAAAACCACCAATCACTACTGTTTTTGGTGCTAATAATAACAAGGTCCAATTAGAAAAATATCCTATTAAATCTTCTAATTCAAACGAATTGTACTTTTATAGAGCATTCAGGTATACAGGAGATTTAAGTGCAGAAGAAAAAGCAAAGGAAGAAGCAGCAGCAGTAACTCATACAGAAACTCCTGTAGAAGAACCCCCAACAGTAACTGAAACAAGCATGAGTAAGAAAATATTACAGACTTCTATAAACCTTCGTGCTCAAGGTTCTACTGGATCTTCTGTTCAATTTGTAAGCAAAGTATTGATTGGAGCAGGAGTGCAAGGAATAACTTCAACTTCATCTGTTAGTTCTCTTGTTTCAATGATTGAGAAAAGCAAAAACTTTTTTAGAATATATCCAGAAAAAAGCAAGGGAGGAGATATACTTATTACTGGAAGCGTATGTAATATCTTTGATTCTGCTTCAGTGTTAGAATATGTTTCAGATGATTCTAGTGAGATTAATGGGCAAGCTATCCCATTAGTTTCAGAGATAAGCAATGGGATTTATGTTTCTAGAGCGTATAGGTATGTTGGAGATTTAAGTGAGACAGAAAAAAACAGGCTTCTTTATGTTACTCAAGAAGTTCCTGGGTTATGGGATTTAACTAGTGCTATTCAAGAAATCGACAGCGGACCTGGGGGAAGTTATACCGCAAATAAAGTCTTTGTAGACCAACTGATATTTGATGGAATTTTAACAAAAGCAGATTGTGAATATATGAGAGGAATAAATACTATCTTTGGAAGTTTAGGCGGTGCACTACTACAGAAAAATATGAATGACCTTAGAAAGCTTTTGCTTCAGAAATGCTTATATGATGAGGCATGCAAGAAAAATTATTCTTCTTAATACTTAAAAAATAATCAATTCTAAAACTTTTTATACTAAATGTTTATTGTAAAGTCATGGCTCGCAGGCCCACTCGCTAATTTGGCGCAAGGCTTGTGAAATGTGGAAATAATGAGCAATGTAGAGAACTTTATCTTATGAAATAATGCGGAAGATAAATCTGCGCACGTTTCTTCGAGCCATGCGGAAGATAGGATTCGAACCTATGCAGGCACTAAGCCAACAGCTCCTAAGGCTGCTCCATTTGACCACTCTGGCACTCCCGCTTAAATAGAGATATATATTTCTCTTTAAAAGATATTCCATAATAATTCTTTTTATACTTTTTGTGAGTCCATTTATCTTTTGATACAGGTATTCCTACATCATTAAACATTTGGATTAAATCTCTCCATAATCTCTCACTTGCAGTTGAAAGTCCAAAACCCCCTCTTCTTTTTCCTCCTTCTGTTGCCATTATCCCCTTTAGAAAAGCAATTTTAATATTCTTATTAGCATTATTAATATAAATTGGGGCAGAAATAATATCACTTTTTTTCCCTCTGGGAATATTAAAATATAATTCTAATATTAAATAAATGTTTCGTTGCCTGTCCTGTTTATTTAACAGAATTTTTTAATTCAGAATCAGTCTTTTTTGCGCGTTTCTTTTTCTTTGATCTTATCTTCAAGTTTTAATTTTTCTATAAGCTCTTTGTAACGATTTCTTATTGTCACTTCTGTTATTCCTGCAATATCCGCGACTTCTCTTTGAGTTTTTTTCTCGTCGTTCATTAAAGCAGCTACATATAATGCAGCAGCAGCAATTCCTGCAGGACCTCTTCCCGAAGTTAATTCAACTTTTTCTGCTTGTCTTAAAACACTTAAAGCATCATTTTGTGTTTTTGGAGAGAGTTTTAATACAGAGGAAAATCTTGAAATATAGTCCTTTGGAGAACTTTGTTTTACTTTAATTCCAAGTTTTCTTATTATGAATCTGTATGTTCTTCCTATCTCTTTTCTTTCAACATCTGATGCTGTTGCCATTTCATCCAATGTTCTTGGAATATTATAACTTCTGCAAGCAGCGTATAAACAAGCGGCAATAACAGATTCCATGCTTCTTCCCCTTACAAGCCCTCTTTGTAACACATAATTGTATATCCTTGAAGCTTCATCCCTTACTACATTAGGCAAGTTTAGATAAGATGCAATAACTCTTAATTCAGCCATTGCAAGCCTCAAATTCCTTTCAATGCTTGTCGAAACTCGTTCCTGCCACTTTTTCAATCTCAAAAATTTTCTTGTTTGTCCTGGTTCAAGCTTATAGATATCAGAAATCTCTCCAACATTGGTTGTAAGTCCCTTGTCAAATTTTTGCATGCTTATAGGAGCTCCACCTCTTCCTTTCTTTTCGTCTTTATCAAATTTGCCTTGTAAATCCATGCCACTATCAGCCATTTTTTCTTCAATGACTAAACCACAATCATTGCAGATAATCTCTCCAAGATGAGAATCATAGGTTAAATGAACACTTCCACATTCTGGGCATTTTTTTACAAAACTCATTTTAACAGGTTTTTATTAGAGATAAAAGTATGTTTTTCGTAAGGTTTATAAACCTTTCCTATATATAAAACTTTTGTTTTTTATCGCTATGGTTTAATAGTGAAAGTTATTGCTTATTTGGCTCTTCAATAAGAATTCCGTTGACAATTCCTTCCTGAGTAGGACGATTTGTTACTCTTACTTTTCCCAAATCTGTTAGAAGGATTGTTCCTTTTGTTATTATATTTTGTCTTGCTAAGAATCTATTTGAAGGGGTTTCTAAGACATTTTTAATCTCTGCTTTTTTGTTCTTTTCTTTTCCTTGTATATTCACAAATTTTGCCCCTAACAAATACAATTTTATATTTCCACCTGTTACTTTCTTAATTTTTCTTTTTTCTGTTCCTAATCTGACTATTTTTCTCTGCCCAGCTAATTCAAAAGCTTTCTTTTTTCTATTTCTAATATATTTTCCACCAGTGACTTTTTTACCTTTATTCATAATAAGATTGCTGATTTTTTGTTTAAATATCTTTCCTTCTTCTTCAAACTTCAATTGAATGAGTGGCGAAACTTTTATAAACAAACTCTAATGAATTAAATTATGGTTAACGGTATTGAGCGACCTTTAGATTTGTTAAATAACTCAAAGGGCAAAGAAGTTTTAGTTTATTTAAAGGGAGACAAGCAATTTGTCGGAACCCTTTTGGCTTTTGATATCCACATCAATTTGGTGTTGGATAACATAAAAGAAATGCAAAATGGAGAAGTAAAAAGAAATCTTGGATTAACCTTTTTGCGAGGAGATACAATAATTTGTATTTCTCCAGCTTCAACTGCATTGAAAAAAGAGTAAGACTTCTAACGAATTAATAAGTTATATAAATGTTTTCTTACTGATAAGTATATGATTAAAATAATTTTTTTAGGAACTTCAGATGCAATACCTGACGCAGAAAGAAATACAACTTCAGTTTTGCTTATTTACAAGAATGAAAATATTTTGATAGATTGCGGAGAAGGAACACAAAGGCAATTCAGAAAATTAAAATTGAATCCGTGCAAAATAACAAGAATTTTGATTACTCATTGGCATGGAGACCATGTTTTGGGCTTGCCAGGATTATTGCAGACATTAAGTTTTAGCGGGTATAATAAAACTCTTTTGATCTATGGGCCAAAGGGAACAAAAAATTTTATGAATGCTCTTTTGAAAACTTTTGTTTTTCAAGGAAAATATAACATAAAAATTGAAGAAGTTGATGGCAAATTCTTTGAAAATGATGATTTTTATTTAGAAACAGCAAAAATGAGCCATGGTATTCCCTGCAATGCTTATAATTTTATAAAAAAAGGGCAATTAAGAATAGACAAAAAGAAACTTGAAAAAGCAAAACTCCAAGGCCCAATTATTAAAAGATTAAAAGAAGGAAAGGATGTTATCTACAAAGGAAAGAAGTATCTTGCTAAAACTTTGACATTTAGAGAAGGAGATAAAAAAATTTCTTTTGTTTTTGACACTTCTATAAACAACAACATCGTTCCATTTGCAAAAAATTCTGATTTATTGATTTGTGAATCTACTTTTAATTCAGAACTTGAAGAGAGAGCAAAGGAATACAAGCATCTAACAACAAGGCAAACAGCAGAAATAGCAAAAAAATCCAAATCAAAGAAGCTTGTTTTAACTCATCTTAGCCAAAGATACACTAAAAATATAAAAAAGATTTTAGAAGATGTAAGGAAGATTTTCAAAAATTCCTTCATAGTAAAAGACTTTGATGTTATTGAAGTTTAATGAAAACGCCCCGGACAGGATTTGAACCTGCGACCCCTGACTTAGAAGGCCAGTGCTCTATCCAGGCTGAGCTACCGAGGCATATATATTAGTCTTATTCAACAAGCTTTAAAAGTTTTGCATTCCATTACTTCCATGTAAAAAGAGTTAAAACATGAAAAAGAGAGTTGAAAAAGTTGCAATAGTTAAATGCAAGAATTATAATGAAATTGAAGTTGAAAAAGCAATTTCAAAAGCCTTATCTTTAGCAGAAATAGAAATTCCAAAAAGAAAAAAAGTTTTGATAAAACCAAATGTTGTTGGTTTTTTCGATAAAAATCAGGAAGCAATAACAACTCATCCTTCTATTATTGAAGCAATATGCAAGATTTTAAAGAAAAACAAAAATGAAATCTTTATAGGTGATTCAAGTTTTACTAATCCTGAAATTGCATTTAAAAAATCAGGAATTGAAGAAGTCGCCAAGAAATATGGAAAGTTGATTATTTTTGAGCAGGATAAAATTATAAAAGTAAAAGATAAAGACGCTAAAGTTTTGAAGAGATTTCATCTTCCTAAGATAATAAAACAGGCTGATTTAATTATTAATGTCCCGAAGCTTAAAACACATCAGCTTACTAAATATACTGGAGCCATAAAAAACCTTTATGGTTGTATTCCTGGAGGGATGAAGCAGAAATTGCATATGGAAGCAGGAAATGCAAAAAAATTTTCTAAATTATTAGTTGATATTTATCAGAATATAAGACCTAAAGTTAATATCATGGATGGAGTTGTAGGGATGGAAGGAAAAGGTCCGACTTCTGGAAAACCAAAAAAAGCAGGTTATATATTAGCGTCGAAAAACACGATAAGTTTAGATGTTGCATGTGTGAAACTTATGGGTTATAAGCCTAAGAAAATCTTGGCTATAAAGGAAGCAATAAAAAGGAAACTTGGAAATTTAAAATTTGATTTGAAAGGAATGAAAAAACTTCCAAATTTACATTTTGAAAAACCATTTGTTCAAGAAAAATTATCAAAAAAGATTTTGAAAATGTTCAAACAAAAACCCATAATTGTTGACAAGAAAAAATGTATCAAATGTGGACTTTGTGCGAAAAAATGTCCTGCTCAGGCAATAAGATTAAATCCATATCCTGAAATTGACAAGAAAAAATGTATAAGATGTTTTTGTTGCATGGAAGTTTGCCCACAACATGCCTTGAGTTTAAAGGAATAAAATGTCTAAAAGACTTTAAATATCATCTTTTTTTAATCTGTCTATGCGGAGGTGGCACAGTGGCTACTGCATTCGCCTGCAGAGCGAATATTCGTGGGTTCGATTCCCACCCTCCGCTTTCAATTTAAATGCTAATTGAGTTTGTTAAACTGAAAACCTCGGCCCTCCGCTTTTACTTTTAAGAATTTTATATCTGTGAGTAACCATAAAAAGTAAAAGCCTCGGCTCCCCGCTTTGATTTTTTGTTAATTAAGAATTCTATTTTCCAAATCCAGAACAATAATCTTTGTAGATTTGTGAATATTTCTCTTTAAGATTTCCATACTCTTCTCTTATTCTTTCATTCCCTTTTTTATATTCTTCTTTACTTATGTATCTCTTTTCATATGCTCCTTTTAAAGAAAAAACTCGTAACTTAAGGTTTTCAACACTACTAACAATCTCTCTTGACTTTGCGTCTAAACTTTTAATCTTGTTTTCTGTCTTTTCTAAATTATTAACAAGTCCCTTAAGAGACATCAATCCGAGTAATACAAACATGCTTGTTAGTGTACTGAGTGTTAGGCTTATTAATTTTCCTGCAGAAAACATAGATTCTATGTTTATTATTCTTCCAAGAGTATAAAATATTGCTGGAATAGATGAAATTAAAAAGAGTATCAATGCATTTTTTAATTCTCCTGTAGTTTTTTTTATAATCTCTGTGCATATAAGAATTCCTATGAGTATTATAAATAATCTTATTATTGCTACTGGCAGTTCTAAATAATAAATTGCAAATTCCATTATCTACCTCTTCTTAATAGATTAGCCCTTAAAAGGACATTTTTATCTATCTTATAATCACTTTCTCCCTGTTTTTTAACTTTCCTTTTTCTAATCATAATAATTATTATAAACAAAACCATGAAGACAGCTAAAGCTATTGTTGCTATCTCAAGAGGAATTGTCGGAGCTTTTCCTACATTAAACAAGACGCTTGAACTTGCTACTTTTCCATTATAAGTTATTGTTATATAAATTACATATCTGCCGAATGCTGCTGTTTCTGGTATTTTAAACTCTTTTACATAACTTAACTTGGTTTGTACTGCAAGGTCTTCTCTTTCAGTCAATATTTCATTTCCTTTCCAATCCATTATTTTATACTCAGCAAAAACATCAACTTCTTTTTCAATTTCTCCTAAGTTATAGATTTCCATTTCTGCAAGTAAGTCTTCACCTGGCATTACATAACTATACTTTTGCGGAATCTTGACTGTAGCATCGAATATCGGTTCTGCAGATTCTACTTCTATTATTGTTAGAATTCTTTTCTCCTGTCCACTTGCTGTTACATTTATTTCCCCTATATATAAGTTAGGAATGGTTTCCTTTTGCACCATTATCTCTAAGGGTATAACTCTTGATTCTTTTGGAGCTAATTTAAATTTCTTTTCGCTTATAAAAACAAATTGTTCAATTTTTGAGATTCCTATTTCTACATCTAATTCTTTATCTCCTGTATTAACTATCAATACCTGTTCTCTTGTAGTATGCCCCTGTTGTAATTTTACTTTTATTTCATCTTCACTTAAACTAAAGTCACTTATCTTTGCTTTTCCTCCTCCACCACCTCCTCCTCCACCGCCACCAGGACCAGTTACTACTGTTACTTCAGTTGTATTTTCTTCTGCAGAATAAGAAACTGAAAACTGAGTTACATTAAACTTTAAAGTTCCTCCAGAATAATTTTCTTTTGTGCAAATAAAAGAGGGGCAGACTTCTCCATCTATTAGTATTCTTGCGTCTGAAAAAGTCAAGCCATAAAGCCATAATGTTACCTTTTTGTTAAAGTTAGGCAAGGCTGTTGAATTTAGCGCAATCCTATTTGAAGAAATATTAGCATTTGTATCTAAGTCGACTTGATTATCATTAAAATTTTCATCAGCAGTCATGTTTATATTTTCATTAAACAGAATCTTTCCAGAATTTGTATTTTCCAGTATGATTCCGCTTAAGTTTTGCACATCTTCATAAGACAATATTGTGAAATTTGTCGAGTTTCCTTTCTTAGTTCCTTTCCATTCTTCATGGATTATTTGAAATCTGGTTGAATTTACAAAAAAACTTACATTTTGTTCTGTTACATCCCCATAAGTATTATTTGCATAAAGATAAAGCATATATCCTCCATCTGTTGCATTGAAATAAAAAGGAGAAGATAAAGTAATATTCGTTCCTGAATTAAGATTGTACCAAACTGCTTGTTGCCCGCTTGCAGAATAATTTAGAGGAATTGAAAATCCATTAAAATATGTCTCATTTTGTGGAGAGATTATTGAGAGTATTGCAGTTGTAGTGGGAAGAATGTATATGGACATATCTGTTGTTTGAGCTGATGCTTTGCCAGTGATGTCTCCTGTTTTTTCAGTTTTCTTTGGCAAGTTTTTTATTATTATAAAACTGATTAGAAATAAAACTATTAATATAAACAGGAACAAAAATACCCAACCTCTTTTCATCTATTAAAAAGAAATGCAATATATTTAAAGATTATTCTATCTCTTCTTTTTCTTATTAACTTTTCTCTTTTTCATTAAGAAAACAACAGCTCCAACAGCAATTAAAAGACCTGCTCCAATTCCAACAATCAAAATTGGATTCAATTGGGTTTTTTCCTCTGTTTTAGCTACAACTAATACTTCAAAATCCTGGTCTATTGCTGTTCCAAATGCTATTCCTGTTCCTCCTCCAGAGGTTATTGTCCTTATTGATACCATCACAGGATAAACATTGCCTAATGAAGCATCAGAAGGAATTCTTATTCTTATTGGAATTTCTGTATCTTTTGTTCCAAATTTGACTAAATATTTGTTATCTCCAATAATACTTGCTACTTCATTTCCTTTTGTTATATCTGCCTGAACAGTTATATCTCCTCCTCCAACCATATTCTGCAATCTAAAAGAAGTCATACTTGTTTCTCCAGGCGATATTGTGAAAGGCCCATTAGAACCTGCGACTCCAAAAGCAAAAACTGCGCTTGCTAAAGATAAAATTAAGAATAGAGAAGTTACAAATAAGGTTATTTTTTTAGTTGTCATTTTTTATACTTTTATTGTCCATGCTCCTGAATTGTTTGTTGCGTATGTTTGTGAAGTAATCATTGGAACATTGGGTATGCAAAAATACAATGTTTCCTGCCCCAAACTTGTTGCATTTGCAGCAGATACATTTCCTCTTGATAAATTTGCTCCTACTATTCCTACATCAGTTGCATTCACTAATAATGTTCCTGTATTAGTGCCTACTGTATTGTTTGCACACATGCCAACATCACTATTAGCATCCCAACTTGTAGTGAAGTTACTGACATTTAAATATTTTGTAGTAGTAACCATTCCTTGAAGGTCAATTGCATTTATTTTTATCCAGTTAGGATTTATGAGGACATTTCCTGTATTATTCAATGTAGTGTTTTGTTTTGATGTTTCGTTGGTGTCTCCTGGAGTTAAAGCAGGCCAAGTTGTCAAATTAGGATTGATAATTATTCCCTTTAAAAATCCATAAACAAATGCTTTTGATGTGTTAGATATAACAGTTCTGTTTCCTAAATCACTGGCACTTACATTTATAGTCCAAGTTGAATTGTCATCCCAATACCACATTCTTACAGTGCAAGTATAATTCTTGGAAGTTGCATTTGACTGTCCCATTGTAGAGCATGCACTTAAATTTGTTCTTTCTACGCCTGTTTGGTTGAAAAGTGCTATAACACTTGAATCATTCAAATCACTAGCCCCATCGATATCAATCACAGTTACAATAAAAGGAACATCAGTAGGAAGACCTTCTGTTGGGTCAACAGTTGCTCCGATAAGAGTATTATTCCATATTATAAACTTCACTGGATTAGTTCCAGTAATTGTTACACTAAAATTTGCTGGACGAGTTGAAGCCCATCCTGTTATTTTGCTCATCCATCCTGTGCTTATTCCAACATAGAGTATTATAACAATTACAATTAAAATAGATACAAAATAAATTACAAACCTCTTTTTAACCATCTTTATTCCTTTTAATTAAGTTTTTTTAGTTTTTAAAGATTTCTTCATTATTCTCTTTTATTATTATTATTAAATAAATGGTTTTTCTTTATTATCCTTGAATAGGTTGTCCAAATATTCCTTTGGTCTCTGTTAAGCAATCTGGCTATTTCACTGTATTTCATTCCTCTTTCTTTTAAGTATAAGATTATAGACTCTAAGACTGTAAGATTATTATCCTTGAATATTGAAATAGGCATCAGCATTCCTTTTTCCTTAATATCAAATGATTCTCCTTTCTTTTCTTTTGCTTTCTTGTAACTCGTCCAGATTGTTCTTTCATTTCTTCCAATCTCTTTTGCAATTTCCCTGTAATTCATGTTTAGATTTTCTTTCATGTATTTAGCTATAGATTCTAAGCATCCGAGTTTGCTTGAGAAGATGGTTATAGGAATTTTTAATTCTTCTTCAGATTTTATCATTTCTAAAATTTCTTTTCTGCTTATCTTGTACCTGCTCTTTAATTTTTCAATTATTATTTCCAGCAATTCTACTTTGTTTAGCGAGTATTCTTCTTTTAATTCGTCTGTGATTAAATTTAATGCTTCAAGAAGTCTCTCGTTCTTTAGCAATTCTTTATTTTTCTTCCTTCTCTTAGGAATTAATGCAATTAACAGTATTCTTATTGTCCATGCTTCCGAATTGTTTGTTGCGTATGTCTGAGAATAAATCATTGGAACTTTTGGAATGCAAAAATACAATGTTTCTTGGCCTAAACTTGTTGCATTTGCAGCAGATACATTTCCTCTTGATAAATTTGCTCCTACTATTCCCACATATGTTGCATTTACAAGCAATGTTCCTGTATTACCTTGACTGATGTTTGCACACATGCCCGAATCACTATTCGCGTTCCAACTTGCAGTTATATTGCTTACATTGAGGTATTTATTAGTCGTGCTCATTCCTTGAAGGTCAATTGCATTTATCTGTATGTTTCCAGAATTAATCATTACATTTCCTGTGTTATTCAATGTTGTATTCTGTTTTGATGTTTTGTTGGTGTCTCCCTGCACTAAAGTAGGCCAGGTAGTTAAATTTGGATTAATGATGATTGCCTTTAAAAAATTATATTCGAATGTAACTGTGTTATTTGTTGTTGAATTCTCTGAATTGTCTTTTGCAGAAACTGTTATGTTCCATGTTCCATTTGCATCCCAATACCACATTCTTATTGCACAAGTAAAGTTAGATTCATTTCCTGCACTCTGTTCACTTATGACTGAACAGCTTGAATTCTCCCTTATTGCTTCTCCTGTTCTTGTGAACGACGCATTTATTCCTGAATTATTTATGTTGCTGTATCCGTTTACATCATAAACTGTTGCATTAAAGTTTATATTTACAACGCCTGCTTCTGTTGGGTCTGTTGCAGGAATAACAGAAACAAAAGTTAAATTAGGAGCTTGATTGGCTGCTGCAGTAATCGTAACAGTTCTCTGTTCTGTCTGGTTTACATTTCCTGCTGCGTCAATTGCATAGGCAGTGAAGTTATATTGTCCAGCACTTAATCCTGTAAAGTTGTTGTATAATTTGTAAGTTCCTGCATTGTAGGAAGCATTAATTTCTTCTGGAGATAATGCTCTTGAGAAAATCATTACCTCGTCGATGGAACCATTGAACTGTTCTCCAGGATACCTGCCTAGAATCAAAGATTCATTAGAAATCGTTGGAGCGTCATTACCAGTTCCAGAAGTCCAAGAACCGCTGACATTAACCCCATCAACATACCATTTAGCAGAAGAACTTGTTCCGAATGTATAAGTAAAAACAGTATGATGCCATGTACTTGAAGTAAATACTGCAGATGATGTTTGAAATATTTTCCATCCTCCTCCAGAATTGTAGTAAAATACTAATTCCCGTGCTGCTCCAGCAGTTCCGCTATTAGTTTGAGTGCCATAATTACAATTACTACTACTACCTTTTGTAAGACTAGCCTGACCACTTGTCGTGGGATTGTCTGACTTTATCCACATTGAAATAGTAATATTATCTCCTAAGTCAAAATCTAATGAACTGTTACTTCCCGGGTCTGGAATATTCAAATAATCATTTATTCCGTCAAATTCCAATGCCTTTCCTCTTGGTCCAGAGACTAAATTCCCTGTTCCTAATCCTCCAGTAAAATTTCCATGATTTCCCCATGTTGAATTATCATAAACTCCTGTTGCATTATAAGAATCCATGCTCCACCATCCTACTAAATTCCTGTTCCAGTCAATAAATGCAGAATGCTCATTTGCATCACTTGTAGAAACATTGACATAAACAGATGTTGCTGTTTGTGATGAAGCATTATCAGGAGTAGGGTCTGTAAAGTTTATGTTTGGTTTTATTATGTCAATTCCAAATGTAATTGTTGATTTGTTCTCATTTCCTACAGTATCATTTGCCCAGACAGTCACATTATGTTTTCCTTCTGCCCATGTTATGTTCGTTATATTCTCACAAATACCTGCTGTTCCTAATGATAAATTTCTTGCCATAGTGTCATTACTATACCAGCAGCTTCCTATTGCAACATTATCTGAAACAGTGTAATTTACATCTAACCCTGTATTAGAAGAATATGTATTGTTTGAAGGAGTGACTATTGCGATATTTGGCTTGATTGTTTCAGCCGTAATCGTCACACCTCTCTGTTCTGTCTGATTCACATTTCCTGCTTGGTCAATTGCATAAGCAGTGAAATTGTAGTTCCCAGTTGGCAATCCTGTGAAGTTGTTGTAATATTGGTTTGCAGAAGCATTATACAATGCTTTAATTTCTTGGGGAGAAAGGACATGGTTGAAAATCATTACTTCGTCAAGAGAACCATTGACACCTTCTTCAGCATAATCTGGCTGAGGAGCCCCTATATAAAGGTTAAAATTAGTGAGTGTTCCCGAGCCTCCTCCTGATATGCTGGAATTATATATTCCATTTACATATACATCTGACCAGGAAGAATTGATAATGGCGACAGTTAAAAAAAACCATTGATTAGTTGGCATGATATCAGTACTACACTGATCTCCCCCATCATACATACAGACTTGCCCAGATGTTGAGAAAAACAGACAGTAATTGACAACACCATACCC
The DNA here is from genome assembly GCA_026395815.1 of Candidatus Pacearchaeota archaeon. GTDB lineage: Archaea > Nanobdellota > Nanobdellia > Pacearchaeales > GW2011-AR1 > RBG-13-33-26. The sequence continues at coordinate 62,461 of JAPLXZ010000012.1, forward strand.
ACCTTTACAAATAACAACTGGCGCGGTAGCATATTCTTTAGAATATACCCAACTAGAAAGAGTAAGTGAACCATTAATGTTAATTGACGGAGAGTTTTCTACTGCAATATAATCATAATAACCATCGAATTCCAGGGCTTCTCCTCTTTTACCTGTAACTAAATTTCCTGTTCCTAATTCACCGCCACTAAAATTTCCAAAGTTGTTCCATGTAGAATTATCATAAATCCCACTTGTATTGTAAGAATCCATGCTCCACCATCCTACTAAGCTCCTATTCCAGTCAATAAAAGCAGAATGCTCATTTGCATCAATTGTTGAAACATTCACATAAATAGATGTTGCTGTTTGTGACGAAGCATTATCAGGAGTAGGAATTGTGAAATTAATGTTCGGCTTGATTGTATCAATTGTAAATGTAATTGTTGATTTATTCTCATTTCCTACTGTATCATTCGCCCATACTGTTACATTATGTCTTCCTTCTGCCCATGTTATGTTTGTTATGTTTACACAGCTTCCTGCTGTTCCTAATAAGTTGTTGTATAATTTGTAAGTTCCTGCATTGTAGGAAGCATTAATTTCTTCAGGTGTTAATGCTCTATTCCAAATCATTACCTCGTCGATGGAACCATTGAAATAACCTTCGCTTGGATTATACCTACCGATTACATTCCACCCTTGTTGGTTTGGTGAACCTGAACCAATTATTTTTTGAATACCATCCACATATATGGAGGCATTTGTTCCGTTATTAGTAACAACTACATAATGCCAATTTCCATCACTAACGTCAACCCCTGTAGTTACAATATAAATATCAATTCCGCTATTCGTAAGGAATCTAATATTGCCATCAGATTCTACTCTAAATTGATTATTATCTCCGTCGTGGTGTAATATCTGTTGCTCTGATGCAGATGAAGTATTTATCCATGCAGAAATTGTTATTGTTGTGGTTGTAATGCTTGATATTGCGATATAATCATTAATTCCATCAAACTGTATCGCTTTACCTCTTTTTCCAGAAATTGTTGTGTTTGTTGCATGATTGTTAAGCACACCATGTCTTCCATAACTTGAATTATCATATACTGTTCCATTTGTTAAAACAGAATCCATGCTCCACCATCTTACTAAACTTCTATTCCAATCAATAAATGCAGAATGCTCATTTGCATCACTTGTAGAAACATTGACATAAACAGATGTTGCTGTTTGTGATGAAGCATTATCAGGAGTTGGAACAGTGAAATTAATATCTGGCTTGATTGTATCAATTGTAAATGTAATTGTTGATTTATTCTCATTTCCTACTGTATCATTCGCCCATACTGTTACATTATGTCTTCCTTCTGCCCATGTTATGTTTGTTATGTTTACACAGCTTCCTGCTGTTCCTAATTTAAATATCATTAATTCGTCTATTGTCATATTCATATTTGGATCACTTCCACTGAAGTAGCAATTTGCTCCAATGCAAAATTGGGTTTGGTATCTCTCTCCCAATCCCTCTGCTGCAACACCATAGTATGAACCATTAACATAAAGGTCTGTTTTAGTTGAATTGATGAACATAACAGTAATATAAGCCCATTCATTTTTGGGCGGGGAATAAGCTGGAGTAAAATAAGCTGCATGCATTGGATAAATCGCGAGTTGGCCGTTACTAGCAACCATAACAGCATAATTAGCTGTGTTTGCACCCGTGCCAGTATTAATAATGCTTGACACATCAATAGGATAACCATATAACTTAACCCAGAATGAAATAGAAATCGGATATGTCAAATTTAATGAGGGATTATATGGCATATAAATCTGATCATTCTTTCCATCAAAACTAAATCCCCCGCCCCGCTTTCCAGAACTATTGTAAACTGCTCCATCTATTTTTCCATGATTATTATAACTCGAATTATCATAAACATCTGTTGAATTTCTATCATCAAAGTTCATCCATAATACTAAACTTCTATCCCAGTCAATAAATGCAGAATGCTCATTTGCATCATTTGTTGAAACATTGACATAAACAGATGTTGCTGTTTGTGATGAAGCATTATCAGGAGTTGGAATTGTGAAGTTAATATTTGGTTTTATTGTATCAATCCAGAATGCAACTGTTGATTTGTTCTCATTTCCTACAGTATCATTTGCCCATACTGTTACATTATGCTGCCCTTCT
>JAPLXZ010000007.1 GCA_026395815.1 Candidatus Pacearchaeota archaeon
AAAATTGAAGAGAAAAAACAATTAACTGAAAAAAATTATGAAGAATACAAAAAAAGTAATGAATCTAAAAAATTCATAGTAGAGCAGGGAAAGATAAAACAGGAAAATAAAATTATTAATGAAGATGTTTTAAAATTAAAACGGGAATTTAATAACATTTTATCAAATCTGGATAGCGAATTAAAATATGAGAATGATGAAAAGGAAAAGGAAAAGGAAAAAATACTAAAATTTGAAAAGAAACAAAAGCAGATCTTAACAGAAATAGAAGAAATAGGTAAAAAAATATGGAACGATTTTAAAATATAAACCTATGCTAAAATACGCCCACGCCGAACAAGATAGGTTTGTGTTATCCGTGTGGGATTTGGGTTTATTCTTTTGTAATTTCTAATTGCCTAATCTGTCAATGATAATGGGATTTTTAAGGATTGTCAAAATTGAATGAATTAGAAAAGTTTATATAACAGTCTATACGGGTATATACATGAGAATTATAAAGAAGGTTATTGAAATAGGAAATGGAGCGGCAGTATATGTGCCTAGAGAATACTCCGGAAAACAAGTAGTCATCATACTTCCGGAGGGGGTAAATGAAATTAAAAGAAGAATTATAGAGAAACTTACAGACTACATGGAAAATATTATAGGAGTTTATTTATTTGGCTCTTATGCAAGAGGAGAAAGTCATTCTCTTTCTGATATTGATGTATTAATTATAACTAAAGAAGAAGCTAAGGAATTAAAATCAATTTTTGAAGATATAGATGTTAGAGTTACAACCTTAGAAAAGCTAAAGAAGTCAATTGCGAATTTTCCAGCAATTACTCTTCCAATTCTAAAAGAAGCTAAAACGATAATTAATCCACTTTTACTTGAAGATTTAAAAAATTCTAAGATAAACTATAAAAATTTTAAGTGGAATTTTGATGATATTAAAAGAACAATAAAGTTAATTGAGACTTTCGTAAAAATTGATGAAGAAGATATAGCTCTTTCTCATATTTATTCTCTTATTATGAGGGCTAGAGTTTGTTATATGATTCAGGGACTTATTAAAAACAAAAAGTTTAGTAATGCCGGATTACGCAATGAGTTAATAAAAAAAGGATTAGATGAAAAAAAATACAATAATTATTATGAAATATATCAAAAAGTAAGAGATGGAGAAGAGGTTGAAGGCAATATTAATAAAGAAGAAATAATGAATTTCATTAGCTTAATAAAAAAATATGCATTAGAATTAGAAAATGAATCGAAAAAAGCGGTTAGAAAAAGGAATTGAATCAGTAGAAGAACAGATAAAAGTGCACAAGGAAAAACTTAAAGAAGCTGAAGAAACAGGACAGGAAGAGTTAGTAACTTATTATTACAAGGATATTTCTCGTTTAGAAAAACAGAAAGAACAAAAAGAGGATAAGTTAGAAAAATAGTTCCTCTTAAGGTTTGTGATTGCAGTTTTCAATTCTCCGCAAAATCACAAAACTCTATTACGCCCACGCCGAGGATCGAACTCGGATTATATCCGTGACAGGGATATGTCATAGCCGTTAGACCACGTGGGCATACAGACATAACTTATTTTGTAGAAATTAATTTTTAAACTTTTGTAATTTTATGATTCTATCAAACTCTTAAGTTTTCTTATAAGAATAGTATAATCTTTTAGCTTCTTCTAACTTTACCTTATATCCGCCTTTATCAAAGAATCCGGATTTAAGTGAAGGATCAAAGGCAAGAACTCCGAAATCTGATTCTAAACTTCTAAGGGCATTTAAAAATTCATTACGATTTTTACTCGTTACAAGTTCACCTAAATTTCTTCCTGGATTACGATAGCTTACAGTTTCAAGTACATTTTCCATTATTTTCTTAAGAATCTGAAATTGATAATCTGTTAATTTTTTCTCTTGTTTGGAAAAATTTAGATGTGGTGGCGTATTATTATCTGTCTCTCTCATAGAAAATTTTAGTTTTTAGAATATATAAAAATATATGTTATTTAAAAGGTATTTGCAAAAATTATTTTAAAAAATTAATAATGTATAGAAGAAGTAAAGGGTTATAAATGAGATATCAATAAAAAATTATGGAAAAACTGGAAAAAATAAAATATATAATTGTGCATCACTCAGAGAGAACTATAGATTTTCCATTATTTATCAAACTAAGACATAAGTATCTAAGGCATTGGGAAGATATTGGTTATCATTATTTAATTGGAGGTAGAAACAATCTTTTCACAACAAATGGAAAACTTTATTCTGGGAGACCAGAAGAAATTATCGGAACTCACGCCATTAGATATAATAGAAATTCTTTAGGAATTTGTTTAATTGGCAATTTTAATAAGATTTACCCCAGCAAAGAACAATTGTTTACATTATTCTCTTTTTTAAATGCTAAAACAGAAGAATATTCCATCCCGATTCAGAATATTTTAGGACATAGAGAACTTCCAAATGTTACAAAATCCTGCCCAGGAAAATTAGTTAATATGGACTATATCCGTAAAAAGCTAAATAAATTAAAAAATAAAAATAAAAAATTGTTTACTTAATCTTCATAGCTTTCCAAAGAGCTATGAATAACAAAGTTGCAAGATAACCGCTAACAAAAGCAACAACTATAAGGAAAAGTGCAGTTAGAAAACTAAAGGGCATCACAGAATACAAGCTATCTATGAAATGTAAAGGCAGAATCCAATCCATGAATGTTTGTCCAAGTCCTAATGCAACTAACAAAGCCCACATTGCATGCATAATTGCAGTAAACAAACCTACAACTACAGCAATCTTATTCCCTTTTGATTTAAGTTTTTTCATTTTATCACCTCCTTACATCTTCTTTTAATTATTTCTTCTTTTTACTGATTTTTTTGTTTTCTTCTTTCTTCCCAATAAACTTCTTTCCATTCATGTACTTTTGAAGAACAGCAGGAACTTTTATGCTTCCATCTTTTTGCTGATAATTTTCAACTAAGGCGATTAACAAACGGGAAGTTGCCAAGCCACTTCCATTTAAAGTATGCACAAACCTTAATCCTTCTTTTGTTTGGTATCTCGTGTTCATTCTCCTTGCCTGAAAATCAGTGCAATTAGAGCATGAAGATGTTTCCAAATATTTTTTTAGAAAAGGACTCCAAACTTCCAAATCATAAGTTTTCGCAGAAGCAAAACCAGCATCGGCAGTTGCTAACAACACTCTCCTGTAAGGAAGTTTTAATTTGTCTAAAATCTTTTCTGCTCTTGCAGTCATTTCTTCATGAAATTTCCAAGAATCTTCTTGAGAACAAAGATAAACCATTTCAACCTTTTCAAATTCGTGCAGTCTGAAAATGCCAGGAGTTTCACTTCCATGCCTTCCTGCTTCTGTTCTGTAGCATTGCGTAAAAGCAACATACTTTTTAGGCAAATCTTTTTCATTTAAAATTTCATTCGCATGCAGATTTGTCACAACAACTTCTGCAGTTGGGATAAGATAAAATCCTTCTCTTGTCTTGTACAAATCTTCTTCAAATTTGGGAAGATTTCCCGTTCCAAACATTGTCTTTGCATTAACAATTTGTGGGGG
>JAPLXZ010000002.1 GCA_026395815.1 Candidatus Pacearchaeota archaeon
CTTGTTTAGACGCTGGTTGTCCTGGAAGAAGCTGTGATGGTACAAAGACAGGAACAGATTGCGAGTGTGTTTCTGATTGTTCTTGTGCTGCTGATACTTGTGTTAATAGCACTTGTTTAGATACTGGATGCATTGGAAGCAATTGTGATGGAACAAAGATTACTGCTCCTTGTTGTGTTTCTGATTGTTCTTGCGCTGCTGATACTTGTGTTGGAAGCACTTGTTCAGATGGGTGCGGGGGAACTTGTAATGGAATAAAGACAGGAATAGGTTGTTGTGTTTCTGATTGTTCTTGTGCTGTTAATACTTGCAGAGGAAGTACTTGTCCTGATGCTGGATGTGTTGGAAGAGGTTGTGATGGAACAAAGATTACTGCTCCTTGTTGTGTTTCTGATTGTTCTTGTGCTGCTGATACTTGTGTTGGAAGCACTTGTTCAGATGGGTGCGGGGGAACTTGTGCAGGAACAAAGATTACTGGTTCTTGTTGTGTTCCAAATTGTTTTTGTGTTGTTTATACTTGTGTTGGTTTTACTTGTCCTAATGGGTGCTGGGGAACTTGTGCAGGAACGAAGAGTTGCGTATGCACTCCTTCTACTACAAAAATAAAAGACTGCAGTTATTTGAATACTGACTGCAGGAAGTATAATCCTAAAACTATTACTTGCAATTTTTTGGGAGTCTGGAATGATTTGCCTTGTGATTCTTATTATTATCCACCAAGAGGAAATTCTTGCGAAGGAAATCCAAACAAAGCATGTGACGGCGGTGGAACTGATTGTCCTAAAAATGGTTGTGGAACGTGCCTGGGTTGGAGTGGAACAGGTTGTGGAAGTTGTCCTTTTGGGATGTATTCTTTAGGCCCTATAGGTCCTAATACATGGTACTTTTGTGCTACACCTAAAGATAAAGGGGGTAATGAAATATATGCTGCTCTTGGTTGGAGGATGAATGGAGAAACTCTACCAAAAAGCACTATTTGGGACTGCTCAATGGAACCTTTATGCCACAAAGATGGTGCATGTGGCGAGAGTTATAATAGAGATTGGAATATAAAACCTTATTCTTGTTAATTTTATTTTCTTTTTCCTATTTGCATAATTTCATCAGAATCGTTTCTTATTCTTTGTACTTTCCTTTTTCCTAAGAAACGGCAAAGAAGTCATTATGAAGTATGAAATTGCCGCAAAACCGAAAGCGAATAAAAACCACGAGAGATAATAAGGAAGAAAATTCAAGTTTATATTCAGGCAAGTAAACCTAACACAGTTTATGTCTGTTTTGCCTTCTGGAACTAAAAGCAAAGTCAAGAAAAAAATCAGAACAATCTCTCCGAGGCTCGCTAAAAGAACCTTGTAATTCTTTTTCATTTTCATAAGATAGATTGCAAATATAGACAATGGAACAGTGTATAGATGCTGCAATGATACAATTTTTTGCAGTAAAGTCTGTGCTGGAAAGTAAAGAGCCAAATCAATCAGAGTATGACCTGCAAAAACCAGATAGAGAAAATCAAATGTCCAAAACAAATCAGGAATGAGTAGTATTATCACCTGGCTTAAAATTAGATAAGGATTTCTCTTCAGCAATCCTATTATAATTATGAAAAGCGTGATGTAACAAACCCAAAGAAGCAGATAGGATTCTCCTGCAAGAAGAAACTTCATTATTACAAGAACAAATGTCAAGCAGAGGATAGCAGTAATGATATTTATTATCTTCTCTTTTTTTTCCATAATAATAAAGAGTTTATGCATTTAAAAGTTTTATATTTTTTAAGCTGAAATTTAAAATAAAGATTTGGATAACTTTAAAAATAATCCTCGCCTTGTTTTATTAAACTAACAAAGTAAAAGAGGGAAAGCATGTCTTTAAAAAAAAGCATCTTAAAAATAAAAAAAAGAGGATTAAGTCAGATGATTGGCTATGTACTTCTCATAGCTCTTGCTGTTATGATGAGTACTATTGTTTACCAATGGTTGAAGACATATGTTCCAAAAGATGCTGTACAATGCCCCGACGGAGTCTCTGTTTTCATAAAAGACATTTCCTATGACTGTACAAATAAAAAAATAAACCTGACTTTGAAGAACAATGGAAAGTTTAGCATTGCAGGGTATTTCATTCATGCTACCAACAATTCAGCGCAAAAAATTGCAACAATAGATCTTTCCCCTAATATTCTTTCCTCTAATCTTGAAAATGAAGGCAATGTCTCTGAAGGTTCTGTTGTATATTCTTATATTGACAATAATTTCTGGCCTCAAGACGGGGATGATTTAAGGAGCAGCACATTTAATGTCTCTAGTTATGGAACTATTTACAAAGTTGATATAATTCCTGTAAGATACCAAGAATATAACAACAGACAGAGGCTTGTAAGCTGCGGCCAATCAAGAATCATAGAAGAAATATCCTGCGATAGATAGTGAATAATAATAAAAGAATTTAAAAACAATAAATGTTTAATACTAAATATAAAATGAGGAAGCATAAAGTAAAAAAGAGGGCTCTTTCGCCGGTCGTTACCACTGTTCTATTGATAGCTCTTGTAGTTGTCATTGCACTTATAATTTTCTTATGGTTTAAGGGAATGGTTCAGGAAGGAGTTATAAAATTCGGGAAGAACATAAAGCTTGTTTGCGACGACGTTCAATTTGAAGCAAGCTGTTCTGGAGGGATTCTTAGTGTTCTAAACAGCGGAAATGTTCCTATATTCAGGATTAAGTTAAAGATTGAAGGTACTGGTGGAAGTTATGAAACAAAAGACATAACTGAAACAAGCGCTTCAAGCAGCTGGCCAAGCAATGGATTGAACCAGGGAGGAACTTTTTCAGGAGATATATCATCTGAAACTTCAGGCGCTACAAAGCTGATTGTATTGCCTATGCTTATGGGAACATCAAACAGCGGGCATAAAACTTTCATGTGTGAGGGACAATATGGTGAAGAAGTTTATTTATAAAAAAGGGCTTTCTACAATCGTGACTACACTAATTTTAATTGTAATCTCAATGAGCGCAATTGCTCTTATCTGGACAGTCGTAAACAATATGATTCATACTACGACTGAGCAAACAGAAGCGTGTTTTGGAAGTTATGACAAGGTAAAATTAAATGCGATATATACTTGCTATGAGCAGATAGACTCTCTTAATTATAGGGTTAGATTTTCATTGTCAATTGGAGATGCTACCATCGACAAAGTTGTCATAGGAATAGCCTCACAAGGAGCTATAAAAAGTTATAAGTTAAACAACACATTGCAAACTTTCCCTGACTTGCAGTATTATCCTTCAGGAACTCAAGTAAAATTGCCTGACAAAAATGCAGGACTTACTTATGTAGCGTCAGGCTTTGCTTCTAAGCCCGATTTAATTCAAATAGCACCTGTTATAAGCGAAAAGCAATGCGAGATATCAGATTCTCTGACAGAGATTGAGAATTGCGCTGGGCTTATTTAATTCTCTGTTTTAATGATATATCTTCTTGAATTTCTAAAGAATAGTGTATTTTTTTAAGAACATTAATTATTTAAATTAAGTTTTACTTGAAAGTCTATGAAAAGAGGACAAGTTTGGGTAGAAACAGTAATTTACACTCTGTTGGCTTTCATAATGATTGGTTTGGTAGTGTCGTATGTAAAACCTAAAGTAGAGGAGATGCAAGACAAGACAATCATAGAGCAATCATCAGAGATGATGAAAGAAATTGATTCTACCATTTTATCAATGAGTGGTGCTGGCAATCAGAGAATCTTTGAGATAAGAATAAAGGAAGGGCAAATGAAAGTCGATGGGGTTAATGAACTTCTTATATTTGAAACAGACAGCAAATACATGTATACAGAACCTGGAAAAAAGATAGAAGACGGAAATATTGTAGTCTATACTGAGAAAAAAGGCTCTGCCTATGCAATAAACTTAACACTGGATTATAGTGGAGGATATAATATAACATTTGAAGGAAGAGATGAAAAGAAAACAGTAAGCAGGTCTTCAAATTCCTACAAATTATCAGTTTTGAATAAGGGAACAGACCCAAGCAATTTAAACAGAGTAATCTTGGATTTTTCTCTTGATTAAAAATAAATAAATTTTCAAATCCTCGTTTGTGATGGAATAATTAAAGCAAACTCAGGAAAACTTAAAAAATTAGAATATGAACGAATTAATACAAACCTATAAGCCAGTTCAGATTGACTTTTATCCGCAAATTCCTCCTCTTGAAAAAGTAAAAGACAAAACAAAAATCGACGTCAGATACTGCCTTATAGCGCCATTTGCATACGTGCATATTTATTGGAATGAAAAAAAATACGAGCTTGTTTATGAGATTGAAGAGCCGATATTAAACATAGAAGAAGAAGGCTACAGGGAAAAATTAAGTTCTGCCATGAGGGATTTAATAAACATAGAACAAGTTATAGATAAAACGAAAGATGCGCTTCTTGACTACATTGACAGAAGATTCAAGCTATTAGCAGTTGAATTTGATATGGATATTCCTTATGATTCTTACAAGAAAATATTTTATTATCTGTGCAGGGATTTCATGGGAATTAACGAGATTGAACCGATACTGAAAGATTATTATGTAGAGGATATTGAATGCAATGGCTCAAATGCCCCTGTTTATATTATTCACAGGATTTATAGAAATATAAGGACAAATTTGAGTTTTAATAATGTTGATAAACTGGAAAGCTTGGTTGAAAAACTTGCTCAAAGATGCGGAAGATACATTTCTTATGCAGATCCTATACTTGACGGAACCTTGCCTGACGGAAGCAGAGTCAATGCAACTTACACAAAAGACATCACTAGCAGAGGCCCTACTTTCACAATAAGAAAATTCACAAAGACACCCTGGACTCCTATACAATTAATCTCATTCTGGACTTTAAGCCCTGAAATGCTGGCATATCTTTGGATACTTGTTCAATACAAGATGAATATACTGATAACAGGAGGAACTGCTGCAGGAAAAACCACTCTACTGAATGCTATCGCATTTTTCATTCCTCCAGAAGCAAGAGTAGTAAGCATTGAAGATACAAGAGAATTAAATCTTCCCAGAGAAAACTGGCTTCCGAGTGTTGTAAGAAGCGCAACAGGAGGAGGTAAGGAAAATGAGATAAGCCTTTTTACTTTGTTAAGAAGCTCTTTCAGACAAAACCCTGATTATGTAATTGTAGGAGAAGTAAGAGGTAAAGAGGCTTTCGTATTGTTCCAGGGAATGGCTTCAGGACACGCTTCAATAAGCACTATGCACGCAGATTCTGTTGACACTTTAGTAAAAAGACTTGAAACTCCTCCTATAGAACTTTCTCCTACACTCATTAATGTTTTAGACTGCGTATGCATCATGACTCATGCAATTGTAAACAAGCAGGAGACAAGAAAATTAAGGGAGATAGTTGAGATAGTAAATGTTGACGCTGAAGGAATAGCAACAACAAACACTCCTTTTGCATGGAATCCTGCTGATGACAAATTCTATTTCAAAAAAAACAGCAGAATTTTTGAAAAGATATCAAAGAGATACGGCGTGGATTTAAGCGAGATTGAATTGGAGTTCAGAAGAAGAGTCCAATTAATTTACAAGCTGTACCAACAAAAAATTTTCAAGTTTGATGAGATTCAGGAGATAATAGTCAGGTATTACAAAAGGCCAGCAGAAGTTCTTAGAGAGTTTAAAATAGAATAACTCGAAACGTTTAATAATATAAAAACATTCTTTGAATCATGAAAGAGGAAGATATCTTATTTCTGAATCAGCTCGCTTTATCACTTGAACAGGCCGAGATGAATCTGGAAGAATCATACAAAAAAAAAGACTATACTAATTTTAACAAATCAAAAAAAATCATGCTTAAGATACAAAAACAAATCTCTGAAATGCTAAAATAACCATGGACATATCTGAACATCTAATAAAAATAAGAGAAATTGCATTGATGGAAAAAAGAACAATGAAGGAGTTTAGCTCATTGCTTCGTTCTTTATTAGAAATAAAAGATAATGAAGAAAAATCGATGATTAAGCAGCAGGGCATTATACTAAAAAATTTGTTGAGAAAGACAAATAATGAGCTTTTGGAATTGCTGAATGAGATTAGTTTTACAAAGCCATGGGAAAACCAAGTTAAAGATCAGGAAACTACTCCTGCTCCAGAAGAAGATAAACCTTTGGAGATGCAAGAAGAAACACCAGAGGCAACTTCCCTTAAAAAACCGAGTTTGCTTAATAAGATTTTTGATAAAATTGGCCTGTCTTCTTTAAGAAAAAAGTCAGATTTTGAAAAGACATTGAATAGCTCCCAGCTTGAACAAGACACTATAAAGCGATTAACAAGAGGGGATGAAAAAATAATTATGAAAAAAGAAGAAAAACCAAGCATATACTCTAAATTAGCAAATCGGTATTTTTTAGATTATTCAAAATCCCTTATAAAAGAAAAAAGATTTCTGAATTTGGAAAAAGACCTCATAAAATCTAATTTAGTTTACACCCCTGCAGGATATCTTTCAATACTCGTGCTTACTGTGGCTATATCTATTATTATAGCAGTGTTCCTCTTTATATTTCTCTTATTTTTTGATATAAGCTCTACCTTTCCTCTTATAACACTTGCAAAGGGGAACATGGGAATAAAATTCTTGAAAATATTCTGGATTTTAATCGTTATTCCAGCAGGAACTTTTTTATTCATGTATCTTTTCCCTTCATTTGAGACAAAATCAGTTGAAAGCAAGATAAACCAGGAATTGCCTTTTGCAACAATACACATGTCTTCTATTTCCGGCTCTATGATTGAACCAAGCAAAATTTTCAGCATAATCATGACAACTAAAGAATATCCTTATCTTGAAAGAGAATTCATCAAGCTTCTCAACGAGATTAACATTTATGGCTTTGATTTTGTTACTGCATTGAAGAATGTCGCAAAAAACAGCCCAAGCCAAAAACTCGCTGATCTTTTCAATGGATTAGCAACAACAATAAATACAGGGGGAAATTTAGCTGAATTTTTCGAAAAAAGATCAAACAGCCTTCTTTTTGAATACAGATTAGACATAGAAAAACAAACAAAAGCAGCTGAAACTTTCATGGACATATACATAAGCGTTGTTATTGCTGCGCCTATGATTTTAATGCTCCTGCTTATGATGATGAAGATAAGCGGGCTTGGCATGTCTCTCAGCACTTCAATGATTACTATCTTAATGATTGTAGGAGTCTCGTTTATAAATTTGTTATTCCTTGTCTTTTTACACTTAAAAAATCCATCAAAATAAATATGAAAAAAACATGAAAACAAAGATAATCAAGATAAAGATTCAAAAAATAAAAAAGAGGAAAACATGGGACTAAAAAAAGTTCATTGGATGATTATTGGATTAGGAGTTCTAGTCATAGGTTTGTCAACTATATTCCTCAAAACAGAATTTTTCTTTTTTATAGTTGGATTTGGCGTTCTGATTATAGTTTCGCCTTTTGTCTACAATTTGATAAACGAAAATAAAGTTTCCGCTCAAAAAGAAGAGATGTTCTTGGAATTTGCAAGGAATCTTGTTGAAAGCGTAAATACAGGAACTCCAATAAGCAAAACCATAGTCAACATGAAGAAAAAGCCGTTTGGAGTTTTAAGCCCTCATGTTGAAAAATTAGCAAATCAAATTACAATGGGAATTCCATTAGGCACTGCCCTTCAGGTATTTGCAAGAGATTTGGACAACAGAACAATATCAAGGGCTTTGACTCTTATTGGCCAGGCAGAAAAAGCAGGTGGGAACATCGGAGAGATATTGGAAGCAGTTGCAAGAGCAGTATCAATGGTTGACAAACTGAAGAAAGAAAGAAATGCGTCAATCTCCACTCTTGTTGTCCAAGGCTATATTATTTTCTTTGTATTCATGATAATCATCTTAGTAATGCAGTTTTATATAATCCCAATGATTTCTGGAATTGCAAATATTGAGTCGCTTGGAGAAATAGCCACGCCAAGCATAGGAGAAACTACAGGAGTAGAATTCTCCTCTGCTTTCTTATACATGCTTTTAATCCAAGGATTTTTTAGCGGTTTGGCAATAGGCAAGCTTGCAGGAGGAAACATAAAATACGGAATAAAACATTCTTTTTCCCTAATGATCCTTTCATTTGTAATATCTGCAGTTGCAAATTTAATTTTGAGCAAAGGATAATATCAATAAAAATATAAACACAAAAAATTTTATTAGAATATGAAAAATAAAAGAGGTTCACATGTTGGAATAATCCTGTCTTTTGTTATTTTTGTAACCTTTCTTGTTTTTTTGTATGTAGTTGTTCAGCCTGCATTAAGCGGACTTGAGAACAAGAGGATTTTTCTTGACTATTTAAAGATGAAACTGATAGAAAACGCTTCTGAAAACTTCACAATTGCAAGCGTGAATATAGTTTCAATAAAAAATCCTACTGCTAGTTTTTGCATCAAATTTGAAGATTTGACAGAAAAAATTGTGGAAATCAAAGATTCAAGGCTTGTAGTAAAGGATGAAAATAGAGCTGTTATTCCTTTTTATGTTTCAACTTCAAAAAAAGAATTGGAGGTAACAAGGAATAGTGTGAATCATTTATTTTTCAGAATATTTGACTCTCCAACATTTAAGATTGGAACAGGAGCAACAACCCCTTCTTGCAGACAAGTAAAAAAAGACGAATATATTATTGGCTTGGTTACAACAGACACGTACATATTCAACACAAGCATACTTGAGATAAAAACTGCTTATGAAACAGATTATGAAAAACTGAAGCGCTATTTCAAGATTCCAGCTGGAAGGGATTTTGGTTTTAGCTTCACAGACAATACAGGAACAAAAGTTTTTGATGTAGGAGAAGGAGTCCAATTAACGAGTATTTTTGCAGAAGAAATTCCAATCCAGTATGTTGACGAAAAAGCGAATATACTGCCTGGGTTTATAAATATAAAAGTATGGTAAAAAAATTTAGCAAAATTAAATTAAGAAATTCAAAAATGATAGATAGGTTCATAAAAAAACAGGAAGTTTTTAAGAAATGAGAGACAAAAAAGGATGGATAAGAATTGTAGAAGCGTTTGTTTCAATATTGCTGATTACTGGTGTGGTATTAGTAGTCTTAAACAAAGGTTACATTGTAAAAGAGGACATTTCAGAAAGAGTCTATCAGGCAGAATTGTCAATTCTAAGAGGAATACAAACAAATGATGAATTGAGAGTAGAGATAATACAGGCTGGAGAGCCCCTTCCAATAGAATGGGAAGAGTTTGAAGCAAAAGTTCCTAATCTTAAAGCAGAAATAATCAGCAGAACACCAAATTATTTAAGTTGCATTGGAAAAATATGCAAAATGAATGAGATATGTACATTGGAAGAAAACAAGAACCAGGATGTTTTTGTTCAATCAGTCACTATTGCAGCGACATTAGAAGAAGTAAAGTATAGGCAATTAAAATTATTTTGCTGGGAAAAATAACCTTAGAATATTTTTATTTTTAACATGGAAAAATTTAAGTTTCTTGAGCATACTGCAGACATAAAATTTAAGGTATTTGGAAAAACTGTAGAAGATATTTTTAAAAATTCTGCATTAGCATTAAGAGAAGCAATTTGTGATAAGATTAAAGTCAAGCTGAAAAAGGAAAAGACAATCAAAGTTGGGGGGCAGGATTACGAATCTTTGCTCTACAAATTCCTTGAGGAAATTTTATATTTGCTTGATGCAGAAGATTTTCTTATTGGAAAAGTCAAGGAGATTAAAATAAATGGCTTTAAACTAAACGCTGTTCTTATAGGAGACAAGGCTTCAAATTACAAATTCACTAACAGTGTGAAGGCAATAACATACAATGATATGTTCTTAAAAAGAGAGAAAGGCGATTGGATTGCTGAATTTGTTTTAGATGTTTGATTATTCTGTTAATTACTAAAATGTTAATTGATTAAGAAATTATTCTAATAAAACAGCAACTGCAATTGTCGTTGTCCATAATCCGTCTTTGTTTCCTTCTGATGATTGGCACATGTTTGTCGTCTTGAATATCTGCCCGCTTGCTTTGTAAACCTGCTCTCTTTCTTCCCATGCTTTATCTGAATCAAATTCAATTCCTAAAGTTGTTGCAAGCATTGTTGCTGCCAAGTCCTCTGCATATTCCCCTGCTTTTTTTGCAGTTTCTCCGAATGCATGATGCTCTGACAAATAGCCGTAATTATTTTCATCCTTTGGAACTGCGATTCCAATTGCCGTCGATATTAATCTATTAGGTTCGTTAGCTTCATTTCTTGCCATAACGCAAAAAGTTATCTGCCCTGCCGACAATAATTTAAGCCCTTCTTCTTTTGAAATGATTTTGCAACGAGGAGGAAGAATGCTTGATACATAAACTAAATTGCATTTTTCTATGCCTGCGTCTCTTAATGCCAATTCAAAAGAAGCCAGCCTGTCTTTATGAACGCCAACTCCTTTGGTTAAAAATAATTTTGTTGCAATCATTAGAAAGTTTAACAATGAACATTTTTAAAGGTTTTTATTCATGGCATAGTTAAAAATATAAATTGCCTTATTCCTAATTTATTTAAAGACAAGGAGATTAACTAAATAATGTATAAAGAAAAATTAAAAAAAATGGGGAAGAATGAATATGAACTCCCAAGAGAAAGTAAAATGTTAGTTCCGGGGAGAATATTTATCTCTGAAAATATGAAGATAGAAGAGGATGCGTTAAAACAGGTTGCAAATGTTGCTACTTTGCCTGGTATATTGAAATATTCTATAGGATTAGCAGACATGCATGTCGGTTATGGTTTTCCAATTGGAGGAGTTGCTGCTTTTGACGTCGAGAAAGGAGTAATAAGTCCGGGCGGTGTGGGTTATGACATAAACTGCAGTGTCCGTTTGCTGAAAACAAATCTCAAAAAAGAAGACATTTTGAAAAAGCAAAAGGAGATTACAGAAGCTCTCTACAGAAAAATACCTTCTGGAGTAGGAAGAGGAAGCAGTTTTCAGATTAAAAAGCAGGAATTAAACAAGGTTTTGGAAGGAGGAGCAAAATATGTTGTTGAAAATCTGAAATTTGGAGTGAAAGAAGATTATTTGCATACAGAAGAAGAAGGGCAAATGAAAGATGCAAAAGCAGACAAGGTTTCAGAAAGAGCAATAAAAAGAGGAATTGGGCAGTTAGGAACATTGGGAGCAGGAAATCATTTTCTTGAAGTGCAGTATGTTGATGAAATTTTTGATGAAAAAATTGCAAAGGAATTTGGAATAAAAAAAGGACAGGTAACAATAATGATTCACTGCGGAAGTAGAGGATTAGGACATCAAGTTGCAAGCGATTATATACAAGCAATGGAAGAAGAGTATCCTGAAACAATAAAAAGCCTGCCTGACAGAGAGCTGATAAATGCGCCAATTAAAAGCAAGCTTGGAAAAGATTACTATCAGGCAATGTGCTCTGCTGTAAATTTCGCTTTTGCTAACAAGCAAATAATCACTCATTGGATAAGAGAAGAAATGAATAGGCTTTTTCCTAATGTAAAAATAGATGTTGTTTATGATGTCTGCCATAACATTGCAAAATTTGAGGAACATATTGTAGATGGAAAAAAGAAAATGGTTTGCGTTCATAGGAAAGGAGCTACGAGATGTTTTGGGCCAGGAAGAAAGGAAATTCCTGAAACATACAGAAAAATAGGGCAGCCTGTGATTATTCCTGGGAGCATGGGAACTTCCTCTTATATATTAATAGGCACAAAAAAAGCAGAAGAGTTGACCTTTGGAAGCACTGTGCATGGAGCAGGAAGAGTTTCAAGCAGAAGTTTTGCATTGAGAAACTTAAGAGGAGAGGATATTAAAAAGCAATTGAATGAAAAAGGAATTGATGTAAAAGCAGGAAGCATGAATTCCCTTGCAGAAGAGGCTCCTGAAGTTTACAAAGATATTGAAGAAGTTGTTAATGTTGTTAATGAGCTCGGAATAAGCAAGAAGATTGCAAGATTAAAGCCGCTCGTTGTGATTAAGGGGTGAGAGAAAAATTTATAAACTATTGGGAACTATAGTTCACTATGGTAACAACAATACAAATAGATGAAAAATTAAAAGAAAGGCTTGATGAGTTAAAAGTACATCATAGAGAAACTTATAATGAGCTGATTTCAAGATTGGTAGATTCAACAAATCCAAAACGTTATAGCAGGGAAAGTTTAATCGCAACTATTGAAGTTTTATCTGATTCTGAAACAATGAAGGATATAGCGGAAGCATTAGAACAATTTGAAAGAGGCAAAGGAAAAACCCTAGAACAAGTAGAAAAAGAATTGGGATTGTAAAATGTATGAGATTATATTAGAAAATCCTGCTGAAAAATTTCTGAAGAAGTTAGATAAGAATACACAAAGAAGAATTATCAATAAACTGAAAGAACTTCAAGATAATCCACTAGGAATACCCTTAATAGGAAATCTTTCTGGAATGTATAAATTAAGAATAGGGGATTACAGGACTATTTATGCAGTAAAAAATGAACAATTAATCATATTGGTTCTGAAAATAGGACACAGAAAAAATGTTTATGGTTCGTTTGAATAGACTAATAAAACCATTAGTTGCGATTAAAGGATAATACGATTGGGGGTAGTTTATTCAGAATAAAAATCCATTCCCAAAATATCTTCAATCTTTTCTCTTGGCATGTATGTTGTTTCATTGACAATTTTCGCAAGTTTTTTGTCTGCAAAACCCGGCTTGTCTAATTTAATTGGAAGGCACATAAGCGTAAGTTCTGGTGGGAGAATTTTTGAATGAAATACACCAAGAATCGTGTGTTCAGATTCATGGCTTAATAATCCGGCGCCTATAATACCTCGCAAATAAATCATTCCTGCATTTATATAAGAGTCTTTATCTACCATAGATAATCCTACTCCTGCAGGATTGCCATCAATGTTTGATAAGATTATTCTTTTAAATCCGGCAATAACAATCCAGTTCTTGTCAGGAATAATGTCCTTAATCATGTCAAAGGTTCTCTCTCTTATGCTTGTTGGTTTCCAGGAATAGTGCTTTTCTGATTGTTTTGTTGATGCATCATCTTTTTGTATTCTTATTTTTCTTCCTTCAAAAAAGAAGCCGATGTTTTCTGAATCAAGGTATTTTTTTTCAATAAAGTCCTGCTGTGCTTTTGTAATTACTGTTCCATCAAATGGATTCTTGTATATTATTTCTACTCCTTCAATATTATTTAAGTTCCATTTTCTAATCCATCCCCCTATTGCTTCCTGAGCAAAATCCACAAATTCTTCTAATCTTATTTTTTTCTTTAACAAATCTTCATAAGGAACAACTCTTACTGTCAAATCTTGGGCATCTGCTGGAGAAATTTCTATTGTCCTTACATAACTTGTTGATTCTCCTTCTTTTATTGCTCTTGCCTGCAATATCAGTTTTTGATAAAACCATCCCAAAGAAACATTAAATTCTCCGTTTGAATCTGTCATAATTTCTTTCAATAATTTTTTGTTAGAAGAATCATAAACTTTAACTGTTCCTTGTCTTTCTGAATCTGTCTCATTATCCTGCAATTGCCCTGAAATTTTTGAAAAATATACATTCCCGCAACTTGCAAATGAAATAGAAGATAATAGAAGAGCTAAACTTGCTGTCTTGATTAAACTTTTCTTTAATTTGCTAATCAAAGAAGACTTCTGCATGAGTTTTTGAAATATCTATCTATTTATATTATTTATTGCTGCAAGGTATATTTCTTATTGTTGCAAGAATCATAGCCAAAAAATCTTTTCTGATTCAAATTTAAATGAATTTAGAATGATGCAGAAGGTTTTAGCAACGGCAATATTTATAAATCCTTTTTGACTATAATAAACATAAAAATGAGGATGAAAAAAGGTTTTTTATTTGTAGTGCTAATTGCAGTAATGATTGTTTTTAGTGCTGCGCTTGTTAGTGCTGTTTGTTATTCTGGTGCAGACTTTACCAACTATGGATGTACATGCTCTGGTGGAGGTACTGCTGGCAGGCAAACCTGCACAACTTATGATTGTTATAGTGACTATGATTATACATATCTTTATTCTTATGACAGTTGCGGTTCTTGCTATTCTTGTACTTATCCTTGCACTCCTTCTTACACTTATGGATGCAGTGGAAATTATATAACACGATACAATTCTTGCACTTATTCTACCGATTATTATTATCAATACTGTAGCTATGGCTGTTCAGGAGGAGCATGCTCAAGTTGCAGTCCGACTTACACTTATGGATGCAGTGGAGATTATGTAACACGAAGAAACTCCTGTACTGGTGTTACAGATAATTATTTTGAATACTGTAGCGGTGGTGGTTGTTATGGTGGGTCATGTTGTTACGACGATTGCACTAGCGCTTCATGCACTAGTGGCACATATTACAGTTGTTACGATAGTGATAGTGATACTTGTCTGGAAAAGGTTAGTGCAGGTACTTGTACATACTTATATGGATCCACATCTACATGTTATAATAATGCTTGTTGTACTCCTGAGAGTTCATCAGTAACCTGTGCCGGCGGAAAAACCGGAACACAAACAAATAATTGCGGACAGAGTGTAAACTGTGGAACAGGATGTACTCCCCAAGCATCTTCTAACTGTGTTGGCAATGATATTTATTGGTTTGATTCTTGCGGTGTTCAGGGAGCTTTAAAAACAGATTGTCCAGCATGCAGCACAGGAACAGGATGTACCAGTGGAAGTGGAGGAACATGCTGTTGTCCTTTAACATGTGCTGCAAAACAAGCACAAACTCCTTGTGGAACTACTGTTGGAACTTCATGTGGTACTGCCGTATGTGCAGCAGGAACAAAAGGAACACAATGCAGTACTGGAACTTGCAATCCTACTACAGGACTATGTGAAACTGCTTGCGTTCCTAACTGTAATTGTGCCTCTAGCATTTGCTCTGCGAACAGTTGTCTAAACTCTTGTGGTACAGGGCAGTGTGTTGGAACAAAAGATTCAACTTGTACACAAGGTTATATTTGCGATGGTGATACAAATACTTGCAAATTGGCAGCAGGACAACCAGACGATACTTATAATTGTGACCCTGTACCTGGAACAACAACAAGAATATGTACATCGGGAACAAAATGTGCTGGAAGTTCTTTAATTAATTGTGTATGTGAAAGAACAGCAATTGACACGATACACGGTGTTTGGAATTGGGTTTGTGGTAGTAGCAGTATATGTGATCTTTGTACAAATTGCCCAACCAGTCCAGCATGTGTGACTACTTGTATTCCTGATTGTGTTGGAAAACTTTATTGTGCTGATGACGGATGCAATAACGGAGGAAAATGTTATCAAAGTCTTTGTGTTGCTGGCTGTGTAGGAAATTGCTGCCCTTATACATGTTCAGAAGCAAAAGCTAACAAAGCCGATCCAGGGTGTGCTACACAATATCAAAGTTGTGGTGTGACTTTATCTGGTTGTTATGGACACTATTGTGCTCCTGGAACTACTTGCAATACTGCTACACATACATGTGGTGGAACTGGTTGTGTTCCTTCTGGCTTATTTGATCACTATGAATGTTCAGGAGATTGGTTAGAAGAACATGATAATTGCGGTGTTATTCCTGGCGCATCAACTTATTGCACTTATGGTTGTTCTAACGGAGCATGTAATCCTAATCCATGTCCTCCTGGTAGTCCTCCATATAGTTATGTTTGTTCAGGAAATTGGTTAGAAAAACATGATAGCTGTGGAGATGTTATTCCTGGTGAATCAACCTATTGCACTCTTGGTTGCAATCCTGTAACTAACACATGCAATCTCTGTAATCCAAGTTGTGCTTGTTCTTCAAATATCTGTGTTGGAAGCACTTGTTCAGGTACATGTGGTGCTGGAACTTGTCCCGGAACAAAAACTACTGACGAATGCTGTAAAGTTACTGATACTTGTGCTACACTTAAATGTCTTGATTCTAAGACTGTTCAATGTGTTAATAATTGCGGAACTTCTGGCATGACATACGATTGTGCTCCAGGATTAACTTGTTCTGGAGGAAGATGTAGTTGTACTATTACTAACCCATGTGCTTCAAGAATTTGCAGTGATTCTACTCACTGGCAGTGTCTTGATAATTGTAATAATCCTGGCACTCAAACAGCTTGTCCTTCTGGACAAACTTGTTCTGGAGGAGTATGCAGTTGTGTTCCTAGCACTTATAGTTATGCTTGTTCTGTAAAAACAAACATAAGAACAGACAATTGTGGAAATACAGACATGTGGGTTTGCAATACCAATGAAAACTGTGTTCCAACAGGCACAAGATGTGTTGCTACTTCATGCACAGATACTTGTGGAACTTACGGATTTAATTGTGGAACTCATAATTCTTGCGGTGTAGGCGAAATTTGTGGAAATTGTGCTTTTGGACAGACTTGTACTAATCCATTTGGCGGAACATGCATAGGTTGCCTTCCAGCAAGTGGTTGTGCTTCTCATGGATATACTTGTGGGACTCATGTTGACTCATGTGGAACAGCTGAAGTTTGTCAGCCAGGTTGTGGAACAGGACAAACATGCACAAATCCATCAGGCGGAACATGTGTATCTACTGCATGCACAGATACTTGTGCTACTAATGGATTTGATTGTGGAACTTATACTTCTCCTTCTCCCCTTTGCGGCGGAGTTCCAGAACCTTGTGGAAATTGTGTTTTTGGACAAACTTGTACTAATTCATTAGGTGGAACATGTGTAGCTTGCACAAGCGGTTGCAGTTCTCATGGATATGAATGTGGAACTCATGTTAACTCGTGTGGAACTCCCGAACCATGCGGAACTTGCCCAACAGGAAAAATCTGCAGTGATTTGAATAATGGTGGAGCATGCAACTGGAATCCAGAAGCATACTGGACAAATTTAAATGGAGATAGCATTACAAGCATAAGTGTAGTAAAAGGTTCAAATACTCAAGTAAATATGGTCTTAAAATATACAGGATTAACTACTGGAGCAATTAACTTTGAAATTTGGGAAGACCTCCTTTTTGACAAGCTTGTCACTCAACTTAGTGAAACAATCACAAATGGGGATTCAACAAAAACATGGACTATAACTGACACAGATTTGGATGCTATAGGCTCTGGAGTTTCTGATGTTCACTTCACTGTTAAGTCAGGAACAAGTGAGGTAAAGACAAGCGGAAATCTTCAGATAACTGTTTTAGACCAAGAAATTTGCTATAATATAAATATTTGTGGAGATTACTCTGACCAAGGTAATTGTAATTCTGATCCTTGTGAGGTTGCTTACAGCACTGTAATGGACTTGTATCCTGAAGTAACTTGCGGAAGCAATGGATACAATTGCGCTTGTTTTTGGGATAATGATAATGTCTGCAAAGGCATGTGGGACAAAGCGAATGACGGAGTTTGTGGAGATTCAGAAATCAATTCAGGAGAACAATGCGATGGAAGCAATTGGGGGAGTATTATAGGATGTGGTAACTTTAATGACTTCATAGGAGGAACTCTTGCTTGTGATAGTACATGTGAATTTGACACTTCTGCTTGCACAGGAGGAACACCAGGAGGAACATGCGGAGATGGAACAATAAACACAGGAGAAGCATGTGATGGAAGCGATTGGGGAAGTATTACAGGGTGTGGTGACTTTGATGACTTCGAGAGTGGAACTCTTGTTTGTGATAGCAATTGCCAGTTTGATACTTCTTCATGTGTAAGACCTACTGCGTGCGGGGATGGAATAATTGATTCGGGAGAGCAGTGTGAAACTAATGCTGACTTAACTGGATCTAGCTGTTCTGATTTCGATGAATTCACAGGAGGAACTTTATCCTGCGTAAATTGTATGATTAGCACAACAGCATGCATAGGAGGAATAAACGGAATTTGTGGAGATGGAACAATAAATACAGGAGAGCAGTGTGAAACTAATGCTGATGCAAATGAGTTTAGCTGCACTGACTTTGGTGATTTCACAACAGGAACTCTATCATGCAAGAACTGTATGATTAACACAACTGCATGCGGAAGAGGAACTTCTCTTGGAACATGTCATATCAATCAATTAGTAGAGAAAGAGTGCGACGAAGAACCTAATATTGGATTCAAGAATGTAAAATGGAACGGAACATGGACAGGAGAAGCAGGAACATACAAGGATAGATGTGAAGAAGGAGGAATAAGAACAATACAATGCGCTGCACAAGTGCAACTTCCATTCTTTGGATTTTATAGTGTGATTGCAACATCAATCCTTATTGCATTAATTTACATCTTTATAATTTCCAAGAGAAAGAAGAAGCATTAAAGAAATCAATAAAGTAGCATAATCCTTTTCCTTATACAACAAATATTTATAAATACTTTTTAACTTATATTACTGATAAAAGATGGTGAAGATTATTTCAAAAAAAATTGTATTTTTTATTTTGGCAATATTCCTTATAAGCACTATTTCTGCCACATTTTCAAAGGGAAATCTGACATATTCAATAAATAAGATGTACGGGCCGAATGATAAAATCTCTGGATGGATAAACATAAGTTTAATTAATGAACCGACAAATTCTATTTTTAAAAGTTCTCTTGGAGACACAGAGATAACCTTATCAAATTTGCTTGCAAAATCTTTAAATTCTGGTTTTTTATATAACTGCCAACCAACTAACTGCGATTCTGATTATGCTGGAAGCAATTCGGCTGTTTCTAAATCTGCTACCTTGGAAGCCAAAGGTTCTGCTTTATTTGGATTAAAAATTTCAGGAGATGAGGTTTCTGATATTTCTGACTTTTCCCTTAAAGTAACAAGTAATGTTGGAGAATCAATTCTTTTGCCATTGTCTATAGATATTTTAAACGACGGAGAAATTGAATGGAAAGCGCATACCATTTCTAGCAATTTTGGTGTTGAAAGTTACGGATGCTTTGAAGAAGAAGATGTAGTAGGACAGGCAAATCTGATACAAACTACATACTGCGAGAAAATGACTATTCCACAAGCTCCTGCAATTGATATAGGAGCATATGTGATAGGAACTGGAAATATAAATTTTGTGATGAGCATTGAAAGCATGGATGGTTCGGAATATGAATCGTGCACTGCACCAGCTTCTGGAAGCGGAAGAGTCAACTGCACTCTTTCTGACTTTATAATAGGAGAAGAAAAAGATTATTTTGTTTGCATACAGGCAAAGTCCTCTGCAGATTCAAACAGATACAAGATTGATTACGAGCAAGAAGCTTCCTGTGGTTTTTCTGGAAGCTATCAAAACAAATACAATTATGATTTTAAAATTTTTGTCAAGCCAAAAAAATTCGGGGCAGTTGGGACTTTCACATTGAACAACGATGAATTAAGTGCAGCTGGAAATGACATGGACGTAGAAGCATACATAGCAGATTACATTTACAGTCAATACAACAACAATTGCTCAAAAGATTGTTTTATTCCAATAAAGTTTGTTATAGGAGGAGGAGCTAGCCAGCAAATAGACCTTTCAGAAGTTTCTTTAACTTACACCTCTGGAATATCCACAACAACGAACAGGTTATATGACATTCAGGAAACTCCTGCTCAAATAAGTTCCACTTTCCAAAAATTATACTTGGATGAAGCAGGATTTAAAGTTCCTGGAAATTATGGAAACCAGACTTTTTCCCTTAAATTAAAAGACACTACAATCTTTAGCCAGATAATTTCAGTTGAACCTGTCCCAAGAATAAGATTCCTTACTCCTACTATCACAGCAGCAAAATATCCTACAAAATTCAGGGTATTGGTTAATTCAAGCAGCAGTATAAAACTATATGAGTGGGATTTTGGAACAGGAACGAGCAAGACAAGCACAACAAACGGGATTACCTATACTTATGACACTGCAGGAGAATATCCTGTAAAAATAACCATAACTGATGTTAAGAATAAGAGTTCTTCAAAAACTTTTAATGTTACTGTTGGTTCTGCTTCCACAATAATCCCCCTACTTTTAGAAGAAAAGAGAGTTAATATTGACAGCATTGAAGCACAAATTGCAGAACTTAGTTCCTTTCAGCAAAGAGGACTGAATATGGTTTTGAATGTAAGCAGGAATGCAGACAAAATCGAGGAATTAAATAAGTCATTTTCTACTGTTGCTACTGAAGAAGATTATGAAGCAATAATGACTGCATTGTTGGGAATGGAAGTTCCATTGATGGTTGCAACCACTACAACAACCGATTCTTTTGTTTTTTACCCTGAAACAAACAATATTGATTTGGAAGTGTTAAAACAGATAGGAGGAGGAGATTATGAAGCAGGAAAAGAAGAAGAATACGCAGAAACAATTTTAGGATGGGAAGGAGATAATGTTGATGTGATTCTTTCTTATGACGAAATCTCTGCTGTATACGAAAAATATGATGAACCTGTTCTTAAAGTATTTGAAATAACAGTAAGCAAGAAAGGTGAAAGTACAGGAAATCCATATTTAATTATAAGAAGCATGGAAAATCTTTTGTTTGAGGGGGATTATTCTGAAAAACAGCAATCTGGATATTTTTATATTGATTTAACTGAAGATGAAAAGACAATAAGGTTTTCAACAACTGAGGACGTTGATTTTGTAAACTTACCTATGTTCATTTCTCCTGCAATAACCGAATTATCCATACAACAGCCATGGAGCCCATATGATGAAAAAGGCAGTTTGAAGAAATGGATTGTTTATGTCATAATCTTGTTTCTTTTATTAGGTTCTGGAGTAGTAGTCTATATTTTATTGCAAATATGGTATACAAAGAAATATGAAGAGCATTTGTTCAAGAACAGGAATAATCTTTACAATATAATTAACTTTATCGAGCAATCAAAGAGAAAGGGAATGAGTGAAAGAGACATCATCGCTAAGCTAAGAAAAGCAGGATGGAAGAATGAGCAGTTGAGATATGCCTTGAAGAAATATGCGGGAAAAAAGACAGGCATGCCTTTTGAATTCCCCATAAAATCGCTTGGTAAAAAAGAGCCTGCAAAGAGTACAGTTAACAAAAACGAATTCTTAAATAGAACTCACTAAAAAATTTTCGTTCTATTTTTAATATTAGCGACTGTATTACTGAAATATTTATAAACCAAAGCGACGAATTTATATTATGGCAATAAAAATTTTCAGGAATTTTTTTAAAAGAATTTTTATGAGCTTGTTCAAGAATAAAAGAGAAATAAAATTAGGATTTTATGGCCCGCCAAACGCAGGAAAAACAAGCCTTGCAAATCGGATATGCAAGGATTTTACAGGCGAGGAGATAGGAACAGTGAGCAAAATTCCGCATGAAACAAGAAAAGTTCAATTCAAGGAAAAAGTGGAGATAACTTACAAGGGAAAGAAAATGGTTTTCAAGATGATAGACACTCCTGGAATTGCTACAAAAGTAGATTATGAAAATTTCATGAAGTTCAAGATGTCAAAGAAAGAGGCAAAGGTCAGGGCAAGGGAAGCAACACAAGGAGTTATTGAAAGCATAAAATGGCTCGATGATATGGATATTGTTGTCGTTGTTTTGGATGGTACAGAAAATCCTTATAACCAAGTTAACATAACAATAATCGGAAATCTAGTAGCAAGAAAAATTCCGGTTTTAATAGTGGCTAATAAAATTGATTTGAAAAAAGCAGATATCAAAAAAATTGAGGCTGCATTTCCAGAATACGATGTAGTTGGTATAAGTGCGAGATACGGCGACAATCTGGAAGAATTTTACGAATCAGTTTTCAAGTTGTCAAAAAAAATTTCGTAAGTTTTCGTAATGAGCAAATAAGAAATTTGCCACAAACAAAAAACAGGAATGTTTTTCGTAAATAACAAAACAGGAAATTTGCCATAAACAAAAAACAAGAAGTTTTTCGTAAAGATTAAAAAGCATATTTGGTTAATTATAAAATGAGCAGCAAAAAGAGAGGAGGTGGAAAGAGTTTAGGAGTAATAAAAGGATTTTCAATCCAGTTCCTTCCTTATTCAGAAATCCGAGATTTAGACAGCGACGAAAGAATAAGAAAAATACTTGCAATAGTTTTGGGAAATAATATTCTTATACTTCAGGGAAAATTAAGCTCTGTTGAAGAAGCAAGGCTTATTGGAGATACAATGGCGATGATTGGGCATGTAAAAGATTTCAAAGGAATAGAACTTGCAGTAATAACTGGAAATGAAAGAGAAAGCATATTCAGAAAAATAACTAGCGGACTTGCAAACGCGCTTGTTGGCGGAGATTTCGGTGCTATAACAATAATCGGGCCTGCAACAGTTGTAAAGGAAATGAAAAGAAATCCAAAGAGAATAGAATTATTATTGAATAGATAGGATTTCTGCAACAATCTTTGTTGTTGGAAGAAATCCAAAGAGAATAAAATTGCTGCTGAACAGATAAGATAAGCAAGTAAGATTTAGTTGAAATAAATATAAATATATAAAAATGTCACTTTCTAATTCGCAATTAAGTATAAAAATAAGTAACTAAATAAAGATATAAACAACGATGCCACACCAATGCGTCCATTGCGGAAAAATATACCCTGCAGGAAGCAGAGAATTGCTTGAAGGATGCAGCGATTGCAAGAGCCATTTCTTTTTTTATATTAAAGACGAGCAATTTGAAAAAATAAAAGATAATCTAATTGAACTTCCTATAAAAGACAAGAAACAGGTTGAAAAAGACATAAGAGAAATGGCTGGGATTGTTGATGAAGAGGCTCCTGTAATCCTGGATATAGAGTCTGTTAGAGTTACTGGCGATGGAAAGTTTGAGATTGATTTAGTTAATGTGTTCAATAAGAAAAGACCATTGGTATACAAAATAGAAGAAGGAAAATATATAATTGATTTGGCTTCAACTCTCCAGCAGAATGTAAAGGATTTGAAGGAAATAAGAAATCCTGATGAAAAATAAATTTTCTCAATAGACTTATAAATATTATTTTGTTCTATCTATTATGGCTGAAAAAGTCAATTCAATTTTAAAAGAGGTTTTGGAAAAAGTAAATCCTCCTGAAGAAGACACAAAGGAGATTAATAGCTTCTTGGGCGATTTTATAAAAAAATTTGAAGCAAAAATGAAAAAGTCTAAGATAAAAGCAGAGATATTTGTTGGTGGAAGTTTTGCAAAAAAAACTATGATTAAAAAAGGAGATTATGATATAGATATTTTTGTGAGGTTTGATAAGAAAGAGAAAAATGGAAAGGGGAAAAAGAAAAACAGAGAAGAAAGAAAATATAAAGATAAATATAAAAATGAAAACGAAAACGAAAATATTTCAGAGATAACTGAAAAAGTTCTTAAAGGAATTGCAGAATTCTCAAAGGTTCATGGTTCAAGAGATTATTTTAAGATAGTCCCAGCAGGCAAGAATTTTTTTGTCGAGGTTATTCCTGTGTTGAGAATAAGGAATCCAAAAGAAGCAGAGAACATAACTGACTTGTCTTATTTTCATGTTAATTACATAAAAAAGAAAGCAAAATCAAAAAAAATGCTTGAAGACATAAGGCTTGCAAAAGCATTCTGCTATGCGAACAAATGTTACGGAGCTGAATCGTATGTCAATGGGCTTTCTGGATATGGAATAGAGTTGCTTGTTTATCATTACAAAGGATTTTTGAATTTTCTAAAAGCAGTGAGCAAAATGAAGGAAAAAGAAGTCATAGACACTGAAAAGCATTACAAGAACAGGTATGAAGTCTTGATGAATCTGAACAGCGCAAAACTAGGCTCTCCTATAATCTTGGTTGATCCTACATACAAGCAGAGAAATGCGCTTGCTGCGCTTTCTGAAAAAATTTTTGAGAATTTTAAATCTGCCTGCAAGAGCTTCTTGAAAAGCCCTTCAACAAGAGCATTTGAAACTAAAAAAACAGACATAGGAAGAATAAAAGAAAATGCAAGAAAGAAAAAACTTGAATTTGTTCATATTGAATTGGAAACAGATAAGCAGGAAGGAGATGTTGCAGGAAGCAAATTAATCAAATTTTACAAGCATTTGGAATCAGAGGTAAGCAAGCTGTTCATTGTAAAAAACAGCGGGTTTGACTATTTTGGAAATAAAGAAGCGAGATGCTTTTTTGTTGTAAAAAGCAAGAAAGAAATAATACGAACTGGGCCTGAGACTTATGACAAGGAAAACGTATCACTTTTTAAAAAAAGGCATAAAAGAACATTCATAAAGAGCAGCAAGATTTATGCAAGAGAAAAAGTAGAAATGGGAATAAAGCAGTTTATCTATGACTGGGCTAAAAAAGGACAAGAAAAAATGAGTGACATGCACATAACAGAAATAAGAATAATCGGGTAATTCTATTTAATATCTAATTTTATTCTAACTTAAAATTTGATGTTTCCTTGGAGAGATATTGAAGAATTGTTTGATGTTTCTCCGTCATAGTTTTTCATTTCGTCTTTATAAATGAACTTTAATACGAAATTTTCAAATGATGCAGACAAGCCAGCATCAATTCCCAATTTATCGGGAGCAAAATCATATACTGATTTTGCCACATACATTCCTGCATTTGCGCTGATGTTTTCTGTTCTTACTTTTGCATCTATTCCTAATTCATGCTCATAATTTCTGTAAGCATAATAAGGATTTATTGAAATGGCTGTATTGCTTGAAAATGGAATATCTAAAATAACTCCTGCATTAACTTCATCGAATGTTGGAAAAAAATACCCTGTTCCTAAATCTGTCTGCCACATGCCTCCTTGGCCAAGAACATAAGGAGCAAGGCTTATTTCCTCTATTGGAATTTTATAAGAAGCTCCTGCTTCTAATGACCAATTACTAAAAAGAGAAGTATTTTTTGTTAAAAGGAATTTTCCTGCGAATCTTGAAGATAAATTAAATCCTTCTTCATTATTCGTATTTACCATTAAGCTTCCTGATGCTCCTGTTACTCCTTTATCTTCGTGTTCTTGCTGAATAATATCTCCATATACTACACTTAAAGAAGGAGTTATATCCATAACTTCTGGAAAAGAGAGTTTTCCTTCAATGCCTGCTTGAATCAAATTCATTTCTTTTGTTGGAGAAGATGAATTTCCTTTTATCTGCCCTATTTTAGCAAACAAACCAAAAAGGTTTAGTTTTCCTGACATTGAATAATCATTTTTAGCAAGAACAAGGGAAATTCTTGGATTGAAATCTTCTCTATCAGTCAATGACTTTTTTAAAGTGTTTAAGGATTCATCGCATCCCATAAAATCAAGTATGTTTTTTCCGTCTTTTGTAACTAATCTATATTTTAATTTGGAATCTTCAAAAAAGAAATGCTCGAATACAGTTGAATCCTTGTCTTTTTGGTATATTTCCAGCATCTTTTCTATGTTTTTTGTGTCTGAAATTGTTATATAAGCACCGTCTATAATTCCACTTCCATCTTCCCTCTTTAAGATTACATATACATGTCCTGTTCCTTCAAAGTATCTTCCTGTAACTGCATTTGCTCTTAATCCTAAATCATTTGACAATTGTTCTATATGGGAAGCAATGTGCCTGCAGACTCCAAGAGGGCTATAACCCCCTGTTGCAAGATAATTCTGCAATTGCTCAAAGAAAGTTTTTTGGGGAAAAACCTCGTTTATTGGCGAGGTATCATCATAACTTCCTTCATATAATGAATTTGCAAGTGCGGCCAATAAAACAACTTTTTGATTTTCTGAAAAGCTCTTTGAAGATTCAACAAGATCTTGATAAGAATCAATATCTCCATATTTAACATCTTCGATCATGTCTTGCACTTGTGTTTTTTCAGAGACGTTAAGTTCTGGAAGATTATTGTATCTGTATAAATAATTAAAATCTCTATCAAAATATGCCCAAGAATTCTGACCTTTAGCTCCTTCTTCCTGAGTTCCTGTAGAATAATCAACAACAATGCTTATTTTTTGTTCTGACTTTGGCTTTTGAATTTCCTCTGCTCTTACTGGTCTTCCTAACAAGAAAGCTGAAAGTGCTGCTGTTGCAAGCAAAGCTCCTTTTGAAAATCTTTTTTTATTTTTAGTCATTTTTGTTTTCATTTTGTTTAGTTAAAATATTATCAGTTAAAAAAATTTCAGCAAATAAATCAATTTAAACTTTTTTATTTTGCCTTTGCTTTTATTTTTTTATTTTTTTCACTAATAATTTCCTTCAACTCTTTATCTACAATTGCTTTCATTTCTTTATCCCCCATTGCTTTCTCAAACAAAGAACTAAAGGCTTCAACAAAAAAGTCTGAGTTAAGCCAGACTGCAATATCCTCTGTTCCTGCTTCATTTTTTGAAATGTAAAAAAGTACTTCTTTTCTGTCTATTATGAAAAACTTGGCGTCTATGTCTATCTTTTTTATTTTTATCAGAAATTTTTCTTCTATTTCCTTAATTAAAACATGGTCTCCTGACAAAGCAATGCTTATTTTTATTCCTGATTTCTTAAGAATATTGAATGTTTGGTTGAATAATTTTGTTTTTGATTTTATTTCCTCTGCATTCGTGCAAATAATGACTTCTTTTTTTGCATTTTTTATTATTTCTTTCAAAAAAGTAGAAATGTTTAATTTTCCTCTTAAAGAAGCAGAAACTTCTTCTCTTTTTATTGGGCTTATTCCTTGCTTGTATATTTCCTCAAGTTTTAAGAATTCCTCGCTTTCTTTTATTTTTGACAATTCAATTACTCTTTCCTGTGCGCTTTTGCTTATGTTTACTTTAAGTCTTTCAAGGATTATTTGGGGTTTTATTCCTAAGTATTTTACAGGCTTGCCTATTCTTATTATTGCAAATCCTTTTTTTTCAAGGCTTTCAAGAACATCATAAGCCCTGCTTCTTGGAACTCTTGAAATGCTTGCTACTTCTCCTGCAGAAGCAACTCCTTTTCCAAGCAAAGCTAACCAAACCTTTGTTTCATAGAGATTAAGGTCAAAGTGGTCCTTAATTCGATTGATTAAATCTTGATTTAACATCATTTTAAAATTATAAATTACAGTAATCGGTTTCATAAACAGGCAAGAGTTCATCAAGAAGATTATAGCACAAATCGAGTAAAGAATCTGATCTGTAATTTTCCATTGCGATTTTTATAACTCTATTTTCTATTCTTTGCAAATAATTCTTATTCTTTTCAGAACGCCTTTCTGGTTTTGCCTTAAAGTAATCGGATATGTACTGATATCTTTCTAATTCCCTTCTTACCTTGTCTTCCTTATCTTCTCTTATTGTCTTATCTGAATTTTCCATAAAAAATCAGTATATTAGGATATTTATAAACCTTATGGTATGTTACCTTTAAGCAGTAACTACAATTAGGCGATTAAGAAGCATATAACATCTAGAATAAGAATCTTTCTGAAAAAGAATATTAGCAATTACTTTCGCATTCAAACAACTTCATATTATCATTCTTGTTATCTATGGAGCATTTTTGAACACATGATTTACATTGCGTAAACTGAGGATTTTCTATTTCTTGACACTTGCCATTTTGAATTCCGCATTTTGCATATTGCAGGCATTTATCTCCAAGAGCATACATTGCTGTGCAAGCATCAGGAGGATTCGGACCACATTCAATATCCAACCCATGGCAATTTTCTAATGAGCATTCTCCGGGTGTGCAGGTTTTGGGAGAAAATTCTGCAGTAGAATCCTCTTCTATACTGGGATTATATGTCCTCATACTCATTATATTATTTTGATTATCCACAAAAAAGCACTTTGCTGAAAGAATTGGTCTTCCTGAACCTTCTTGAACAAAAGCAACATACCATCTATCACTGGCTTTTTCTGTTTTGATGGACTTTGGAGGTAAACTATCAGAAGGATAGTCTTTTAATTCAGGATATTGTTCCTTAATTAATTCTACTGCGTCGTCATAGGAATTGGATGCATTCAATCTTTGGCGATATAGTATAAAAACGCTGATAGCCAATACAATTACCACTAATAATATTCCAATAATCATTTTTTTGTTCTTCATAGAATAAGTTAATTCATATTAATATTTAAATATTTTCAAGGGTTCATTTAGAATATACGATAAGATTTAGAACGCATGAACTATGTAAGAAAGAAGCAATCCAAGGAAAATTCCTCCTGTTATAAAAGGCATTGCAGGATAAAATTTCTTTTTTTCAGAAATTGAAAACAAGAAAGCCAAGCCAAGAGTTGCTCCTGTAATTACGAATAACGCAGGAATAATTCCTCCTGTGAATAATTGAATATTTGTAAAAGGTATGAATATTTTGTCAGCCATTAAAACAACTCCTGCAGTTATTATAGGGAAAACCACATCTCCTCCTCCAAGAATTGCCAGATTTACTTTTATGTTTTTATTCCCTTTATTTTTTCCTTTCATTTTTTTCATTCTTTTCATTTGCATTCTTAATTTTTTTGAAATATAAGGGACAAAAAATCCAGAAAAGATTTTTAATTCATTTATCTGGAATTTCGCCATCTTTTGCATTATTCCTGAATGCCAAACTGCCCACATGTCATAGATGGAGATTAATACTAACAAAGCCATTACTGTCCAAAAGTTCAAGATTGGAACAAAGACAGATGCTATTCCTGGATAGATAAACAATTCTGTTAAATTATGAACTACAAAATTTCTTTGGTATATTTTTACAAAGGCAAGAGCAATAGCCACGAATAGAGCAATAATTGTGAACACCAATCTTTTTGGCAAGATAGCAGAAAGAGAAATGAATAATGCGAGAATAACCACAAGAAAAAACCAAGTCCTTAATATAAAACTTATTTTGAATCTTGTAAGCAAGAATAACAAGCCAATTGCAAATACAAATGCAATGATTATTGAGCCGAAATACAGATTAAAATCAGATTGTTCTTTAATTTCAGGAGGTTCAATCCATGAAAGCGCTGGATTTGAAACTTTTTGAATTGTTCCATTGATTTCTTTTTCTATATGGAAAGGGTCTGCTTTGATGACATACAAGCCAATAAATTGTGTGACGACGAACATTGCCAGCAAAATAAACGTAATTCTCAAATTGTGCTTCATTTTTATCCTCTTTTAATGTATATTTATTATAATCAAAAGATGTTTTTAAATCTTGGGAAGATTTATTTGATATGATTTGTTAATGATGAAACGCACTGTTCTTCCATTAATTAAACTATCAATATCTTGCGAATGGAATGAGCAAGTGATTTATGAGGGTGGGCGGGTGGGGCTAACGTTTCTTCCTGCATGTGCGCTGAATCCTGTGATTGTCTCTACTTCCATTTCCACTTTTATTATTTCTTCCCTGTTTTCCACAAGCATTCTTGTTTCTTTTATTCCATCTTGCACCTGCCTTCCTAAGCTTCCCATTCCTTGGTAACAAACGAAGATTATGCAGTTGTCTTTATTGCTTGCAAATTCCCTGAAATATTCCACGCTTGCTCCTCCGACAAGCATACCACTCGTAGCAAGAACAATGCATGGGCCACCTTCAATAACATTCTTTCTTTCTTGGGGCGAGCCTACTCTTGAAAAATATTCAGAAACAAACGGATTCTTGTCTTGGAATACATCTGACCTTACTTTATTGCTTAAAAAATCAGGATATGCTGTGTGAATTGCATTGATGTCCCAAATCATTCCGTCTATGTAAATCGGAACGGGTTTTAAAGCTCCTGAACTCATAGCATCTTCCAAAATCAGCATTGTTTCTTGAGCTCTTCCTAATCCTAATTCTGGAATCAGAACTTTTCCTTTTCTTTCAATTGTTTTTCTCACTATTTCAATAAATTTGTCTTCGGTTTCTTTTCTTGGAGGGAATGAATCGAGTTTTGAGCCGTAAGTTGATTCTGTTATCACCGATTCTACTCTTGGGAATGATGCTACAGCAGGTTCTAATAGCCTTGATCTTCCGTATTTGTAATCTCCTGTGTAAAGAAGATTATGCAAACCATTTCCTATGTTCAAATGAACTAAGGCTCCTCCTAATACATGCCCTGAATTGTAAAATGTAAGCCTTATGTCAGGAGTAACATCAGTCACTTCATTGTAATTCAGGCAAATACTATGCTTTACCATTTCCTTGATGTCTGTAGAATCAAAAAGGGGTTTTGAAGCCTGCTTGTATGCAACTCCTATGAAATCCAAAGCAAGCAAAGCAGCAATGTCTCTTGAAGGAGGAGTCATGTATACAGGACCTTTGTAACCCATTTTATACAAGTATGGCAAAAGTCCTACGTGATCTAAGTGAGCATGGCTTATTATAATAGCGTCCAACTGATCTAAACTGAATTCAGGGATATTCAAATAAGGAAATTTTTCTGAATTTTGAGCAGCTACATCAATTCCACAATCAAGCAGAATTTTTGAAACAGGGGTTTGCAATAAAATGCAGCTTCTTCCTACTTGCCTTGCTCCTCCTAAGAAAGTTAATCTTACCCACTCGTCGACTTTTTCAGGATTCCATTCCTTGTATATTTTTTTTCCAATTTCATTAAGAAATTTTCTTCTGTAATTGTTGTTAGCATACAAAACTTCCCTTATGTTTTCTGTTATTTTGCTTTTTATTACAGAAGAACGTTGCACTTGGGGTGTCCAAAGAGTAGTTTGCTTTATCTCTTCCAAAACACTTCCTTGCTTTCCAATCACCATTCCTGGCTTCTTGGCTTCTATAACAACAATGCTTCTTTGAATGTCAAATATTATATCAGTTATTTCTGCGTCTTGGGGAACAATTTTTCTTATTTCTGCGTCTGTTTTCTCTTTTTCAAGAAGAATTTTTTGGTCTGCTCTTAATTCTATCCTTTTTTTTATCTGGTCTACTATGCTTTTTATCTTTCCTTCCCCTTCCTTGAAGAATTTTATATTTTCAGTGTACAAAACGATATTAGCGCCTTCAAAAGTTGCCTCTGTTACATCGCCGTGTAACTGATCGGTTATATTCTTTAAGATATCCATTTTAAATTATTACTTTTAAAAATTAAAAAACATTTTAGTCTTCTTTGTAGTTTGGCTGAATTTCCTGTGACACCACTTTTTTTATTCCACCTTTAGTTATAGTGAAAACATCAATTCCAAAACCGCTTCCAAGGTCTCTTTGAGTTGAAGATTTTATAGCTTCAACTGCAAGCTTTACCCCATCTTCAATACTAAGATTTTTTTTGTATTGTCTTTCTAACAAACCAAGAACATAAGGCATTCCGCTTCCAAAATTAGCGTCGTAATCTTCTACTTTTATAACGCTTCCTGCTGGTTCTATAGAATATAATTCTACTGTTCCGTCTTCATTAAATCCCGCAACTAAACTTCCCATTTGAGTAGGAATCATTGAAGGCTGTCTTATTCCAGAATAGAGTATTGATGACAATAAATTAGCAGCGTCTTTTACACTTGGTCTTGATTTTGCCCTTAATTCTTTTAATTTTAATTCTGCTGCAACTATCTTTTCTGTTCTTTGAATGTCTGACACCATTCCTGTTCCAGAAATAAGAAGATAATCATTTAGTTTTTTAGTTTTTTCAGAATTCTTGTTCATTACCATATTCCCTGCAGTACTCTGCCTGTCAGAAGCCATGACAACTCCGTCTTTGCAGACAATTCCCAAGACAGTTGTGCCGGTTTTCAAAACCGAATTTTTTAATTCAGTATCCATCTTAATATTATAGAACAATTATTTCTATTTTTTAAGAGAATTAAGGTTTATAAGTTTTGCGGATAATGGAAAAACTTTGTGTACTATCCTATTTACCATCTCCCTTTGCCTTCTTTTCTAAGCCAAGAAACTTATGGATATCCGCTCTTCTTGCTTCATCCTGAAGAAGGCGATACATGCCAAGGAACATTGCCTTTGTGAACCCCTGTGCTTTTTCAGGATAGAAAAAAGTAACAGCATCGATGTAACTTAAAAGAACTGGATTTTCCTGTTCAACTTCCTTTCTCCATTCATGGAGCACAAAGTCTCTGACATAATCAAGGATTTTTGGAAGTTCTATTGAATTCTCTGAGTTGAATAATCCTGCTCCTAATTTGTCAGCTACTTTATTAATGTCAAATGGACCGAATATTTCTTTTTCAAATTCAGTCATGAAACTTTCAAAAGTCTTTCTTGTTATTATTGGCAGTCCTTCTCTCGTATGCTTGTCATTAGGCTTGTCATCAGAATTCTCTCTTTCAGCTGTCGCATATCCTTTAGCCATATTAAATTAATATTTTAATTTATTAGAGTTTAATGCTCTTGTTTTTCCCCTATTCTAAAATAATCAAAAATATTATTATTAGCTATTTGCGATTTTAAGAGGTGATATAATTCTAAAAGAGCTGCACATGTCATGAATTTAAAACAGTCGGGATATACTGAAACAACATGGTTTATAAAATCTGCAACTTCTGGATTTTCTTCATCGACATTATCAATCCATTGATTTAGTCTTGTTCTATGGTCTTCTTCTATTATCAAACTTCTTTCTAATTCACTCATAAAAGCTCTTTTTGTAGAAATAGTTAAGATAGGAAGTCCTTCTGCAGTGTATCTTGGGTCTCCTACATGAGGTATTACAAAGTATGTATCTTTGTTTTCATTTTCTTTAGCAAGAGCTTCCTCTTTTTCTTCTTCTTTTCTCTCTTCTTCTGTTTCTCCTGCTTCATAGTCTGTTTTATCCATACAAAATATAAGATGAAAGAGGATTTAAGTTTTATTATTGTAGGACTTAGGGATTTCTATTATAATGTTTAAGTTTTAGAGTGATTGGATTTACAATGGCTCTAAGGTAAGATTAATTTTGTCTCGAAGCTGAGAGGCTATTTCGTAGTTTTCTGTGAAGATTGCAATGTTCAGGCGTTTTCTTAAATTGGAGGTTAAAGGATATTCCTGAAAATCAAATGGCACAGAAGGAAATTTTAACGAATTATTTACAGCTTGTTTTTCAAGAAATCTATAGATTGTTACTCCTGCATTCAAAACATCATCTTTCTCTCTTGGAAATTGCGAAGAAAAATGATTTACAAAATCAAAAATCCATGGATTATTTTCTTTCAGTGTTTTGCAAAGATGATTTGTATACCTAGAAAAATTAGATTTAGCAACTTCTTCTACAATTTCATGGTATGTTTTTGGAGTTACTATAGGAACTGTGTCTGAAACTTCAATGCATCGATATACAAAAGTGCCTGCAGACAAAACTTCATATCTCCATTCTGCATAACCAATTAAGAAAGAATGCATTTGAGAATTCTCATCTCCCATGTGGCCAAGGACTTTGTCTAAAAAGTCATCTTGATCATTAAATTCTTCCTGAACAATATCTCCAAGTTCAGGAGTAATAATCCCTAATAAGCCCCTGCATTCAGACATGATGTATATGGAAAATTAGAGTTATTTAAGGATTATGATGATTGAATTTAAGTTTTATTATGATTGGATTTTTTTAATCCATCAGTATTTTTTCCCAATCTGCTTTAAATGACAAAAGCGAGAGATAAATGCTGCTTTCTGGATTGGATTGACGAAGCATTTTTAGATTCTTCATAGGATTGTAAATTTCAAGAGGCTTCATTTTTTCTATTCCTACACATTCATAGAGAAGTTGGATGTTATTAGACATCCAGCAGCCAAGGTTAATAGGAAGATTGTATTTTTTTATTGCTTCAATTGAAGTATCATTCCAAATAACAGGCTGGGTTGTTATGAACTTAGCTCCTGCTTCAATCTTTTTCTCGAGTTTTTCAATTTCACTTTTTTGCGGTTCATATTGATTGAATGCCACTCCTGTAATGAATGCGTTTTGGTAATATTCATTTACATATCTAAGGAGTTCAATAGAAGTGACTGTCTTTGCTTCAATTCCTAATTGGGAGGGTTCTAAACGAGGCAACTTAGGACTGCCATCTCCACTAATTATTAAAAGATATTTTAAGCTTTTGTCAGCTGCTTCCTTAAGAAATTTATCCAAATCCTGCTTTCTATGAAATGAATTAAGATGAAGCAGGGTTTTTTCTGGGTTTAATTTCAAATCTAAATATTCTAGAGTTTCCATGGCTGTAAAATGCAAATTTCCTAAAGGATTGTCTGGAATAGACACCATGCTTTCAGTTTTATTTCCTAATCCTAAAATTCTCTCATATCTTTCTGCGAATATCTTTAGCTTGCTGTCTATCTTGTCTATGTCTTTCTGCTTTGGAGTAAGAAGTTCAATGAGGTAGTGTTTGTTGTTCATCTTTTTTCTATCTTTTCTTATATGCCTACTTTTTTAAAGGTAATTGAAAAGATTAGAAAAGATTAAAAAGTTTAAAATTTTAGTATAGATATGAATACTAAAAGAGGAAAGATAGTGTTTACTTTTTTGAGCATCGTAGTAATCGTTGCTTTGGGGTTAACAGTTTATTCTGTGTATTTAGAAAATTATGTAAATTCGTTTCTGTTTTTAGTTGTTGGAATTCTTCCATTGGGTTATCTTGCAATTAGAAATATTCGGAAGAAAGGGAAGAAGAAAAGAAAGTAAAGGGGAAAGGGTTAAGTTAAATTTTTAAATGCAAAATTACTGAGATTTTAAGAGGCGATATGCCTCAGACTTTATTCTGAGAATATTAGAAAATGGAATTGTATAAAAAAATGTCAAAAAATGAATTTTTACTTTTAGTAGTTGTTATTACAATTATTGGTTTCCTGTCTTGGATTACAATTCAGAGGTTTTTTTAATAAATGAAATATATAAAAATAGTAACTTATTCAGGAAAAGAATTAGAATTATGCGAAAACTGTTTTAAAGAATTAAAAGAACAACTTTAATTTTTTTTAACAAACAAAAGTGACGAAGATGTTACAATATATGATGATATTATTAGGGGAAAAGAAAATTAATGATCCATTCCATCAGCAAGTTTACATCTCCAGCTTTCAGAAAAAATAGAATAAGTTGGTTCATTACAACCGGCTTCTTTTAATCTTCTCTTTCTTTCCAAGTTCCCTAAACCCCCGCGAGTATGTCCAATTTGACTTGCTATTGTACATACTGAAATTTTAACTGGGGGATTTTTCCCCATGTTCCAATAAGTTGTAATGACTCTTCCGCTTCTGTATGCACAATCTCTTGTTGTATCCCGCTTTAACATTTCTTTAAGAATGCTCGCTTTTCCTCTTTCTCTTGCATAATTTGCAAGTTCTCCTGGCACAGAATCCATTTCTCTCTCAACCTGTCTATCTAGTCTTATCCTGTTTCTGTTTCTTGAATTTGATGATTTCTGCTCTCCAGTTTCCTCTAAGTCTTCTCCATCTAAAATTTCAGAAAGCCCTGCCAGATTTCCTTCTCCACTTTTTTGCCTTTGAGTATAATCTTTTATTTCTTCCCATCTCTTTTTTAATTCATCTCTAAAGGTTTTATTTCTTGTTTTCATGTGAGATACTATATATTTAACTTCGTCTCTTACCTTCATATCTGTATGGCTTAATTCGCATACATCTACAGTAATTTCATCATTATATTCGGTTCCGCATGAGGGACATGTGAATGTTTCTTTATTTCCCATGTCTTTTTTCATAAAATAACATATTTAAATGTTTGTGTGGAAAAGAAAAAGAATAGACATAACTCTCTCAGTAAGCACTATAAGAAAACTTAAAGAATTAAAAGAAAAAACAGGAAAATCAGTTTCACAGATTATTGAAGAGAGAATTAACTAACTACTCAAAAATCCCCCATCAACCGGCAACATTGCCCCTTGAACATAGGAAGCTAAATCACTCGAGAGAAATAAAATAACCTTAGCAACTTCTTCTGGCTTGCCCCATCGTCCCATAGCAAGCCTCTTGTTGAACAAATAACCGACATTAACAAGCTTGAAATCAAGAGTTTGTATTGTCTTTTTTATTAGGCTATTAGTTCCTTCTGTTCTGATTGCTCCTGGAAGAATTACATTTGCTCGAAATCCTCTTCTTCCATAATCTCTTGTGATAGATCTCGTAAGAGAAATAACTCCTGCCTTGCTTATGCTATAAGGAATCGTATCTTCTTTGAAAGGCATAATTGCTTCAATTGAAGAAATATTAACTATTATTCCGTCTCTCTTCTTTCTCTTTATGAAATTCTGACACATCCAGAACATCGAGTTAAGATTTACATCCATAATATGTTCCAGAGATTTCTCATCCATCTTTAGATAATCCTGAAAAGGATAGATTCCTGCATTATTGACTAAAATATCCGGAATTTTTCCTGTCTCATCAATTTTATCCCATAATTTATCAATTTTCTCTTTTTTTGACAAATCAACAGTGTAAATTTCAACTTTAGAATCTTTTGCTTTAGAGTTATCTTTATAATTATTTTTTTTAGAACTATCTATTTCTTTTTTTGTCTCATTTAATTCATAAATGTTTTGATCAACCAATATTAAATCTGCTCCTGAATTATAGAATAATTTTGCTGTTGCTCTTCCTATTCCGCTTGCAGCTCCTGTTATGAGTGCTCTTTTCTCTAGCAGGGAAATTTCAATCATATTATATTAAAAAAAGTGGGATATTTATATTTTTTCATCATCATAATTTTTAAAAAATCTAAATAGCTACTAAAAGGTTAATTGAAAGAGAGAAAAACTTTTTAAATAAGATAATCTAATATATCTTATGAAAGAGAGGTATTATAAGAAGTTATTTTTGATTTCAGCAATTTATGATATCCTTTTAGGAATTGTTTTCACATTTTTTTATAAACCTGTTTTCTCTTTATTGGGTATTCCTCTTCCTGACTTTGCAGGTTACATATCACTAATCGGTGTATTCCTAATTGTTTTGGGAGTAGGATACTATTATATTTCTAGAGGGGACTTAGCAAAAAATAGGGATTTAATAAAAATTGGTATTTTATACAAGTTTGCTTATTCTTCTGTGGCATTCTTTTACTTAATATTTGATACTGTCCCTCATCTAATTTTTGTTTGGGTATTTGGAGTAGCTGACCTAATATTTGCAATTTTGTTCATTGAATGCCTTAAGCACATCAAAAAGAGATAGTTCTTTTTAGTATAATTCTTCTTTATACATTTTGTTAAAGATAATTTTTATGATTAAGAAAGATGATACAAATAGGATTGTTGATAATAGTGGATTTATTAAAGCTAAGATAGATATTTGAAATAAAACAGTGCTTTCAAAATTTAATTCTAAAGATTTTTTGTAATTGACTGTACTCTTGGAGAACAGATAAGAAGTATATTGAGTTAGAATAAATGCAATAAAAACCAGAATTAAAAAGACAATATTAATCTCCAATGTCCATAATTCTAAAAGAAATATGGTTATCAAGAATAAAAATGGAACCAAGTTCATAAAAGAATTAAGAAAGAATGGAGGTTTATGCGACAATATCACAACAAGGGTGTTTATATTCTCTTTTTTATCTCCTTTATAATCTTTAAAATAGGTAAAATAACACATGGCTGAAGAAGATAATGCAATAAGAAAGGCAGTACATAACAAGTTGAGATTGTTAATAGATTGTGCGAGGCTTAAATCAGTTATTGCCAAGGCCCCATAAATTGGAGCCAAAGATATCATTAATCCAAACCATAAATTGCCTAAAAGAGGGATTCTTTTCAGATATTCATAAAGAAAATTTGCAAAATATCCTAAAAAGTAGATTACCAATGCATAGGGATTAAAAAAATAAGTTAAAATTGCTCCAAATATAAAAATAAAAATCGTAAGTATTATCGCTTTTCTCTTATTCAATTCTCCAGATATAGACGGCCTTTTTGGAGAGTTTATCTTATCTTCTTTTACTCCAATCAGATCATTAATTACTTGATTAACACCGTAACTGAAAAATAAAAGAACTAATACAATTATTTTTTGCAATAAACTAACAGAACTTTTTACAAGAAGCATTCCGATTAATCCTGCTATACCTGTTATAAAGAAAGTGTAGGGCCTCATAGACTTAAGATATGCCTTAATAAAACCCATTTTTAATCGTATAACCCCATCTTTCTGTATAATAGCGTTTCTTCCCCAAAATCGAAACTATTTATTATTTTTTCAGATTTTTCTTTTGAGAGAGGAGTCAGTTTATTTTTTAGTTTTTTGAGTTCTTTGTTTATCTTATTATGCTCTGTACAACAAATCCAATTAGTTCTTGGTTTATCAAAAACTTTTCTCATTTTTTTATATATTTCCAAGAAATTTTCCTTCTTTATATTGCCAAAACTAACATTTACAAATTCACAGGGTTGAACATCGCCATTGCCATTTACATAAAATCTTTCTATTCCGCCTGCAGTGCAACCGAAATTGTTTTTTGTAGATTCCCAGACTTGAGAAGAAACAACAGGATAATCCTTATACTTTTTATTTAAGTTGTAGATTAAATGATAGTTATACAATTTCCTAAGATATTCTTTTTGCATGGTATCGTTCTTTCCAATCCATGCGCCAGCTGGTTTTTCATGTATTAATTGAACAATAGAACATCCAGTTTCTTTAGCAATTTGCATTACCTTATCAAAACCATCATCCTTCAATAATTCCTGCGTTCCTACACAATTTATTGCTGTTGAAATTCCTGCTCTTTTAAACAGTTTTAAGGCACGAATAGCATCATCAAAAGAACCAATTCTTCCAGTGAATTCATCATGCTTTTTCTTATCCCAATGGTGAACAGAAATCATAACTCCAAAAACTCCAACCTCTTTCATTTTTTTGGCTTTTTCTTCTGTTAAATTAAAACCAGAAGTGTTAACCCATACTTCAGCTCGATTATTTATAATTTTCATTACTTCAATCAGCCTGTCAAATTTGATTAGGGGTTCTCCTCCTTCAATATTAATAAATGAGATTTTCAAATCCAATAATTGTCTAGTTAATTCCTTCAAATCTTCCAATGGAAGTTCTTTTTTAGTGTCAAATCTTTGATAACAATGCTTGCAATTATTTCTGCATCCTTTTCCAATAGACAATAAAACAGAAACAGGATTAAGATCATCTTTCCTTAAAACTAAAAATTTGTCTAACGCTTTAAAAAAAGATTTTGTTGGAAATGCTGGAAAATAAATATGCATCTTATAAACACCAAGAGTTTTAACAACCTTATTGACTTTAACTTTAT
Organism: Candidatus Pacearchaeota archaeon; assembly: GCA_026395815.1. Classification (GTDB taxonomy): domain Archaea; phylum Nanobdellota; class Nanobdellia; order Pacearchaeales; family GW2011-AR1; genus RBG-13-33-26. Next base: position 39,112 of record JAPLXZ010000002.1, read on the forward strand.
TCAAAAATAAAAGAGCTCTCTTAAGAAAAATTGTATGCTGCTTTAAGGTTATTTTTTTAGATAATAATTTCCCTGTATATCTAAAGAAAACATACATTTTAAGGTATTGAAAGAATAAAAATTTTTTATATCCAGTAATAAATTTGTTTTCGTAAGCATTCTTCATCTTATTTGATTTCATTTTACTAAAATTTCTAATGTTCTTGGTATAACCTCTATTTTAGCAGGAAGATAGCCTCTAAAATCTCCATCAAATTCCAATTTTTCATTTCCAGTTCCCTGAATCTCCACTTCTCTGCAAGATAATAATTTAGCTTTTGAATAATCCAAGATATTTCCAGCATAAAGCCTCCATAAGTTAGTCACTAAAGGAATTTTATGTTTCCCTTGAATAGATAATAAATACATTCTGCCATTGTTTTCAGGTATTTTTATAGGAACTCTCATTCCTGAAGCAAGATATGGGTCTTTTCCTACAGTCAAATTAAAAATATTTTCCATATCAATATTTCTTCCATCTACTCTCAAATTTAAATCAATTGGTTTGAAATCAACTAAAGAGACAATTGTAGCGCTTAATGTACCAAGAAAATCTCCCAAATATTCTCTATATCTTCCATTGGATTTTGAAGCTATAGAAGGACCTAAGCCCATATTAACACTGCTTCCAAAATAAGAAGTAATATCTCTTTTTCTTCTTAAATCTCTATGTGTTACCTTTCCTATATCTATATATCTTGTTTTTCCATTAATTAAAACGTCTATTGCTTCTTCAATTCCGTTTGGGATTTTATGGTATCTATTAAAATCTGGGCTTGTTCCCACATGTAATGCACCCATCATTGGCCTAAATCTTTCTTGTTGAAGCATTAATCCTGTTATTACTTCGCAAATAGTTCCATCTCCTCCAACCGGAACAACTACATCAAAACTCTTTTTACTGACAAAATTTGCTAACTCTATTGCTTCATCTTTCCTAGTTGTTAAAACATATTCAAAATCCACTTTTTTGCTGTTCAAAATAGAAATTATTTTTTCAAAATCTTTTTTACTTTTTCCTTGCCGAGAGATTGGATTATAAATTAAAAAATATTTCATTTTTTATCTCTTTTTCTACTCACTACTCTCCACTTGTGTTATTCCAGAAATTTTCTTAAACCTGATGACATTTTCTACAAAGCCCTCTATCTTTTGTTCGTGGGAGACGATGATAAGCTGTTTGACATTTAATTGCTGGAGGACATCACGCATTTTTTCTAACTGCTGCTCGCTGAAACCATCTGTTGGCTCGTCGAGGATAACAAGGTCTCGAGTTTTTATCTTGCTCATGAGGGAGTTAATTACTTGGTTGAGGGCGAGACGGTAGGCAAGGGCTATTGCGGTTCTTTCTCCTCCTGAAAGATATGCATAATCTAATTCATAATCCTGATTCTCAACTATAGGAGTGAAATCATCGCTGAGTTTTACATTAAAAGTGTCAGAAACAAGAGCATAAAACCATTCTGCAAACAATTTTGAGAATTCTACTTTAAGTTTTATCATGACATTTTTTTCAATAAAAGAAATAAGAGAAATAAACTGCTTTGAAAGCCAGTTTTCCAGTTCATTTATGTAATTCAATTGCTTCTTTATTTTTTCTGTTTTTATTATCTCTTCTCTTAGCTCTTCTATTTGGTTTGAAAAAACCTCTATTTCTTTTTTCAGCTCTGCAACCTTTATGTCTGCTATTCTTTCTTCTCTGAGTGCTGCGTCAAGTTCGGTCTGTTTAAGCTGAAAAAGATTTTCAAATTTGCCATATTCTAAAATAGAAGAGGCAAGTATGTCTACATGCTCCTTCAAAAGCTGAATATCTTTTTCAAGAGAAGAATTTAGTTTTTCTATTTCTTGCATATGCTCTTGCTTTTCCTTTAAACTCTCAAGCTTCATTTTTAATATTTTTAAGTCTGTAATTTTTCTTTCTGTAAAAGAGATGTCTGCTTCAATTTTTCTTAGTTTTTCCTCTACACTTCCTTTTTCTCTTTCCAATCCTTCCATTTCACGATTAACTTCTACTGTTTCAGAATGAATTTTATTAAGCACATTTGCTCTGTAAACAGCACTCACATTTTGCAGGCAAGTAGGACACATTTCCAAGTTTGATAATTTCTTATCAATCTTCTTGTTATCCTCATTTTTCATTAGTAGAGAACTTATTCTTGAATTAATCTCTAAATTTCTTTGATTTAACTTGTCTTTTTCTCTTTTATTTATTAGAATAGTTTGCTCAAGTTTGGCTATCATTGATTCATCAAAAATAAATTCTTGAAGTTCTTTTATTTGGCTTCTTAAGGAGTATATTGTTTTTGTGTTTGAAGAGATTGTCTCGTTTTTATTCAGAATCATCAGCCTTGTCTTTTCAAGTTCAGACTGAAACTTGTTCTTTTGCTCTATTTTCTTTGAAATTTCCTCTCTTTCTTCCTGAATTTTTTTTCTTTTTTCTGTTTTCAAAAAAAGCTCTTTTTCAATAGAAGAAACATTAGACTGTTTTGCTTCCAGATCATTTTCCTTAGAAAGAAGATTGAATTTTATCTGGTCTAAATTTGCTGTCATTCCTTCTCTCATTCTTCTTTCTTCCCTTAGCTTTAATGCTATTACTGAAACATTTTCAAGAACTTTTTTGTATTTGTCAATTCCGAAAATGTGCCTTAGAGTATTAAGCCTTGTTTCAGGCTCTTCTAAAATAATCTGCTTCATTTCTTCTTGAGGAGTGTAAACTGTGAATTTATAGAGGATGTTTTGTTTTTTTGCGAATTCAGAAGGATAACTTAAAATCTCAAGAACCTTGCCCTTTAGTTCTGTAACAGACAACTCTTTTCTTTCTCCGTCAATTGAAATTGAACAGTAATCTTGGGAGATTGTCTTGCCTTTTTTTAATGTTCTTTCAATAGCAATCTCAGTTCCATCTACTTCAAATTCAATTTTTACAGAGCCTTCTTTTTTTCCGTTTCTTAATAATGCGCTCCCCCTTTGCCCTGGCTGCAGTCCAAATAAAGCAAATTCTATTGCCAAAAGAACAGAAGTTTTTCCTGAACCTATATCTCCTGAAAGAAGAGTAGAGCCTTCTGGGAAATTTATTTCTTGATGTTCATAACTTCTTATATTTTCAAGGGTTATTTTTTTGAGTTTCATCTTAAAAACCTACGGTTTTTCATCCCTCAAGCGATTTTCTTTAATTGCTTCCAATGAAAATCTGCACAACATTTTATTTATCATTTTTAAAAGCTAAAATTTCAAAAGTTTTTTAGTTTCTTCCAAAAGCCTGCTATTGAAGCTTTCAATTTTCTCTCCTTCTTGCCTTTCAATAGCAAGAGTGTTGATGAGTTGAGGAATAAATTTATTGAAATCCGAAGGATTTTGACCTGAATACAAATTTATTGTTTCATCTTCAACATTGTCTATGTCTTTAACTTCAATTTCCATTTCAACTTCTTTTGTTTTCAGATCATGAGTGTTTTTCAGAAGAAAATAAGCCTTCTTCTTTGTTGCGAATTCTTCTATCTGGCTGAATTTGATGTCTGAACTAGTTCCTGTTTCTATCTCCCCCCTTACTCTTAAAAGGACAATCTTGTCTTCTACCTCTCTCTTTTCTATTTCAGATATTATTTTTTCTGTTGCAGTCAAAGCATTTTTTGTTTCAACGTCAATGGAAACTACGTCTTTTATTTTAAGTTCCACTTTCTGCAATGGCTCGTCTGAATTTGTATCAACAATGTAAAATCTTCCGTATTGCAAGTCTTCTAATTCCTGAAAATTGTTTGGGAAAATAGGACCTGGATAAACAAAATTTTCGTATTGAAAGTCTATATGTAAATGACCGAGGGCATAATAATCTGCTTTCGGAAGAAGTTCAGTTTCAATTGAATCTACAGGCAAAGTTCCTTTTGCTTTGTCTATTGTTGTGTGCAGCATAAAAATTTTAAACATTCCAGGAGAATCATTAAATCTAAGTTTTCTTAAGTCTTGTATTTCCAAGCCAGATTTTTTTCCTGGGTAGCCATAAATAGCAATATTGTTGTAAACTGTAGGATTTAGGATAATTGTATCTTGGTTTTCTTCTATATTCATTACATTCGTGCAAAAGCCTGCTTTTTCCAAAACATCAAGAAAAGTCTTGCCTGATATGGAATAATCATGGCTTCCTGCTATAATAAAACATGGAATCCGAGCCTCCTTTAGTTTCCTAAACTCTGAAAAAGTCTCTTTCAAGATTTCTATGGAGGGATATGCTGAATCAAACAAGTCTCCTGAGATAAGGATGAACTCAACTTTCTTTTCAATGCAAATTTCAATTGTTTTTCTAAAAGACTGGAAATTCAGCTCCTGCATTGACTGTTGTTTCCATCCTCCTAAATGAACATCGGAAATATGCGCAAACCTTACCATGGTAAGACACCCTTTTTATTATTGTTTTCCATATTCATCCTTAAAAAAGTTTATAATGTTGAAAAAATATAATCCTATATAAAATTGATTGTGATAAAAATACAGGATGAAATTAACAATCTTATTCGGTGGAGAAGCTGGACAAGGACCTAATCTGCTTTCTAATATTCTTGGAAAAGCACTTATAAAAAAAGGGTATTATGTCTTTGTTTCAAGAGAGTACCAATCATTGATAAGAGGAGGACATAACTTCAATGTTTTAACTTTTTCAGACAAGCCAATCCACAGCAACGAGAGCAAGTTAGACATGATTATTGCCTTAGACGAGAACACAGAAAAAATCCATAAAAAAGAGCTGAAATCAAAGGGGATGGTTTTGAAAGGGCATGATGAAAACATGTATTATGCAGGAGCACTTTTCAAACTTTTATGCCTGGATTTCAAGGGATTAGAAGAAGAACTCAAAGAACTGGAAAAAAAGTTTGAAGAAAATATGAAAGAAGCAAAAAAGGGATATGAAGATGAAAAAAAGAATTTTTGCAAGGTTGATTTTCTTGAGAAAAATAAAAATGTATTTATAAATGGAAATAAAGGAATAGCAGAAGGCGCAATAAAATCAGGGCTAGATATATATTATGCATATCCTATGACTCCTGCAACACCTGTGCTAGGGGAATTAGCTGAAAATCAAATTGAAAATAATATTCTTGTTTTGGAAATGGAAAATGAAATTTCTGTGATTAACACTGCTATTGGAAGTGCAATAACAGGGGCAAAAATAATGATAGGAACATCGGGAGGAGGATTTGATTTAATGACGGAAGCACTTTCTTTAAGTGGAATGGCTGAAGTTCCTCTTGTTGTTTATTTAAGCCAGCGTCCTGGGCCAGGAACAGGAATTGCAACAGGAACAGGACAAGGAGATTTAAGCATGGCAAGACATTCAGGACACGGAGAACTTAATAGAGTTGTTTTAACTCCTGGAGATCCTAAAGAAGCAGAAGAATTAGTAAGCCAAGCATTTTACTTTTCTCAAAAATTTAAGATTCCTGCGATTATTTTAAGTGACAAGCATTTAGCAGAAAGCATTTACACTATTGCAGAAAATCCGAAAATCACAAAATCAGAAAAATCAACAAAACTCGAAAGGTATAACAGTTATGAAAAAGACGAGTATGGAAGCGCAACAGAAAATCCTGAAATCGTAAATAAAAATGTTGAGAGAAGAATAAAAGAAGGAAAAGAAATTGAAAAAGAAGCAGAAAAATTCGAGCAATTCAAGATTTATGGAATAAAAAATGTAAAGAACATTGTTGTTTCTTATGGGAGTACAAAGGGAGCAATTCTCGACGCTGTTGCTAATTTAAAATTATCTTTCATGCAGATTTTGTATGCAGAACCTTTTTCTAAAAGCGTAAAAAAAGAGCTTGAAGGAAAAAATATAATTTTAGTTGAGAACAATGCAACAGGACAGCTAGGAAAATTAATTGCTGAAAAGACAGGAATACTAATTCCAGACAATAACAGAGTATTGAGATATGATGGAAGGCCATTTTTGCACGATGAATTAAAAAAAGAAATTGAAAGGAGATTGAAATGACGCAAAAAAACACAAACTTATCAACACCAACACCAGTGACATGGTGTCCTGGATGCTTTAATTTTCAGATATTTGCTGGAGTGAAAAATATTATTTCCGAGCAGATAAAAGCAGGAAAAAATAAAGAAGATTTTGCAATTGTTACAGGAATAGGATGCCATGCTAAAATATTTGATTATCTAAATCTGAATGGGATTAACACATTGCATGGAAGAGTTCTTCCTACTTGCTTAGGAATGAAAATTGGAAATCCTAATCTCACTGTTCTTGGTTTTTCAGGAGACGGAGATGCTTACGCAGAAGGAATGGAGCATTTAATTCACATGGCAAGATACAATGCAGATTTAAAATATTTTGTTCATGACAATCAGGTATTTGCTCTTACAGTAGGCCAGCCAACACCAACAACAGAAATAGGATACAAAGACAAGACAACTCCTCTTGGTGTTAAGCTTCATCCTATAAATCCTATAAAATTAATGTTGGCAAGTGGAGCAAGCTTTGTTGCGAGAGTTTTTGCTGAATCAAAACAAGTAGAATATGTTTTAAGAGAAGCATTGAAGCACAAGGGATTTGCATTCATTGAAGTTCTACAACCTTGCCTGATATTTCATCCCGATTCATCTTACAAAAGCAAAACATATTCTTTAGAAGAAACCAAGCATGATAAAACAGATTTCAAGCAAGCATGGGAAAAAGCGCAAGAGTTCGATTACAATATAGCAAATAAAATTCCTGTTGGAATTTTCTATCAAAAAGAAAAACCTGTTTTTGAAGATTTATATTATCAGCTTGCTGAATTAAAAAAGAAAAAGAAAAGCTGGAAGGATATTAGAAGATAGTTGTATATACGCTCGGCTTCGCCTCGCTTAAGATATTTCTCGCAACAAGTTGCTCTAAATTGATAGAATAATTAATGAGAATAAAAAGAAGTGATGATAATTCCTTAAGGGCAGGTGGGCGGGGTGATGGGGGTGGGCTTGAGCTCCCAAACACAAATCTCTTCAAAAAACAATTTCTTTTTTTCAAGAAGCCTTTTTTTGTATCCCTTGAAATTTATTCCTTTTGTAAAACTGCTTGTCAGCAAAAATATTTTTCCATTTTTATCCAAATAATTTTTTGCCTGTTCTAAAAATTTGTTAATTGTTTCTGAGCCTTTTTTTCCTCCTGTTGTAGCTATCCTTGAATCTCTTGGCTCTTTTGAATCTTCTGGAAGATAAGGAGGATTGAAGATTATTAGACTAAATTTCATTTCTTTTTTGAAATTTTCAAACAAATCAGAATGAATGCAGTTAAATCCTAAAGATTTGCAATGAGAAACTGCTTCTTGGTTTATGTCAGAAGAAAAAATATTTTCTTTTTTAATTCTTAAATCCAAAGCAGTTTGCAAGTGGATTCCATTGCCTGTTCCTATTTCCAAAAATTTCAAATCGGGATTTTGCTTAATTAATTCTGGAAGATTGTTCTCTAAAATCTTTGACATTAAATAAGAATCCTCTGCAGGAGAATAGATTGACATTTTATTTTCTTAATTAGTTTTTTAATCAGTTTTTCAATTAGTTTCCTAATTTAGCTAAACATATTACTGACAAAATTAACTAGCTGTTCTCTAAAAATGAATATTGTCGCGAGAAGCCCGACTAAAAAGACTAAGAGAAATATTAATACATAAATCATTGTTTTGTTCCTTTGAGGTTCTTGGCCATAACTTGAAACTCCTGTAGGATATTGCTGGGGGGGAGTTGTCTGAGTTGGATAAATGTAATATGCCTGCGCTGGAAATTGCGGAGCAAATTTTTTTGGTGGTGGTTGCACAACAGGCTGTTGAATTTGAGGTTGGAGCTTAGGTTCTTCTTTTACAACAGGTTTAGGCTTCTCTACTTTTTGCTGAACTACAGGAGTAAGAGTTGGTTGATCCAATTTTGGCTTGACTAATCTTTCTTCCTTAGTAACTGGCTTTTTTGGACGTGGTCCTGGCTGGTAATCTTTCAAAAGAGCTGCAGCCTCGGAAATTTCCTCTCTTTTATATCCTGCATTATAAAAAGTCATCATTGCTCTTTTCAAAGTTTCTCCTCTTTCAAGCGCACCTCTTAATCCACAAAAAATTTCCACGTTTACCATTTTATATGTTATAAATTAAAGAAACCTTGATTTATAAAAATTTACAACTTTAGCTTTTGGCCGTTTTGCATAAGATGGCAATTTTTCCCTGCTTTGTATCCCATCTCTTTTCCAAGTTCCATCATAGGAGTCAAGTGCATTATTGAACCATGGGCAGGGATTATATTTTCTGGATGTATCATAGTTATCAAATCCCTCAAATCTTCTCTTCCTGCATGGCCTGAAACATGGATGTTATCAAAAATTCTAACTCCATATTTTTTCAGCCTTTTGTCCATCTGTTCTTTATTTGCAACATTTACAGCAGCAGGAATTGTTCTTGAAGAAAAAACTACATTGTCGCCTGAACGGAATTCAAATGGAAGCTTGTTTCTTGAAAGCCTGTCCATTATACTTCCTGGTTCTCCTTGATGCCCTGTGCAAACAATCAAGGAATTTTCCCTTTCTTTTTGTATTTTTTTCAAAACAGAATCAACCTGCTTTTTGTAGCTTACAAGTTCAATATCTTTTTTGAAGGGGCACATTCCGATGTCAATTGATGCTGAAACATACTTCTTCAAACTCCTTCCCATAAAGTAAATTTTTCTGTCTAATTTTTTCGAGAAATCAACAATGCTTTTCAATCTTGCAATATGGGATGAAAAAGTCGTGACAAAAATTGCAGATTCCTCGTTTTTTATCGTCAATAAGACTTCTTCCAAAAGTGCTCTTGCTATTTTTTCGCTCGGTGTTTTCCTTTCAATTCCAGAGTAAAGAGAATCAACAATAAGAACCTTGACTCCTTCTTTTGAAATTTTTTTTAACAAATCATAATTAGGGGGCAAACCAAGAATTGGAGTATTGTCCATCTTGAAATCATTCGCATACAAAACAATTCCTTCTGGAGTGTGCAAAGCAATCATGGAAGTTTGCAGTGTAGAATGCGTTATGTTAATAAAATCAACAGTATAATTTCCACTTTTTCCTTTAATAGAACATGAAGAATTTGGATTTATTGTTTTTATTGGATTTGGGATGCTCATGTTTTCATCTTCCATTATCTTTTTCAAAACCTGGGTCGTGAATGGCGTTCCTAAAACAGGGGCATTATACCTGTAAGCCATGTAAGGAATTGCACCTATATGGTCGAGATGAGCATGGCCTAAAAAAATTGCCCGAACTTTATTTCTCAATCCGAACTTGTCTAAAATCAAATCATCTGGCAATGCTCCAATGCTTCTTAATCTTTTTTCAGAATAATTTCCTTCCTGAGTTTCCTCTTCCTGAAGCTCGACAATTGCAGGCAGATAAACTCCTGCGTCGAATATGAATACGTCATCTCCTGTTTTAACAGCAGTCATATTCTTTCCTACTTCATCAAATCCGCCTATAGTATAAATTTCCATTTTTTCTAAATCTTATCACTTTTTATGCTATAAATTAGAAGAGGTAGTTTAAAAATTCTTTCAAAGAATTTTTAGATATAAAAAAGATAATTTTAATAATCAGATTTTACTGATAGTATCATGAAAACTCTCAAGTCACTCAGACCAAGCATGAGGGAAAATAAGAGATATTTGTTAGTTGAAGGAAAGAATTTAAGAAAAAATATTGAAAAGGCTATTTTAGAGTTTATAGGAATTTTAGGCATGTCAAAAGTTGGATTGGAATTCATAAGAGAAGGTCAAGATTCTGCTATTATAGGGATAAATAGGGAAATGGTTGATTCTGTAAGAGCAAGTTTATGCGTTTTTTCTGAAAAAATGGAAGTGAAAAAGGTAAGCGGGACATTAAAAGGGCTGAAGAGATAAGATAAACCTTAAATATCTTAATTTGAAGGGATTCTTATGCTAATTGATGAAGATATAACAAAAGTACTTGAAGAAGAGAAGAAAAAATTAGAAATAGAAGAAGTTGTAAGAGTATTTCCTGGATGGAAACCTGTTCCTTGCATTGAAAAAAGAGGAGAAGAATATACCATTATTATTCCTTCTCATATAAATCCAACAAAGATTAGATTTAAACATATTATAAGACATGAATTATATCACTCATACAGACATAAAAAAGATGTAGAAAGAGGGGTTGGTTTTATGAGAAATCTTTTGTTAGACATACCTGCAAATGTATATTCTTATTTTGGGATTAGATTGTAATTTTCCCTCCAAAAACTTTAAATACCATTATTTCTTCTAAAAATCGGAGAGAAAAAGAAATTAAGTTTTAAATTATAAATTTCTCTAAAATTAGAATGGATATACCATTAGACTTACAACAACAAGCAATGGGCTATGACAGAACTGCGACAATGTTCTCGCCTCAAGGCCATTTGCTTCAGGTAGAATATGCTGAAAAAACTGTCAGACTTGGAAGTGCAAGCATTGGCATGACTTGTTCTGATGGAGTTTTTATACTTGCAGATTTAAGAATAGAAGACAAGCTGATTGTCCAAAGATCAGCGAACAAGATTTATGAAATTGATTCTCACATAATTGCAAGCGTTGCTGGAATTGTCTCTGATGCAAGAGTTTTGATTGAAAGAGCGCAAGTTTTAGCACAGCAGCATAGAGTCACTTACGATTCTCCAATAGAGCCAGAATTAATAATCAAAGACATTTCAAATGTAAAGCAGCAATTCACTCAATATGGCGGAGCAAGGCCATTTGGAGTCTCTTTAATGATTGCTGGAATAAACAGCAAAAGACCAGAGCTTTACACAAGCGATGTTACAGGAAATTATCTTTCATATTACACAAATGCAATCGGAGAAAACGACGAGAAAATAAGAGAAATACTAAGGGAAAAATACAAGCCGGAATTTACAATAAAAAGAGGAGTTAAACTTGCATTGGATATAATTAAGGAAATGCAGGACAAGAAATTCAATATTGGCAGGTTTGAATTGGTTTATATTAAAAGCGAAAATTCGGAATTAAAAAGATTATACGGAGAAGAATTGCAAGAATTTGTAAAATAAAATTAAAATGACTAAAACAACCGCAAGAATAAAACAAAAAGGAAAACCTTTCGAGATTATAGTTGATTTGGATGAAGCATTAAAATTCAAAAAAGGGGAAAGCAATTGGATTGAAGCAGAAGGAGGCAGAATTTTCATAGATGTAAAAAAAGGAAATGCTGCTCCTGCAAAAGACTTAGAAGATGCTTTTGGAACAACAGATGTTTCAACTATTGCTGCAAAAATTGTTAAAAGCGGTGAGATTTTAACAACACAAGAGTACAGAGAAGATGAAAAAGAAAAAAAATACAAGCAAGTTGTCGATATTTTAGTTAAAAATACTATTGATCCTAAAACAGGAAATCCGCACACCCCTGAAAGAATAAAAAGTGCATTGGAAGAAGCGCATGTTAATATTAAAAACACGCCGATAGAAAGTCAGATTAAGGATATTATTGAAGAAATAAGCAAGATTATTCCAATAAAAGTTGAAACAAAAAGAATTAAAATAAAGGTTCCTGCAATACATACAGGGAAAGCTTATGGAGTAGTAAGCCAGTACAAAGAAGAGGAAAATTGGCTTAATGACGGAAGTTTGGAAGTCGTTGTAAGCATTCCTGCTGGATTGATAATGGAGTTTTATGACAAATTAAATTCAGCGACGCATGGAAGTGCGTTTACAGAGGAGTTAAAAGAATAAAATGACAATTGATTTAGGGAAAAAGATGGTTAGTGAAGATGGGTATGATTTATGCGTTAGTTGCAGTACTAAAACCGTTTATAAAACAGAGACGCATATTGATGCAAGAAGAAATTATATAGAAGGCGCAGGGCAGTTGTGTGGTAATTGCTATGAAGCTTTAGAGGGAACAAGGAAATGACAGACAGAAAAATTGTAATACCTGGAGAAGTAGTGTTCGAAGGAGCAGACTATTTGCCGGGAGAAGGAACAGAAAAGAAAGGAAACGAGATAGTTGCAATGCGATTTGGTCTTGCTGAAGAAGCAAATAAACTCATCAAAGTCATACCTTTATCAGGAGTTTATCAACCAAGAAGAGGAAACGTTGTAATAGGAAAAGTGGAGAATGTAACATTTAATGGATGGGTTATAGACATAGGGACAGCAGACAGTTCATTCTTGCCTATAATGGAATTTCCAAGATATGTCAACCAAGATGAATTGGAAGAAATTATGGCTATTGGAGATATGGTTGTTGCAAAGATTAATTCAATAAACCAGAGGGGAATAGACTTAACAGTCAAGCTAAAAGGACTTGGCAGATTGGATAAGGGAATCATAATCAGCATAAATTCAAATAAAGTCCCAAGAGTTATCGGTAAGGAAGGAAGCATGATATCTTTAATAAAAGAAGAGACAAACTGCAGAATCACTGTTGGCCAAAACGGATTGATTTGGATAAATGGAAACAAGATAGAAGATGAGCTATTTGCAAAGAAAGCTATTTTGCATGTTGCTGAAAGATCATTCATGTCTGGACTTACAGACGAGATGAAAAAATGGTTTGAAAAAGAAAAAGAACAGACAGGAAGTCTGAAAAACAGACAGGCTGTTTTAAAGGAGAATAAAAATTAAAATGGGAATAGGAGAAAAAGATACTCAAGAGAAAATGAAAGTTGAATATAAAGTAGTTAGTGAAAGAAATTGGAATGAAAAAAGTTCATCTCCAATAAAGTACACTTTTTATGAAAATGGTTCAAAGACTGATGAAACATCTCATTTAGACCATTTGGAGTTTCCAGAAGACACAGGTTTTTTAATGACAATGGCAAAAAAACAAAGAGATATTTTAAATAAAAATAAAATAATTAAATCAATTGAATCAACCCTAATAGTTTAAAATGACAACAAAAGAAACACACTCAAAAGAATTCAAAAGACCTGACGGAAGAAAGCCTGATGAGCTTAGGAAGATAACTGCAAAAGTCGGGATAATTCCTAATGCAGATGGAAGTGCGATGTTCTCATTCGGAGATACTGTTGCAATTGCTGCTGTTTACGGGCCAAAAAAAATGCATCCTCAACATTCACAAAATCCAGAAAAAGGAACATTGAGATGTAACTACAACATGCTCAGCTTTTCTGTTTCAGAAAGAATTCGTCCAGGGCCTTCAAGAAGAAGCACTGAAATTAGCAAGATAACAGAATGGGCTTTAGAGCCGGTTTTAATGATTAATGATTTTCAGGGAAATGTCGTCGATGTTCATATAAGCATTTTGCAGGCAAACGCATCAACAAGATGCGCTGGAATAAACGCTGCTGTGATGGCTCTCGCTCATGCCGGAATTCCAATGAAGAACCTTGTATCGAGCGTTTCAATAGGAAAACTTGACAAGCAGTTAGTTGTTGATTTGATAAAGGAAGAAGAAGATTGGGAAGAGGGAGAAGGAGCAACAGACATCCCAATAACATTTACTGCAGACGGAAAAATAACTCACATTCAGTTGGATGGAAAAATAACAAAGAAGCAATTAAAAGAAGCAATAGAACTTGCAAGAGAATCCTGCAAGAAGATTTACGAAATTCAAAAGAAAGCTTTGAAAGAAGTAGGGGAGGAAAAATGACTAAACAGAAATTCAGCACAAATAAAAATTCAGGAGAATTTTCATAATGATAGAAACATCAGAATTAACAGCAGAAAGAATAAAAGAATATTTGAACCTTGGAAAAAGGTTTGATGACAGAAAACTCGACGAGTTCAGGGAAATAGTTATTGAGACAGGAGTCTCAAAAAATGCAGAAGGAAGCGCAAGAGTAAAAGTAGGAAAAACAGAAGTACTTGTAGGAGTTAAGATGGATGTTTCAGAACCCTACCCTGATTCTCAAGACAAGGGAAATTTGATGGTTACTGCTGAATTGCTTCCATTAAGTTCTCCAAGATTTGAATACGGACCTCCTCAATTTGACGCAATAGAATTAGCAAGAGTCATTGACAGGGGAATAAGAGAAAGCAAATTCATTCAACTAGAAAAATTATGCATAAAAGAAGGAGAAAAAGTTTGGACTGTTTTCATAGACATATATACAATGAACGACGACGGAAATTTATTTGATGCAGCATGGTTAGGAGCAATTGCTGCGCTTAAAACAGCAAAAATTCCAAAATACGAAGAAAAAGAAGAAAAAGTTATATATGGAGAACGGACAAAAGACAATGTTCCATTGGCAGAATATGTTCCAATATCCTTGACAGTTTATAAAATAGGGAATAACTTAATTGTTGACCCTACAAAAGAAGAAGAAGATATAAGAGAAACTAGAGTGACTGTTTGTAGTTCTGACGGAACGATTTTTTCAATGCAAAAAGGAAATGTGAAAGAATTGAGTGTTGAAGAATTCAGTAATATTCTTGATTTAGTGGAAAAAACAGAAAGAGAAATCTTTAAAAAAATAGAAAAGAATTTAAAATAATGGAAAACCAAATTAAACTTTGCGAATTGATTGAATACTGTGGAGACTTTCATGTCATTGGAAAAAATGCATGTGAAGGCGTGAAAAATTCTAATGAATGCCCATTATTAATTGATGTTAAAAATAATCAATATACAGACAGATTTAAACCATTACCATAAGATGTTAAAAGGATTTAGCAAATATGAAACAGCAAGGATTCTTGGAGCAAGGGCTTTGCAAATTTCAATGAATGCTCCTTTATTAATAAAAATAGAAAAAGAAGATCTTGAAAAAATAAATTACGATGCATTAAAAATTGCTGAGATAGAACTTAATTCAGAAATTCTTCCAATTTCAATAAAACGTCCTTTCCCGCTAAAAAGAGAGGACAGATTAAAGAGAATAAGGGAAAGAAAGATTTCTGACCAAGAGATTGAGAAAAAAGAAGGAACAGAAGAAGCAAGCATAGTTGGAAGCGGTGAAATGATGGAACTCGCAACTCCTGAAGACGAAGCAGGAGATGAAGCTGAAGAAGCAGAAGGGGAATAATATTAAAGTTTATTAATCCAACTTCATTTTTCTTATTATGATAATAAAGGGGGTTTCAGCGAAAACTATTTTGGATTCTCGAAAAGAAAAAACCGTTCTTGTTTCTGTAAAAACAAATGCTGGAGAATTCAGTGCAAGCGCGCCGAATGGAAAATCAACAGGAAGTTATGAAAAAAAACCGTACAAGAAAAGCCTTGAAGAAGACATAAAGGCAATAAAACAATTCAGTGATTATTTCTCCGAGGATATTCTCGATAAATTTGATGATTTGAGAAGAGTTGAAGATGTCATGGACAGGCAGATTGGTGCTAATACCCTTTTTGCATTTGAGTCTGCAATACTCAAAGCGATTGCAAAAGAACAAAAAAAACAGGTTTGGGAACTTATAGACAATAATGCTAAAGGATTTCCAAGACTTGTAGGCAATTGCATTGGTGGAGGAAAACATTCGTCATTAGAAAGAAAGCCGGATTTTCAAGAATTTTTGCTGATTCCTAATTTGAAAAACGTGAAAGAATCTTTTGAAGCAAATAAAAAGGCAAAAAAAGAAGCAGAATGGTTGTTAAAAAAACAGGATGAAAAATTCAAGGGAAATAAGAATGATGAAGACGCATGGGCTACATCTTTAAATGATAAAGTTGTTTTGGAGATACTGAAAAATTTAAAATTGCCTCTTGGAATTGACGTCGCTGCTACTGGCTTTTACAAGAGAAAGAAATATCATTATCACAATCCGCCGTTAGACAGGGAAAATGAAGAACATTTCGAATATTTATGCAATTTAATAAGAAATTTTAATCTTTTTTACATAGAAGACCCTTTTGAAGAGGGAAGTTTTGAAGATTTTGCAAAATTATTAAAGAAATTTCCTGAAAGATTAATTGTTGGGGACGATCTCACAACTACAAACCCAAAAAGATTTGAAAAAGCAATAAAGATGAAAAGCATAAATGCAATAATCGTAAAACCAAATCAGATTGGCTCTTTAATAGAGATGAAAGAGGTTGTTGAACTGGCAAAAAGGAACAACATTAAGATTGTTTTTTCTCACAGAAGCGGAGAAACAGAAGAAACTATTTTGGCTGATTTAGCCTTCGGTTTTCAAGCTGATTTTTTTAAATGTGGAATTACAGGCAAGGAAAGAGAAGCAAAGATAAAGAGATTAATTGAGATTGAAAAAGGATTGAAGTAAATTATATTCTATATTCCCATTTTGCATAGAAAACCTTTAAAAATATACTTTTTCTCTGAAATGTATGCCTAAAAAAAAGAAATCTGAAAATGAAACCGCTGAAGAAAAAGCAGAAGAAAAAATAGAAGCAGATATCGTCAAAGATATAGAAAAAGACGGCGTGCCGGAAAGCATTGCAAAGAAAGAAGAAAATATAGCAGAAAGGGTAGAAAAAGAACTGGAAAAGAAAGCAGAATCGCAAGCGAGCGCATCTTTAGTAAAAGCTGCGGAAGCAGAATCACTTTCAACTGAAAATATAAAAGAAGACTCTGAACAAGTTCAAGTTTCATCCAATGACAACATTGAACGAAAGAAAAAAGAAATTCTTGAAAAAGCGAAAAAGCTAGCTGAAAAACTTGAAAAACCTACTACAGAAGAGCTTAAAGAAAAAATCAAAATCAAGAAAAGAACAGACATGCTTATTCCTCTTGAAGAGTATGTCAAATCGGGAATTTATCTTGGAACAAGAGTTATAACTCCTGACATGAGGCCATTTGTTTACAGAAGAAGAGCAGATGGACTTGCAATATTCAACACTGATCTAATCGATGAGAAATTAAAAGAAGCAATTGAATATTTTTCCAAATTTGACGCTAAGGACATAATCCTTGTGTGCAAAAGACAAGCAGGATGGAAAGCTGCAGAGATGTTTTCAAGATTAACAGGAATAAGAACATTCACAAAAAAATATCCCGCAGGAATTTTAACAAATACTGCACTTCCTGATTTTTTTGAGAATGAATTGAGCATAATTACAGATTCATGGCTTGACAAAAACGCCTTGCATGATACTGTGAATGCTAGAAAAAAAGTTTTGATGCTTTGCGACACGAATAATTTTGCAAGAAATGCTGATCAGATAATAATTGGGAATAATAAAAGTTCAAAAAGCTTGGGGGTAATTTTTTACTTGCTCACGAGAGGATATTGCAAAGCAAAAGGGCTTGAAGTAGATGTTCCTGATTTAGATTTCTGGACAGTTGAAGAAGAACCGCAAATTGAAGAAAGAACAAGAAGAATAGACACGAGATTTGGAGTGTAAGACGCTCGGCTTCGCCTCGCTTAAGATACTTCTCGCACTAACGTGCTCGAAATTGATATAATGATTAATGAATAATCACAATTAAATTTTATTAACCAATACAAATAATCAACGCGTGGTTTTTCGCATTAAATTGCATATTGATATCACGAATGTTAATGAGTGCTATCTTTTGGGAGTTAATTTACAGGCTTCTCCACTTTTGTCCCGCATTCATGGCAGAACTTCTCACATTCATCAAGGATTATTCCGCAGTTTTTGCATTTGATAACAATTTGCTTTTTTTCTATTACAGGTTTATAATTAGATTTTCCTGAAACTAATTTTCCGAATGCGCTTACAAACTCATCAGTTTGTTGTATCTCATTCATCCTCTTTTGAAGAAAATTTGCATCCATAACCTTTTTTTAATTGTTTATTAAAGATAATAAAAAAATACATTTATAAAGTTTTTTGCATTGTTTTTATATGCGAAAATTGGTGATAATTCTATTCGTATTAGCTATTGTATTCGTTAGTTTAGCTGGTTTTGTCTATGCTCAAGAAGAGCAACCAGCACAAACAGCAACATGCCATTTAGATGAAGACTGCGGACAGCCAAGTGTATCAAAATATTGTGATGGTCTACAGGCATGTACTTTTGAAGTTGTTCCTGCTTGTTATAAATACCCCGACACAACTGAAGGATTTTGTACAGAGAAAAAAGGAGGAACATGCACTCCTTGTGCTTATGGATGCGAAAATGGAGAATGCATACCTGCTTCTGTTTCTTGCACTGACCCAGACGGAACAAATCATTTTTTAGCAGGAAAAACCTGCGTAGGCAGTCAATGTGAATTAGACAAATGCGAGGGAAACACTATTATAGAATATACCTGCAGAGACAATAAAGCTTTAGTAGACCATACTTATGGTTGTATAAAAGGGTGTTCAGAAGGAGCTTGTTTACCTGAAACAACAACTACAGAACCTGTAACATGCACTCAAAAAGAAAATACTTGTTGCAAGGGAGATAGATGCGGAACATTGCTTGCTTGTCCTCCTAATTATATAAATGTGTTTAAGGGATGTGATTCTAACTGCATTCCAATTTCAACTTGCGAGCCACAAGCAGCAGAGATTAAAGAGAAGGTTAAGTGTATTTTTGCAAATTCAAAAACCGAACAAAAATGTTACCTTTCTATATACAATGATAAGTTTTTTTGTTCTGGAATTGAGAGTTGCATTATGGATGTTAATGGATACAGGGGACAAGATTTAGTTTGGAAAAGCACTTGCGGCGGATATGGATATACAAGAGTGGATGGAATTAATGATGATATAGCTTTTGAATGCCGAGCCCAAGAAACAACACCAACTCCAGTTCAAGAAACAAACCAAACAAGTCCTATGACTCCTTATATCGGTCCTTCATGGTATAGCTTCGCTTACTGGCAGTGTTATGATAAAACAGGCGAAAAACAAGGAGGAGGAACTTCATGCAAACCTGCAGAAGTTTGGAAAAAATATGCGCAAGAATTCTGTATAAATCATTGTGATACAGCAACAGGGAAATGCGGGGTAAATAGTATTGGTATTTACAGCGAATGTTCAGGAGCAACTATTGTTCAACCACCTGTTTGCGGAAATCATATATGTGAATCAGGAGAAGGGGAAATTTGTGAAGTTCAAGCAGTTAGTTGTGAAGAAGGAAAAGAATGCACAGCTTCTACAAAAAAATGTTATACTGTCTGTGTTCAAGATTGCCCGAAAGGAAAAGAAGGAATATATGTAAAGATGGAAGAGAAATTTGAGTTACAAGTAAGCAGAGAAGCAAAGGTTAAAGATTATCAAGATTTAGTAATAAAATTTAATGACTTGTTTGTTCCTAGATGTGCTGTTCCTGTTGAAAATATTGAAGTAGCAGAAACATCGGCAGTTGTAGAAACATATGATACAATGACAGGAGGAATTATTTCTGGTTTTATTACAGAAAATGTAGCGATTCCTATTGAATCGACTACTGAACAAAGATGTAATGACGCAGAACCATATGCAGTTTTACAAATTAAACGTTACAAAGAAAAAGAAGAAACAGAAGTCATAAAAATAAAATTAGGAGAAAAAAAGAAAATCTTTGATTTTACAATAAGCTTTTTAGATTATAATCAAGAGAGCAAGTCAGGAACATTTATTATATCCTTAGGAAGTTTTGAATGCCCTGAAAATTGTATTTGTGATATTAATGGACAAACTAAAGAATGCAGAAGAATAGAAAAAGATTGTCCTGAAAAAGAGATGTTATGTCCTGATGGGGTATGCAGAGAAAAATGTGAAGTAACAAAAATTACAACAGAATGTAAATTTGGCTGCTTCTACCAAGACAAATGCTTGCCTTATGGCTTAAGAGTAAATGGTTTATACTGTTCTATAAACAATGATATGAAAACACAACTAGTAGAAGCAAATAGCGCCTGTGAGAATAATTTTGAATGCAAAAGCAATGTTTGTGTAGTAGGAGAGTGCATAAGCGAAGGTTTTATGAAAAAGATTCTTAACTGGTTTAGAAGATTATTTGGAGCAGAATAATTGTTTGAAGGATTAAATCTTAAACCACAGCCAATTTTTCTTATTTCCGCCATAACTCGTTTTTACTAAACAATATCTTCCTTTTAGTTTTTTTCCTTTTAACTCAAAAATTATCTTTTTTGTATCTTTTTCAATTAATTCATAATTTCCCTTGTCCCAAATTTTTACTTCTCCTGCTCCGTAATTTCCCTCGGGAATTACTCCATGAAAGGTTGCATAATCCAGGGGATGGTCTTCAACTTCAATTGCTAATCTCTTAACTTCTTTTGCTTCAGGAGGAGATTTAGGCACTGCCCATGATTTTAAAACTCCATTCATCTCCAACCGCAAATCCCAATGCAAATGTGTTGCATGATGCTCGTGAATTACGAAGATTGGTTTTTTTAATGACGGTGATGGCTTTTTTACTTTTGCAGGCGGCTCTTTGCTTTCTTTTAGCTTCCTCTTTTTTTTGTATTCTGATAAAGACATGACATAACAAAGAAAGCCAGATATAAATATATTTTGTATAATAAGAATTTTTTTAAAGAAAAAAGTTAAATTGGATTTATGAAATATCAATTAATGGTTAAAACAACACGCACTCTTTTGGCGTATGAACACAGATGCAGTGAAAATCTTCCTTGCAATATACAAAAGGAAATGACTAATATGATTGCAAAATACAACGAACAGTTTCTTAATAGTCACCCTGAAAAAAGCGGTTTAGTTACTAGAGTTACGCTTCAATCAATATAACAAGTCCTATAAAACTCTACAATTTCTGCGAATAAAAAATATATCTTTCAGTATATAGTTATTTAAAAAGAGAATTTGGTTTTTTAACAAATGAGTAATAGAAAGGGGGTAAAAAACCACAAAAAGAATTCTAAATTTAAACCAAAAACTTATGTTATTACTTCTGCACAGGCAATTCAATCTGAAAAAAACGAAGATCATTACGGACGTGATTCAGCAAGAGGTGCTCCAAATGAAAACTTGATGGAGGGGCTTCTAAAATATTGTGAACGTAATGGTGCTGAACTAAAAATTCTATCAATGCAGGGTATGAATTCTACAGAGACAGAATTGCATGAATATTTCTCTGAGGAAATTGAAGAAAAGGAGAAGGGGGAAGTTCTTTATAGCATGAGACAAAAAGATTGTCCATTAAATCAAAATGTAAAAATTTCAAATATGGTAGAACCGCCGCAAAATATGAATATTCCTAATACAAGAGACAGATTTGTTCAGAGAGACCAATCTGTTGTAATGGCTCACACAAAACAAAGCTTAAGATGTGTTCCAACAGGAAATAAAAAGTTCCCAAAGGTAATAACAACTACTGGCTGTTGCACTCATCCAAATTATGACATTGATAAAGATTTAGCTATAGGCAATAGAAGAGCAGATATTGCATTAAGAGACCATGAATACGGAGCAGTAGTAGTTGAAATTATAAGTCCAACACATTACAACATAAGACATCTCACTGCCCAAGCGAATGGAAAATTCGTCGATATGGGAAAGAAATTTGACGGCAAAGAAAGGGTAACAAAAGTTGAAAGTGACGCTTTAGTTCTTGGAGATTTGCATGTTGGAGAGACAGATGAACAAACAATGACTGCAAATTATGAAATGATAAATTTTTTCAAACCTAAAGTGCTAGTTATTCATGATTTGGCTAATTCCTATTCTGTAAATCCTCATGAAAAAGATGACTGCGTCTCAAGAGCTATAAGAGCAAGGCTTGGAAAATTAAATCTGGAAAATGAATTAGAAGAATATTATTATACTCTCTGCGGGCTTGGAAGAGAAATTGGAAGAAAGGGGGAAGTTTTAATTACTCCTTCTAATCATGATAATTTTATCTACAGGTATATTGCTCTTGGAGACTTTCCTCATGATGAAATTAATGCAGGAATTGCGTCATATCTATTTAAAATTGCAATTGAAGAATGTGATGACCCTGCAGAAGCTGCAAATGTTGTTGTTGAAGAAGGAATAAAGAAGATGGGAAAACTCCCTTCCAACATTAGATTTTTAAAATTTGAAGATAATGTACAAATACGGGGGTACCAGCTTGCAAATCACGGACATCTCGGACATAGTGGTGGAAGAGGAAGCACAAGATCTCAGGAATTGATGTATGGAAAAAGTATTACAGGACACACGCATTCCCCAGAAAAATTAAGGGATACATATGTTGTTGGAACAAGTTCAAGGTTAGACCTAGCTTATATAAGAGGACAAGGCTCTAAATGGATGGCTGCTAATGCGGTTATATACGAGGGGGGATTTGTCCAGCTTCTTCCGATTATCAACGGAAAATGGAAGAGGAAAAAATAAAATGAAAGGAGGTTAAAATGACGGGAAAGATTGAAAAAATTGTTGCACATGGTGTAGAAGTTTTTGCAGATGTAGAAATGGATAATTTACGAAGAGAAAGATGTTTATGTTTAAATTGTCAGAAAATGCCTTCCAATTGTTCTGTCAGTAAAGATTTTTATCACTTGTGTCTGCAAAATAATATTGCTTTGATGGTTACGAGATGTCCAGAATATGTATACAAATAAAAACAGAAGTTCAATTTTATTTGGAAAAAGTTTTAAAGCCTCATCAATTAATTCTTAAAGAATTAAACGAATAAATTAAAAAAAATAATTCTTTAGATAGAAAGATAAAATATTTCTTAAATAGCAATAAAAAGAAGGATTTATAAAATGAATCTGTTCTTTTTCCAAGATATGAAATCAAAATTTTTGGAAAGAATTGTTGGAGCAGGATTAGCGTTCTCCCTTAGCTTCTCAGTCGGATGCCAAATGCTAGAAAAGAGTGTTAAAGATTTTGCTTATATTCCTCCTTCATCAGAAAAAGCAGAGCAAGATTTAAAGAAAAGGGTAGATGAACAGATAAAAAAAATTGCAAAAGAAAATAAAATTCTTTTCACTTACGAAGATGATTACAAAGTAACAAGGAATTCTTTAACAACAACAGAGCAAAAAGAGATTTTAGACAGGAAATTAGAGCAAATTGCTGGAGAATACAAGCCAAAATACAATACCTCTGCTCATAGGACACTTGGGATGGAGCAAGAATTTGGAGCAACTGTCGAAGATTACAAGACTTTAGATGATTTGTTAGATAAAATAATCCCTGAAATTCAAATAAAGTCAGCATATACTAAAAAAGATGTTTTTAACATATTCAGAACAATTGCATCTAAATTAATTGATTTTAAAAGAGAAGAGAATACACTTTTAAGTTATGGCCTAAGGGAAAAGATATTTGACTGTGACAACTTTTCATTAGTCTATTCTTCTGTAGGAGAAATTTTAAATCTACCAATAAAGATGATTAATGTTTTGAACCATGTTTTTATCAGATGGGATTTAGGAAAAGAACATCTCAATTGGGATAACATGTGGGGGAAAGAAGAAAACAAAGCATTTCTTGATTGGGTGTATAAAGTTAATTTTGGACTAGATGCTCTTTTTGTAGAAATGGGTAAAAAGGAAATAACTGCAATGAATTATTTTAACAGAGGCACTTATCTATTTGATCAAGAGAAATATGAAGAATCTCTAGATGAATTTAATACTGCTCTTGAACTTTATCCTAATTTTATGATGGCTCTTTATAATAAGGGTTATACATTATTAGAATTAGAAGACTATCAAGGAGCTCTTAATTCATTTAATAAAGTAATCAACAAAAATTCTAAATTTGCAAATGGATATAATGCATGTGGACTTGTATACACCAGAATGGAATTCTATGATAAAGCTATTGAACAATTCACAAAGGCTATTGAATTAGAACCCGAATTAAATATAATTTATAAGAACAGGTCTGAAACATGGGAAAAAATAGGAAATAGTGAGAATGCTGAAAAAGACAGGAAACAATATTTCCTTCTTAAATTCAATGACTTTACCGAAGACGGAATTATCTGGGTAGAAGAATAAAAATTCTTTAAACACAGCAAAACATTTATAAACTAAAAATTGGTGAGTTTCTTATATTTAGAATGAGTACTTTAATTTATACATATAACAATGTTAAAGTATGAGGTATGTAGAAGTAGTCATTAAGTTGTAGTTCTGATAATTGATTGTCAAAGCCAATAGTAAGGATTAGGAATTTGTGTGAAGTATATTATATCTTATAAATAATATGCGCTGATTTTCGTTGATTTATCGACGAGAAAATGATGTTTAAATCCAGTTGATCCTGCTGGCGGCTGCGGCTCTCTGGTTTGCACTTAGACATGCAAGTCTTTCGCGAGAAGGCGAACTGCTCAGTAACACGTAGCTAACCTGCCCTTAAGTCAAGGATAACCTCGGGAAACTGAGGATAATACTTGATAGGAGATATACCCTGGAACGATTTATCTCATAAACTCGAGCTTAAGGATGGGGCTGCGGCGGATTAGGTAGTTGGCGGGATAATAGCCCACCAAGCCTGTGATCCGTAAGGGCTCTTAGCGGAGAGGCCCTGAGAGGGAATCTGAGACACTATTCCCAGCCCTACGGGGTGCAGCAGGTAGGAATCTTTTGCAATGCGCGCAAGCGTGACAAAGCGAGCCAGAGTGCTTTTCAATTGAAAAGCTTTTGCTAAATCTAAAAATTTTGGCGAATAATGACTGGGTAAGACTAGTGCCAGCCGCCGCGGTAATACTAGCGGTCCAAGTCGCAGCCATCATTATTGGGTCTAAAACATCCGTAGCTTGCTTAATAAGTTCCTTGTGAAATCTTATCTCTTAAGGATAAGGCGTGCGGGGAGTACTGTTAAGCTAGAGACTGGAAGACGTAAGAAGT
>JAPLXZ010000004.1 GCA_026395815.1 Candidatus Pacearchaeota archaeon
AAAGGCAAAGAAACTATACCGGGACAAACCTGCACTCCTGCAACTTGTGCAAGTTTGAATTACAATTGTGGAAATTGGACTGATGGATGTTCAGGAACATTAAGCTGTGGAGTCTTTGGCAATGAATCATGCCAGACAGGATATAATTGTGTTAGTGGAAGTTGTGTTTTAATCTCTCCAACTTGCACTCCTGCAGTCTGTGGGACACCAGGATATATGTGTGGATATAGGAATAATGAAACATGTCCAGGAACATTAAACTGTGGAAATTGTACAAGTGGAACTTGTGTTGGAGGAAGTTGCGTGTCGAATACTTCTGTGTTATGTGGACCATCAAGAACATATTATATTGATTTTGTAAATGGAAATGATAATGATAATGGAACATGTAGCAATTCTGCATGGAAACGCCACCCTTATATGGTCGGTTTTAGTGGCAGTTATACTCATCGTGCAGGAGATCGTTTCATTTTCAAGGGAGGAGTAATTTGGTCAAACTCAAGCTTCCCATTGACTATAAATGCAGGGGGTTCGGCTGCTGCAGGAAATGATTATTATGGGGTGGATAAAAGATGGTATTCTGGAGGATTATGGACGAAACCAGTTTTTGATGGTCAATATGTCTCTAATATACTAATTAGCCTGCTTTACGATAGGAGTTATATCACCGTGGACAATCTGGAATTAAAGAGAGTTAGCACCCCAAATAGTCAAGGTGATGGCCTCATTCTTGGTGGTTGGAATAATTCAAATTTACTTTTTAAAAATCTTTATCTGCATGGATGGCGTACAACTGCATTGAGTGATGATGCTCATGGGGGATTACTTATGTATTATAGTGGAAATAGTATAACTAATCCAATAGTAAATGTAGTCCTGGAAAATTCAGAGATTGAAAATTCTGAAAATACAGGTTTAAAACAGAATGGTCTAGCAATCAGACAAGTGCAGACAATCCGGAATTGTAGTATTCATGATGTTTCTTCAGCTGTTCTTTTTACTGCCGATTTTCACGATAATGAATTATACAATGTGGGTTATCCAGATGGTAACAGGGGATTTGATACAAATTCTTCTAATCCTTATCATTGTAATGGAGTTTATTTAGACGGCGGCTATCTTGCTGTAAATGGTACACTTGTAAGTTATGTTTATAATAATAAAATTTATGATTGGCTTGACGGGGCGAATGGAATTTACCCAAATCCTCATGGGCAAGTACAATATATCTGGAATAACCTTATTTATGGGATTCAATCAGCGCAGGGCGCAATTGAAATTGATCCTTACGACTATGGCGGATCAAATGGTGGTTCTGCATATGTATGGTCTAATACCATCGTCAATTATAACAATATGGTGGGTATTAATGTTGTATATAGAAGCGAAGTTAAATTGTGTAAACAATGGAACCTCTCTTTCATCTTTTTTTACAACAGACATTAATGGAGTTTCTCGTCCTCAAGGTTCTGCTTGGGATATTGGGGCTTATGAATATCATTAAATTCCCCTTCTGTCCAACTCATTGTTAACAATAGTCACAACATGGCTTGCGAAATACATCCGGGATCCAAGGGAAACAGGTTTTGTAATATTCTTCAATCTTCTTAATTCTTTTTTTGGAAGTCCTTGATGGTCCCCTAATATAAAAACGCAATCCCCACTTATTTCAGCTTCTCTTATATCTTCTCCTTTTTTGTCCAATAAGAATATTTCTTTTCCTTCTTTTTGCATTTCTTCAATAACCTTCAAAAAACTTTTCTTCTCAACAAAACATCCTTCAAAAACTTCTGTTTTCTTTCCTGGTTTGTATTTGTAAAGGATTTTTTTTATTAAACCAGCAACATCTTTCTTGCTTATATCCAAACTTTCAACTTTTTTTCCTGTTTCAGGCATCCCCTCTTTCCTGCTTACCATAATTTCTATGTGCTTTGGGGGGTCAGGCATCCCATAAAAAATCAAATGCAGTCTCACATCTTCTCTTGTATTATGAGAAAGAAAAAAAGAGGAAATCAGAACATGAATTGCAATATCCATTCTGCCTGCATTCATCAGATTATTTACATCAAAATTTCCCGATGTTCTCGCACTTTGCGAAAAATATACAAATTCTCTCATAGAAAAACAATACATTTTGGCATTAAAAATCTATTTATGCCCGTTGTTTTTTTTAATTTCTTCTTTTAGTTTTCTGTCTATTTTTCCCGGATTGCATCTGCAATAATATTCCAATTCACTCGCTTTAATATGGGCCGAATCATAATCCATCCCCTTAGCCATTAATCTTCTCTCATGCAATTCATGAAGAAGAATGAATTTGACTTCTCTTTGGTTAACATCATCATCAATCCACACTTCATTTTTAGGAATGAAAGGATAAACCTTATCATGCCCCCCTTCTGTGAAATCTATAAAAAATAAATCCCTTATAATTTTCCCATCTACAATCCACACCATTATGGTTTTGCTGTATTTTTTTAAGAGCTTTATATGAACTGTGCTTATATCTTCCTCTATTCTCTTTCTTTCCTCAACTCTTTCTTTTATTAGATACGTTTTAATTCTTTCACTTTTTTCTTTTTGGTCAGCAATTTTTATTGCATCTTTACGATTCATCCCTTTAGCCAAAAGTCTATTTATTGTAAGCATAGAATCAATGTAAAATTTTTCTTCTCCAGGAACTCTTTGCCAATCTATCCAAAATTCACTTTTAGGAATAAAATTAAACATGTAATGCTGTCCAAAATTAGTGAACTCTCTGTCTATATTCGCTCTTATATATTTGCCGTCGACAATCCATACAGTGAATCTGGATATCTTTGAAAATTTTTTAAGATATGGTTTCCTCATTTTTATTACTAATAAAACTTCGATTATAAATCTTTTTTAATTTTGATTCATTGGTTGTAAAATAAATTCAGGTTTCGCAAATCTTTCTCCTTCATTCACAACTTTATACATCCCAATAAACCTTTCTTCAAAAAAAACGCTTACAATCTTTCCTTTCTCAAATTTTTCTTTTCCTTCTAAAAAATTGTTGTTTAATGGAGAACCATGAAGAATTTTTCCAAGATGTTCTTTTTTAATTTTTACTATACCATATACTTCGCTTACAATTTCTGCGGGAATTATCATTTTTCTCAATTCGGATTCATCTCCTTTAGTTTGGCTGTTTTCAGACGAACTAGCTAAAGGCTCTGCCTTTTGTCTTTCATATTCTTCAACTGCTCTTTCAAATTCTTGCTGGGAAACAGATTCTTTTTCTTTAAAAATTCCTGCTCTTATCCTTCTTAGTGCTATCATATGCGCTCCTATTCCCATTTCTTCCCCCAAATCATGAACTAATTTTCTGATATAAGTTCCTCCTTGACATTCAACAATAAAAGAAATATTCCTGTCTTCTTTTTTTAAGATTTCAAATTTTTTAATTTCTCTTTCTCTTTCTTGCCTTTTTACTCTCGACTTAACAGGAGGCATTTGTATAATTTTTCCTATAAATCCTTTTTTTATTGCTTCTTCTATTTTTTCAACAGAAACATCTTCATGAATTCTCATAACTCCAATATACTCTTTATCTTCTCCTAAAAAAAATCCAGTCAGTTTGCATGCCCTATTAAGTGCAATAGGCAAAACTCCTGTAACCATTGGGTCGAGTGTTCCAAAATGGCTTGTCTTCCTTAATTTCAAAGTTTTTCTTACATAATCAGATACATCAAAGCTTGTCATGCCTGCTGGCTTGTCAATATTAATTATTCCGAATTCAAGAAGTTCTTGAATTGTCTTTTCAGATTTCAGTTTGTTTAAGTTTATTTCCATTATATATTTTAAAGAATTTTCTTTTTTGCTTTTTCTTCCTTTTCCTTCTTTATTCCCTCTTTCATTTCCTCTCTTTCTTTTTTCACCATTTCCTTTTTAATTTTTCTCAATTCAATCATCTTTTCTGTTGCATATGAAAATGCATTTGGCTTCATGTCTATATGTCTTAAGATAAATTCTCTTATTGTAATTCTGTTCTTTTTCCCTGCTTCTCTTAACATCCACCCCGCTCCTTTTTGCACATAGATATCATTGTCATAAACAAGTTTTTCAGCCAGCCTAAGGGTTAATTCAATTTTGTTTTTTCTTATTAATTGATAAGTTGAAATAAGGCTTATTCTTCTAAACCAAGGATTTTTGCTTTCACTTAATTTTTTGATTCCAGGCATTAGCCTAATATCCATTTCTAAAATAGGGCCAAGAATATGAGCAGAAAGTTCATCAACATGGTCCCATGTTTTTGCTTTATCAACTCTTACTGATAGAAATTTCCATATCTCATAAGGATATTTTTTTACATAAAACTCAAGTAAGAATAATGCAAAGCACATTTCCTCGTGATTTCCTGAATTCCATAATTCATCAAAAAGATTTAATGCAGAATAAAAATCCATGTTTTTATAATTTTTAACTATCTTCCTTATTTCAGGAATCTTAAGCCCGTAAAATTCATACGGAGATTTTAGATATCTCTTGCTGTTTTCTGCCCTTTTCTTGTCTGCTAATTGAATAAATTCTCCACGAATTATATTTATTTCTTCAGTCATTTCCCCCACCTCCATCTTGGCTTTTCTCCTGTTTTGTAACAGATGTACATCAAAATAGCCATAGCAACTATTAAAGAAACAAAATATTCTATCAGCTTACCTTTAGTTAGAAAAACTATCGCGATGTATGTGATAAAAATAATGAGAATTGATGTTACTAACCATCCTTGCCATGTTACAGGATACCATCCCCATCCGTATCTTTTTGCCCTGAACCAAAGTTTTTTGTTTTTCATTTTATCTTTATTTCTTTTTAGATAATTCAAATTTATTTAAATTTCCCCACTTTCAACTTCAATTCTATCATAAGTTGGAAATTCTTCTACTCTTATGATTTTATATTTTCCGGGTTTTTCAAGTAATTTTCTTGCAACATCTTCAGACAGGATTGTTCTGTTCTTTCTTTTGTCATAAAACTTTCTTTTTCCTCTAAGTTTCTTTTTGACAATGAGATATATTACTGTTCCGTCTTCTGTTCTTTTTCCATAAGGCAGAAATTTATGTTTTTTTAATCTGTTTCTGAATTGATGCTGGTTCTTTAATTCAGCAGTGCATAAATGAACTTTTAAATTTACTTTCTTCCTTCTTAATTCATCCAAAATCCACCTGCCTGCCTCTAAACTTCCTTTTGCAACATAACCGCCCCTGTTTAGATTGTAATTTTTTGTTATAATATTAAAGTTAGTATCTGAAAGTTCAAACTCATTTAAATTAACAAATCCAATATAATCTTTAATTTTCAAAATGAAATTAACTACCTCTTCTTTTTTATCGGGTAGGAGAGGCAATTCAATGCCAATGTTCGGCTTGTTCCAAAACAATCCAGCCAGGCTTATTTTTTTCACATCTTCATTTATTGTGTTTTTATTAATCAAAAATTCAGGATGAAATCTTACTTCATCAACAACTTTAGAAAGTTTTTCCAATTTTTCTGCTGTAACAAATTTAGTAGGAAGATAAATATGAATATGAAATTCTTTTCCAAATCTTTTTTTTAATTCAGAAGCAAATTTAATTGTTCTTGGTAAAAATAATAAAGGATCTCCCCCTGTTATGCCTGCCGATGTTGCTCTGCTTTCTTTAACTTCTTCAAAAAGCTCTTTTATATTCTTACATTTTCTTTCATTAGCAAAAATCACATCTTTGTTTTTTCTTTTATTGCTCAAAGAACAATACCAACAATTTCTCTTGCAAATTCCTGTAACAAACAGAACTAACTTCTCTCCTTTGACACAATATTTGCATCCTTCAGCAATTCCATTCAGGCAATAAGAATCAAATTTTGTTTTTTTAATTTCCATAATATCAAAAATTATATGGGATATAAAAATCTATTTCTCTCTTTTATTTCTGTAATGTCATTCTTCCGAACATCTCCTGATGTTCGTAGAATGGGTTTATTTCTGCAATGTCATTCTTCCGAATGGCTTTTAGACATTCGCAGAATGGGTTTATTTCTGTAAAGCCATTCTTCTCTGTCTTTTTGGCTCTTTTACTTTTCGCTTTTGTTCATGCTTCATTTGCCTTGCAGCAGTTTTTTCCATTTCTTTTCCTGCTTCAATAGTTGCAGCCATTTTTTCTTTTTCCTCTTCTTTTTTCTCTGTCTCTTGAGTTTCTATTTTCTTAACTTCTTCTGTTGCCTTTTCTGTTACTTCTTCTTTCTTTTCTTCAGCTTTCTTTTTCTTTCCAGCTTCCTTCGCTTTCTTTTCTCTCTTTTCTTCTTTAAGCTTTTTGAACTTAAGTTTTTCTGAAAACTCTACAAGTTCAACTCTTACAATTCCATTTTCTTTAATTGCTTTGACTTTTATTTTGCTTGGAGGATTTTTTATTCCCCTGTTCCAAATAGCTTCATTCAAATATTTGTCAATCCTCACTTTTTTCAAATCCCTGTCTCTTACTTTCATATGTCTTACTAAAAATTCTTTTATTGTTTTTATCGCTTTATTTGCTCTTTTATATCTTGGAACTATCTTCCATCTCCTTCTAAGAGGGATTATGTATTCTCTTTCAATTTTTTCTGTTTTTGTTTCTGTTTTTGCCATTTTATACACCTAAAAATTTTGTTGGTATAAATTTATCTTTTGGAATTTTTGTTAATTGGGATAACAAATCTTTTGTATTGTGAGCATGTTCAAAATTTCTTACACACATTTCAATTAATCCACCATCTCTTGAACTAATAATTCCTGCACCATTATCTAATAAAAATAAATAATATATTCTATCTCTCTCCCCATAAATCCCCTTATAACTTCCCATATAACCCACTCTCCCGCCAGAATTCTCGCTTTTACTAGTCAGGGTATCTACTAATTTTGAGTAATCTTCTACTTTAGATAGTCTATATGTTCTGTTTCTCATTTTATCCTAAATATTTTTTCTCCATTTTCTTAGGTCTAATATCTAATTTTGTTCTTCTCCAGCTTCTTCTGTATTTTGTCATTGCTGATGGATGTACTCTTTTGCCCTTTCCAAATTTTTTAAGGACAGCCCAAACAGGAGCCCACTTAGTCTGTCTTCCCTTTACCACAAATTTTGCTTTTCTTTCTGGATCTTTGAAGCCCATTATGCAAAACTCCTGTCTTGTATTTGTGCTGAAACTTTAGTTTCTGTCATTTTATTGAATATCCTCCATAAACTTTTTTCCTTTATCAGTAATTTTTCTTCCTGGTCTTTTTTCTCTTGTTCCTTTAATTTCTTTTATGATTTCAGTAAAGCCTGCTTTGTCGCATTGCTGAAGAATTGTTCTGATTATTTTCCCCCCAGATTTCATGAATCTTTCTGGTTTCATTCCCCTGTTTTTCTTGCTTCCATATCTTGTCCTAAGTCTGTTTACTCCAACAATTTTGTTTTTGTAAATTTGTCTTAATATGCTCGCTGCTCTTTTATGCCAAAAATCATCGTCTTCAATAGGCCTCTGCTTGCTCGGAGAAGATTTCACAAATTTAACCCATTCTGGCTCTTGGAATTCAGGAATATTTTTTAGAGCATCAGCTAATTTTAGATTGTATTCTTGTGGACTTAAATCGTAAACTGGATTTTTTTCCATTTTGATTGTGTCATGCTTTGCAGCATTAGAACAGCCGAGCGATTTCACGAAATAATCCATAAAGGAGTGAAGTCGTGAGCCGAAGCCGTTATATCCTCTTAATAATTTTGATTTATAAACTTATCTTTTGGGTTTTCTCCATTTCCTTATGACAATTACAAAGCCTATCATTTTTGAAGTGTAATATACTCCAAGTTTATCCAAAATCTTTTCTGAATATTCCTTAACTTTTTCTTTGCTATGCCCTGCACTTTTCAAAACACTAATCTTAACAATATCTCGTGTTTTAAAATAAGTTTTCAATGTCTCAACAAAGTTGTCTGTTACCCCGTTCTTTCCTAATTGCATAAATCCTATTAACATTTTATGTACACTCAAAATTTTCTATGTCTTTCTTTTTAATTTTAATAACATCAAATTTTTTCACTCCAAACATTCCTGTTTTCATGCTTTTCTTTTTGTAAACATCTTTTCCTGTAAAAATATGAATTAAAACATCATTTTTATTGTCTCTCCAGTCCTGACTTTTTTTCGCGCAAAAAATAGCAGCTTTTTTTATGTCTTTTTTATTAGGTTTTAAGTCTTCTATAACACAAAAAGGGCTCCCAGGAGCAGCAGTATGCAGAATAACATTTGATTTTCCTTCAAATTCTTTTACTATTTCCTCATTCTGTTCTGCGTTTTTTCCCGCTAAAACTTTCTTTCCAGAATCTGTTATAAATTCTCTAAATCTCATTTTATTTATAAAAGGAGTTTAATGAAAAATTTATTTTTTCTTTGCATTTCATTTGCTTAATAAAGAAAATAACTTTTTATATTTAACATCTAATCTTATTCCTCAAACCGGTTATACGGCTTGTAATTCTGAATCCATTCTCTAAATTCTTGAAGAGAAATCTCTTTGCCCTCTTTTATTGGCAATCCTTTTGGGTTTCTTTGAGCCTTATTTTGATACAAAATACTATTATAAAAGTCCTTGTTTTCTTCAGTGCTAATAAAACCATCTTCATTTTCATCAGCATATCTGACTAATGCGCTTTCATATGCTCTTTTTAATTTATTTTCTTTAAGAGCATCTAGTATCTTAGGATGTGTTGTCAACGTGCTTAATATGACATATCCGCTCAAAGCCATAGCTGCAATTTCTGAACCAAGGAAAAGATAATCTCTAACTCTCCATTTTCCTCTTCCTACTTTCTGATTTTCCAGATTTTTCATTTTAGGAAGATTAAATTTTGCATTAGACTCTGCAATAGATTCTATTCCTCTTCTTCTTACCTTTTGGCATCCCAAGATTTTTGCTCTAGGAATACCCAATTCTCTTCCTGTTAATATGTCTGTCATAATCTCTTCTAAGAAACCCAATTTATAAATGTTTCTATTTTGTTACTACTATAAAGAAACACAATCCTTTAAATAATTGTTTACAATTTTCAAGCATCTCTTCTGATTGTTCCATGTAAGCTTTCTTAATGCTTCTTTAAAACCAAGCCATTTGTAATCTGAATGTTCTTTGTCGCTTACTCTGACTTTTTCTTTTTTAACTTCTACAGCATACAAGGAAAATGTTTGCCCGATAACATTCTTTCTGTAAGAATACTTCTTATCGTATCTATATTTTCCATAAACATGAAATTTTTTTATCTTTAATATCTTCAAACCAGTTTCTTCTCTTATTTCCCTTTTAACTGCGCCTCTTTTTGTTTCAAATCTTCTCACTCCTCCTTTTGGAAATTCCCAACCAATCCAATGCAATCTTCTTTTCAGAATAAGATATTCTATTTTTTTGTTTGCCCTTGCATATACTAAAATAAAAACAGCTCTTCGATATCTTTTCATTTCTTCCATTCTCTCAAAGCTTCTTCTAATTCAACATGGGTTTTTGCATATTTTTCCAATGAAATCTTTTGCAATGTTGCATCTATTGCCTGCCTCATTGCTATTGCTCCTGCTTTTGTTCCAAGAGGATGCCCATGAATTCCCCCTCCTGCTTGTATAACAAGATTTTTTCCTAGATGTTTCATTAAGAAAGGAACATGTCTTGGATGCAATCCTCCTGAAGAAACTCCAAGAACAGGCCTGATATCTCCCCATCTTTGTTCGAGCCTGTGTTTTGCTGCCTTTATGTTTCTGGATTCAATTTCTTCTATTAATCCTTCAATTTCTCTTATATCTCCTTCAAGTTTTCCAATTCCTGTTCCAATATGAATCTGATCCACACCAATAAGCCTAGCAAAATCAGCAAGCACAAACATGCTTATTCCATGATTTGGATTTCTATCAAAAGCAGCATGCATTGCCCTATGTGCATGAATCGCTAAATCAAAATCGCTTTCACGAAGAGTTTGCAATGCAGCCCATCCAGCAGTTAGCATATCAATCATTACATATTTTCCTCCCTGATTTTCAACAAGTTGCGCTCTTTTTATCATTTCTTTTGTTTCTGCTGTAACATTAACAAGATAAGCTTTTCTCTCCCCTGTTTCTTCTTCTGCTCTATCTGCCATCTCAAGAGTTTTTACAAGCCTGTTTTCAAATAGATTAAATTTTTGGCTTGCAAGATTTTCATCGTCTTTAACAATATCACATCCCCCAATCCAAGATTCATACGCGCTTCTTGCATGATGTTCTGTGTTCAATCCTAATTTTGGCTTGATGATTGTTCCAAGCAATGGCCTTCCTTTAATTTTCATAAACTTTCTTATTCCTTCAATTCCGTATCTTGGTCCCTTGAAACTTCTTAAAATTGATTTTGGAAAAGAAACGTCTTCCAATCTAATCGCTTTTACTGCTTTCATTCCCATAATATTCCCAGCAATTGAAGAGAGTATGTTTGGAACATTATCTTTTTCAAAAAGTTCTTCTGGGTAAGCAATTTTTAAAAAATTTCCTTTAATAGAAAAAACCTTGGCTTTTAATTTCTCAACATATTCTTGTCCTCTAACTTTTGTCCAAGTGCCAACAGAACTTTCCAGTGCAACTGTATTCGCTGCTTTCTCTATTGAAATGTTATTTGGAAAAATTTTAAATAAGCAGACTAAATCATTTTTTGGCTTGTATCTTAAATTAACAAATTCAAATTCCCCTCTTTTTACCATTTTATAATTTTTTTATTTCACTCCCCTTTTCTGTATCATTAATATTGAATCCAAGTTTTTTAATTCTATTCCTTATCTCATCGGCTTCTCTCCAGTTTTTCTTTTTTCTCGCTTCTTTTCTTTCTTTAGCAAGTTTCTTTACTTCTTTCGGAATTTCAATTTTTTCTTCATTTTCCAAATTCAATCCAAAAACCTCGTCAAAATCAATTGCAAGTTCGTATTTTTCTGTGTTGTTGAGCCTCTCGTCTCTTAAAATTTCCCACAAGAACGAAAGTCCTTTTGGAGAATTAAAATCATCGTTTATTATTTCTAAAAATTGTTTTTTTGCATTCTCAATATTTTTTTTATTTGTTTTCTGCCTGTTTTTTTTAATTTCTGAAGTTATGTTCTTTAATCTTTCATAAGAATTTTGGCTAGTTTGCAAAATTTCCAAGGAAAAGTTTAATGGCTTTTTATAATGAGTTGTAAGGCACATATATTTGAATGATAAGGGATTGAATCCTTTTTCTTTTAATTCTGAAAGAGTGTACAAGCCCCCTTCGCTCTTGCTGACTTTTTTTCCTCCTGATAAGAGCCACGCAAAATGAATCCAGTACCTAACCCATGGAACTTTTCCAAACGCAGCCTCACTCTGCGCAATTTCATTTGTATGATGCACAGGAATATGTTCTTGCCCGCCTGTATGAATGTCAAACTGTTTTCCTAAATATTTAGAAGACATAACCGAACATTCAATATGCCACCCAGGAAATCCTATTCCCCATGGAGAATCCCATTCCTGCTGGCGTCGCCCCCCTGAATTCGCGGAAGGTGAAAATTTCCACAAGGCAAAATCAGTCGTATTTTTCTTTTCTCCTAAATCAATCCTTTTCCCAGCTTGCAATTTTTCTATATCCAGCCTCGCGAGTTTCCCATAATCTTTCAATTTTGAAGTGTCAAAATAAATTCCATCGCTTGTTTTGTATGTAAATCCTTTTTTTTCAAGAATTTTTATTAATTCAATCATTTCTTTTATATGCTCTGTTGCTTTTGGCCATGCATTTGGAAAAATTATGTTCAAATTTTCCAAGTCTTTTTTAAATACAGAGAAATAATAATTGGCAACATCCTCTGCTTTTTTCCCTTCTTTTTTAGCAGCTCTTTCCATTTTGTCTTCTCCTGTATCTGCATCGCTTGTTAAATGCCCTACGTCAGTAATGTTTGTTATGTGCTTGACTTTGTATTTATTGTAAAGAAAAACTCGTTTTATCAAATCATTTGAAACATAAGTTCTCAGATTTCCGATATGTTGATACCAATAAACAGTCGGTCCGCAGCTATAAATTCCAACTTGCCCTTTTTTTAAAGGAACAAAAATTTCTTCCTTTCTATTCAAAGTATTATATAACTTAATAGGCATGAATCAATTAAGAACTCTTAATTTATAAAACTAATCAGGCATGATCCAAATTTAGAGGATAGATTGATAAAGAGAAACAGTGGTTTTCTTTATTATTTTGCCCTGATTTCAATATTAAAAGACTTTGTAGCATAAACTTCATTTCCTGCATTTACATTTACTCTGTATTTAGCAATGCATAGTGGTGCTCCTACAGGAATTCTAAAGAGTATCTTATCACTTATCATATCTCCTGATGCTATGGGAATATTACTCTCTTGTTTTCCTGTTATAATCCAAGATTCTGCCACATCTTTCGAAACCCCGCAATCAGAAAAATCTGTAGCAATAACTTCATATGAGAATTTTGTACTTCCTGCAACTCCTGTTAAAAGATTTCTGATTCCAATTCCAACCCCATCAGTAGTTTCCTGTCTTATCTCAACAACATTAGTTCCAGGGTATATCACAACCCTGCTGTCTTCTGAAAATAATTTGTTTACCTCATTTCTTAATTCTTGGTCTGTTAAATCGACTAGACTTCTTGCGCTGAAAAAAATCTTTTGTGCTAATACAACTCCTAAGATTAAGACAGTTACTAATAAAACAATTGTGACAAGAGTCCCAATAGACATTTCCATTGCTGCCCTCTTTTTGCTTCGAGATCTATTATTAAATCTAAATCGTCCTATTTTCATTTTATGTTACAGGAAACATGCTTGATTGTTGTGCAATCCATTGTGTAATTAATGGAGCGAGATATACGATAAAAATAATGCTGAATACAAACGAGATAACATTTATGATTATTCCTACTTTTCCTAATTTTGTTGGCTTTTTCTTTTGCTGAAATAAGCAGAATAAAAAACCGATTATTGAAAGAAAAATTCCGAACCATCCAAGAGAAATAAAAGCGACTATTCCTAATGTAAATCCAGATGCTCCTAATGAATTACCTTTAATCTTAGGTTCCTTTCCCTCTTTTGTCATATTCTAATATTATCCTTTTACTTTTATAAATGTTTTTAAATAAGCAATGGGCCCCCGAACTCCCAACCTTGCTCACTTATGGATTACCTCGCAAAGTTGCTCGGAGTCGAACATTCGACACCCGGATTATTTTAACAATAAATGGGACCCCCGGGAGTCGAACCCGGCACACCTACGTCTTCAGCGTAGTGCTCTCCCGCTGAGCTAGGATCCCAAAAACTGATAAAAATAATTGCCATTATATACTTTTAAATATGTTGTTATATGCAATTGGAAAAATGCACACTTGGAACGCTTTATAAATTTCAATCTGTTATTCAAAGAAATATGGAAATAGGAAAGACATTATATGTAACCAATAGAAATGATTGGCAATCATGGCTTGCAAAAAATCATGATAAAGAAAAAGAAATCTGGCTGATTTATTACAGAAAATCATCTGGCAAACCAAGAATACCTTACAATGATGCTGTTGAGGAAGCACTTTGTTACGGATGGATAGATAGTATTTTTAAAGGTATTGATGAGGAAAAATTTGTTCAAAGATTTTCTCCAAGAAAGCCAAAAAGTATTCTTTCGGAAATGAATAGGGAGCGTGTTCATCAACTTATAAAACAAGGTAAAATGACTCCAATTGGTCTGGCTTCCATAGCCCATGTATTTGATTCAAATAAAGAAAAGTGGAAACTAACAATTGCCTCCGATATTCTGAAATTTCTTAAACAAAATAAAGAAGTTTGGAAAAACTTTCAGAAATTTCCCAGCTTATACAAACGTGTCCGTATTGGATGGATAGAAGAAGCTAGAACTCATCCGAAATTTTTTAACCAGAGATTAAACCATTTTCTCAAAATGACAGCAAAGAATAAAAAATATGGAATGATACGGGAATAGATTATCCTTTAAAATCTTCTAATAACTTTTTTAGTTTTGAATCCTTTCCATGTAAGACTACACAAGCTAAGGGTGGAAAACGATAGTGATATATAACTGCATCAAACTTCCCGGGCGTATTATCATTAGCCTGAACTATTCCACCATTTTCAAATATACAATAACCTCTTCTTTCCAGTAATCTTTTAAGTTTTTCCTCATCTCCAACTTCTAAAAAATAAGCAGTTAACTTTCTCATGTCAAAATGATACATCATTTGTTTAAAAGAATTATTGTAAAAAATGTAAGTTGGGAATAGGCCACCTTTATGAAAAACTCCTGTTTTTTATTGGTGTAAGTTGGGAATAGGCCACCTTCTGTCGTTCCTCGCTAAGTTATAGTGAATGGAACGTGTTAACATTCAACTATGCGTCTTTAAGACTTGCACCAGTCAAGATGTTCGTTTCATCAATTCTTGTCTCTCAATGTTCAGCGCATGCTTCATAACTCAAGACAAGCTGTGTCGTTTCTGTAGCAGAGCTTTGCCTCACAACAATTCACTTTCGTGAATGACTCAATATTAGCCAGATTTCTCTGGGGTGGGCGGACCTTCCTCAAGAATCAGCAATCATATCTTATTGCTTGCCAATTCAATGGCAGATTCCCGAAATTAACTACCCAACTTACAAAAATACAACAAACTATTCTCTTTTAAAACTTTCTATTTACTACCTACTGCTATGGGCTTCCAAAATTATTTAAGCAAAGAATTTGTTCTTATAATGAATTTGCAATTTCTTTAGTACTATAAAAGTTATGTAATCTTCTTCTGATTTCTTCAGGTACTCTTGTTTCATAACTCATTAAAGTAGACATATAACGCTCAACACAGTCTTCAAGATCCTTTCTATTATGTTTCTGTTTCCATACATGAAGAAATACGTCTTCTGCTCCTCTTACATTTGCATAAGCCTCTATCTGCCCTATATCTAATTTTAATTTCATGTTTTTTATACATGTATTAATTTTTTAAAGATTTGTGTTCTCAACGGCTTTCTAAAAAGTTTACAAGATTTCCAAAATGAGAAGCGCATAATCTTTTATAATATTCATAATCCCCATCTTTATTTGTTCTGAAAGATAATGGAAAAACATTTAATTGTCGAGTAAGCAAAAATTTAGAATAATACTTTATTTTGTTTCTTGTGCTTTCTCTTAAACTTTCTAAAACTTTGTTTGTAAACTCATCTTTGTAATCAGTATCAAACCAATAATGATTTAAAATTGACAATACCATCTCAAGCCCATTCCTTATTGCCTTAGGGCCTTTTTGATGAACACTACCATCAATAATCACGCAATTATTTCCTAATGCAAGATTCATTAAAAAATCGTCTGACAGATGACTCATTATTGCGTCATATGCCTTGCCTTCCACATGACTGCTCTGTATTCTTATAAAAGAAGCTTCAGGAAAGAATTTCAATGCTTCCAAACCATTTGTTAAATTCAAGTAAATTTTTGTTTTCATGCTCTCTTTTCACTTTCATTAGATTAATAAACTTTATTTTTCTTTAGTTAATATGAAAAAAGGACTGAAAAAGAAGATGAAGATAAATTGGAAATTATTAATTCTTAGTTTTATTATTGTTTATGCTGCTGCTTTCATAGGAGGCTTATTCACATCTCAAGGAACAAACAGTTCATGGTATCAGTCTATAAAGCCTTCATTAACCCCGCCAAATTGGGTTTTTCCAATAGTTTGGAATATCTTATTTTTTCTGATTGCCCTGTCATTATATTTTTCCTTAATTAATTCAAAGAATAAATCTCTTAAGTTGAAAGTAGGAATTGTTTTTGCAATTAACTTGATTTTGAATATTTTATGGAGTGTTTTTTATTTTAGTCTTAAGAAGCCGCTTTTTGCTTTTTTTGATTTGATTCTGTTGTGGTTTTCAATCATCTTAATGATTTTAATTACCTATAGAGTAGATAAGAAATCATCTTTGCTTTTGCTTCCTTATCTCTTATGGGTTAGCTTTGCAGGTATTTTAAATTACCTCAGTGCTTTTTAGGCAAGACAATAAGTTCAGTGTGTGTTATGGTGGTTCTTGTTCCATTTTTTCCTCTTTTTTTATTTGTTGAATGAAGGTTGATTGGAAACAAGGGCCTCGTTTTTCCGGCAAGATTTTTGACATCGTCAGCCATCATGTTGCCCTGGTCTTGACCCTTGTTTCCGAAAGGGGTTGATGGAGGTTAAAACGTTAACTTAAATATTTTTAAGCCTCTCTTACTTTGTTTTTTACAAATATTTTAACTAAAAGTCCTTTATAAAGCGTCAGAAAGAAGGATAAATAAAAGAGATATATAGCAGTAATATATTTTTTGTATATAAATCTTTAAATAAGGAATATAAATGTCATCCTTATGAGTTTGTATTCGTGGATAATAACTAATAAAGAAGTGTTTGAAATAATCTATGCTTTAATGATTTGTTTAATCTGCGCATTAATCGTTGTTAAGACAGACAGATTTTTTAGGTTGAGTTTGCATCAGGGAATTAGATATTTTAGAAACGCATTTCTTTTCTATGGAATTGCATTTTTGTTCAAATATTTTTAGGCATCGAAATGGCGTCTAATTATTCCTTTGCTATAAAAATAATATTTGAATACCTTATTGTAATGGCTGGTTTTTTTCTTCTTTACAGTTTAGTATGGAAGAAATTTGAATTTTCCAGAGAAGAATACGCTAGTTCTTTATTCAATTTTAAAATTACACTTTTCCATCTGATGACTGTAGTAATTGTAATCTTAGATTATTTATGGCAAACGTATTTTTTCATGTTCTTATCTCAAATTGCAATATTCGCTTATGCTTCAGTTATTTCTTTTGTTAATTATAGAAAATTTGGCAAGCAGCATAAATTTCTCAAATTTTACTTTGCCTCTATGCTTTTGGGATTAGCTGCATGGCTCCTGAATCTGCTTGTTGCATCATATCTTGAATGGAACAAGAAAGTGCTAATTGATATTGGTGTGATAAACGGGATATTCTTTCTTTTAATTCTCTATGGGGTTATAAAGGTAACAAAGATAAAATAAAATGGTTGCAAAAAAACGTGAAAGGTTAGACGTTATAAGAGACATATTGGAAGCGATTCGGCAAAACAGGGAAATAAAACCAACGAGGTTGCTTTATGCTTCTAATCTTTCTCCGCAAATGTTCAAAGAATACATAAGTGAGCTAATGGAGAAAAAGTTCATTAAACTGGAAACAGATGAAAAAGAAAAGAAAACTTTTTCTTTGACAAAAAAAGGGCAGGATTTTCTTTTTGAATACAGAATTATTGAAAATTTTATTGAGAATTTTGGATTGTAACCCCCAAAATTTGCTCACTTTATTCGAACTTTATAAGATAGTTAACTGAAGATTTTGCCATATCTATTAACTAGTCATATTAATTATTGCAAATAAAATAAGCAAGCAATTATAAGCGAGGCGAAGCCGAGCGATTTATCTCTTCTTAACTTTATTTTTACCTTTCTTTTTGCTTTTCTTTCTACTCGGCAATTTTATCTTATGAAGCCTTTTGCAATGAGGGCATCTAGCCATTTTAATCCCACCCTCTTCTATCTTTTCGTAGAGAATGCCAAACTCTTGATTACATTCAGGATTTTTACATGCCTGTAAAAATCGTTTATACATAGAAAAAATAAGTCAATGGAATATATAAATTTAGCCTATTTCGAATCTTTCCTACGCATTTTTGTATAACCGCATACATCACAATGAGAAAAGAGGTCATATTCTATTTTGGTAATAGGGGTTGGAACTCCTCCCTGATTATTAAGATAAGTTACTCTTGCATAATAATATGAATACTGTGGATTAGAGCAATTTTCACAGCGACCATCTATGTGCCATGTAGATGTTACTTCTACAGACAAGAAGTTTTCTGTAGTATCCTTTATTCTTTCTTCCTCTTTTTGTATCAATTCTTTTAATTTTTCTTTGTCCTTTTTTACATAATCTTTTCTTTTTTTCAGCTCTTCTCCAGCTTGATATTGAGTTAATGCAACCTTTACTAATCTGGGATTTAGTTTAACAGGTTTAGTTTGGAGTATCTCGGGGTCTCCCATATTCTTAACTATCTCCAAAACATCTGCTTCGCTGTTTCCTTCTTCTCTCAGTTGAAATACTAATTCTCTCTCTAATGACATGGTTTTTCATTATAAAACTAGTTTATAAGGATTTATCTCTTCCTTATTTAGCTAAAAGTTTGGATATCCAAACTTTTAAAAACCCTGATTATTAACAATTTATATGCTTATTAAATTTAGAGAAAGTGTTAGTGCTGAGCTAATTCTAATCTACAAATTGTAAGGAGGATAAAATGAAGTTATATATAGGTAATTTGCCCTTTAGCATCGATGACGAGGGATTGAAAAATCTTTTTTCAGAGTACAACCCTGAAGAAGTTTCTCTCATCAAAGACAAGTTTTCAGGAAGATCAAAGGGTTTTGGTTTCGTAACAATTTCGGATGATGAAGTTGCAAAAAAAGCAATTTCAGAAATGAACGGAAAGGATGTCGAAGGCCGAGAACTCAAGGTTTCTGAAGCAAGACCGATGGAAGATATGCCAAGAAGACCACCAAGGAATTTCGGAGGCGGCGGTTCAGGCGGTTCTAGAGGAAATTTCAACAGAAGAAGATTCTAAACTGAAAAGTATAAGAAATCAATCTTAATTGGGGTGATTCTTTATTTTTTATTTCTCTTTTTATTTTATTAAGGTAATGAGAATTATACAAGAAATAACAATTATCAACACCGACACATTTATATACTCTTACTAATATCTATGTGTATGGAAATTAGTGACTTGATAAGCAAAGAAGATTTGTTAAGGATAAATAAAGGATTTGGAGGAAACCTCAGAAGCGATTCAAGTATTGATTTTGCCTTTGACAGGATAAAGGATAGTAAGTTAGGATCATACAAGAAGTTAGCTTATTTGATGAGAGCAATTTTAGTAGACCATCCATTTTCAGATGGAAATAAAAGAACAGCTACGTTCATTTGCCTAGCTTTTGCAGACAAACACCAAAAGCAAGTAGATAGAGAACTATTGCTTCATCAGATAATTTCAATTGCCAAGAAGAATATCATTGAAATAAAAAATATAGAATGGAGACTAAAAAATGCAATCAAATGAAATAAAAAAAATACTGAGAAAATACAAAGACGTATTCGAAGCTCTTGAAAATTATGATAAAACAAGAGAACTTTCATTTCAAAGGAAAAGAATAGACATAACTCTTTCAGTATATACTATAAGAAAACTTAGAGAATTAAAAGAAAAAACAGGCAAGCCAATTTCACAGATTATTGAGGAGAAGTTCCTTCCTTAACAAGCTTTTCTAATTTTTCAAAAACAGGGCATTTTTCTGAATTTAACTCAGTGCAATAAACTTCTTTGTCAGTCCAAGCGCCTCTTTGGCATTTAAATCTGGAAATTCCTATTGAAGAATATGTAACAGGAAAAGTATCGCTTAACAATTCACAGTAAGCTCTGTCTCTCATGCAATATAATAATTAATTTAGTTTATAAGAATTATTGTTACAAACATCCATACCAATCGGAATATTTACCCAACGAGTGCCTTTTTTTTAAGGGTGAATATCTTAATCCTCTTATGATTGAACATCTTTTTAGCGATCCACTCTCACTTACATTATGCCTTCTTCTAAAAGTCATTTCTAAACCATGTCTTCTTTCTCTACCACGACCTATTGGACTCATCTCTGGACTTAATTCAGTATCTCTTTCATATGTTTCAACTTCAGTATTTTCATTTGTTACCATAAGAAATTTCATTCTGAATCATTATTTAAGGATTATTGTGAAGAAAAGAACAATAAATCTATATTCCAAAAGGG
Organism: Candidatus Pacearchaeota archaeon; assembly: GCA_026395815.1. GTDB lineage: Archaea > Nanobdellota > Nanobdellia > Pacearchaeales > GW2011-AR1 > RBG-13-33-26. The sequence continues at coordinate 19,912 of JAPLXZ010000004.1, forward strand.
ATTCTGAAAAGTCTGTCTTTCCAATCGTATAAGTTCCTAAATGAAATTGGAGGATGTGCAAGTTTAGTTTTTTCTTCTTTCGCCATTTTTTCCAATTTTGCTGAGCCTTGAGGAGTTATGTCATCGCGAGTTATCGATAGTTCTCCCTTTTTATTTATTAACAGATACACATGTTCGTAAGATTCTTCTCTGTTTCGTTCCCTGTACAAAGTTAGTTTGTACATTTGATTTTTTCTTGCCATGCTTTTAGTCGTAATATTATCTTTATAAGAGTTTGGGTAATAAGCGGAAAGAATAAATAGAAAGGTTTAATAACATTAAATAACCTTAAATAACATGGTACTAAAGACATTTAATCTTGATGAAGAGACTTACAGAAAATTCTCCGAATTTTGCAAAGAGAACGGTTTTAGCATGAGCAAGCAGGTAAATTTTTTTATACAATCCCAAATGGCAGATAAAAAAGAAGTTAGAGAAGAATATCTAAAAAAACTTGATAGAATTAGCAAAGGAAAATTCATAAAGTTTAGTTCTATGGAAGAATTTGATAGACATTTCAAATCTAAAAATGCATAAATTTCAAATAAGTGAAGAATCGATTTTAGGAATAGAAAAGATAGATACTGATTTAATAAGGCAATTCAAAGAAGGACTGGAAGATTTAAAATCAGGAAGAGTAAGAAAAGTAGATAAACAAAAAGAATTAATAATCTAATCAACTTAACTCAATCATGAAGAAACAAGTTAATGTCAGATTGATAATCCTCTCATTAATCAGCCTTGGTTTTTTTGCCCTAACATTTCTAGTCAGCCCTTATTTCATTATCGGCGCGATTGGGTTTATGTTGCTCGGTCAAAGGGAGATGAAGAGGAAAAGAAAAGAATAAATCTTTTTTGGAGTTTTAGTAATACAATAGTTAGATAGAAACATTTAAATATTCATATGTTTATATATGAAAAGGTGTATAAAAATGTATGAAGATAAATATAAGAATATCAAGTCAACAGGAATTACTGAGTTAGATAGTATTCTAAATTTGCTTGCTGATCTGAATGAACCATTAGAGTTGTTTGCTATTGGAGGAACTGCAATGATTTTAAAAAATATAAAAGAATCTACAAAAGATATAGATTTTTTAACGACTGAAAAACAAGAAAAGATTAGGAAATTATTTACTCTTGCGGGTTTAAAAGAGGAAAGTTCTAATAAAATTTGCAATATTTGGAGGTTAAATGATATAAGAATAGATATTTTTTATGATGGTTTTATTCTTGGAATTCCATTTCCTGAAGATTGGAAAAGATTATCTGAAAAAATAAGAGAAGTTGGGAAAATAAAACTGTATATCTTGAATTGGTATGACCTTATAATCACAAAAATTTCCAGATCAGAAACCAGAGACATTACTGATATTATTGCAATTATAAAAAGCCAGAAAATAGATTTTAAATTCCTTAAAAAAAGATATTATTCTATTGCAGAGACAGCTTTGATATCTGATTTTGATTACAAATTTAAACATTTGGAGAAAGAATATGGCAAGCGCAAAACTGATTAAAGCCCTTGAAAAAGAAGGTTTTTTTATTGAATTTCCAAGTTATGAGACTAAGGAAGAGATGATTATGGAGATAATAAAAGAGAATAATCCCCGATTGAGCATGAGCATATCTCTTTTCTTGAGGGGTAGTTTTGATTATAAAGGGATAATTAAGAAACTGAATAAGGAAGAGATTAAGAGATTCAATAAATTCCTGCTAATTTCAGAGAAAATTTACAATAAGGAAAATCTTCAGAATGACTTAAAAGAGATTATTAAGGAAAATAAAATAAAAGCATCTTTTTCCAAAGAAGAGTTTGATAATTCTTATGATTCATTTAAAGAAGCACAGCCAAAGAGAAATCAAGCAGAGCAGAAGATAATTGAAAAACAAACAAAGTTAAGATTAAATTTGGATTTGAACAAATCTTTAGGAGTTTTATTTTCTCCAGCAAAAATTAAGATTATGGAAAAGATATTCAATCATGAAAAATTAACCAACACCGAATTAAAATATTATTACAAGGCTATTTCAAATATAAATCGGTCAGTTTTAAATCCAAGTCTGCAGGATTATTTGAAAATAATTGAGTTAGCTAAGAAAGAGGTTATGAAGAATAACAAACCTTCTTTATTCACATGAAGACCATGAAGAAACAAGTTAATGTCAGACTGATAATCCTTTCATTAATTAGCCTTGGTTTTCTTGCCCTAACATTTCTAGTCAGCCCTTATTTCATTATCGGCGCGATTGGGTTTATGCTGCTCGGTCAGAGGGAGATGAGGAAGGGGAAGGGAAAGGAATAAATACCTTAGATGAGGTGATGGAAGATGGTAGAAAAGAAAAATGATTCAGTAAAAAAAATATGTCCAAAATGCGGGGGGAAGTTAAAGAAAATTTATCTTGTGGATTATGGAATTAAAAATAAGATTCTTAAGACGGGACTTCACCATTATAAATGTGAAAAATGTGGCGAGGAAATAAAAACTAAAACTGGGAAAGATTTTGATGATTGGGTTTCCAGAGATTAATTAATTTCTGTGTAAGAAGTAGCCCAAAATTAGGACTTAATTTACGGGCTGTGAGAAGGGAAAGCGTAAAAAGGGAAATTAAGAACAGGAAAACAATTGTTAGTCATAAAGAACTAAGGTGTTGTTCAACTTATCTCGTTTTTTACACTAATTATTTTTTAATATTCATCAGTATTAGATATAATTAAATATCTAGGAATATTTCATCATTTATCATGACAGAACAACAAACATACAAACTTTCCCCCTCCTCTCTTTCATTAATGGAAGAATGCCCAAGATGTTTCTGGCTTCATTTTCATGGCAAGCAAAGACCATCAGGAATTTTCCCCTCTTTGCCTTCTGGAATGGATTCCATATTAAAGAAGCATTTTGACAAGTTCATGGAAAGAGGAGAATTGCCTCCTGAACTGAAAGAAAATGAAGAATGCAAGGGCTGCAAGCTTTTTGATGATGCTGATTTGCTTAAAACATGGAGAAATAATTTTAAGGGAATTTCTATCACAGATAAGGAAGGAAACATATTACACGGAGCAGTTGATAATTTATTGATAAAAGGAAAAAAGTTAATTGTTTTGGATTACAAGACAAGAGGATTTCCTTTAAAAGATGACACAGCAGAGCACTATCAAAATCAATTGAACATTTACAATTTTCTTTTAAGAAAGAATGGCTATGAAACAGAAGACTACAGTTTTTTGTTATTTTATATCCCTAAAGAAGTCACAGAAACAGGAGAAGTCATATTCGACACAAAGTTAGTAAATATGAAGATAGATGTCGCTGAAGCAGAACAGACATGGAAAAAAGCGCTAAAGCTTTTGAATGGGGAATGTCCTAAGAAGCATGAAGGTGGGGAAGAAAGGGAGATTTGTAGGTGGTGTGAGTTGATAGCGAGCGAATGAAAATGGGGAAGGGGAATAATGGAAAAAAATACCTTGTTTAATGATTTAGTAACTAATTTAGAAAGAAATTATAAAGTTAATAAATTAATTTATGGAGGTAGAAAAACTCCTCTTTTTGAGTTGATGAAAGGGGATAAAAAAATTTATTTTGTGATATTTGAAGCAGGCACAAAAAGAGATGTAAAGGATTCTACCCTTATCTGGCACAGAGTTAACAAAGAAATATTAGAAAAAATAGATTTTAATAATACTTTTTTCATAATCATTGATTTTAATGAATTAAAACCTAGATTTATCTTAGGTAAATTAAATGAAACAAACTATAATTCCCATGGAAATGATTGCAGTTTCCATTTTTATAGGAATGATTATGGTAGATTTTTTAATACTAATAATTTTTCTGAATTATTAGAAAAGATTAAGAGACTAATTATAGAGGAAGGTAAGAAGTAATGAAAGCTGAGATTGATTAGGAGTATGAGAGAGTGAAGGGGTGTAAAATGTCAAAAAATCAAGAAGTAGTCAATCTGGAGATGTTTGAGTGGTGTGAGTTGATGGGGAGGAATAAGAGAAAAGAGAAATTCCTATAAATACTATATTCCTATTAGAGTTAACAAAATAAAATGGTTTTAAGTATAAATGAAATTAAAAAAAGAGCTGTAGAATTTTCTCATGAATGGAAAGATGAAACTAAAGAAAGAGCTGAAGCCCAAACTTTTTGGAATGATTTTTTTAATGTTTTTGGTATAACTAGACGAAGAATAGCCTCATTTGATAAACCTGCTATAAAAACAGATGGTGGAAAGGGATTTATTGACTTGTTCTGGAAAGGAAAATTAGTTGTAGAACATAAGTCTACAGGAAAAGATTTAAACAAAGCATATTCTCAAGCACTTGATTATTTTAATGGATTAGAAGAAGAAGAATTACCTGAATATGTCATTGTTACAGATTTTAAGAAATTTAAATTATACAATTTAGAAGATGATACAGAAAAAGAATTTGATATCTCTGATTTGATTGACAATATTGGCTTATTTGATTTTATTTCTGGTCATGAAAGAATTATAGTTGAAAATGAGGATCCCGTAAATATTAAAGCAGCCCAATTAATGGGTAAACTTCATGACTCTCTTAAAGATAATGGATATATTGGAGATAATTTAGAAATTTTACTTGTTAGATTGATGTTTTGCTTATTTGCAGATGACACAGATATCTTTGAAAAAAGTAGATTCAGAGAATTTATCAAAGCAAAAACAAAGATAGATGGAAGCGATACGGGCCAAAGTATAATAGCTTTATTTGAAATCTTAAACACTCCGGATGATAAAAGACAAAAAAATCTGGATGAAGATTTAAACAGGTTTCCATATATTGATGGAAGTCTTTTTGAGGAAAGAATATCCGTTCCTTCATTTGATAGTACAACTAGAGAAATTTTATTAGAATGCTGTCATTTTGATTGGAGTTTGGTTTCACCTGCAGTTTTTGGTTCTTTATTTCAATCGGTAATGGATCAAGAAGAAAGACATGAATTGGGAGGGCATTACACTTCTGAAAAGAATATACTCAAAACGATTAATGCTTTGTTTATGGACAATTTAAATAAAGATTTTGAATCTCACAAGAATAACAAGAAATATTTAGAAGATATGCTTGAAAAAATTGGAAAAATGAAGTTGTTAGACCCTGCTTGTGGTTGTGGAAACTTCTTAATGATTGCATATAGAGAATTAAGGAGACTTCAAATTAAAGTACATATGCAATTAAGAAAATTACAAGGAAAAATATCCCAAAAAGTATTAGATGTTACATTTGAAAAAGATTTGAATGTAGACTCAATGTATGGTATTGAAATTCAAGAATTTCCTGCCAGAATTGCACAAGTTGGTTTGTGGCTAACAGACCATATAGTTAATAGAGAGCTTTCTAGGGAATTTGGTTTGTACTTCAGAAGACTACCATTAAAAAAAGAAGC
>JAPLXZ010000008.1 GCA_026395815.1 Candidatus Pacearchaeota archaeon
TAAAGTTTCTCCCTTTGCTTTTGATATTTTTTCCCTTGCCATTCCAGAAAAACTAAAGGCAACTACTTTAATCTTTTTATTCAGTTCCCCTTGAGATAATACCTTGCCTGCTATAACTACTGTTTCCCCTTCTTTTGCTTCATCATTTATTTGATTAAGATTCATATTTATCCTCTTTATTCTTGGACTAGAAAGAATAGCTGCAACTCCAAGCCAGTTCTTTTTTTTCTTTGCTTCAATTATAGTTTTGACTAATTCTGGGTTTGTTTTCTTTTCTAATTGTTTTTCTATTATTGTTTTTGATTTAGTCATTTTATGTTTCGAGAAGTAATTAACTTCCCGCTAACGCCGAGATTGACTCGCAGGTAAAATTCTGAGAAGATAGAGGTTTATAAATTTATGCGGGTAAAAGGATTCGAACCTTTGTAGGCACTGAGCCAACAGATTTTGAGTCTGTCCCGTTTGACCGCTCCGGCATACCCGCTTGGACTAACAATATCATAAAAAGAGGATATAAAAACTTTTATAAACCACCATCTTCTCAGAATTTTATCTGCGAGCGAAAGCGAATAGTAGAGATTTATTTTCTATTATTTTATACGAACATGAAAAGCAAAACATTGATAGAAGAACAATTAAAGAAAAAAGAAAATCCAAATTTAGTAGAAACTATAATTGTCTCAAAGAAAAATAAAAATTGGTTAGAAATAGCACAAATTTTATCGTCTCCAAGAAAAAATAAAATAAGCATAAATCTTGAAATGATAGACAAAGAAGCAAAAACAGGAGAAACTATAGTGGTTCCGGGAAAAGTTCTTTCTCAAGGAGAACTTAACAAAAAAATTAAACTTATTGCTTTTGATTTTTCTGAGAAAGCAAAAGAAAAAGTATTAAAATCAGATAGTGAAATTTTAACTATACTTGAGGAAATTAAGAAAAATCCTGAAGCTAAAAATGTGAAGATACTAAAATGAAGATAATCGATGGGAAAGATGCAGTTTTAGGGAGGCTTGCAAGTTATGTAGCACAAGAAGCTTTGAAAGGGGAAGAAATTATTATTTTAAATTGTGAACAAATAAAAATAACTGGAAATAAACGATTTATCCAAAAGGATTTTGAAGCAAAAAGGGGGAGGGTTGGAAGTACTCAAAATGGTCCAAAAGTTTCTAGAACCAGTGAAAAGATTGTCAAAAGAGCAATAAGAGGGATGCTTCCAAATTATAGAACAGGAAGAGGGAGAGAAGCTTTCAAAAGGATAAAATGCTATAATTCAATTCCAAAAGAATTTGAAGATAAGAAAAAAATTGTTCCTGGAAGAAAGAAAACAAAGATTAGTAGCAAATTTATTAGAATAAAGGAGATTGCAAAATGACCACAAGAATAATCGCTTCTGGAAAAAGAAAAAGGGCTGTCGCAAGAGCTGTTCTTAATGAAGGTTCTGGAGAAATTAGGATAAATAATAGGGATTACAAAACTTTGCAAATGTTTAACAGACTAAAGATAGAAGAGCCATTGAGAATTGCTGAACATATTTTGGGAAAATTAAATTTCGATGTTATAATTAGTGTAAAGGGTGGTGGAGAAAGAGGGCAAGTTGAAGCTGCTAGGATTGCATTAGCAAAATGTATTATCAATTTATCTAAGTCTGAAGAATTAGAAAAAGCATTTTTAGCTTATGACAGAAATCTTCTTGTAGCAGATGTCAGAAGAAAAGAAACATACAAACCAGGAGACAGTAAAGCAAGAAGAAAGAGACAAAAGTCGTACAGATAAATTATTAAAGATATTCTAATTTGTTTTTATATGGGAAATAAAAAAGAGATCTGGATGAGAATTCCTATCTTTATTGTATCTGGAGTAATTTTGAAAGTATGGGGTTTTTTCATTTTAATATTTGCTCTTGTACAGTTTATTTTGATTTTCCTAGAAAAGAAAAAAGAGGAAGAATTCTCGAGGATGTTTAATCTTTTTGGCGAGCAGCTTTATTGCTTTATTAGATATATCACATTTATTTCTGAAGAAAAACCTTTTCCGTTTTCAGGATTGAAAAAAGGAAAAAGATAATTTTTAATTTTTCAACTTAAATAAATACTTCTTTAAATTTATTTTATTATTTACGATTTCAACTCCTTCTGATTTTAATATTCTTACTTTATTTTTTGTTCCAGAAGCAAATCCTCCGACATTTCCATTAGAGTTTATTACTCTATAACAGGGGACCAAGTCAGACGACTTAAGATTTTTTCCTCCCGCCCACCCCAAAGCAGCAAAGGAATAAGGATTCTTATTCATTGCATTCCCTACCGCTCTATATGCTTTAGATTTCAGGGCTTTTGCTATTTCTTTGTAAGTTGTTATTTTTCCTTTTGGAACTTTTTTCAAAATTTCATAGCATTTTTTATTAAAAGAATTCATGTTATCTCCTATGAACTCTTTCTTTGGTTTCCTCAATAGAAAGTACTCTTGTTATATCAATTAACATCGGTGTTATTATTCCTTTTGTAGTTATTTCATATATCGGTTTTTTTTGATTATCTAAAACCTTAGCCTCACCAAAAACTCCTGAACCAAATTTTCCATCTTCAAATGATAAGAAAACTCCTGCATACATTCTTGGTAAAACCACTTCATAGAAATATGCCATTCCATTTCCTTTTTCTTCTTTCCATTTGTGATAAGATTCATCATGATTTGGTTGATTAGGATTTTCAACAACAAAATGAGGAAATTCTCTTTTAATAATGCTTATTAATTCACTTTCTTTTGGAGTGTTATAAAAATTTATCGGGTGTCCAAAGTATAAAGGATATTCTTTCTTCTTCATAATTTTGAGGGAATTAATTTATTTTTAAAATAATAGGTTATCAATTAACTATTTTATCCCTAATCTTTCTAATTTATTCTGAACATGATTGAACAGGGTTGAAGAAATAATTGGCTGATGATTTCCTTCATGAATCTGATTATTGAATTTTATCTTTCCTATATAGGTAAAATTTGTAAGAATTTTTTTTAATCCATTTACAGAAAAATGATGTTTTTCAGCAAGTTTTCTTAAGCTTATATTTTCTTTTAAAAATTCTTCAAAAATTTCTTCAACTTCTCTGAAATTTTCTGTTAGAATCAACTTGCTATCGACTATTCTATAACCAAATGGTGCTCTTGACATACTTTTTCCTTGTGATGCTTTTTTTATCATTGAATTTTTTTGATTTATCTTTATAGACTTTAGTTTTTCAATTTCTTTTTTCAGTTCTTCATTCTCTTTTATTAGTCTTTCTTTTTCATCCATACCGATTTATAAGAACATAGATATTTAAATTTATTACAGAAAAATTAAACAAAAAACTTATATACTCTCGGTTTTTAATCAACACATCCAAAAGATTAAACCATGAACCGCAGCGACTCTTCATCTGAAAAAAGTGATGATGAACCACCCAATCCTTTAAATTTAGAGGGACTTGTTTCTTTAAATGAAATTGTAGAAATTTCTGGATTGTCGAAGAAAAAGGTTAAAGAAATTTGTAATAAATACCCTATTAGAATTCCAAGATATTATTTTTCTTTGATTAAAGAAAGAGGGGATGGTATTTACAAACAATGCATGCCCTCTCCAGAAGAGCTTTTAGATTATTTAGGAGAAGAGGATCCATTAAATGAAGAATCTAAAATTGAGGGGAGCGTTCCAAAAACTATAATCCATAGATATCCTGACAGGCTTGTTCTGCAAGTATCGAATCAATGTGCAATGTATTGTCGATTTTGCACTAGAAAAAGAAAAGTTGGAGATTTAAGGAAACAAATAAGTTGGGATGAAATCAAAGAAGGAATTGATTATATTAAAGAACATGAAGAAATAAGAGATGTATTGCTCTCTGGAGGAGATCCATTAATGTTGCCAAATGGAGATTTAGAAAAAATTTTAAAGAGTACGCGAGAGATTCCTCATGTTGAAATAATAAGAATTGGAACAAGAGTTCCATGTGCATTACCCCAAAAAATTAATTCTGAATTATGCAATATGTTAAAAAAATACCACCCAATTTGGATAAATACCCATTTTAACCATCCTAATGAAATTACTGAAGAAAGCAAAAAGGCTTGTACTATGCTTGCTGATGCAGGAATTCCTCTTGGATGTCAGACTGTTTTATTAAAAGGAGTTAATGATTCTGTTGGAATAATGAAGGAATTGATGCAAAAACTCGTTAAAATGAGAGTAAGACCCTACTATATTTATCAAGCAGATACAATTAAAGGAACAAAACATTTTAGGACAAGAGTAGAAAAAGGGCTTGAAATAATCGAAGGATTAAGAGGACATACTTCTGGATTATGCGTTCCACATTTTGTTATAGATGCGCCTGGTGGAGGGGGAAAAATTCCTCTTCTCCCGCAATATGTTCTAAAGATTGATGATGAAAAAATCGCTTTAAGAAATTACGAAAACAAAAACTATGAATATCCTCAACCAGACTAAAAATCAAAGATAAAGAAAGATATAAAAATAATAAAATAAATAGTTATATATGGTTGATAAAACTTCTTTGTTATTTTGGGGTATAGGAGCCTTAATAATTCTTCTTGGTGGTATTGCTTGGCTTGTAATTAAGAGTAAGAAAAATCTTAAGCCAGATTATTATTCTCTGTTTATTATAGGGCTTATTTGGACTCCTATTGGAATTGTTATGGAAAACTTGGTTCTTTGGATTATGGGCGCAATATTTGCTATTCTTGGTTTAGTACACAAAAAAGAATGGGAAAATAAGTCTAAAAGTTTGATGAAAGGAAGTAAAAAAGAAAAAAGACTTAGGATGATTTTGATAGGAATCTTAATCTTTTTACTTATTGTTGGGACAGCTGTTTTGTTGCTATTAGAATTAAAATTAATTCCTTAATCTGTTCTGAATTCCTTTTCTTAAAGTTTGATTTCTTTCTTTCATGTTTTCATTAACTCATCTATCGGAGAAGGAATCTTCTTTAATTCTTCTGTAGAAATGTGAGTGTAAATTTGGGTTGTGGATAAATCTGCATGTCCTAATAGTTCTTGAATTTTTCTTATGTCTACTCCATTTTCTAATAAGTGTGTTGCAAAACTGTGTCTTAGTGTATGTGGATGGACTTCTTTTTCAATTCCTGCTTTTTTTGTTGCAATTCTTACTATCTTTTGAAGATTCCTGTCTGTTAATTTGCCATTTGGACCTGTAAAAAGGTATTCTTGATTAGATTCTTGTTGATTTAGAACTTGCTTTTTCAAGGATTTTAGCAAAAATTTGGGGATATTAAAAACCCGGTCTTTTTTTCCTTTTGCCTGCCTAACATAACCAGTCATTTCTTCAAAATTCAAATCATTTACTTTCAGATTGAGCAATTCTGAAATTCGAAATCCGCAAGCATAGATTAAACTAATCATTAACTTACTTTTTTTATTTGGAAGTGCATTAATTAGTCTTATCACTTCATCTTTTGTCAAAACCGCAGGGATTTTCCTTTCTCTCTTTGGACGTTTAATTCCAAGAGTCACATCTTTTTTTAGAATATTTGAATAAGCAAATCTAAGCGCAGACAAAAAAACTATAATTGTTGAAGAAGCTTGATCTGTTAATTTCATAGCCATAAAAGATTTAACATCATCTTCTGTTACATTATCAGGAGATTTTCCACAAAACTCTAACAATTCTGAATTAGCTCTAAGGTAATTTCTGATTGTATAATTTGAATTCTTTGATATCTTTAATTCAATTCGAATCTTTTCGAGAAATTCTTCTTTTTTCATAAGAAAGATTGTACGAACTTATTTATAATTGTTATGAAAAATTACTTCATAGTTTAAAATTCCATTTGCCCTCTTCCTTAAAATTAAATCCCTTTTCTCTTAGTTGCTGAGCAATTTCATTTCTGTATCTTAAATCATGAAACATTTTGTGATGATTGGGGCAAAGTCCAACTAAATTTTCCCTTGAATTGTTAGATTTGTTTTCGTCTAAGTGATGCAAGTCTACAATTTTGTTAAATTTACAAACTGCACATTTTTTTGTTATTTCATTATACAATTCAACACTTATGTTATGTCTTATCCTATGATTGCGAGCTTTTGTTGCTTCTAACATAAAAATAGTATTATAACATCCCCCACATAACCCTTTTGCTTTTAGGGGGAGTATTCTCTTACACCTTTTGCATTCTTTTTCCTTTGGTTTCCAAACAAGTTTAACATAACATTTGTGACAAAAACCTTTTGCTTCATGTTCTATTTCTTCACCACAATTTTTGCATTTTTTAATCATTAATATTAAATTGATCGTAGACTATAAAAAAAAGTGTAAAGACTTTAAAGTGACTTCTCATTATTTCGTTGTTCTGAGTAGTGGCAATATAGGTTGTACGAAGTTTTTCCTCATAAATCTTGTTTTAGATGAAAATCTTTGAAAGATAGCGAAAAAGATGAGAAAAATCAGTATTTTTTATTAGGGTGAGGGCCAATAGGACCATCTTTTAGATGTGGATGTTTTCCAAAGGGACCCCAGTCCTCTTCAACAGTTGGTGTGCACTTAGGTGAGGTTTGTGCAAGGAACTTTTCAAGATTAGTTTCTTCACTTGGAAAATTCCTTAAGAAAGATTCAATTATTTCTTCTTTTGTGTAATAAGAATCGTGTACATGCACCTTGAAATAAGCCATTGCTTTTACAGGATTATCAAATCTTTTAACCCATTTTGGGTCCCAACATTCCGGGGGATAATGTTGTCCTTCACAATATTGAATATCTAAGGTATGGCCCCTATTAA
>JAPLXZ010000009.1 GCA_026395815.1 Candidatus Pacearchaeota archaeon
TGACAAGGACGTGGACTTGGAGGAACTTGCCAATATAACTCATGGATTTGTTGGAGCTGATCTCTCGGCTTTGGCCAAGGAAGCTGCTATGGCTGTGCTAAGAAAGAACTTGCCTAAGATGAATTTGAAAGATGAAGAAGAAATTCCTAAGGAAATTTTAGAAGGATTAAGAGTTACAAAGAAAGATTTTATGGATGCTCTAAAAGTTGTCCGCCCTTCTGCCATGAGAGAAGTGCTTGTGGAAACTCCTAATATCGGCTGGGATGATGTTGGCGGTTTAGATAAGGTTAAACAAGAACTGCAGGAAGCGGTTGAATGGCCCATAAAACACCCTGAAAACTTTATCAGAATGGGGATAAGACCGCCTAGAGGAATATTACTTTATGGACCTCCCGGAACGGGAAAAACAATGCTGGCAAAAGCAGTTGCAAAAGAATCAGAAGCTAATTTTATACAGATTAAAGGTCCAAGTTTGCTAAGTATGTGGGTAGGAAAAAGTGAAGAAGGAATGAGAAAAATTTTTGAAAGAGCAAGACAAGTTGCCCCATGTGTTATTTTCTTTGATGAAATTGATTCTTTAGCAGGCAGAAGAGGAGCAGAAATTGGAACAAAGGTGACTGAAAGAGTTTTGAATCAATTGCTTGCAGAAATGGATGGATTAGAAGACTTGAATGATGTTATTGTTATAGGAGCAACTAATCGTCCAGATATGCTTGATCCTGCATTATTAAGACCAGGAAGATTTGATAAAATCTTGCTTGTTAATGCCCCTGAAGAAGATGGAAGATTAAACATTTTAGGTATACATACAAAGAAAATGCCTCTTGGCGACGGCAAAAAACTTCTGACTGAAAAAGAAAAAGGAGAATTATTAAAAGAATTTGCAAAGAAAACAGATGGATATACAGGAGCTGATTTGGAAGCTGTAGCAAGAGAAGCTGCATTGTTTGCTTTAAGAAAGGATATTAATTCAAAACAAGTTGAGAAAACACATTTTGAAGAAGCATTAAAGAGAATTAAGCCAAGCGTCACTAAGATGACAATTGATGTATACAAAAAAATTGAAGAAAATTATCTAAAATCTGCTAAAGCAGCAATCCCAACAGATAATACATATCTTGGGTAAGGAAGTTTTTTAAATGCTGATTATTCAAATTCTACGATGAAAAATAATTTATTGACTATGTGCCGTGGATGTGAAAGAATAAGAGTAGACGGAGAATGGTTTGATAGAGATTCTTATTCAACTTACGATGAGATGGTAAGAACTCATAATATTACTGATGATTATTGTCCTGAATGCACTGAAACTTTCAAGAAGAAATCTCAAGAATTAAAGAACCAATATAGTTTATTGAGGAATTAAACATGGAAAACAGAACATTTTTGGATGAACCTGAATTTATTGGTGCTTGCTGTTTATGTGACCAAATAAGGATAGATATATTTTTGTTTATTAAAAGTGAAAGTATATGGCTTGGAAGAAGTGAAAATCCACAATTATATGATGAATTCACAAAAGGAAAAATATTAACCCATGGTTATTGCCCTAAACATTATAAAATGGCAATGGAAGAAGTAAGGAAATACTGTGAGGAGAAAAATGAAAACAGTTAAAATAAAATGAAAGATACTACTTATGAAAAATTATTTGAACTGTCTTATAAGACAAAAGAAAAATTAGTAACCCCTCTTATATTAGATTATTATAGATTTGAAAGCTTAGGTATTAATGAAACAGGGATAGTTAATTTAATTAGAAATAAATGTAATCCTATCTTAAGTTAATCTGAAATTAATTATGAGAATATTAGAGCTTTTAGCAATGTGTGAAAGTTGTAGAGCTATAAGAATTAATGAAAAACCAGGAAGATGGATTAGATATAATTTTCTTACAAAAAATTTGTATATTAATTTTACAGATAAATGCAAGGGATTATATTATAGTTATTGTCCAAGATGTTCAAGAAGGTTAAGAAGAGCAATTAAGTCTTGTTGATTTATTCTGTTGTAATTGTTATTTTATCATCTACAAGAATTGTTTCTTCTGACTGGCTTACTTTATTATGAGATGCTTCTATCAGATGTTGAAAATGATTTAAATTTCTGTTGTCTTCTAGTTGTTTTAAAGCAAAGAGAGATTTTATTCCAAATTTCTTTACAATCCATCTTGAACAAAATGGAAGAGTTTGATATTCTTCTTCTACAAAATTCAAAACTTCTCTTGCACTTGGATTTCTTACATTCTTGCTGTCTATTAAAGAATAAATCCCAGAAGGTTTTCCATCATAAACTTTTCCTGTTCCTGTAGTTACAAAGGGTTCTATTGCATACAATCCTTTTTGCAATTTTTCTGTCTTTTTATTGTCGATATTTGGTATTGTAATTCCAGCATGCAATTCATATTTCTGCATCTCATGCCCTGACAAATTTATTATAGGAGAAAATCCTTCACTTTCAATAGAATCCTGAATTGCTTTTCCTATTTCTCCTATAGGAATTCCAAGTTTTGTTTTTTGAACAGCATTTTTCAAGGCTTTTTCACTTGCTTTTATTAATTTTTTATTTTCTTCATTATTCTCTAAATCAAGTGAAAAAGCAACATCAGCAATGAAACCATCAATATGAACTCCAAAATCAACTTTTAATAATCCTTTAGCAACTGTTAAATCATTATAAGAAGGAGTATAGTGAGCAGCAATTTCGTTTATACTTAAATTTACAGGAAATGCCGGCTTTCCTCCCAACTTTATTATTTGCGATTCGATCTTTTCAGCAATTTCCAAAAGAGGCATATCTGCTTTTATAAAAGATTTTGCAAATTGCTTAACCTGAGATGCAATTTCTCCTGCCTTTATTGCATTTTGTTTTTCTTTTTGGTTCATGTTCATATCTAAATCTCTTTGCTTTTAAGCCTTCTTGATTTTGGAACAAAATTTGTAATTCTATTCTCAGAAGCTTTTCCTGTTCCAAGAAAATCATCTTTATATTTCATAACAAGAAATCCTCTTTTTTCTGTAGGAACATCTAACTGCTGTCCCAGCATCCAGTTTTTAAGCTGTTTTTCATCCATTTCAAATATATTCTTTGTAATCTGATTCTTTAACAAATTGCTTCCTTCAATGCTTAGTCTTACTCCATCGATATCTTCTTTTGCAAAATACAAACCTATATTTTCTACTCTTCCTGCATCATCAATAGATTCTATTTCTTTTTTTGAAATTTCTTTTGGAAGAATGATAATTCTTTCCTTACCCCATTTTGCCAAATTCCAAGGAATTTCATTTACTCCAAATTGTTCTTTTAAATGTTTAAGCAATTCTTGCTTTTCTTGCGGATTGAAAAATTTAATTGGAATCATTTTAATCTTTCTAAACTTTTTATTTTATTATCTTTCAAATAAATATTCTAAAATTTATATATATTTTGTAATGAATGAATGCTTATAAAACAATTACAATTTTTAAAAATAGATGGGTAAAATAAAAGTTCCGAATGGTACCTTTGAAGACTCTTTGAATCTCGATGCAGAAAGAATTTTTCCCTCTCTTAAATGTTTAAATAAAAAACAGATTGGTGAAGTAGAAAAAAGAGTTGATAAAATTATTGATTTTCAGGCAGAATCAAGACTTGCTTTTCAGGCTGTTAATTATATTAGCAATTGGATTTCTGAGTTAGGTTTTGAGAAAAAAGAGATTCTTGACGATAAACCATTTAAAACCGACAAATACTTTTATCAGGACCCCTGGCAAAAATCAAGCATGCTTGTTGTAAGAGAAGGAGAAAGAAAAATAACAGAGGGATTTCATCTTATAGTTTCTCATGCAGATTCTCCATGCTTGAAGGTAAAACCCCGCCCCTTAAGAATAGCTTGGGATTATGATGAAATCTATAATTATCTTGGTGTGAGATTATCAACAATTCCTCATGGGGGGATTGTAGTTCCTCATTGGGTTGGACAACCTGTAGATGTTGTAGGATATACTATTCAGAAAAATGGTTCTAGAAAGGAAATTCAGTTTCTTGGTATTGTTGGGGTAAATTCTGTCCACGTAGATTATTCTGAAAAAAAAGAAGTAGAAGATGCTTTTTCTCCTGAAAAATCTTTGGAAATAATAACTGGCTTTTCAAGTATCCCAGACATTTTAGCAGGACTTGAATTTGAAAGCCCAGATGATTTTGCAAACACACAACTTTGGGCTGTTCCTCGCAATGATATGATTCCTGTTAGTGAATATGACTGGAATCTTCTTGTTGGATATGGACATGATAATCGAACAAGTGTTTTTTCAGCAATAGATGCAATTACAAGAATAGAGAAACCAGAATACACGTCAATTGCCTGGATTACTGATAATGAAGAGATTTATGACCCTGCTCCTACAGGCAGGAAAGGACCCTTTTTTAAAATATTTTTGGAAAAACTGTTTGAAAAACAAGAAAAAACAGAAAGGAAAAAAATATCTGTTGTAGAGAAAGCTAATATGTATTTTCAATCAAGGGTTATAGTTGGAGATGTTACTATTGCTCCTTATGGAAAAGATGCTGATTTAATGGATTTTAATAGCGCTGGAAAAATAGGACTTGGAGTTGCTATTGATGGGGGAGATGTTCAGGGTTCTGATCCTCATTTTGTCAGGACTTTAAGAAATTTGGCCTTAAAAAATAAGAAACAAGAAGGAATCTGCCATCAAGTATGCGGACAATTTTACAGTCAGAACATACATGAATTGTGGTATAGTGGAGAAGAATATATAGATAATCCTAAATCAAAAGGAACTCCTGAAATTTGGGTAGGAACACCTTGTGCTTCTTGTCATAGCATTGTTGAAATAATTTGTCCTGGAGATGAGTATGCTGCTTCTGAACTTTATAAAAGATTTTTTGAATCAAAATAAAATCGAAATAAACCTGTCCATGTCAAAATAAAAACTCCAATTACAATCTAGATTATTCTTGATATCGTATAGATTATCTTTTTTGTTTTATGTTATGTCCTCTCTGGTTATTACAATTGTTCCTGGTTCTAATATAAAAGGACTGCTTCCATTAGAACATTGATGTTCAAGTCTACACATTGCAAAATGATTTATTGGCAGTTTAATTATTCCTCCACATAACCAGCATTTTATCAATTTTTTTAATTCATTTCTCTGAGGACAATCATATTCACATCTAATCCTATTATCATACCAAAGTTGACAATCTTTATCTGGACATTTAATATACGTTACTTCTGTTGAAAGTTTTTCTTTTTTCATTTAACCTTCCTTATCTTAGCAATAAAAAAACCTTCTACTTGGCATCCTTCATTCTTGATTAATTTTGTCTTTGTCATTTTGTCTTTTTTATTTTAGCAATGAAGAATCCCTCGGTATCTGCGTCTTGCGGATAAATTCTGCATGAGAGTTTTACATTAGGGGAATAAGATTTTTCTTTCCAATTTGTTATTCCTTGACGAGTTTTTACAGGCAGATTTATTTTTTCAACCTTGACATAAAAATTCCTTAAAGCAAAATCAATAACTTCTTCATTTTCTTCCGGAGCATGAGTGCATGTGCTATAGACAAGTTCTCCTTTTGGTTTTAGTATACTTATTGCAGAAGCAATAAGAGATTTTTGCAGTTTTGAAAGGTTTTGTATTGTTTTTGCATTCCACATTTCTAAGCCTTTTGGAACACTTCTTATTGTTCCTTCTCCTGAACAAGGAGCATCAAGAAGAATTTTATCAAAGAAGTAGTTTTGTTTTTCGAACTTTTTGCATAATGCTATTCCATCTTTTCTTGTAATAACCGCGTTGATTACTCCGCATCTTTCTAAATTACTGCTTAGAACCTTTAATCTTCCAAATTTAACCTCATTTGCAATTAGTATTCCAGAATTTTCCATCCTTGCCCCAATTTGAGTTGTTTTGCTTCCTGGAGCTGCGCATAAATCAAGAACCTTTTCGTTTGGTTTTGGATTTAAAATTAAAACAGGTAACATGCTTGCAATTTCCTGAATGTAATAATAACCTAAAACATGTTCTAATGCTCTTCCTAACTCTCCTGGCAATAAATCTGAATCAACAATCATAATCTCTGGAAAATCTTCAAAAGGAATTTTAATCTTCCACCCTTTTTCTTCAAGTCTTTTTTTTAAACTTTCTGGAGAAATTTTTAAGGTATTGCAACGAAGAGAACGAACTGGTTCTTTTTTTAAAATTTCAAGATAAGAATCAAAATCTTTTCCAAGAAGCTCTTTCATTCTTTCAAGAAAAAGTGGTTTTGGTTCGTAGTTTTTTCTCATTTAATCTTTAAAATTCCCCTAATGTAGTTTGTTTTTTTCCGTCTAATATCTCATTTATATTAATCTTAAAAACTTGCAGGATATTTTCAACTGCAGGAAGTATCTGATGTCTTAAATAATATTCAATATTATATTCCCCTTTTTCATCAATTAATTTGACTTTATCTCTTATTAGTTTTGTTTTGGTTTCAGATTTTGTTTCTGCGATATAATATTCTATCAAACTTCCTGCCTTGAGAGGCATTTCTCTTTCCTGCATTTTTCTTGCAGCAACTATGTGAGGAGTAATTGATTTATATTCGCTCAATGGTTTTTTCATCTGAGTTCTGATTGTCATTTTCTTCAAATCAATTTTTCTTTCTTTTACTTCTTTTACAATTTTTTTTATGTATTCTAAAGCTTCTTTTTCATCTCCTTGCTTTAATATCATCAACAACACATTGTTTTGAATCTCTCTTGCTAAACTACACCAGTCTCTTCTTACTGTTTCAAAACCCCTTATTTTCAATTTCCCTTCTTCATTTATCAAAGCATATTTTTTCTTTGCTCCAAACTCTCCTGTTCTTTTTGTAACCCAAATTCCTCTTTTGTAGAAATCTTCTAGTTCAAGTTCCATTATGCCAGGCAATTTTGAATTTAATTTTTTTAAGAATTGTTTAGTTTCTTCTTTAGTTTTTTTATTTAGCAAGAAAGCAAAACCATCTGTATCTGCATAAATAACCTTAAATCCCTCCTTGTCTGTTGTTTCAATCGCTTCTTTTATTGCTTTTCTTGCAAATGCAGCTGTTGCAGCAGCAGCTTCCATGCAATAATACCTAGCCCCAAAAAAGCCTTGATAACCATAAGACGCATTTGCCAAAAGCTTAAATGCATTGCTTCTTGCCTTTTTTATAACATCAAATTTTTTCTTTAATTCTTCTTTGTATTTCTTTCTTTTTTCTATTATATCTTTTAGCATTTGCGGGAAGAATCCAGAAGTTTTAGAAAAATATAATTTTTTATCAAGTGCTTCAATGCTGTATGAACTTTTATTTGGTTTTTCTAAGAATGTTGACCTTGATAAATTATAAGTTACAATAACGCTTCCATAACTGCTTGTAAAATCAAAGGAAGTTAAATTTTCGTATAGTCCAGGAGAAGGTTGAAATACAAATGCTCCTTCATACTTTTCTCTTTTTCTTCTTTCTCCTATTTCATCATAAGTTGGATGCTTTTCAGGAATTTCATTAAACTTCTCAAGATTGTGCAAAATATAATCTTCTACATTTGCAGACATCCCGTTTCTTGATACATCAAAAATTGGCTCTTGCATTATCCTTGTAAACTCAAGCAAGTCTGGCCAAAATTTTTCAAAGAGCTTGAAAGTTAAAATAGAATCCTGAAGATTATATTCAAAGTATCTTCCCCATTCATCTCCATTGATTTTTGATGAATGTTTAAACTCAAACTTTTTTTTCGATTCTCCTAAAAACTCATTTGCAACTTCATTTAAGGAAAGAGTTTCTGATTGCATGTATTGCGAATAAGCTGTTTGGATAAATCTTAACAAGTCTACATGAACAATTCCGTTAATTCTTCCTGTTGTGAATATTCCCCGAGAGAATTTTGGCTGGCTCCCATCTAACCCAATATTCAAGCTTACTTTATTTTTCTCAGCTCTTGCTTTCAAATAAGGAAGATCAAATCCATCTGAAAAATATCCTGTTAAAAAATCAGGAGAAATCTTTTTTATTATCTCTGCAAATTTTTCTAAAAGCTCTGCTTCATCTTTGACATACTCAACATTCTCAAATTGTTCTTTTCTTTTTTTCCAGGTTATGACTTTCTTGAAATTATCTGAAACAAAAGAAATCATTAGAATTTCTCCTTCTCCTATTCTAAATTCATCAGCTTCAATATCGAATGCAAGAATCTTAGGAGAAAAATTTTCTTCTTTTATAGGAACTAATGAATCTACTTTTAAACATAAATCTACATCCAAAGAGTTATCAATTCCCTTAAACTCTTGGGAATTTTCTAAAATTTCTCCTGTTATTTCATACCAGCATAACGGATTAAGCTTTTTTTCTATAATATAATGAGTTATAAATCCTAAATCATAGCCTCTTCTTTTTTCTATTTCAGGCATGCCTAAATTACCTGCTATATCATGCATATCCTTATAGTTTGTTGCGAATATTTTTATTGCCTTTACCTTTTTCCCAAGAAAATTCTTTTCATGAACTTCGGTCTTTTCAACCTTTGTTTTTCTTCCTTTTACATCCAGTTCTATTTTGTTTATCTTTTCAAGCAATTTTTTTATCTCAATTTGACTCGTATTATTTTTTAGTATTGCCCAAAAATATGCAGGACAAGTATCAATTATACATACTCTTTTTCCTTTTTCATCTCTGCCAATTATCTTTACATAATTCCTGCCTTCAAAATCAAAATAGTCATAATCTACTGGAATGAACTTAATTTTCATGTTAGCAAAAGGGAACTTAATTATTTAAAAGTAAGCATATAGCAAACCTTAAATACCTTTTTTTCAATGCTTTTTTATGAATACATTCACTATAACACAAGGCGATGAAAAGTTATTTGAACTTTATCATGAATACAATCCAAATGAAGACCCTTCAGGAAGC
Source organism: Candidatus Pacearchaeota archaeon (assembly GCA_026395815.1). Lineage (GTDB taxonomy): Archaea > Nanobdellota > Nanobdellia > Pacearchaeales > GW2011-AR1 > RBG-13-33-26. The sequence continues at coordinate 8,919 of JAPLXZ010000009.1, forward strand.
ATAGGAATTGGAATAGCTGAAGCAGTTTATCATAGGTTTGGTGGTGATTGGGGGAAGATTGAATTATGGAATAGTCTTATGAAAATGAGAAAGGCTTCCTTAGAAAAACAGGCTAGGCTTTCTTGATGAATAATAGATAAACTATTTATATTTCTTATTCGTTAAAATAACATGGGAGATATTGAGACATGGGATTGAACATACGCGAAATAATTCCAAGAAGAGAAATTGAACTTTCAGATTTAAGAGGAAAAACTATCAGCGTTGATGCGTTTAATACAATATACCAATTTCTCACTACAATAAGGCAAATGGACGGAACTCCTTTGATGGATAATAAGAAAAGAGTTACAAGCCATTTATCGGGACTTTTTTACAGAAACATAGCTCTTATTGAAGAAGGATTAAAGCTTGTTTATGTTTTTGATGGAATTCCTCCAGAAAAAAAATTTAAGACTTTTGAGAAGAGAAATGAAGGGAGAGAAATCGCAAAAGAGAAGTATGAAATTGCAAAGCAAAGCGAAGATTTTGAAGGCATGAAGAGATATGGAAGCCAATTGGTAAGACTTAATGAAGAAATGATTAAGGAAAGCAAAGAACTCTTAGAAGCAATGGGGATTGCAGTTGTTCAGGCTCCTAGTGAAGGAGAATCAGAAGCAGCATTTTTGTGCAGAATTAAAGAAGAAGTTTATGCAAGTGCAAGCCAAGATTATGATAGCCTGCTTTTTGGCGCGCCTAAACTCATTAGAAATTTAACTCTTGCAAGAAAAAGAAAGACTATTAGTGGGTGGGTAGAAATCAAACCAGAGATTATAGAACTTGAAAGAGTTTTTAATTTACTCGAAATAAATCTTGATCAACTAATTTGTCTTGGAATACTTGTTGGGACAGATTATAATCCTAAAGGAATTCCTGGGATTGGACAAAAAAAAGCATTACAAATTGTTAGAAAATACAAACAGCCAGTTTTAATTTTTGATAGTGTTGAAGAACAGCTTATGAATTTACCTGAAGAAGATAGGTTTGATTGGAAAGAAATTTTTGAACTCTTTCATAAGCCAAAGACGTCAAATGCTAATCTTGAATTTGGAAAAATAAATGAGAAAAAAATCAAACAAATATTAGTTGAAGAGCATGATTTTTCTGAAGAAAGAGTAAATAAACAGCTTGAAAGACTTAGAGATATAATAGAAAAGAATAAGCAAAAAGCATTGGATAAGTGGCTTTAAAGAATTTTATATTTTTTGATTATATTCTTATTATTCTCTGTCACCGCCCCATATTCTTTTGTCACTCTTTTTCTTCATCTCCCATTTTCCTTTTGGAATTAAGTATCTTACAAATATTAAAATACAACCTATAACTATAAGCACTATTTGATCTTCGTAAGCGAAAAAACTGAGAAATATTAACAAGACTCCAAAAACAAGTAGAGAATTTTTTGCTAAATTTATTATAATTAATATTGCAACGAAAATTCCAATAATCGGCAGAATAACTGATAATAATTCTCCAGATATGCCTATTTCAGAAAAAAATCCCTCTAAACTTAAATCCATTTTGCTCATTCCATAAACTATAAGAAAAGATAGAGCTACTGCAATAATTCCTGCGATTGCCCGATTTTGCTTGAAAAATTTTAAAAGAGCAAAAAATAAAACAGCAAATGCAACTATGAAAACAACGAATAATATGACTGTTGATTGGTCTATGCTGTTAAGCATATCACTAAGTGAATCCATAAGGGATTAATAGTAATCTGCTTTTTATAAATTTCTATTTGCTTTGAAAACTTTAGATAAGATATGAATGATTTTTAGTAAAAACATTTATAAATAATAAAGCTGTTTATCAATTATGAAAAAGAGACGAGGCGGAAAGAAGAAAGTTAAACATTCTACACGAAAAAGATTCAAGCATATATCCTTATTCAATGATAGGACTTTTACATTTCTTTTAATTGCAGTATTCTTGGTATTAGCATTTTTATTGGGATTTGTTAATAAAACAGGCTTGGCTACCCAAACTCCAACAACAGGACAGAGTGTCCTATCTGATTTCTTTACAAATTGGGAAGGTGGAAATTTAGATACGAATATTACCAAGTATTTATTCTGGTTTATGGTAACTGCATTAATATGGAGTGCACTTAGCTTTGCAAAATTTCCAGAACAAGGTGTATTCCAAGCATTGATAGCACTTCCTGCTGGATTTTTAGCTACAGCTTATCTTACTCCTGCAGAAGTCTTTACTGTTCTGCAAAGTTATGAAACATTAGGAATTGTTTTAACTTTCATTGTGCCATTTATGCTCATGCTTTTTTTCTCTGCTATGTTTCTTTCAAATCAAAAGGTTAAATCTATGAGCGTTCCAAAAGTAATGATGGAAGTTTTTTTATGGATATTCTTTGCCATTATTCTTGGTTATAAAATGATTTCTGGATTTGCAACAGGGAAGGTTGATTTTGGATTGAATATGGCTTTTATAATCATGGTTGGAATCTTCTTCATTTCTTCTATGATTGTAATCTTTAACAAAGGGTTTAGACATTGGATGTGGAATCTTGGCAATGACATTAGAACAGCTCAAAGTGAAGCTTCAAGAGTAGAACAACAAGAAGCTCGTAGAACCGCAAATGCAATGGGTAACGAATAAATAAGATTTAATAATTCTGTTTGTTTATTGTTATTATGAAAAATATGAAAATTGTAAAATCATTTGATGTTCTTGGGAATATTGCCATAGTGAGATTTCCTAAGGATTTTAATTTAAAAGAAAAAAAGAAATTTGCAGAAGGAGTATTAAAAGAGCAAAAAAGCATTAAGACAATCCTTGAGAAGAAAGAGAGAATAAAAGGCAGATTAAGAAAGCTTTCTACATCTTGGATTGCAGGAGAAAAAACTAAAGAAGTTTTGTATAGAGAAAATGATTGCGTCTTTAGATTTAACATAGATAAAACTTATTTCTCTCCACGTTTAAGCAATGAAAGAAAAGAAATAGCATCAAAAATCAAGAAAAATGATTTGGTCTTAGTTATGTTTGCCGGAGTTGCTCCTTTTTCAATTGCTATAGCTAAAAAATCAAAAGCAAGAAAAATTTTCTCAAACGAAATAAACAGAGAAGCTAATAAATACGCTAAATTGAACATTGAGTTGAATAAAGTTAAAAACAAAATTGAAATGATACCAGGGGACATCAAAAGGATTGCAGGAAAATTAAAAGACAAATTTGATGTGATAGTCATGCCTCGCCCGCAATTAAAGGATGATTTTTTAAAAGAAGCATTTATATTGTCAAAAACAGGAAAACGAGGAACAAGGATTTATTATTATGACTTCTGTAATGCTGATGAGATTGATTCTGTTGTAGAAAAAATAAAAAGCAAAGCAAAGCAATCAAAAAAGAAAATAAAAATCTTGCAAGTAAAAAGAGCAGGAGAAATTGCGCCTTATAGAGTTAGATTAAGAGTTGATTTTAAGATTATATAAGTTTGATTATAGAATTTGTCTGCTACGCAGAGATTAATCAGTAATTAATAGATAACCGGGTTTGTTGGCGTCTTTAAATTGTGAGCTAACTTAGACAAATGTTGAGTTAAACTTGTGAACATCACTTGAAATTAACATTGTAAAATTAGATGAACTCATTTTTATTTTATGAATCATGCTAACAACATTACAATTTCTTTTCCACAGATACAGAAGTTGGGGCTTCTCCACCATGCCATGTGAATCTTGGACGAATTTTTATAGGATAAATCCTTTCTGAATTATCATCTAAGATTATTGCACTTCCTTTTAGTGTAGGAAGCTCATCCATATATCTACTTATTCCCTCAAGCAAATAACTTTGCATTATGTAATTCAAAGCTTCTAAATCTGGCTGGCTTGTTACTCTGTGAGAGATTACAATATCTGATTGGGTCATGACATCTTTATGAATCTGTCCTGGTTGCTGTGTTGCTAATACTAATGAAATTCCTGGCTGCCTTCCTTCCCTTAACAACTGAACTAATGCATCTGTTGCAGCAGTCTTATCATTCAATGGAAGGAATTCATGGGCTTCATCAATAAATATCCATACTAATGGATTTTCTTTCCTTTCAGTTATAAAAGAAAGATTGATATTTCTTGAAACTGTGTCCACTTCTTCTTTTTTTCTTGCTTCCATTCTCTGATTAAAAATTTTTCTTGAAACTAAACTGATAACCAATGCCCTTACATTAAATGCTCCAATTGAATTGTAAACACTCAAATCCAAAACAGAAGTCATTCCTGCATTAACCAAATCCTTTATTTGTGTTACTTCTTCACTCTTTGCAAAAATTCCCCATTCATTAGCTGCTTCAAATAAACTCATTGCTGCATTTTTTATTTCTGTATTTGTTTTTTCATCATCTTCTATAAATGAGAGAATGTCTTCAATTCCAAACTTTTCTCTTTCTTTAGTTGTGTTTATTGCTCTTTGAATTAAGATAGATATTGGATTTATTATGTCCAATCCAAAGGTGATGATCCAATCTTCAGCAGTCAGTTCTTTAATATCAAGAGCGAATTTTTCATCTGCTGGAATTCCTTTTTCTAAATAACTATCATAATATCCAAAAGGCACAAAAATTTTTACAGGAAGATTTTTTGGTTTTAATTTCCATTCTTGTAGCAATTTTTTATCTTTTTCATTTTCAAATTTCATTGTCCAGTATAAACCCATTGTATCAAAAATTAGAGAAGCTACATTTTGGCTTATTTCTTTTGGTAAATTTGAAATTTCTTCTGCTATAACCCCGAGCGTATAACTTTTTCCAGAACCTCTTTTTCCAGCAACAAGCACAACATGACTCCTTGCAATATCCATAAAGATTCTATTGCTTAGAGACGTGTATTGCCCCATTTTAACATATCCCTTGCCAATAAAGATTAAACCCTTATCTCCAAGAAGTTTTTTGTCAGATTCATCCCTTCCAATTATAATATCATAAGGCATGGTAAAATATAGCTGAACACTTTTTTAACTCTTTGTATTAAATTGCTAGATTACAATAACATTTTTAAACCCCCCTTCTTTAATTTTTAAATGGAAGAAGGAACAGAAAACATACCAATCAATATAAACCCCCAAGTTTTAGAAAAAAATACTATCACAAAAAAAATAAGAGAAAATCCTTGGATTCTTTCAACCTTCATTTTTGGAATTGTGATGATTGTACTGCTTGTAGGAACTTTTGGAGGAGGGATTACAGGAAAAACTGTATCAAAAGAAAAAGCCGCAGAGAATCTCATCAAATATCTAAATACTGTCGCAGCTTCTGAAGTTACCTTAGTTGATATTAAAGATAATGGGGATTTGTACCTTGCCACAATAAAATATCAGGATAATGATTTACCCGTCTATGTTACTAAAGATGGTTCTTATTACACTATGAATTTGCTTCCTCTTTCATCTGAAACATCATCTTCTCAACCCGAACAAAAAGCACAAGATATTCCTAAAACAGATAAACCAAGCGTAGAACTTTATGTATTTACATATTGTCCTTATGGATTGCAAATGGAAAAAGCAATGATTCCTGTTGTAAACTTGTTAAAAGACAAGATTGATTTCAAGATAAGACAAATCGGTGCAATGCATGGTGAGCATGAAAAGCTAGAAGCAGAGAGGCAGTTATGCATTGAAAAAGAATATCCAACTAAATTCTTGGATTATGTTTCTGCATTTGCAGAGGATACATCAATCGGAAGCTGTAATGGAGATGCAACTTGCCTTACTCCTAAACTAAATGCTTTATTTATTAAACTTGGAATTGATGCTTCGAAGATAAATTCATGCATGACGACTGATGGAGAAAGCTTGTATAATGCAGAGGTGACTAATGCTCAATCAAAGAACATTGGAGGTTCCCCAACTTTAGTAATAAATGGAGTTCAATCTCAAGCAAGCAGAAGTCCAGAAGCAATTAAAGGAGTTATTTGCAATGCTTTTAACAATGTTCCTTCTGAATGTACCCAGACGTTAAGCACAAGCCAAGCAGCAGCAGGATTTGGAAACGGAACAAGTTCTTCTAGTTCAGCAGCAGCAAGTTGTTGATAAAATAAGATAAATTCTATTTTTATTTTTTAGAATAATACAAAGTTATTAAATTTTATAAAGAATAATTAAACTTTTAATTCACCCTCTACTTCTATTCCTTCTTCCACATTCATTCCAGCACCTATCTTTGTTTCATTCATAACTGTGGCATTTGGCAGAATTGTTGAATTTCTTCCTATAACTACATTCTTACCAATCTTTGCTCCTTCTTTTACCTCAGCAAGTCTATCAACTATCCACCCCTCTCCATTTTGATTATTTCCCACTTTCGCTTGTGTATTTAACACACATCCCTTAAGATAAGTATCCTTGCCTACATAAACATCATTGCCCAGCACACAATCTTCTACTGTTCCGTATATTTCACATCCTTCGCCTAAAAGAGAATGCTTTACTGTTCCCTTTACAGTATTGCTTTCTTGCTCTCTTACTTTTCTTGAAAAAGTAGTTATTTTTGGAATTCCATCAATTAGTCGCATATTAGCATTTCTGTATGAATCAATTGTTCCTATATCATCCCAAAAAAATTCAGGATTATTATCTGAAAACGCGAATATTTTAGATAATTCTTCTTTATATTCAGGGAATTCCTTAACAAGAAGATCTATCCTATGAAAGAAATCATGCCCCCAATCAAGTACTTTTTCCATTTTATTAAGCATCTTGAATATGCCTTTATCAAAAATATAAATACCTGCATTTGCAAGTGGATTTTGCTGTATGTCTTCTGGCAATTTTTTTGGATTTTCTTTTTCATAAAACTTTTTTATCATGCCTTCTTTGTTAATTGAAACGCTTCCTAATTCTTCTAATCTTTTTAAAGGAACTTTTACAGTTGCAATTGTAGCAAAGGCTCCGCTTTTTTTATGAAACTCTATCATTTTTTGATAATCCATATTAGTAAGAGCATCCCCTGAACTAACAACAACATTTTCAAAATCTTCTTCATAAGACAAAACTTCCCAATGCTGAGGTTGTTTTGTAAATTTTTCTAGAATAAATCTTTGTTTTTCTTCGCCACTCAAGTAAGTTTCTATCCCTGTTCTTTTCTCTTTTATTCTTAAATTTGCAACCCATATTCGGCTTTTTCTGATAGAATCAGCAGTCCCATTCATTTCATCTTTTAAATCATAAATATAAACAAATTTTAATGGTTCTCCATTGTATACAAAAGCAGAACCATCGCCAAAATATCTCATTATATCATCTTTTCTGTATTGGGTAGCCATGTGAATATCATAAAATCCAGCATCGACTAAACCGTCTACTATATATTCTAATATCCTTTTATTACCACCAATGTAAACATTTGGTTTTGGTCTTGGTTCAGTAAGGGGCCATAGTCTTTCACCCTTGCCTCCAGCCATTACTATACTCTTATTCATAATTTTATGAGTTGTTTGAGGCTTTAAAAAGCCTTGCTTTTGGTAAATTAAAAAATTTAAAATTTTTTCAAATTTTAATATAATTTAAACATATATTTTATTCCTCCATCAAATTTATATACCAATTATTTTTTTAGGTAAAATGAAAAAGAGACTTATAACATCTGAGTCTGTTACAGAAGGGCATCCTGATAAGATTTGCGACCAAATTTCTGATGCTATTCTTGATGATTTAATAAGACAAGATCCATACTCAAGAGTTGCAATTGAAACTCTTGTAACAACTGGAAGCGTGCATGTTGCAGGAGAAGTTACAACAAATGGTTTTTGCGATGTTCAAAAGATAGCAAGAGAAACATTAAGGGAGATAGGTTATACTGACCCTGATTTTGGAATGGATTGGGAAGATGCAGGCATTTGGGTAAGTCTTCATGGACAAAGCCCAGATATTGCCTTAGGAGTTAATGGAAAAGAAGATAAGGAGCAAGGAGCAGGAGACCAAGGAATGATGTTTGGATATGCTTGCAATGAAACTCCAGAACTTATGCCAATGCCTATAATGCTGGCACATAAACTATCAAAAAGACTTGCTGATGTCAGAAAAACAGGAATAATCCAAAATTTAGGGCCAGACGGAAAAAGCCAAGTTACTGTAGAGTATAATGGACTTGGAAAACCAAATAGATTAGAAGCGATTGTTATTGCGCAGCAGCATAAAGAAAATATTTCAGAAGAGCAGCTTAAGAAAGACATTTATGATTTTGTTATAACTCCTATTTGTGGAAAACTTATGGATGCAGATACAAAAATTCACATAAATGCCACTGGAAAATTTGTTATTGGAGGACCAGAAGGAGATACAGGATTAACAGGAAGAAAGACTATTGTTGATGCTTATGGTGGAGGAATTCCTGTTGGCGGAGGAGCTTTTTCAGGAAAAGATCCAAGCAAAGTTGACAGAAGTGGAGCTTATGCAGCAAGATATATTGCAAAAAATATTGTGGCAGCTGGAATTGCTGACGAAATATTAATACAGATTGCTTATGCAATTGGAGTTGCTAAGCCTGTTGGAGTAAATGTAGACTGCTCTGGAACAAATAGAATTCCTGAAGAAGAGATTGAGAATTTAATTAGGGATTTATTTCCTCTCAAACCAGCAGAAATTATAAAAGAATTGGATTTGCGTAGACCCATTTACAAGAAAACAGCAGCATATGGACATTTTGGAAGAGAAAAAGAAGGATTTACTTGGGAGAGAACAGGCATATTAGAACCAAAACTAAGGACTTATTTAGATATTCCTAATGAAATTGAAAAAGATAAAGGCTATAGAAGATGAGATTTGGACAATTTCATCTAAGAAGAAAATCTCAATCACTAGATATTTTTGGATTAGGTGTTTAAATAATCTATTTCTTCCTCATCAAGCTTGAGTTCTTTTTGTATATTTAGATTTGATTTTAATATTTGCTTTATAGTTCGAAATTCATTCATTGCACGTTTTTGGCTTACATGAACATAGTGTGCATATTTTTCGCAAATAGATTTCTTTTTTGCTGTCTTTTGATTATTAAGCCAAATTTGCAATATCCTTGTAGGTTTTTTATAACTCGTAAATCCAGATTTTGGATTCTTTTTTGAACAAGAGATACCGTAACTTAAAAAGATATTTTCATAAACAAGAAATCTCCAGTATTGCTGTTTGTAAATTCTTCCCTTAAAAACATCTGTTTTGCTTAGCATCTCATATGCTCTTGCAAGTTCTTCCCCGCTGTATTCTGCAGGAATATTTTCTTCTAACCACAGCATTATATCATCTATAGGCATGTTAACAGAATCAAAAATACTTAGCAATTCATTTGAAGGTTTTTCTTTGAACACTTTTCTTAGAGAATTAAAAATATCAACTTCCTTGTTTCTTTCATCTAAATCTATTGATAGATACTCTTTTGTTTTTGACAAGGTTTGCAAGTCATTTATAGCTGCTCTTAAATCTCCCTTTGCTTTTATTGCAAGTTCTGTAACAAAATCATTTTCAATAAATAAACCTTCTTTTCTTAATATGTCAAATGCAATTCCCTTTATTACACTATAACCAATTTCCTTGAACTGCACAAGTTCGCATTTTTTCCTTAGCTGACTGAATTTTCTATCCCAAATATCATTAGCTGTTATAAGCATAGGATAAGAACTTGAATCAATTAAACTCAAAAGTTCTGAAAGACCGCCGTAATCTGTTTCAGATATGCCATCAACTTCGTCTATAAGGATTATTTTATTTTCTTCCTTGAGCGATTTTTGTTCTATTGCTGGTCTCAAAACTTTCAGCAACATTTCTTTGTTTCTTAAATCACTTGCATTAAGTTCAAACAATTCTGAATTGATTTTTTTTGCTATTACATAAGCAACAGTTGTCTTGCCTGTTCCTGGCGGACCATAGAGAATAAGCGCTTTTTTACCTTTTCCAAAATTTTCAATAAAATTTTTTACTTTAAAGACAGCTTCGTCTTGTCCTTTTATTTCTTCAAGGCTTTTTGGTCTGTATTTTTCTGTCCATGGCATATTTTATTTCCTCATATTTTTTAAATGCAAGATAAGCAAGATTGTTGTTATCGATAACAAAAGGAGCATCTCCCAGTTTCCTTTTTGAAAACCATTTTGAATATGAAATCTCTCTTTTATTTAATTTTACTATTTGGTCTCCTGCTTCACAAATATAAAACTGGCAATAATGATCATGGTCTCCAACATTATGGATATTTGAATAAAAAGGAATTGCACATTTGCTTACTTCACTGAGAGTACAGTATTCAGAAGTATAAGCCAGTAATATTATATCTAATCCAACTTCTTCTCTTGCCTCTCTAATCATTGCTTCTGGAGGAGTTTCATTTTTATTTGCTTTAATGTGTCCGCCCACAGGGAGCCATAATCTTAATTTTTTATGCTTTATCAATAATAATTCTGGTTTAAAGTCTAAACTATTTTTTCTAAAAATATATCCTGCAACTGTTAAATCTGTTTTCATTATACTTTTTCCAATTCTTTAACTTTTTGTTCCAATATTTTTTTACTTAATTTTCCATCCTTCCCAAATATTTCTCCTATTTCTATATATACTTTTTCCATTAAACTTACTTTAACTACGTTGAATTCTAAAAAGGAAATTTCGTGGTGTTTTGGACAATCAAAATTGTTTGGATGATGCAATGAACTATAATCAGGTTTGCAATCTTTGCATTCTCCTAGGAATCTGTACAAACAAGTTTTCATTTCATCTTTTGATATGGGACATATTTTTGTTTAATTAAATTTTGAATAGGAAGAAATAATGGTCTTGGTAGATTATTCCAATCAAACCACCCCATATCTTCACATTTTTCTGATTCAAGGATTTTTGGTTCTCCTGAAATGTATCTTGCTTCCATGTATAATGTTATATAATGTTTATTTTCTTCATTGAATAAATCATTTGTTATTGCTATAGGGTCTTTTTTAACGAGTTCAACGTCTAATCCTGTCTCTTCTTTTGTTTCTCTTTTTGCACATCTTTCAAATGTTTCAAAAAATTCTAAATGACCTCCCGGAAAAGACCATTCTCCGGCACCATGTGACCCCTTTCTTTTTAAGAGCAAAACTTTATCTTCTTTTTGGATAATTACCCCCAACCCAACTTTTGGTTTGCCCGTCATTTTACTCCTTACCCAAACCAGCAAGGACAAAACTTGCGAGCAGAGATTGCAATGGAATGAAAGGGTCGCTTCCTTCAGTCATTCTAAATTCAACTTCTCCTGTTTTTTCAGTTAATTTAACTTTAATTGTAGGTTCTACAGGAAGGTTCCAAATTTCTTTTTGAATTGCTTTTATAACATCTTGTCCTGAAATGCTTTCTCTAAGCATTATGTCAAGAAGTTTTTCTCTTGATTTTTGAAAATCTCCTGAAAGAGCATAATCTAAAACAACTCTTATGTCTCTTGGTTTTGTATTTGAAATGATTGTTGAAACGAGTTCAGGAGTAATAGAAGGAGAAATTGAAGCTGTTGATTGAAGAATGTTAATGCATCTTCTGCAGTCTCCTTCACAGCCTTCGTACAATATTTCAATTGATTCTTGCTTTATTGTCATATGCTCTGATTCAACTATCTTTTTTATGACTTTTTCAATGTCTTTCTTTTCCAACAATTTAAACCTGAAGATTGCGCATCTTGATTGAATCGGGTCTATTATTTTGCTTGAGTAATTGCACGATAAAATAAACCTGCATGTTGAAGAAAAATTCTCCATAGTCCTTCTTAATGCCTGCTGAGCTTCAGGAGTAAGAGCGTCTGCTTCATCAAGAAAGATTATTTTGAAAGGAACATCTCCAAGAGACTTTGTTCTTGCAAAATTCTTTACCTTTTCTCTTACTACATTAATTCCCCTTTCATCAGAAGCGTTCAATTCTAAATAATTTTCTTTCCAATTTTCTTTATATAAATCTTTTACTACTATGAGCGCAAGAGTTGATTTTCCTGTTCCAGCAGGACCTGCAAAAAGCATATGCGGAATGTTAAGAGAATTTGTCAAGGCTTCAACTCTCTTTATAGTATTATCTTGACCGACAAGTTCTGAGAATTTGTTTGGACGGTATTTTTCTGTCCAAATACTGCTCACCATGGTAAGACACCTACGGTTCCTTGACCGTCAACCTCCCTTATCTTCATGATCATATTAAGATGTTTTCAATATAACTTATAAAGATTATGTTAGTAGAGAAGAATTATTCTTTACTTTTTATTTGCTTCTTTCTCTTCTTAATTTTCTTTTACGCTTCTCTTTTTTAAGCCTTTTACGCTGCCACTTCCATCGCATTTGTCTTTTCTTTTTCCACCTTCTACTTGACCTTTTCATAAAAAGAATAGAAAAATTTGATTTTTAAAGGTTTGGTTATCTATGTTTAGAAACATTAATTTTTTGGCAATATCCTTGTATTGGGCATTGAGAACATTTTGGAGAGATGGGAACACATATTGTTTTTCCAAACTGAACAAATATTGCATTAAAATCTCTCCAAAACTCTTTTGGAAGAATAACCTCAAGAGCTTTTTCTGTGTTTTCTGGCTTAGTTGTTTTTACCCAACCAAGCCGATTTGGAATTCTATGGCAATGTGTATCTATAGGCAAGACATTTTGCCCAAAAGCAAATGCTAAAACAATATTTGCTGTTTTTGGACCAATTCCCTTTATTCCTAAAAGTTCTTCTTTTTTATCAGGAACTTTTCCATTAAATTCTTTTATTAAAACCTCTGAAACATGTTTTAATGTTCTGGCTTTTTTTCTGTAATGGCCAGAAGAAAAGATTAATTCTTCAAGTCGTTTATCGGATAAAGTAAGAATTTCTTCTGGAGTTTGTGCAACTGCAAACAGTCTGTTTGATGCTATTTCTGTGTTCTTGTCTTGCGTTCTTAAGCTTAACAAGCATGAAATTAATATCTTGAATGCATCTGGCTTATTTTTCATTCTATTAAGTGTTGTCTTTTCATGGCTTGGATAATGCTCTTTCAAAATTTGCATTATTTTCCCTATTTTTTCTTTTTGCATGTTGCTAGGGAAGAGAAGTATAGCATTTAATCTTTTCCATGCTTAATATCTTTTTTGCCTTAGTTATTGATTTTGCTCCTAAGAAAACAGCTATTACTGATTTGAATTTTGAAAGTTTTACAATTTCTTTTGCTGTTTCTTCTGGCTGAGACATTGCTTGAGGAGTTAGAATAACTACAATTGAATCAGAGTCTTCTTTTTTTAATTTATTAAAAGTTTTTTTGTAATCTTCTGCTAAAGCAGTTCCTATTAGATCTATGGGTGGTTGAACATCATACTTCATTTCAACTAAATAATCTGTTAATAACGCTCCTGCTCCTCCTGCATTTGTTACTATTGTTATTTTTTTACCTTTTGGTTTTATCTTTTGTTTTGGAATATTAAATGCCTCAGGAAAAGACTCTACTAATTCAACCCCTGCTTGCTTGAATGCTCCTTTGTAAATCTCAAAATCTGTTGCTAAACTTCCTGTATGGCTTATTGTTGCTTCTTTTCCTTTTTTTGTTTTTCCTGCTTTTATTACTATTATTTTTTTCCTGCTTTTTTTGCAAACTTCTATAAACCTTTTTCCTTGCTTCAATTTTTCAATATAAAGAATTATCTTTTTTGTTCTTTTGTCTTTGTTAAAATATTCAATAAAATCGCTGAATTCCAAATCTGCCATATTTCCCAAACTGATATAAGCAGAGAATCCAAGGTTTTTTGAATGTGAAATGTCTGCAACATAACTCCATAATGCTCCGCTTTGGCTTATGAATGCTGTACTTCCTTTTTTTGCGCTTAGATTTGAAAAAGTTGTGTCAAGATTCAGATATGGATTTGCAACACCAAAACAATTAGGGCCTAAAAGATTTATTTTGTATTTCTTGCTTATTTCGATTATTTCTTCTTCTAATTTATTATTTCCTATCTCAGAAAAACCAGCGCTGATTATTATTACATTCTTTATTTTTTTCTTTCCACATTCTTCCAAAACTTGCTTTACATTTTCAGAAGGAATTGCAATTATGGCTAAGTCTATTTTTTCTTTGTAATCTAAAACAGAAGGATATGCTTTTATTCCAAGGATCTTTTCATGTTTTATGCTTATAGGAATGATTTCTCCTTTAAACTTCAATAGTTTTTTCATAAGAACATTTCCTACCTTGCCTTCTAATTCTGATGCTCCAATTAGGGCAATGTTCTTAGGATTTACAAAACTGCCAATCTCTTTCATTTAATTTATTCGAAAGGTATATATAAATAAATTTCTTTTTTTGAATATGAAAATATTTGCAGAGAAAGAGGCTGAGAACTTTTTAGAAAAAGAGGGATTTGATGTTGTAGATAGATTTTATGCAAAAAACAACAAAGACATTCAGAAAGCAATGAAAAAAATCCTGTTCCCATGGGTTATGAAAGCTTCTGGAAGAAAAATTATTCACAAAAAATCTATTAATGGAGTTAGAGTTGGAATAAGAAATTATGAGCAAGCAGAAAGAATATTTAATTCTCTTAAAAAAATTAAAAATTGTGAAGGAATTATTATTCAAAAGCAGATTAAAGGAAAAGAATTCCTGCTTGGTTTGAAAGAGAATCCTGATTTTGGACATGTCATAGCTTTTGGCTTTGGAGGAACAGGAGTAGAGAAAAAGAAAAATATTTCTTTTAGGGTTTGTCCTTTAGATAAAAAAGATGCTAAAGAGTTGATAAAGGAAACTAAAATAAAACTTGAGAGACAGAGTTTAGATGCAATTGAAAAAAATATTTTAAAGTTATGCGGACTTGTTAAAAAATATCCGAAGATAAAAGAGTTGGACATTAATCCGCTTATTGTTGAGAAGAATAAGGCTATTGTTGTTGACGCAAGATTTGTTCTGGATTAAGCAATGATTACCTTTATTGCTTAGCTTTCTTTATATAATATGTAAGAAGGACTATTGAAACCAAAAGAATATTCGCGGTTATTAAAACTAAAGAGCTAGAATTTTTTGATAGCAAGGCTAGCATTCTCATAACAGGTTCAAATAGAACAAGCAAACTGACTATCATTGCTAATGTGAAAGTTGCTAAAACCACTCCTGCCATAGCATCTTTTATCTTTCCTGCTTCTTTGTTGTATTCAGGAGAGATCATATCTATGAGTTTTTCAAATCCTCTATTGAACATTTCTAGTATAACAACTAAGAAACAAACTATGATAATTGTTATCAGATAAAGTTTTGAAATTCCCAAAAGAACTCCAAGAAATATTATGAAAGCGCCGATTACAATTTGTATTTTAATATTCCTCTCGGTTGAGATAGCATTAAAAAGTCCCCTTGATGCATAAAGTGCACTCTCTTTGAAGCTCACCCTTGTCATGTTAAACAACTTGAACTAGGGGTTTTATAAGAATTATTGTAGTGAGAAATATTAATTTTATTCAAATCTCGAGAATAAAAGATGCCCCCGCCGAAGGTAATATACTTTTGGTATAATTAAGGGATGTTTTTTTGCCTTATGCCTTGTTAGGGCATAATCTGTTAATCCTCTGTGATTAAGGGAGTTTTTAAGGATTGTCGAGATGGATTCTTTTAAAAACTAAATTCTTAGAGAGGCTTTGTAAAATAAATCTTATTTTTACTGACTTTTTTACAGAATTTTTATCTTACTTATTATCTGCCATTATTTTAACATCTCTCAAAATTTCTCTTAAGAGATTATCCCTTTTCTCTTTAGAGTTGAATCTAAAAATATGTTTAAAAAATGGTTTGTATATAATTTGATAATTGGGTAAGTTTTCTTTCATCCTATTTACAACTCTACGTGTATTGGCTATAATTATTAATTTTTTCTTGTCTTCCATAAGATTTTCAATTTCCTTTTTCATCCATTCTGCATTTATTTTTAATTCTTCTTGTGTAGGATAAATACCCGAATCTGCCATTATTTTTACAAAATCAGTTAGGTGGATATTTTCAAGAGATTCTTCTTTTAGCATTCCATAAAACCATTCATCTACTTTATCTGGAAAGCTATGTGCTCTTAAAGTAAATCTAGCTGAAGAAGGTCTTTCAGTAATCCATATAACAACACTATTTCCGACCTTACCTGTGCCATAAAAACCTTTTACATCAGAAATCTCCCCCCAGACCCAAACTTTGATATCTTCCCCAAATTTAATTTTAAGTTCTTTCTCTAATTGAGAATAAAATTCTTTCATCTTCCGTCACACCACCCACATATTTCTTTAGAATAATCTTTGATTAATAAGCATTGCTTTTTTTTTGAAGATATTTAATAAAAAGAAATAAAAAAATTTAATTCTGAAGAATTTTATTCTTCCCCCATTTCATCCAGTAATTCTTTGCCTTTTTTGGAGTTAAAGTCTACAAAATCTATACTTGGCTTTTCCCTGTCAACTTTTCTGAATTGCTTAAGCCTTTCATCCACAGTATATCCTTTAAATTTCGGCAGTTCTTTTACCATTTTTACCTCCTGTTAAATTTATTTTAGTATTTAATTTCTTTTCTATTTCCCCAAGCCTAAGCTCGATTCTATCTAGCTGGGAGCATTCTCCTAACTTTTTACGACAAAGTTTGGATAAGGGAATTTCTAAATTTCTGGCTTGAATCTTTAAGGATTGCAGCACATCAGTTTCAAGAAAAAGATGTATTTGTGAGTTCTTACCTGCCATTTAAATCCGCTACCTCTTGTTTTAGTTTTTGGAAATAAGCTAAAATTTCCTTTAATTTTATAATAATTTCTTCAGAGTCCACTTTATCATAAGATTTCGGGGGGTTATTCTCCATTTTTATCCCCATTAAATTTAGTTGTTTCATTTCCCCAGCATTCCCACCCCCTTACCGTCTGCCTTGAAAATAATTCTATTCTAGGCAAATCCCCCATAAGTTCCACAATTTTATCCCTTATTTCATCCGGCTTTCTTGAATGCTCCCTT
>JAPLXZ010000013.1 GCA_026395815.1 Candidatus Pacearchaeota archaeon
GTAAATTGGCTTAAACCGACTCCTTCTGTTCCTGTTTGGATTACATTTCTTACAACAATCCAAACAATTCCTATTGCAACTAAGACAAGAACAATTATAATCAATGTCGTGACTATAGTTGACAACCCCTTTTTTTGCATGGGGATATTAATTAAACATTAATATAAAAGAGTTGCTATAATATAGGTTCTCATCTTATAACAATTCAGCGAGTATTTTTGCTCCAAGTTTTACAGTCAAGCCATTCTCATCTTTTTTTTCATTAATCTCTACAATATCAAAAGCTCTAAGATTTTTTATTTTGTTTATTCTTTGGATTAAATATAAAAATTGTCTGCTTGTCAATCCTCCTGGCTCAGGATAACCTGTTGCAGGAGCAAAAGCAGGATCAATTATATCGATATCTATAGAAACATACAACTCTTTTCCATTGGAAAATTCCATTATTGTGTCACACATATCCTGTAAATCTTCAAGAATTTGATTTATGGAAATTGTTTTTATTCTATTCTCTTTTAAAAATTTAATTTCGTCTTTCCAAGAGTTTCTTAAACCAACAATCAAGACATTTTCTTTTGGAAATCCATCTTCTATCAATTTCCTAAGCCATTCTTCATGTGTTGGCTCTTTTGTTGGAGGCATGCAATCTGGGTGACTATCAAAAACAATAAGGCAGGGTTCTTTTCCAAAACTTTGACAATAATCCAAAAAGGCTCTTGTTAGTGAATAACTAATCGAATGATCTCCTCCAAGAAAAATTGTTTTGGATTTTTTTTCAAAAGTCCCAAAAGCGTTTTTATAAATCAATTCATTGGCAAGCTTGAGATTAGAATTATCCAAATGAATTTCTTCTAAGTCCAATAAAGATACATCAATGAAATTTCCTTGTTCATTGCTATAAATTTCTTTAAGAGAATTCAAGATAGCATTTCCAGCTCTTTCGCATCCTTCTGTTCTTCCAAGCCCGTTTATTCCTGGGACTTTAACAATAAACATAAAAATAGCTAAGAAGGAAGATTTTTAAGCTTAATCATTTAGAATTTTTATTTTTCCGGTAATAAGGTAAAAAGACTGTATTTTCCAATTTTTGCAAGTTCTTTAACATCCTTAAGTTTTACCTGAAAGATATTTTTTTCAAAATCATAAAATTTTTTTGCGCTCCCATCAATCTCATACAAAAGCAAATTAATCAGCTGCATCTGAGAGTCTTCCAGAGAGATATGATAGTTTCCTATCAGCTGTTCTTTAATCTGATTTAGCTCTTTTTCTGTCAGATCTTCTGCAACTTTCTTAAATTCTTCTAAAATTATTTTTTTTACAAACTCAACGTTTTGTTTTGTCGTTCCAACATAAACCGTATTATAAGCAAAAAATTTATTGATGCTCGAATCCCCTTTAATAGAATAGGCAAGATTTCTCTTTTCTCTTATTTCACTGAACAATCTAGAGGACATTCCTCCTGCCATCAAAGTCCCTAAAACTTCAGCAGCATAACTTTTTTTATTTGTTGATAAAGGAACATGATAAGCAAAAACTAAATTTGCTTGGTCTATACCTTTTCTTCTTTCTGTTTCCGATTTATTTCTAGAAGAAAATTTGATTCTGAGAACTCTGCCTTTTGTGTTTCCAAAATTTTTTTCTGCAAATTTTACAATTTCTTCAAAATTTGTGTTTCCTACTACTCCTAGGATCATGTTATTAGGCTGATAAATTTGTTTGAATTTATCAACTATCTTTTTTCTGTTGATTGAGCTCATTGTTTCAAATGTTCCAATTAAATCTAATCCCATTGTTCCATCATACAAACATCCCTGAATTCTGTCTAAAACATGGATATGTGGATTGTCTCTCCTCATTTTAATTTCTTCAAAAATAACTTTTCTCTCTTTTTCCAGTTCTTTTTCATCAAACAAAGGATTTTTAATCATGTCACTTAAGACTTCTAATGCAACATTAAGGTGCTTGCTTGGCATTTTACACCAATAAGCAGTGATTGTCTCATCAGTAAAGCCATTAAGCTCTCCTCCCTTTTTTTCTATTTCTTCTGCAATTTCCATTGCATTTCGTTTTTTTGTGCCTTTGTAAAGCATATGCTCAATAAAATGAGAAATTCCTTTTTCAGAAATAGGTTCATTAATTCCTCCGTTTCTTACTGCAAATGCAACAGCTACAATAGGGAGGTCTCTTTTTTCAAAGATAATCGTCATGCCGTTCTTCAATACTTTTCTGTAAAATTTCGGTTTCATAGTAAGAAAAAAATATCCAAATATATAAAACTATTTGCTAAAAGCAATATACCTCTCTCCACCAAGTTCAAAATCGTCCAAAACTTTAAAGTTTTTATTGATAAAATCAACTATCCATTCTCTTTTTGCTCTAAATTTTTGTCTGTTTCCTAAGCTTCTTGTTGCAAAGCTAATAACAATCTTATCTGCAAGAGGAACAATTTCTGAAATCAATTCTTTTGAATAATCCTTTTTTATTGATTCCAAGGCATCTATCACCTTGAATAAAAGAATAATTCTTGGTTTGTTTTCTTTTTTTATAATCTCCTTAAGTTTCCCTTTTTCAAACAAACTCATGTGAATTGCTTTTCCATTAATTTTATTCTTCTTAAAATAAAAATTCATCAATTCAACTAACTGTCCAACTGCCTCTACAGCAATGTATCTTACATCCAACTTTAAATTATTAAAGAAATAATAACTAAATCCATTAATTCCTGCTCCTAAGTCAATAACGCTTATTTTTTTCCCAAGATTATTAAAAATTCTCTTATAGATTTGTTCATAATAAGGTAATCTTTCTTCCGTTTGGCCATGCTTAGACGAACGCTGAACGTTCATACGTTCTCTTGTAGAAAGATGTTTTCTCAAAATCCATTCTGGCTCTTTATTTTTTAAGGACAAAAGTTTCTTGCTGATAAAAGCACTGAAAACTTTCCTTAAAAGTTCTCTCGTAAGTCTTATTTTTTCTTCATCGCATGCCTGTCTTCTGGCAAATTGTTCAAAAGCTAATTCGATTTCTTTTTCAGGAAGTTGAGAAAATTCTCTTTTTTCTCTAATGCTTTCAAGGATTGTTTTATTCATCCATAAATCAAGAATTGTAGGATTTAAAATTCTAACGGGAATTAGTTTTTTGTCTTTCTTCACTTAAACAACCATCTATTTTATTTAAAGTTTGACGAATTCCTGAAACAGAATCCTCGAGCCAAAGACTATAAGAACTAAAAGCAATCTCTGTAGGAATACCAATAACTTCCCCTTTAATCATGGGTAAATTTGTAGCAGCATATAATTTTTTTCCTTCTTCCAATTGCTGATTCAAAACTTTAATCTTTTTTAACACAACTTCTTTTAATCCTAAATATTTCTCAACACTCCCTCTATGAAGATCGTCCCATTTAGGGTAACTATGTCCATCTTCGTATTCCAATGAAAGACTTGCTCGCATAACACTCTCTTCTAACCCCCTAATTCCCCTAAACATATTTGCTACTTCATTAGCAGTAATTGTTAATTTTTCTCCAAATTCCATCCTTTCATCATAATAGTAACTGAAAATCTTGCTTTTAGTTGTAGTTTCATCTTGAAGTATTTCAAAAAGTTCCTGAACATTTTTTATTTTTCTTTCTGATAAAAATCTTCCAACCTCTTCGTCTCCAATTAGAATGTCTGCTCTTGTTAAATGTGATGTTCTATCATGAAACAAAAATGAAAGAGCATTAGAAACTTCTTCAAAATCTCTCAAATCTATTAACAAATTTCCTTGTTTAAGTTCTTCTAAATCTTTTATATCAAATTGGAAACCATCTCTAAAAGAATTGACAAATCCCTTCAATTTTCTATCAACAGGAATAGAATAATATCCCCCAATGTAATGATGGGGTCTATCCTCCCCTCCTTTTCTAAGTTTGAAATCAGGCAAATCTATTCTATTCATTTTTGAATTTTCGTTTTTTTGCATTTCTCCATTAATAATCCCTGTTTCATAATAATAAGAATCATCAGACATCGGAGGTATAAAATCTCCTGTGGTTTCTCCAGATACACTAAATTCTCTTAAACAAAAAGCAACTTGTCCTTGATGTTGTTTAACTCTCTCTGTCAAGTCAGAAACTGCTTTTTGTAATTTTTCCTCAAAACCCTGCATTTATTAAAAAAATTAAAATTATTTAAAAGGATTGTTGTATAAGAAAATATATGCCCATAAACGCTCATCCAGATTTTATTTATGCTGAAAAAGAATATCTCCTGGCAGAAAATTTAGAAGACAAATTAAGAGCGATGGAAAAAATGATTTCTCTTGTTCCTAAACACAAGGGGGCTGAAAACCTAAGGGCTCAGTTAAAACTGCGATACAAAAAACTAAAGGAAAAGATAACAGCAGAAAAGAAATCAAAGAGGGGTTCGAGAATAGGAATAAAAAAAGAGGACATGCAAGCAGTGATAATAGGAAAAACAAAAACAGGAAAATCTTCTCTTATTTCTTTGATTACAAATGCTCATCCAGAAATAGCAGATTATGAATTTACCACTCGTGTTCCTATAATTGGGATGATGGATTACAATGGAGTAAGCATTCAATTAATAGAGGTTCCTGCAATTGAGTCAGAATATTATGACAGAGGGATTACAAACAGTGCAGATAGCGTCTTAATTCTTATAACAGACTTAAACCAGATACAAGAAATAGAAAAAAAATTAGATAAATCTGCAGGAAAAAGAATAATTATTTTCAACAAGATAGATTCTCTTTCTGAATCTGAAAAAAGAAAAATTTCTGCAACTCTTTCTTCAAAAAAATACAATTTTCAATTAATTTCTACAAGAACAAAAGAAGGAACTGAATTACTGAAAGAAAAACTCTTTCAGAGTTTTGGAAAAATAAGGGTTTACACTAAACAACCAAATGAGAAACAGAAAGCAAAAAAACCAATAATTCTTTTTCCAGACAGCATTGTGAAAGATGTTGCTGAAAAGATACTAAAAGGATTTTCTAACAAAGTTAAGGAAACAAGAATTTGGGGGCCGTCATCAAAATATCCTGGACAGGTTGTAGGATTGCAGCATAAAATGAAAGATTTAGATGTAGTTAAGTTTAAGACGAGGTGATCGACTTCTAAAAGGTAAAAATAGAAAGAACAGGGAGTAAAGTTAATTACCTAAGAGAAATAATTACTTATACGCCTCTTCAGCAAACTTGTTCAGTTTTTTCTTGTCTATCTTATTTAACAAACTAATGATTTCTTTTGCTATAGCATTTTTCAAATCCATCGGATGAATCTCTTTTTTTATGAATGCTTTTTCAATTTCTTCATAATTTGAATAAGTTAAGTTTTTTCCATATTTTTCTGGACGTTCAATTAAAAATTTCTCTTTTTTGTCTTCTTTAAGAATTATGATGACATATTTCAAAAATTCCATTATTCCATTGTCTGAATCTCCCTCAACACAATAAGCAGAATTTACCTTTTCCTTGATTGTTTTTTCTTCATCAGTTAAATCTATTTTGCTTTTAGAATCACTCGAACTCATTTTCTTTCCTACTAATCCTTGAATTATTGGATTCATCACTTCAATTCTTCTACGATATCCTATTTTAGGAAGATTTTCCCTTGCAAACATAAAAATCTTTCTTTGATCTAATCCACCAAACTGAGCATCTACTCCCAAATATTGTTCATCTAAGGCTTGCATTATCGGATAAATCAATCCACCTAATTTAGGATTATCCCCAAGCTTAACAACTTCTGCTGCTGCTTTTTTACAATCGTGTATAGAATTCATGCTTGCCATTTTTAATAAATCATAAGAATATTCAGGAGCCAATTGAAATTCACTTCCTTTTACAAATTCTATGTTTTTAAAATCAGTTCCTAATGCCTTGAATATTTGAGTTATTGCTTCTTTATAATAATCATATCTTCTTTCAAGGATATGCCAAGGCGTGCCATCTAATGCTCCATGCAAATCTGCAAGTAAAACCTTTACATGAAATCCTGCTTTGATAAAGTCATTTAATTTTAATAGAGGAAAAAAATAAGCAAGGGAAGGTTTTCCTGTAACAGCAGTTCCCCAATATATAACCGGTTTTTTCTTCTCTTTAAGGAGTTTTTTTAATTCTTCTTCAGTAACTATCTCTCCAAGATTCCTTTTGATTAATTTTATCTTCTCATCAATATCCATTATCATACAAAATAATATTAATTATTAAACCTTTTTGTATAATAATATCTCTTATTCCTTCTTATAAAATAATGTACAATATATTATAGAAAAATTAATAAAGAAAAGGATGTTATATGATAATATAAATAAGAAATTTAAAATGGCTAATAAAAAAAGATTATGTCTTGCAGGGCTTTTGCTTGTAGGGGCAGCGTCTATTCTTGCGCCAAATATACATGCAGAAGATAACAATCTCTCTAAACCGAAAATAATTGCAACTTTTGAATATGAAAGTCATAGGCCAAAATATAAAGATATTGTTTTTAAATATAACTTATTGAGTGATAATACAATTTCTCAAGCGGATAAACCTACAGTAAAATTTGTTAAAACTCAACAAGGATGGGCTTATGATATAGATGCGGATGGAAAATTTAGTGACGCAGAACTGAATGCAATAAAGTCCGGAAAATTAGTATATATGCATCCAGAATTCAACAAAATAGCAGACTCTAAGCTAAAAGAATCATTAGTTCAGGCAGTTACAGAAAAACCACCAGTTAAGGAAAAAGTAGAAGTAGTTAAGAAACCAACTGAAAAGCTTGAAGAAAAAGTTGTGGTTCAAGAAGTTAAAGCAGTAATTTCACCTACAAAACAGTACCTACTTGGTAAATCAGAAGAGTTGGGATTAGATTATGAAGGATGGTTAAATAGTTTAAATGCAAAAGATCAAGAAGTGTTCACAACTTTTGCTAATGGCTTAATAAAAGTAATCGATGATCTTCCAAACAATTACAAGTCTTATGCTCAAGAAAAATTTGAAAGATTATTAGATACAAGTGATGTAAAAGAAGTTTATGCAGAAATAAAACAAGATGTTCTTAACATGCCAACAAAGGAATATAATACATTTATGGGGGCGTTGACTGATGATGTAAAAATGTTAGATTCATTCCTAAAAGATAATACAGATTCTGTAGAAAGAATATCTTATTCACTTAAAGAAAGTCCGCCTGAATTTAAACAGGCATTAATAGATTTACAGAATCTATATCTAACAGATTTAGGGCCATTAACAACTAATAATTATTAAACCTTCTCTTCTATATCCATTATCATACAAAATAATATTAATTATTAAACCTTTTTGTATACCATGCTAATTGAAATATTAATTTCCATATTTATTGGGATATTAGCCGGCACATTTACAGGCTTGGCTCCTGGAATTCATATAAATCTTGTTGGGATTTTGCTCGTTTCATTATCGAATTCTCTTTTTAAAAACACGAATCGGATTTATCTTATCGTCTTTATTGCATCGATGTCTATAGCCCATACATTCATTGATTTTATTCCATCTATTTTCTTAGGATGTCCTGATACAGATTCAGGATTGTCTATTCTTCCTGGACATGAACTTTTGAATAAAGGAAAAGGATATGAAGCAGTAATGTTGACGGCTTATGGTGGATTAATTGCGATCATTATCCTTCTATTCGTTTCCTTTCCTTTAGCAGCATTATTTTCAGGGATATATGATTCAATCCATTCAGTAATGCTTTGGATTTTGATATCAATGGTTTTCATTTTAATTTTTACAGAAAAGAAAAAATTTTCTGCATTATTCGTATTTTTAATCTGTGGTTTATTGGGGATGTGCGTTCTAAATTTAGGAATAAAAGAATCTCTCTTGCCTTTATTAACAGGACTTTTTGGAAGTTCGATGCTGATTATAAGCATTAAAAATAAAACTCAAATATCTAAGCAAGAGGTTACAAAACCAAAAATAAAGATGTTAAAACCGATTTTAGGAGCAATGATTGCATCTCCTTTGTGTGGTTTTCTTCCTGGATTAGGAAGCGGGCAAGCAGCGGTTTTAGGAAGTGTTGTTTCAAAAGCAGATAATAAAGGATTCCTTGTGTTAATTGGAGCAACAAATATTCTTGTGATGGGATTTTCATTTGTATCTTTATATGCAATTTCAAAAACAAGAACAGGAGCTGCAGCAGCAATTCAGGAAATAATTGGAATTTTATCGTGGAAAATTCTGATAATTTTATTGGTTGCTATATTAATCAGCGGAGTGATTTCTTTTCTTTTGACAAAAGTTTTAGCTAAAATTTTCTCTCAAAAAATAAGCAAGATTAATTATTCTTTATTATCTATATCTACTTTAATCTTTTTAGTTATAATCGTTTTAATCTTCTCTGGTTTTCTTGGATTAATCGTTTTAATTGCTTCAACTCTTATTGGAATTTATTGTAATACCCTAAAGGTTAGAAAAACCAACATGATGGGATGTTTGTTAGTTCCTACTATTGTTTTTTATCTTCTTCAAATAATCTAAAACCCCCAACATTCTAAACAAAGTTTCTCTCTTGGAAAACCAATGGCTTCTTCTAAATCTTCAACAGTAGCATAACCTAAGGTAGTTAATCCTCTTGTTTTTCTTATTTCATCAACACTCATTCTTCTTGCAATGCATTCATCATCTGTTCTAGTAGTCTTTCCATATCTACAAGCAGCCATTAAAGGGGGACAAGCAATTCTTCCATGTATTTCTTTAACTTTTTTCTCTCTCAATTTTTTTATTTGGTTTTCTGTTTGCGTTCCTCTTACAATACTATCATCAACAAGAACAATTTTCTTTCCATTAACTATTTCTTCAAGGACAATTAATTTTCTATCCCCTTCTTCCACTCTATCTTCTTTTTCTTGGGGGGTAAAACTTCTATCTGAATAATCATACCTAACAAAAACTTCTTGATAGGGCGTTTTAGATTCTTCTGAATAACCAATGGCATGCCATCTTCCAGAATTTGGGACAGGAGAAACTAAATCTGCTTCAACAGGATATCTTTTTGCTAAGGCCATTCCTATTTTCTTTCTGACAGATACAGCACTTCTTCCATCAATAACAGAAGCTGGGTGAGCAGTATAAATCCACTCAAATGTACCATATTTCACAGGAGTTAAATTTATTTTTTTCAAAGTATGAAATCCTTCTTTGTCTAATAAAATAATTTCTCCTGGTTCAACATCCCTCACAATTTTAAAATTAGTATTAACAAAGGAATTGCTTTCTGAAGAAACAGCATAAGTTCCATCTTTCTTACCAAGAATTAAAGGTTTCCTGCCCCAGCCTCTTGCAGCATATACACTTTGTCTACTTAAAGAAATAATAGAAAAGTCTCCTTGAATATCATTAACAAGCCTTTCTACCCCCTCTTCAAAGTTTAATTCAGAAGAAATTATTTTAGAAACTATTATCGTATCTGTTACTTTTTCTGGATTATGATAACCATCAAAACTTACCCCTTCTTTGAGTAGTTTGTCTTTTAATTGTTGGTAATTAATAAGATTTCCATCAAATCCGAGAAGCATGCCTCCTGCTCTTGATAATCCTGAAACAGGTTGTCTATCACTTGAAACAACTCCTATTGCAGAGTATGCTGAAAGATTATTTCTTATATCTTTAGTGAATTGTTGTTTTATCAGTCCTTTGTGGGTAATATTTTCTAAAGTTTTGCTGTTATCTAAAGCCATCCCACAATATTCTTGTGCTCTATGTTGTAGATAAAATGTTCCGTAGAATGCATCTTCTATACAATTTTCTTCTGAAACAACTCCAAATATTCCTGCCATTTTTTCAAAACCACCTTGCAATTGTTTCTTGTTTTTCTAATTCTTTTCCAAAGATGCTGTCGATATTTTCCTTGATAATCTGCAAATTTTGTTTGATATAATTAGAAAGATTATATCTTTCTGCTAAGTCTAATGCTGGTTCAAGATATTTTTTTATTCCTCCTTCATTAATTGTAAAGATAATTTTTCCCCCACATTTTTGACAGATTCCTGTTAAAGGAGGACGCCTCATAATTTCATTGCATTTAACACATCTAAATCCTTGCATTGAAAATTTTTTTAAATTACCTTTTAAATCTCTAAGAAAATGTCTTTCAATTATTAATCTAGCAATATCAGATGTATCAACAGCCCTAATTTTTTCTACAAGCTGCATTTGATGTTGGACTTTATCTTGCATTGTTGAAAGAAGTTTGTAAGAAGAACAAACAACTCCTTCATTAAAATTAGATGTATCATGTGTATGTCCAATTCCAATAAAAGGATTTTTCCCTTCTTTTAAACAAGCCTTAACATTATTAATTTTTATTTCAGATGAATGCTTTTTTTGTTCAGCCAATTGATAAAGTTCTAATGGATACTCCATAACAAGTTCAAAATCCAAAATTTGGTCATCGACTTCCCCTGCATCAATTTTTGAATTCAAAACTAAAGGTGCATCTTGTGTCCCTCCCCTATGTCCAGGAAGAAATTTTCTTGAAAAATTTAACAAAACATCTCCTAAAAGCATGATTGCAGCTTCATCCCCATCACAATCTCTTCTTATTGCTGCATGCATATATGGAGATGCAAACAAACCCAATGTATTTGAAAACCCAATAAATCTGCAAATAACTCCTGCACAATTATGAGGAGCCATACAAACTCCCAAATGCCCTATTAAATCTTCTCTTTTCTTAATGTTATAAAACGGTTTTAAACCATAGAAACTTACAAGCAAAGAATCAATAAAATTAGAAATTCTAACAAAAATATCATCTGCTCTTTCGTCCATTGATTCAGAAGAACTTGGCAAGATAATATCATGTGGCATCAATTCTAAGATTTGATTTTCATCAGTAAGTTCATTTCCGTAGATATCCTTATCATATCCCATCATCTTAAGTTTTTCGATATTTACAAAAATTTCTTTGGGTTTGAAAGAAACAATAGGAAGTTCTGTTGCATCAAATCTAATCGTTCCGTCCTTATTAACTTGCAGATTATATCCTGCCCTTAAAATTCCCTTTGAAAGATGTTCTATGCTGTGATTTGAAGAGGAAGTTCCTCTTACTCCTTTAATTAAAGGAGGAACATCTGATTTTAAAATCTTCAATCTTTCGATTGCTTTATCAAAATAATAAACAATATCCAAATCTTTTGTGCGATATTGCTGTGCTTTTCTGTGTTCATTACATCCTTCCAATGAAGTTTTATCGCATTCTGGACAATAGTAAAGTTTTTTGCATTCGTTATTGCAATTTTCACAGATAGAATAAATTGTTTCTTTGTTGCATTTCTCACAGTGATAAAGAGGAAATGTACTTCTGATTTTCCCTTCTTCATAAGCTGCTTGTATGCTTCTTAATCTTCCCCCTTCTTTACCTACAGGAAATAATATATTGGGACTTCCAACTAATTTTCTTAGTTTTGCCTTTTCAGGTCTGCCCATTCTCGCTCCGATAAATTCTCCGGCTTTATCTTTAATAATAAACTGAGAGTAGGAATTAATAATCTCTAAAACACTTTTATCTAAATCAAATTTTTTTTCGTCTACATAATCTGAAAGGAAAATTTCTTCTTGCTTTAGAAGATTAGGATTTATTCCTAAATTAACAAATAATGCTATGCTATTAGATTCATTAACAATAACATTTTCTATTGTAACAAAGTGTTCAATTCCGAGTAATTCTAAAGCTCTTTTTCCATGTTGAAATTTTTCTTTTTCTGATTTATTATAGGGAAAAACTATCTTGCCGCTTATTTTGGAATGTTTAAGCCATTTTATTAATTCTAAAAATTGTTCTTTTGAGATTTCTGTCCAATAGTATATATAAGAAGGATGAAAAGGGATTTTATTTTTTTCGCTTATCTCAATTGCTTTTTCGATTGTAATATTAAATGCATCGGTTTTCTTTTCTAATTCTGCATCCTTCTGTCTTAATTCCAGTTTCCACCATTCTTCTACATATCCTGGTTTTATAAGAGTAGAATTCCTATTTGCAACATCACTAAAAGGAAAAAGAATATCTCCTAAATAGATTATCTCTTCAACTTCTGGATAAATTCTTTTTGCTTCTTCTTTTGTTTTTATTTTTTTAACACTTCCATTGAATAGCTTTACAATCGGTCCGTCAATAGAATCACAACAAGTAACTACGCATCCTTTTGTTGGTTTCTCTATTTTTAATTGGGTTCCTGTTGCAATAAAAGAATCAGTAATCGCCATTGTCGCGGGATGTAAAGAAACTGCACTAAAACCC
Source organism: Candidatus Pacearchaeota archaeon (assembly GCA_026395815.1). Lineage (GTDB taxonomy): Archaea > Nanobdellota > Nanobdellia > Pacearchaeales > GW2011-AR1 > RBG-13-33-26. The sequence continues at coordinate 12,281 of JAPLXZ010000013.1, forward strand.
GAGGTTCTTCCTCGGCCATATCTAAATCTAAATGCTCCTGATCTTGAAGGATGTCCGAATACAGGCCTGCCAGCTACTAAATCCTTAATATATGTCGGAGAATCTTCTGTTTGCCCAACATCTCTTTTTTCGTGTAATTTGACATATTCTTCCAAAAAATCCCAACCAGTTGATTTAAATCCCTTTGCCTTTATATCTTTAAGTAATCTCAATCCTTTCTTAGCCTTTTGTGCCAATCCTTCTGAAAAGATTAAACACATTCCACCTCTAATAAAATTTGTTTCCACTCTTGCTAAATTTTTATAATTTGAAACTTCTAATTTTTCAGTTGGATCTCCTGCAATTTGAATGGGTAAATTTTTAGCTAAAAAAGTTGCTTCTTCAACAGTTGGAAGATATTGTAAATTAGTTACATATTCATGGTAATCATAATTTTCAGTGACATATCTTTTAACTTCTTCTGGACTCGGATCATATTTTGCATATCCAAACAACTCTCTTAAGTAATCAATCAACATTAATGCAACACAACTTGCTGTTGTACCAGCACTTCGTATTGGTCCTGAAAAAGAAGCAATAAAATATTCTTTGTTTTCTCTTGTTTTTCCTAGTTTTAATCCAGTGAAACCTTCAATCGGACTTGAAACAACTCCAAGAGTAATATATGAAAAACCAATTCTTATTCCGGCGTCAATAGATTCTAGCAAACTTGCAAACTTGCAAAATTTTTGTTTTGCAACTTCTTCTGCTATTTTAAATGCAACCGCTGTATTCAATTTTCCATAATCTTTTTCTAACTCAAGAATTCTATTTGCAATTTCAGAACCCTCCATTTGGGGATAAATTGTGCTTATTAAACCAACAACTTTCTCAGCAAGACTTCTTGCAATAGGAATCTCAACTTTATTAACTGGATCGAGTCCTTTTGTTCTTGCTTCGCTTATAATATCATAAACTGTTTTTACGTCTTTTTCCAAATCTTTAAAGTATTGTTGTGTATTCATTTCAATTCTTCTAAAACCCCATTCCAATTTTTAACTCTTGTAACATTGTCAGGAAGTTTTCCTTTATTTTGATTCCAAGGGTAATTTCCAAATAATATTCCTTTTATTCCAGCTGAAGAGCATTGTATTATGTAATCCAAAGAATCATCAATCAATGATGAAACTCCTAATTCGTTACAGAGTTGCGCTTTTGTTTTTCCAGAATTCTCTGCCTTGCTATAATGATTAGATGAATGATATATTCCCTGAAATTTATCTTTAAAAAACTTATTCACTGATCTTTCGGTTTTTTCTTTAACAAAAAAAGGACGAGAAGTTACAGCAAATAAGTCATCTGATGAAGCTAAGATGCTAATTGCATCTACAGCTCCCTCTATAGGTTGTATATTATCGAAATAACTCGTTCTAAAAAAATCGTTTACTTTTTTGACTCTTTCTTCTAAAGTTCCGCCCCAAATATTCTGAAATGAAAAACTTTGAACTTGTTCTCTTTTTATATTTGTTCCGTAAGTTTCATTATGATATAAGATTAAAGCATCTACAAAGTTTAGTGAAACATCATCTAAATCAATACCTATTCTTCTTCTGGTTTTGATTATCATTTTAACATTTCCTTATCCTCTTCAAAATCCAAAATTTTAATTGCTCCTGTTTTTAAATTGAAGAGAGGAACCTTGCAAAAATCAGGTTCATTTCCCATTTTTTCTTCATAAGCAGTTTTGCCTTCCCAAGAAGAAGTGGAAATAGTTAAAATGTTATTATAATAAGAAACTGCGCTTTTATGGGTGTGAGCAGAAACAAAAATATCCGGAACTTTTTTTATTAATAACATATCTTCTTCAGATGGAAGATATTGTGTGGATGAATGTGAAGGAGCAAGATGTCTATTTTTCAATAGATATGCCATTATTTTATCTGGAGAGTTTAATGCTTTTTCTTTTATTAATCTGGGAATAGTATTTGCATAATAAGGAAAGGAAACACCATGATAAGTTAAAATATCAAAGCCAGGAAATGTTTTAATCGATCCGATGTTAACATAAGAAGGATTTCCTGTAAACAAGATATTTTTTAAGTCATAAATTGGCCATGCGTATTTTTCATTTAAGAGTGGCTGTGGTTCCATAAGTCGAACTCCATCATGGTTTCCAGGAGAAACTATTATTTTGATATCTTTTCTTATTTTTTCTAAAAATTCAGATAAGCCAATAAACTGCTCTTCTATGTCTTTTATTTTCAAGTCTCTTTCTTGATTGGGATAATTTCCCACTCCTGCAATTATATCTCCTACCACGAAAAGATATTTTATTTTATCAGTTTCTCTATCTCCAAGTTTTCCATTTAGATAATCAATAAATTTCAAAAAACTATTCTCTAAAAATAATTTGCTTCCGAAATGAATATCTCCTATAAATAAAGCATATTCTTCAATTGGCGATCTTTTCTTTTCCTGAAGAATTGAATCTGGAAATATGATGTCATTTGCAAAGATTATTTCATTGTTCCCAGAACCATTAAATCCAACAATGGAGTCCAAACAGATTTCTTCTGCTTTCTCATAAAGTTTTTTGTTATTTTGATTAATCAAAACTCTTATCTTTCCAGTTAAATCTTCAACATCAAAGAGGATATTCCTATTTTGAGTAGTTCTTTTATCTGAAACCATCCCGATTATGGATATTCCTTGTTTATTTCCAGAGATTTTGTTTATTGAGACTAAATTGTTTAATGAGACGTGTGATTGAAGTATTTTTTTCATCTCAGATAGTCTATTTCTAAAATACTTAGTGAAATCACTAACTTCGAGTTTTTTTGTAAAGTTAGGGATTGTAGAAAGAATTTTTATTTCATTTAGATTTTGATTAGCTATCCCTATCACTTTTTGAGCTTTCTTTTCAATTGAAAATTCTTTAGAAATTTCTATGCTCAGCCCAAGTTTAACTTTTAATTTTTCAAGACGCTGTTGATTTTCTTTTGGAAAAGCTGAAAAAATTTGCATGACTTTCTCTTTATTTTGATCAAAAAGATGTTTGGTTATAATCCTTTGATTTGTATAATCTTTGATTTGTTCAATAATCAGTTTTAAAGATTCTATATCCTTTTCTTCATTGAATAGATTTAAAATTTCTTTATCTAACAAAAAACCCCTTTCTAAACAAAATCGAAGTATTTCTTGCGAATTCATATTTTAATTCAAATAGTTTATTTATAAGACAATGAATCACTAACAATCTCCTTTGCTTTCTCAATAATTTCTTTGTTAATAGCAAGTTTAATCTCTCTCATTCTTCCGCCTCTTCCTTTGGATATAACTCTTACATTAATTATGCCTAACATGTCAAATTGTTGGATTATATCACCGACTCTTCTTTGTGTCAAGATCTCCAAATGGTTTTTTAGGCAAATATCTCTATAAAGATTATACACGTCTCCAGTGAATATAGAACTGCTTGGATGTTTTTCTGAAAGTTTAATGATTGCATCTAAAACCATCTGGAATTGTTTTGGTTCAGAGGTAATCACATCCAAAATCTTATCTTTCTCTATCTTTTCGTTTGCTTCATCAATGTATTTCAAAAAGATTTTCTTAGAACCATCTCTTTCAGCCAATTCTCCTGCAATTCTAAGCAAGTCTAATGCTCTTCGTGCATCTCCGTGCTCTCTAGCAGCCAAGGCAGAGCATTTGGCAATGACTCCTTCTTGCATAACCCCCTCTCTAAAAACCTCCTTTGCCCTTTTTGTGAGAATATCTTGTAACTGCAAGGCATTATAAGGATCAAAAACAACCTCTTCTTCTGAAAGAGAACTTTTTACTCTTGGGTCTATTTCATCTAAGAAAGTTAGATTGTTGCTTATTCCAACAAGACAGATTTGTGTTTTTGAGAGCTCAGAATTAAGTCTTGTTAGGTTGTAAAGAAAATCATCTGAAATCTTTTTGGTTGTTTGGTCTATTTCATCAAGAATTAGCACAACCAATTGTTTTTCTTGATCAATTGTTTCTATAAATTTTTCATAAACAGAATGTGTTGGCAATCCTGTTGCAGGTACTTTTCCCCCAAATTTTTTAATAAGCTCTGCCAAAATTCTATATTCTGTGTCAGAAACTTTCTTTAATTTGCAATTTAGATATTCAATATTTAATTTGAAATCAGCGTCTTTTTTTACTCTTTTTAATAATTCTTCTTTAATATAATTGATTAAAAGAGTTTTACCTGTCCCGGGGTTGCCATAAAGAAAAAGATTGCTTGCTCTCTCTCCTCTTAAAACAGGTGCGAGTATTGAAGCAATCTGTTTTATCTCCTTGCTTCTGTGGGGAATGTCTTCTGGTCGATAATTATTTTGCAATAAAGATTTATTTTTAAAGATTCCATTTCTATCAAACGCTTCAAAAATTTTATCTAATTCGTTTGTCATTCTCTTTTTTATTGATGAGTCTTGCTATTTTATTTAAAATTTATACAATGATGGACAAATCTTTCTTTATCTTTACTCTCACACGATGATTTCTCATGGAAATTTTTTCTAATTGACAACTTTCCAACGATAATTATTTATCTTGATTATATAAAAGATTATGACTACTGTTAAAGAAAAACACCTAAATTTCTTATGGAAAATAAAATTTAAGTCATTTTTATGTTTAATTTATAATTTAAAATTAATTATATTCTTTTCTTATGAGTTATATCTCTCTCATTTTATCTTATCTTATCTTATCTATCCATCTTATCTTATCTATCCATCTTATCTTATCTATCCATCTTATCTTATCTATCCATCTTATCTTATCTATCCATCTTATCTTATCTATCCATCTTATCTTATCTATCCATCTTATCTT
>JAPLXZ010000015.1 GCA_026395815.1 Candidatus Pacearchaeota archaeon
CAGCTTCCTGCTGTTCCTAATGAGAAATTTCTTAACATTGTGTCATTAGAATACCAACAAGCCTGTAAGTTTGCGTCAGTTACAGTATAGTTCACAGTAAGATTATTAATTGACCAATTCGTATTGTTATTTGTAGGATAAGTGATATTGACATTTGGCTTGATTGTATCTTCTCCAGAAGAATTTACAGTATAACTTCTTGAGTTAGAAATATTATAAAGATGATTTGTTCCATTACCATAAGAACTCCAATTATAAGGATATTTTCCTGTAGTTACAGAATCTATTGTTACATTAAATATAGTTATATCTCCTGAGCTATTTGATGCCGTGTAATTTGTTCCATTAAAATTTAATATGACTGTTCCATTTGTTGAACTAACTGTAACATTAAATAATCCTATTCCTTCAGTTACTTGACTTCCATTGTTATCCCAATAGGTTGAGAATTGAGGATAAGTAGTATCAACATTAACTGTAAAATAAGTTCTTCCAGAACTTGAATTCATCGCACCATAAGTATTATTACAAGCAAAAGTCACATTATGATCTCCAACAGTCATTGAAGAATTGGTAAAATTAAAATAGGTATCGTTAAATCTTGTCATAGTTATATTTGCAGCATTATCCAAACTAAATCCGCACCACGAAGAATTCTCAGCCATAGAAATATTAAATTCCACTGTTGTAGAAGTATAAGTTGTCCCATTAGTAGGTGAAATAACTGTTATTGTTGGTGGGGCTGAATAATTAACAGATATTAAAATAGAATCGATTCTAGTATCTGCTCCAGCACTAGCAGCATTAATATTGTATACAGAAAAAACAACTCCAAAATTCACAGCATTTATGTCTTCAGGAGTCCAAGTAGTTGCCCATAAATTCTCAGGACCTCCATAAGAAATAGTAGTAAATTGCCCATTTGTACCCCAAGACGCAGATGAAGATTTGTTGGTCGCTTGAATGATTCCATCTTTTACAAGCTTTACCTCCAAATCTCTAATTCTTCCTACATTACTATTAGATTTACGTATTGTTACATTAATACCCAAAATAGCAGAACCTAGGGGAATAGCAAAACCATAGTTCGTAGCTTTCAAATAAACACTTTTGTTTCCGACAGGGACAGAAGCAATACTCGCGTTTTTACCATCAGTGGTTGTTGCATTCATCGGGCTGCTCCAGTTAATCTGACCTCCATTACTGCTATCAGTTATGATAGTTGAAGATTGTTTCAGACTAACTTCAACTGTTGGGTCTACGATATAATCAAATTCAATGCTTCCATCAACAACTTTCAAATCAAAAATATCTTGGCTTTCTTGCAAGTTTGTTAGATAAACCTTGTTGTATTGATTTGAATTCAAAGAAGAGAATTCTGCAATTTTATCGGATTTATCTTTTTCATAAACTTCTATTGCTGGATTGCCTGAAACGATACGAGGATATAAAGTAATATCGTTTTCATTTGTAAGATTTTGTTTAAAGGTTACTCTAACATAATCGTTAGAAGGAATTGTCTCACTCCAAACATCATCTTGTGCTTTGACTTGTTCGTAAATGTCTGAAATGAAACCTCTGCTAGAATTAAGATGCTGTGCATCAATTGCAGGAATAATAATGGTTGGGTCTATGTAAATTGGATAGGTTTGATTTAGTCCTGAGTTTATTATAAATGAAGTAGGTATTCTTAGCCAGAACTGCATAGCAGCGTTTGAACCATGAACCATATATAATCCCAAGGTAGTATTCCCCCATGAATCTGTAATTATTGGAGCCTTTAAAGAGAAAAGAATCTTGTTCATTGAATCCTTAAAATCAATCTGTCCTGAAGTATTAAAGTCATTATTTGCATTATCTGAATAACAAATTCCATTAGCGCAAATCTTCAAAGAAGCATTGAATTCCACTCTTCCAGAATACTCTAAATAAAGATAATTTTTGATAGAAGGAAGATAAGACAAAATAAAGTTTTCTTTAATTGAATTTTTTTGAATATCATAAGTTATGTTCGTATTAGAAAAAGCATCAGGATAAACAAGGCTACCTCCATTTACTTGGATTTGTGTATCAAGAGAATTTGATGAATAACCTCCTCCTAATGTATTCCATGCATCTGGTTGGTTAGGAGTTGCTTTCCATAGCATTTCTCCTTCAGAGATATCATAAACAAAGTAATATCCTCCTCTTTCAAACCTTAATGGAGAATCTAAGTTTGTATTATTCTTGAAATAAATTTTATACCCATTTTCTTGGTATTCATAATTATAGTTCATGTAAGAAGAAGGAACAAATATTTCAAAGGTTTGATTGCTTAATCTTGGAGTTATCCATTCAACATAATCATATATTCCATTATTATCTGTATCTTGGACAGATAAAGGAATTATGTAAGTTTCTTGCTCAACCCATCTTATTTTAACATTTGGAGGATTATTTACATTAAGGTTTTCATCTAAATCTGTAAAAGAAAGAACATTTTCATAATGAACAGAATCAGGACCTATAATCTTTACTTCTTTTCCGTTTCCTTGTGCTAAAGGTTGTTCAATTGCATATGGGGCAGGGGTTTCATACTCAATTTCATACTTTGCCTGAGAATTATCAGCTTCAACCTCAACACTGATTTCTTGGCTTTGACTTTTTTCTTGCTGATTTGAATTGTCTATTGCCCTGCCTGTTATTCTTCCAATTAAGTTTTGGAAAAATCCTGCTAAAAAGCCTTTTTTAGTTTGAGAAGAAATAACCCCTCCTGTTATGCTTGGAGTAATTCTTTCTTTATTTTTCTCTACTATTTCGTTAACCACTACATTTTCAGCTTCTTTTGGAAGTTTTATTGTAATGTTTCCTAAGCTCTCAGGAATTACCTCTTTTTTCCATTTTACTGGCTGTCCTAAAACAGCAGGATATTGGATTGTTGAGATTGTGGCATTTCCTTCTGGAGTTGTTTCTACTGTTATATTTGGTTCTACTGTTACATTCTCTGGAATTGTAATGTTAGTTTCAAGAATAGGCTTAGGGATTGTTATGTTTTCTTCAGGGGTTATTTCTGGAGTGGTTATATTACTTTCAATTGGAGTTGTTTCATTTGTTTCTTCTGTAATATTTTCAGGAAGTGTTACATTTTCTTCTTGAGTTATTTCAGGAATAGTAATATTTTCTTCGGATGTTGTTTCTGGTGTTGTGATGTTTTCTTCTGGAATTATTTCAGGAGTTTCTTCAGGAATTTTTTCAACATTTTCAGAACTTTCAGAAACTATCAGCCCTGTAATTGTGGATTTTAATAAAGAATCTTTAAGATTAACAATAGATTCAAAAAAATTGACTGTTTCTTGGCTGTTAGTAATCTGAACAAGATTATATTTTGAAAATAATATCAATAAAAAAACCAGCAAAATAAATCCTGCAATTGACAGCATCAAAAATTTGTTTTTTGATTTGTTTTTATCTGCTATATCGTCGTGATACTTGCCTAAGTATTCAGAAATTACACTACCATTAACTTTCCTTGAATGATAGATATACGGCCCATAAATCTTTCCATCTCTTTTGATATATCTTTTATAAGCCATCTTCCCCTTTTTCTTAAAAAAACAAAGGTAGTGTAATTATTTAAACCTTGTTAAAAATTAGAAAAAGATAACTTTTATTCTATCTTTATTGCTCTTTGGTTTCAGCAGGCTTTTCTTCAACTTTCTTTTTCTCTTTAATCTGCTCTGATTTTTTCTTTTCTTCTTTTTTTTCTTCCTTAACTCGCTCTATTTTTTCTGGTTCTTTTGTTTCTTTAGCTTGTTCTGGCTCTTTTGTTTCTTTCTTTTGATTTTGCTCTGGAAAAATCTCAGAAAGTTTTTTGCTCCCTTCTTTTAGAATTTTAAGATTAACCTGAACTATTGCAGGAGAAATTACTCTTCCTCTTATTGTTTTTCTCATCCTAAGCCCCTTTGGTTTTGGATTTGAAACTTTTTTCTTTCCTTCTTTTCTCGGCCTTTTATGCATAGCTTTTCCATAAGTTAATAATACTTTTTTCAAACCTGCCCCTTCAATTTCTTCCAAAGAAGTAAAGCCAGCATTATCACTTGTTCCTGTGATTTCAAATTCATAACCTTCTAAGTCAGACTTCAGCTCTTTTCCATCTATCTTATTATGGAGCTCTTTTCCAATAAACTCTTCGCTTTCTGATTCCAAATGATAAGTCTTTCCTGTTTTCTCTGCAATATTAATCTTGAATACCATAATAGTTTATTGAGAAAAGGATTTTTAAACGTTATCATTTTTAATATAAATCTTTAAATATCTAATTTAATCCCTGATTTTATGGCTTTGCGAGAAGATTCTGAGAAAGTTAAACTAACAGGTCTAGAAAGATTGAGTTCAGTTGAATTGATTGAAAGGTTTGTTAAGGAAATTATTACTCATCAGAACAATCTGTCAAAAACTTCAGAGGAGGGGGGAGATTATCTTACTGAACATTATATGGAAAGAACCAAATCTCTTAGAGAAGAATTAGCAAAAAGATTAAAACCAAGAAATCCTGAAGTGTATTAATCTTTTCCCCATTCAATCTTCTCTTTTCTTTTTATTAATGCTATTTCCTGAAGAAGAGAGAGTTCTTTTCCTGTAAGTAGCTCCTTATTTTTCTTAAAATTTCTAAATTGGCTTTCACCCATATCAGAATACAAAAATTCCTTGGTTTTTAACTGCCTTTCAAAATTGCTTCCTGGCAATGAAACAGCAACTTCCATTCCTTCGCTTGCTTCTTCAACAGATCTGTTTTCTGATTGAATATTTTTTATTCTTCCTGCTTTTTCCCCTTCAATATCGATCAAATTTGAATTTGGAATAAGCTTTCCTGCTTCTATCTTCACTCCAAAAATAGCAGGTTTTGTATTCCTAAAAACATATTGAGGAAGAATTCTCAATTTGCATAATGCTGCAAGGCTCATAAGCTTCTTTTTTTCTATTTCTTTTCTTTTCGCTTCTCTGAATTCTACGAGGTTATCAATTAATTTGTAAATAACATCTTCTGTAAATACTTTTATGCCTGCACTTCCACGCAGAAGTTCCTTCGCATCTTCATTTATTGAAACATTAAAACCAAGTATTATAGAATCTATTTCATTTATCTCTAAATTTGCTTTTGCAGAAGAAAAATCTATTTTATTTACATTTCCTATCCCCGCTTTTAAAACAGGAATTTTATTCTGTTTTAGCAAAACTAAAAGAGCTTCCAAGCTTCCAAGAGAATCTGCCTTTGCAATAATCCCAAATTTATCAGTGCTTATGTTGTCAGTGAGTTCTTTTTTGAATATTTCCTTTATTTTTTCTTCGTTCTCTTTGTATTCTAAAAAAGGCATGCCTGGAAGAACTTCTATCTTTTCGCTAAACTGTATTCTCAAGCCTGTTGCTGCCTGAACTTGCTCTCTTGTTGTAAATTTGTTGCTTAATGGCTGAATTTCCTCAAGAACTTTTATCCTGCTAATTATTGGATTTGCATCAAAATTAGCAACAGCGATTTCCTGATTTTTTTCCAATTTTCCATCATATAATATAGCTTCAACATAATCGTTTGATTTTTCTTTTTTAAGCTCAAGAATAACTCCCTTGGCTTCTTTTCCTAATTTTAACCTTTCTCCTAAATACTTCTGGCTTAATCCGCAAAGCATCATCATCAACTCCTGCAGACCTTCACCTGTTTTTGCAGAACACGGAATCAAGGAGATTTTCTTTGTGAAATCCTGTATCTTGTAGAATAAATCAGCATCAAAACCAAAACTGTTTAAATCTCCTATAAGAGTCAAATATCTCTCATCAAATACTTGCTTTACATTTGAAGACTGAGTTTCTATATTTTCTTGCAGAGACAAGCCAGAATTTTTTCTCCACCCTGAAATATTGTCTATTTTATTCAGGGCAATAAGAAAAGGCGTTTTGTTAATCTTAAGGATTTGAATTACTTCTGCTGTTTGTGGTTTTATTCCCTCATTTATGTCTATTACAAGGATTGCTAAATCAGCCAGGCTTCCCCCCCTTTTTCTTAAATTTGTAAATGCGGCATGTCCAGGAGTGTCAATAAATAAAAATCCAGGTATATCAAGACTTATTCCTTTATCTTCCAGCAACTGACAGGTTTTTTTGATTTGGCTTGAAGGATAGAGAGTAAAAGAGATTTTTTGAGTTATGCCTCCTGCTTCTGCTTCTTGAACAGAGCTGCCTCTAAAATAATCTAATATGCTTGTTTTCCCATGATCCACATGTCCACAGACTGTTACTATTGGCTGCCGAATTTTTTTAGTTTTCATAGAAATAAATGCTAAGATTAGATTAAAAGGCTTTTGATTAGCAAATTATATAAATTCTAAAAGGCAATTTACATTATGGCAAGAAAGAGGTGGTGGAAAAAATTCTTAGAAGCAAAATCAGAAAAAAAATTTCTGAAAACTAGTGTAGGAATTTTTCTTTTGGGTTGTTTTTTAGGGGAATTAGCACCAGACCCAACAGATGCAATTCACTTTTATCTTCAACAGCACGTTTTTAATAATCCGGATTTTTCTAAAACCACTCTTACTCTTCTTCAGGTATATGATTGGTACTTTCTTAGTGCTTCTTATTTTCTTCTTTTATTAATACTGGCTTATATCCTTCACATTAAAAAAGTAGACATAGTCAAGAAAATAACTATTATTGGCGGTATTCTTGGAATTGGAGCAGTCATAGGATTATTATTTCAATTTTTTATAAAGATTTAGATTGTTCCTTCTTTTTTTCAACAGTTCAATTTTTTTACAATTTCATAACCTCTTTTTTGAAAGTCTGTTATTATACAGAAAATAATATAAATTTTATTTTTTAAAAAATCAAAAGAGGCGCACAAAGTCAGCAAAAGCAATCCGAAGATCACTTTCCACTGATTCTTCCGCCTCCCTCAAAATAATTAAGTTTTGAGTATTTTTAAACATTTCGCATATCGTCCAAAGATTATAAAAAATATATTGTAATTTTATTTTCGTATTTATGAAGAAGATTCTACAAAGTCGAATACGTCTTTGGAGATTTTGTAGATTAATTCCTTACTTTTTTCTAATTCTAAATCTTTAGTCATTACGCATATAAAATAAGGATTTTTTGGATGATAGACTATTCCACAATCATGAAGTACTTCTTCTCCTTCTACTATAGACATCCCGAATTTATGAGCTACTTGAATCTCTGAAGGAACACCTCTTGGAATCAACTCTTCTTCTTGAGTATCTGTTGTTAAATCCAAAGCCATTTCAGAAAAAGATGGCAAAAGAAAAGTGGAGAAATAAAGACTTTTGAAGATACGAATCATGCCCCTTGGTGTTACACCTGATGATACTTCTTCTTTATACTCTACATATGGGTTTGGAATTCCAACATGAACAAAAATCGAATCATATTCATAGAATGATAATTGTCTTTTTAGAGCATTCATAGCTGTATTGTCTGAAAAAGTAATCATTGCTTCTAAAAGTTGGCTAATGCTAACTTTTGCTCCTGTTCCTTTCCTATATAAATCACCTGCACGTTCATCAAGATCTTTTTCAGTTAGAATTATCTCATCAGTCAATTTGAGTTCTTCATTTTGGACTTTTTTTAAAATCGCCATCATGATAGTTATCTTAAGTAGACTTGCTGGAAAAAAACCTTTTTTTTCATTTATTCCCAACCATGAACCGGTTTTTATGTCTTGAACAAAAATCCCGACATTTTCTTCTGTATCATAGTTTCTTATTTCCTGTTCGATTATCGGTTTAAGAGAAACATAATGAAGAATAGCCCCTTGATTTTGAACGTTTGAATCAATAAAGTTCTCATTAGGCGATTTAATTAAATAAAAAGAAGCTCCAGAGATACTACCATGGTTCATTCTTAAAACTAAAAAAACATTAAATGCAAGAGATAGAACAAGCAAACAAAGAATCAGAATTGGGAATCTATCAATTCTCTTTGATTTTTTTAAATTTTCCTTAGGAATGTTATCAATAGCATTTTTTTCAGGGCTATTTTCCTGATTACTACTTGCCTCTTCCATGCAAAAAATAACTTTTTTATCTATATAAACATTATTACATAGATTTTTTATCTTTCCAAAAAGTATAAAAAACATTCAAAATTGATTTTGTTGATGATTTATGGAAAAAACAATTGAAGAAGTACAGAGAAAATATGACTTGGAACTGAAAAGAATAATATCTGAGATTAAAAAAACGAAAGCAAAATTAGTTTTGCTTCAATTTCCTGATGGATTAAAACCTTATGCAACTTCTGTTGTTGATTACCTAAAAGAAAATCTTGGAAACAAAGTAGAATTTTTAATATGGCTTGGAAGCTGTTATGGAGCCTGTGACACTCCTGTTGGCTTGGAAAAGATAAAACCGAATATAGATTTGATTATTCAGTTTGGACATTCAGAGATGATTTCTGATTATTAAAAGAATGTACAAACTTAAATAAATGCAAAGTTATCACTATAAAATAGTCAAATAGCTTTATATCTGTTAAAACCTAATAAATTATAGGCTGATAGGGACAATTCAGTTATCCTGAAAAGGAAGCGACTATTACAACCTCTGTCAGGTGTTCAACTATTAATATGACGACTGGACTATAACTCGTTGTACGAAACTTGCGCCTGTTAAGTGAAGATATAGCGCGAAAAAGATAACCTTTAAAACAAGTCGATAGGTTAAGATTGATTTCGGTGATATGTTTAAGGCACTTTTTCACTGAGTCCAGATTTCAGCCTTATATTCAAAATGAAAAGAAAAAAGAGCGTGAAAAAAGCAAAGGTAAGAAAAGCAAAGAAGGCAGTTTGCAGAAAGAAATGCAGAAAGAATAAGAAATCAAAAGTTAAAAAATTGATTGCACTTTCTAAGTCTGGAAAATCAAAAAAGAAAAAGAAAAGATAATTCTTGAGTAATATAAATCTACGATAATCATCTATTTATAATTAATAATATTCTTACAGTATTTTTACAACCATCCTAAAAGCAAGGCAATTCCAACCAAGAAAAGCAAAATTCCTGCAATCAAATGCAAGGTTTTAATGTTTCTTTCTTTCCATCCTGAAACTTCATCAACTTGCTTGAATCCAAGGTAAACTGCCAAGGTTATCGCCAGCATTGGCAATACAAAAATTGTATTGTAATACAAAAGCCATGGCAATGCTCCTAAAGTTCCCAATTCAGAAAGAATGCCAGAGGCAACAATATAAGGGCCAATGGTGCATGGAAGAAGGAATAATGTAACTAAAAAACCAATAACAAATGCTCCTGCAGGAGAGGTTATTTTTTCAATTAATCTTTTTACTTTAGGACGCATCCAAATTGGCATTTCTGTTGCTAATCCGCCCCTTTTATACATAAAAAAATCCTTTATGTTTAATGCTCCTATAACCATCGATAAAATTCCTAAGCCATTGTAAATAAACTTGGAATTTTCTCTTAGTAATTCTGCAAATGTCTTAAAGAACTGAATCATTACTATCCCATAAAACAAATAACCAACATAAACTGAAAGAGTAAATGCCAATCCCCCAAACAAAACTCTTTTTCTCTTCTCAGGGTTTTGAATCAAAATTGTCATTAAAACCATTGCCAAAACTGCAATAGCACACGGATTTACAGAATCAGCAAGTGCAAGCATTGTTATTTTTCCTATGTTTAAAATATCTGCCATATTATTTTATCCGCATCCAGTTAGTTCTTTTAATTTTTCAATTGATTGAACTCCTTCATATTTTTTCCCCTTTATAATCCATGTAGGAGTTTCCTGTATATCTGAACACTTCTCTTGTTCAAACCAACAATCTATTTTATTTAAATATTGGTAATTTTCCCCGAACATATCCTCTTGTGTTTTGCATGCATGACATCCTAATTGAATATATAACATTGAGTTTTGACCAATGCATCTTGCCACTTCTTCTGATGTTTGCGGGCTATTTCTCCCAAGAAGAAAAATCGCAAGCCCAATTACAGCTATTATAACGATAAAAGTTATCCATTTCTTGTTCAGCTTCATAAATAGATTACAGAAATATGGATTTTAAATCTTATGCTGAAATTAATTTAATAATCAGGCAAATCTTCTTGCTTTTCTTCTGGAACTGCTTCAGGAGCTTTCATGTCTTCTTCAGAAACAGAATTTATCATTTCCTTGAATTTCGGAAAGTTTTCAGCAGAAATTCTTACTCCCGCCTTGGTAAATCCAGTATATTTGTCGCTTGTGACAAATTCCCTTATTGTCAGTCCTGTTCTTCCTCCAAAATCATCGACTCTTACAAGAACATCTGTGTTGTCATTCTTTTTTATTTTTCCTATGTCTTTTTCCATGCATAAGGTTATGAAGAAGTTTATTTAAATATTTGTGTTTTTTATCCAAGGCGTATATATCATGAAATATAGTTAATATTAAAAACACGAGTAATATAGTTTCATAATGGAAGAAAAATGCCCAAAATGCCAAGATACTGGTATTGTAAAAGAGAAAAATGGGCAAGTACACTCTTGTTGGGATTGCCTGCGAAAAGGAAAACTTGAAGTTCATTCAAAGAATGTGCCTGATTCTAAGATTAAGATATAAATACCCTTTTTCATTAATATGCTTATGGATTTGCCTAGTTATATGGGTTATATTGCGGCATGGTTACTATATTTTTCTCTACTAATAATTTCATTGTGGTTTTTATTTAGGGCATTTATTTTTATAGGGGTTTTTAGGACATTTTCTAAAATAAGAAAAAGATTTTATTATTTTTGTGAATTAATTTTTCTAATTTGTGTTTTATTCTGTTTGTCAAGTTTTGGCGCGAGTATAATCCTTGGTACCTTTAAAGAAATCAGCTTTAGATTTATTACTTTGATTATTACTTTTATTATTTTCCTTTATGTTTCCTTTAAAGGTTTTACATTTTCGGTTAAAGAGAATTCCGATTTCATAAATAAATTACCTGATTTTTCTGCTTCAAAATTTGGAGGAAATAAATTTCTTGGGGCTTTATGGGGGCATTTTATAAAAATTTCAGAATTATCCAAAAATTCCAAATACAAAAAATTTGAAAATCTCCTTTTTTTATTGTTAATTATCGGTTTAATATTAATTTTTTTAACAGGTATATCTCTTTGGTTAATAATATGGTTAAAGAGTGGAGATAATACCTATATGAACCAGCTGATTGAGATAATTATTTCAATTGCTATTTTAATTTTTATAATTTCAAGAGTAACCAAGAAGGTTAAAAATTCTAATCAGTCCCTCATCTCTATCTTTATGTTTACGTTCTTTGGAATGTACATTTTCATGATGTGATGAAGAATTTTTTCATTTGCTGGCAAATCAATCAATCTCTTGTGAATCCTCATTTCAAATCTGTCAAATGTTGCAGTTCCATTTCCACAAGGGCTTTTTCTTGTCGTTATTTTTAGTTTTTTTGTTGGAAGTGGAACAGGTCCGCTGATTGTTATTCCTGATTGTTTGGCAATATCTCGAATAGAATTGCAAATATTATTGAGCATTTCTATATCTGTACTGTTTAATTTTATTCTTACCTTTGTCATAACATAGAAATCTGAAGATAGTTTAAAAATCTTTTTATGGCTTTATTAGATAAGATTTAAATATAACTTTTCCTTTTTGTTCGTATGATAGATTTGAAGTTTATCCGAGAGAATCCAGAACTTGTCAGGAAGAATTGTTTAAACAGGGGATATGATTCTGGATACATTGATGAAATTCTTTCTTTGGATGAAAAATGGAGAAAACTGAAAAAAGAAGATGATGATTTAAGAGCAAAAAGAAACAAGGTTTCTAAACAGATTAATGAAGCAAAGAAACAGAAGAAGGATGTTTCAAAACTCTTAAAAGAAGCAAGAGAAATTCCAGACAAACTCAACAAAAATGAAGAAAAAGAAAGAGAACTAAGGCTAGATTTAGACAAGTTCTTATTTTTAATACCAAATATTCAAAACAAAGAAGTGCCTGTTGGAAGAGAAGAAAAAAATAAAGAAGTCAAGAAAGAAGGGAAAGTTCCTAAGTTTAGTTTTTTTGTTAAAAGTCATGTAGAAATTCTGGAAAAACTTGATTTTTTGAACATGGAAAGGGCGGCAAAGCTTGCAGGAACAGGTTTTTATCTTTTCAAAGGCGAGTTTGCGCAATTTGAAAGAGCTTTGATTAATTTTATGATTGATTTTCATGTTAAAGATGGATTTACTGAAATAAATCCTCCGCAATTAGTTAATGCCAAGACAATGTTTGGAACAGGAAATCTTCCGAAATTTGAAGGAGACCTGTATAAAACATCAGAAGAATTGTATCTGATTCCTACTGCAGAAGTTCCTTTGACAAACATACATGCTAATGAAACTCTAAGTGAAAAAGACTTACCTAAAAAATTTGTTGCTTTCACACAATGCTACAGAACAGAAGCAGGAAGGCATGGAAGTGAGACTCCTGGAATATTTCGATTACATGAATTTGAAAAAGTTGAAATGGTTTACATTTGTAAACAGGAAGATTCTTGGAAACTTTTAGAAGAAATGACAAGCAGAGCAGAAAAACTCCTTAAACTGCTAAAACTTCCATACAGAAAATTGCTTTTGGCTACTGCAGATGCAGGTTTTGCTTCTGCAAAAACATATGATTTGGAAGTATGGAGTCCCTACTTGAAAAAGTATCTGGAAACTTCTTCTTGTTCTAACTGCACTGATTTTCAGGCGAGAAGAATGAACACGAGATATCAGAGCAAAAGCGGAATAAGGTTTGTTCATACCTTAAATGGAAGCGGATTGGCAACTTCTCGCTTGTTGATTTCTTTAATTGAAAATTATCAGCAGAAAGATGGAAGCATAAAAATACCTTCCTTCCTTCAGCCTTATATGAATGGGAAAAAATTTATCGGAAAGATT
>JAPLXZ010000011.1 GCA_026395815.1 Candidatus Pacearchaeota archaeon
AAAGGCAAAGAAACTATACCGGGACAAACCTGCACTCCTGCAACTTGTGCAAGTTTGAATTACAATTGTGGAAATTGGACTGATGGATGTTCAGGAACATTAAGCTGTGGAGTCTTTGGCAATGAATCATGCCAGACAGGACATAATTGCGTTGGAGGAAGTTGCGTGTTGCAAACAGGAGGAAATGTTATTGGAAACTTCCGTTATGTAAGAACAGGAGCAACAGGAACAAATAATGGAAGTGATTGGACAAATGCTTATACAACTATTCCTACAACCCCCTTAAGAAATTATACATATTATATTGCATCTGGGAATTATGGTTCGTATCTTTTTAATACAGCAGAAAGCGGAACACAAATAATAACTATCAAAAAAGCTACTGTATCAGACCATGGAACAAATCTCGGATGGAATGATAATTATGGGACAGGACAGGCTGTATTTGGAAATTCAAGATATTTACAAGGTTATTGGAATTTTACAGGAGTTACTTTTTCTACAGGATACTGGATGTTTGATGGAGTTATAGGTTCTGGTAGTGATAAAAACAATTATGGATTTCGTTTCAAAACAGATTACGATTCTTATTCCGGCTATCCTGGAGAGACATATCTATTTATTCATGCGGGACAAACCTATACCTTTAATAATATGACTTTACGTCATTTTGCAATTGAGTGTTCTGGATATGATAATTCTATGTCTAGAGACAATCATTCAGAAGTAGGTCTTCTTGCAGGATCACAAGCGAATGTAATCAATCCAGTTATTCAATATTTTTATATAAACAATTGTCAAGTTAACATGTATACTCACGGAGCGAATTGGATAGTTGAATATGGTTTTTTTGGAGATCATTGGTCCAGCTCTCCTAATCATGGAGTTCAAGTACAAGACAGTTATTCTATAGGGAGTACTTTTAGAAATAATATCTTTAATATTTGTCTAGCTATTTGTATTGAAGGTGAGACTGACGGTAAATTTTATAATAATATTTTTATCCCTGGGCCAGGATTATATCCTAACGTCCGTTTAATATCTGGTTCTGGGGGCCAATCTGTTTTTAATACTAGTATTTATGGAAACACGATAATTAATCATCGCGGGTGGATATTATATCAAACCAGTGGTCCTGCTGGATCAGGTAATACTGTACAAAACAACCTTTTTTATAATTCGAGTGGTATAATCGATGTAAGTGGGGGAAATACAATAAACGCAGGTTATAATTCCTATTTTTCTTGTTATAATGTTAATTTAAGCCAACCAGGTGTTCAAAATTCCTCTGGAAATCCTTTTGTTAACATGGGTAATGGAGATTTCCGTCTTGTAAGCAGCACAAGTCCGGGTATTATGCTTGGGGCTCCTTATAATATTGATTATGGTGGTAATATAAGAGGGGCAGATGGTGTTTGGGATAGAGGAGCTTATGAGTTTACTGGAACTCCTGGTGGAAATACAATCTATGCTTTAAGTTGTTCTTATACCGATGTATCAAACGCAGTAATCTCTGCTCCTAATGGAAGCATTGTGCAGATTCCTGCAGGGAATTGTACCTGGAGTAGTACTCTTACTATTAATAAACAAATTACCCTCAGGGGTGCTGGAATCAATTCTACACAACTTAATAGAAATGCAAATGATGATAGTTCATTTATAAATATAGTATTATCTTCTGATGTACCTGTAAGAATAACTAATATTTATTTCAAATACCCCCTAACTAATCTAAATGCACATGCAGTTGGTATCGGGGGGAAAAGCTTTGGTTATACTAAGATACGAATAGATCATAATAAGTTTGAGAAGGGTTCAAGAATGATTTATTCCTCTGGGTGGGTGGAAGCAGTGGTAGATCATAATGAGTTTCTTAATTGTAACATTGCAATTGGTATTAATGGAGATGATAACGCTGCATGGAACCGTCCAATTGCAGCAGGAACATCTCATGCATTTTTCATCGAAGATAATACCTTTATCATAAATAACAATGTTGATCTTGAACCACAAGAAATGATTTATCCCCAAGAAGGTGCTAGAATAGTTACGAGATATAATAAATTTGATTCAACAGCATATACTGGAGGTAGTACATTTTTCCAAACTTCACATGGAAACCAGGGTTATTACACTGGGACTGGTGATTTCAGGGGCCAACCATTGATGGAGATTTATGGAAATATAATACATATTCATTATTCATATGATTATCAACTTGTATCCAGGGGAAGTTCGTGGATTGTTTACGATAATAATATTATCTTTGAGACAGGAACACCCCTTGGCATAAAACTAACAGAAGAGGAAAATTGGCAATCGGCATTCTTCAACCCACTTAGGACTGTATGGCCTGCTGAAGACCAAATAATAAACAGCTTTTTTTGGAATAATACTCGAAATGGAGCCCTTATAACAGATGTTGGATTTAACTCTGTTAGTGATTCAACAATATTTATTCTACAGAATAGAGATTACTTTATGCACAAACCACAATCAACTGGGGGTTATGAATATTATACTGGGCGCCAAGGTGCATCAAATGCAACACCAACAACCAGTAGTGGTTCGAATACTATGATATTTAATGCATCAGGAGCAAATGCCTATTATCCCTACACCCCTTACGCTTATCCTCATCCACTCACTTTAATATAAAATAAATAAATTTTTTAATTCTCCAATAAATTTATATATTCTTTCTTGTTTTATTTAATATGACACAAGTTATAAAAAGAGGCGGAAAGAGAAGACAAATTTTCAGCCCTTCAAAAATAAAAAAATCCATAAAAGGAGCTGCAAGAGAAGCCGGATTTTCTGCTTCGAAAGCTGAAAGAGTTGTCAATGAAGTTGGAGATGGGGTAATCAACTTTTTCAAGAAAAAAAGAGTTGTTAAAAGCGTTGACATAAGAAAATCAATTCTTAGAAGGCTCAATAGAAAAGCAAAGGCAGTAGCTGCTAAGTGGAGAAAATTTGAAAAGAGAAAAGCGGGGAAATTTTAGTTATCTTCTTTTAAAAAACTCTATTTGCCTGAATCTTTTCATTACTTTTTCATAATTGGTTTTATCAACAAGAATCTTAGTCTTGCTTTCATTTAGCAATCTGAAATCATATTTGCTTACTGAAAGCTTTAACTTATCTTTTCCAGAATACTTCTTCCATCTTTTTTCTTTTTTTAATTTATATTGGAGTACCATAGTTTCAAAAAATAAAAGAAATATATAAATTTTTACGTCTAAGTAAGCATTCTGCTTCAATTCGGGGTAGATAGTATAAGAACTATTTGATAAGCCTTTGGATATTTTCTATTGCATCTGCAACTTCTTTTCCTTTCTTAGTTAGTTGTATCACTTTTATTCTACCCCTTTTTTCAAAAGCAACTAACTTTAAGGCTTCTAAAGTCTGTAAAATTTTTACAGCGTGGCTATAAGTACAGTCTACTTCTTTAGCCAAAATACTACCATATCTCATTCTTGTGTTCTTTTTTAAAGATACCAGCATCAAAGCCGGCTTTCTCCTGAAAAAGATATCAAAATTGTCTTTCATTTTATCTATGAGGTTCAATGTATATATTCTGATAGTGATGTGCTTTTAAATCTTTTGTATCGAACATATTAAAATATAATACAAAAGTTTATCGAGGTTCTTCCGAGTGTTAAATCTTTTGGAAAGCATATTTGAAAATGTTTATTAAGCAATACCACTGTTAAATTTTATGGGAAAAAAGACAAAAATCCTTGCTGTAGGGGATATTCATGGGGATACTGGTTTAGTGAAAAGACTAGCTGAAAAAGCAGTAAAAGAAAACATTGATTTAGTAATATTAGCAGGAGATTTAACTTTTGCCGAAAGCTCTGTAAAAAATCTAATCGGTCCATTCATAAAAGCAAAAAAACAAGTTCTTCTAATTCCAGGAAATCATGAATCAATGGCAACAGCAGATTTTTTAGCAGAAATGTACCCTAATACAAAAAACATTCATGGTTATTCATTCAGAAAAGATGATTTAGGAATTTTTGGAGCAGGAGCAGGGGATATAGGAATAAATCAGATTAAAGATTCAGAAATCTTTGAATTATTGAAAAGGGGGCATGAAAGCATTAAGGATTTGAATAAGAAAATCATGGTAACTCACATGCATCCAAAAGGAAGCAAGCAAGAATTTTCTGGCTTCCAGGGAAGCGATGCAGTTAGACGTGCAATAAAACAGTTCAAACCAAATGTTTTGATTACTGCTCACATACACGAAGCAGCAGGCATGGAAGAAGAAATAGGAAAAACAAAGGTAATTAATGTAAGCAGGAAAGAGAAAATCTTTGAGATTTAGATATGGATTACTAACATTTAAAAAATATCAAGAGATAAACAAGTATTTTCATAAATTTCTCTCAATTTATCATGAGTTCTTTTGAAAGATTCTTCATCTAAATTTACAAGCCTGAAATAACTTTTTCCAATGTATGCTACTGGAAGAATCTGCCCCCCTATTTTAGGATGTTCATCATGAGGATTTGCAACATAAACATGTCCTTTGGGTTGAACATTAAATCCTGCTTTAGATAAGTTATTAATCATCCTGTTTCTTCTTTCAAAAAATAAACTTCCTATTTCTTCTATGCATCTAACCATAAAAAAGTGTAAATCAATACATTTATAAAAATTACCATAAAGCAATATACTTATTAAAACAAATAATTAAAAATATAAATACTTTATTAGACACTCTTAAACATGCGAAAAAAGAAGCAAAAACCAGCTGAACAAAAAATAGCAGAAAATTATTTTCCTGTTAATGAAGGAGATTTAAAGTATGCGATAGAAAAATCATACAGTCCTATGAATGTAGAAATAACTCCAACAAGAATAAAAACCAAAAAAACTTTTAAAAAACCAAAAAACCAAAAAAAACCAAAAAAAAGTTATAAAAAAGCAGGATTAAAATCAATAAAAGAATACAGTGTTCCAGATATCACTCTAAAAAAAGAAGGATACGAACTTATCATTACAGAAAAACCACAAGCGGCATTAAAAATAGCAGATGCCTTGGGAAATTCAACAAAAAGGAACTTGCAGGGAATTCCCTATTATGAAGTTTCAAGACAAGGAAAAAAAATAATTGTTGCTTGTGCTGTAGGACATTTGTTCACATTAAGTCAAACACAATCCAACTCTAGCTATCCTGTCTTTGATATTATATGGATGCCTAATTTTTTAGTAAGAAAAGGAGATTTTACAAAAAAATACTATGATACCCTGTTAAGTCTTGCAAAGAATGCAGGAAGTCTTACTGTTGCTACAGATTATGATATTGAAGGAGAAGTCATAGGATTAAATGTTGTTAGATTTATTTGCAATCAAAAAGATGCAAATAGAATGAAGTTTTCAACCCTCACAAAAAACGAATTAAATGAAGCTTATGAAAAAAAATCAAAAAGCATAAATTGGGGGCAGGCGATTGCAGGAGAAACTCGGCATTATTTAGATTGGTTTTATGGTATCAATTTATCAAGAGCCTTAATGGATTCAATAAAAACAACAGGAAAATTCAGAATTATGTCTGTAGGAAGAGTTCAAGGTCCTACCCTGAACTTAATAGTCGAAAGAGAAAGAAAGATTCAAGCATTTATTTCACAGAAATACTGGCAGGTTTTTATTAAAATAAAAAATTCGCATGAATTAGAATTAAAATATAATAAAGATATCTTTAACAAAAAAGAACTTGATAAGTTTAAGGATATTGTTGGAAAAACCGCTATTGCAAATACCACAAAAAAAGAAGAGACTCTTCCCCCAAATCCTCCTTTTAATCTAACTACTTTACAAATGGAAGCATATCGGCTTTTTGGCACGACTCCTGCAAGAACTCTTCAAGTAGCACAATCATTATATCTCGCTGGACTCATTTCTTATCCAAGAACATCAAGTCAAAAACTCCCTGATTCAATTGATTATGAAGATATTTTAAAAAAATTAGCAGGAAGATATAAAGTTGAAAGATTAATTACAAGAAATAAGCCAATAGAAGGAAATAAATTAGATCCTGCTCATCCATCAATTTATCCAACAGGAGAGTCACAGATTTTATCTGGAGAAGAAGAGAAGATTTACAGTCTTATTGTTAAAAGGTTCTTATGCCTTTTTTGTGATAATGCGATTGTTGACAATAAAACTGTATCTGCCAGTTTAGATAATATGCTCTTTTCTATTAAAGGTTCTTCAGTGAGAAAAAAAGCGTGGCTTGAGATTTACCCTTCTAAAATAAAAGAAACAGAACTCCCTGATTTGAATGGGGAAGTAAAAATAGTAGATACAAGAACAGAAGAAAAAGACACACAACCTCCAAAACGTTATTCTCCTGCTTCAATAGTTGCTGAACTTGAAAAGAAAAATTTAGGAACAAAAGCAACAAGGGCGAATATAATTGAAACTCTTTATGATAGAGGCTATATTAAAGAAAAAAGCATTGAAGCAACTCCGTTTGGAATTTCTTTAATTGTAACATTAGAAAAATATTCTCCTGTAATAATAGAAGAAAAACTTACAAGAAGATTTGAAGATGAAATGAATTCGATTTCACAATCCAAAAAAAATTTTGAAGAGAAGGAAAAGAAAGTCGTTGATGAAGCGAAAGAAGCGATAATAAAAATATCAGAAGATTTTGAAAAAAACAAGGAAGAAATAGGAAAAGAGTTAGTGGTAGCAGAAGTTAAATTAAGAGAGCAAGAAAGAGAAGGAAATAAATTAAATATCTGCCCTGTATGCGGGAAAGGATTTCTTTCAATAACATATTCAAAAAAGAACAGAAAGCAATTTATTGCGTGCAATGCATATCCAAATTGCAAGAATACCTATTCTCTTCCTCCAAACAGTTTAATAAAAAAAGCAGACAAAATCTGTGAGCAATGTGGCTTTCCAATGTTAATAAGCATAAGAAAAGGAAAAAAACCATGGCAATTCTGCTTCAATCCTCAATGTCCAACAAACAAGCAGAGAATTGAAGAATATCAAAAAAGGAAATTGGAAGAATCTACAAATGAAAATGATAATTCCAAAAATTTAAATTAATTCTAATTACCTTCTTCTTTTTTTCTTAGGTTTTTTTAGTTTTTTAGAACAACAGCATTTACATGCAAAGAGATGTATAACTAAAGCTAATACTGCTATAAGAATAATCCATTTAGAAGGCAGCCAAATAACAGTTGAATCCAAAAAAGTGAATGCAACTATAATCAAAAGTAAAATAGCCTGCCAGATTTTACATTGACACATTTTTTCATTCCTCCTTTCAAACATATAATAGAAATACCTTAATAAAATTAACTAAACTTAAATCCACTGATTCAGATTTCTCTGCGTCTTAATCTGACTTAAGAGCTTGCTCTTTTTTAGTATTTGTTCATAATCAAAATTATATTTTATTTTTCCTATCTTTTTTACACTATCAATCATCTCATCAAAATTATTAAAATTCATTGGTCCTTTAGCAAGAGCTTTTCTTACACTTTCTCTTACAACCCAAACTCCTAATGAAGCCCAATAACTTGGAGTTTCAATCCTAATTGCAAGAACACTCGCTTGCCTTTTTACATTATTTAAATATTCTAAAATAGGAAGTTTTGACGCATAATAACCTCCTGCTGTAGCTGTAGCATAATCCCTCCTTCCCCTATAACTTTCAAAATCAGTAGATGCCTTTAACTCCTTACTTGGATTCCAGCTGCTGCCCGGCATGTACAATTCAAACAATTCATAACTCCAAACATTAGGAAAAAGCATTATTGCATACCAATTTCCTAAGAATCCACCAAAGAATAATTCGTAATTTTCTATCCAATTGTATTCTTTTATTTTTTTAATGATTGATTTTCCAATTGTATCATCAGTTGCAGTAATGCTCCATCTTGTAGGAACAAGCCTTTTGTTTTTCCGTAGCCCCAGCACTCCTACGCTTAAAATTTTGCTTAGGGTATATTCATTAAAACTGTTTTTGTATAAATATTCCATTCCTTCACTAGATTTTATTTCATCATTTATTACTCTGTCAACTTTTTTATGAACCTTTACATTGCCTGTTATTTTAGCTGATTTTAATCCTGCTCTCATTCCATGAGGAGTTAAAACTCTGTCTGCATTTCTTCCTACATTAACCTTATTTTTCAGTTCAATTTCTACATCTACTGGCTTAGAAGCAATTGCAATATCTTGTGCAAGCTGAACAAAATGCTTGTTTGTTCTTGAATCTTGAACTTGTGATTGAAACCTAGAATTTAACAAACTGTCTCTCAATCTTAAAACATCATTAATCTGAAAATCATTGTTAGCCCAATATTTTGCATCATCATATATCCATGCATTTTCATCCCTTTCTAATGGGCTTAAGATTCCTACATTAACTAAGGGATATTTTAGCTTGCTTCCTATAAAAACGCTTGGAGGAGAATTGCTGTCCAATTTTGATATATTCCTTAAGTTTTTATATTTAAAACTCAATTCAGATATCTTTCTTATTACTTCAAATTTAATGTCTGACATTTTTTTATATCCAACCTCTCCTAAAAATTCCCTTCTCTTTTATTTCAAATTCTAATTCTTTCCAAGGCAAGCTTCTATGTTTTAATAAAATTAATTTTCTTTTTCCCTTTTCATTCTTTAATTCAATTATGCATTTGCTCCAATATTGAAATAAATCTCCTCCCACAATATTTACTTCTTTTTCAATTCCTTTTTTCCATTCTTCTTCAGTCAAAAAAGATTCATAGACTTGATTTGTAATGATTATTGGAATATTCTGTTTTCTTGAAATCTCTGCCAGTATTTTCATTTGCTTTGCAGCTTCCTGATTTATTTCTTTAATCTTTTCCTTGCCTTTTTTATTTGCATCTCCTAACTCCAATCTGTAAAGCATGACCATCCCATCTACAATAATCAGACTGATTTGTTCTTCTTTTAATTTGTTGTTTAGATTAAGAAAAAACTTTTTTTGTTCTTCAAAACTATAAGGAGATATCAAAAGAATATTTTTTAAGATTTCTTCAAAGCCTTCTCCAATAATCTGTTTAATTCTTTCAACACTAAATCCCCCTTCTGTATCAACAAAAATAACTTTATTGCCTTTTTTAGCTTGACTGCATGCAACCAGTTCTGTCATATTTGTTTTTCCGCTTCCAGGAGGTCCTGCAATCATAGTTATTATTCCTTTCTCATAACCCCCATAAAGCCATTTATTCAAATCGTAGCTTCCTGTAGAAATCTTTCCTGATTTTTCAACCATTAACATAAAAGTTTTTCAGAATTAATAAGGATTATTATAATCTATTTCAATTTCTTGAAATCTGTTTCCAATTTTTCCAAATCTTTTGTAATCGCAGAAACAGCATCTTCAATTGCTTTCTTTGCTGTTTTTCCTTTTGTTTTTACTAAAAAGACGGGCTTTTTAGTTGGATGCTCCCTTTTCCATGCTGCGAAGGTTACGTTTGCATCTTCATTGAGATAAACTCTTAAAATTTCTGCAATTGTAAGGTTTTCCAACTCAACTTCCATTTCTTCTTTACTGCTTTTAAGAATGTTAATCTCCATAATATGAATTCTAAAACTATATTTATAAAAGTTGTGTTTGCTTAAAAGAACTCGTCAATGTCTCCTTCAGAAATAGTATAATCAGAACTTTCTCTTTTTTCTTCATTTGCATCTTCTTTTTTCTCTTCGCTATTTTCTATTCCCTCCCCCCAAGTTTCAACATAACTATTGAAATCTTCTTCTTGTCTTCTTTTTTTCATATTCCTTAAATCAGAAATCTTAAGATTCTTAGCAGTGTAATCATCAAAACTCAATTTTTTTTGTTCTTCAGCACTAAGTTTTTGTGAATCCTTAGGCAATAGCAAGCTCTTTGGGGGGTTTGCTAAAACTCCTGGTCTTCTTAAGCTGATTCTCAAATAATTTTCTACTTTACTAATTAGTTTATTGTCATTCTCTGGAACAATTCCTTGTTCCAACAGTTGAATCACTGTCTCAGTTTCCCCTAAATCCTTAGCAAATTGTTCCCTAGAAATATGTTTCATTCTTCTAATTCTCATGATAGTCCAATGGAAATTATCAATCAAATCTGGCCTTGGTTGAATCTGTTTAGATGAAGTCTCCCTGAATTTTTTGTCTACAAGTTCCCTAAGGCTAACTTCTCTCCCAATTGCAGAAGGCGTACTTCTAAATTGGGCTATTTTTTCCTTAGTTGTTTGTTGCCTTTCTGACTGCCGAAGTTGGTCTGTCGTTGGTCTCTTTATGAGTGGAAGTTTTTCAATGGCATTACACATACTGCAAATTCTCACAATACCTCCCCCAGAAATAGCGTCATACAATCTAACTTTATCCTCAGAAACTCCGCATCTAAAACATTCGGCCATGAAAAATTGGGGTAATGCCTCTTTTTTAATATTTCTATGGTAAGATATATCCTCTAAACAAGATACTTCTCTATGTCCTCTTTAGTATGATATCCATTAAGCACAATTTTTTCATCAATAATAATCGAAGGCAGGTAAGTAATACCATAAATCTCCTTTTGTAGGTTGACAGAATCAATTCCTAAGTCTCCTGCTATAGGCAATAAAACTATCTTATTGCCCTGTTCTTCTTTTATTTTCTTTAATATGTCTGATATAGCTCCTTGTTCTGCTCCTTTAGCTTGGTTATAATTTTGAGAATAAAGATAAGCAACAGTGTGAAATGGATTATTACATTTTTTCTTGAGTAAAATACTGTTCAACCATAATTCTGTCTTTAACAGTACATATCTTTTTTTCTCAGTAAGAATTTGATCAGAAATTTGGTTCGCTTCTTCATATTGCTCAATAATTAAACCAGTCTTATAGATCTCATCAGCAAAAATAAAATTTTGTTTAATTGCTTTGTCGCAAGAAGTCTCATCCATAATCTGATAGTAATAATTTTGAAGCTTTAAATCAAGGGCTTCAATTTCAAAATTTTTATAATAGTTTAAAGTTTCTTGGATTCGAAGGGATTCTACATAAAATCCAATTGAAAAACCAATTACGAGTATTGAAAGAGTTATAATCAAAGTTTCTAAGAAGATTTTATTTTTACTTTTAATTATTTCGTATACCATCTTATATCCCGTTTAATTATTTTGTATAATGCCATTAGATATGGAACTAAATATAAGGGTCTGTATATAAATACGTATACTAAAATTGTGGACATATTCCTTTTTTTAAATTCTGAGCTGGACATTATAAATTTATAATAAATCAAACTTAAAACAAGGAAAATTGTTCCGAGAATAAAAAGCAAAGAAACAAAAAATTGAAAATTCCAGAATTTAAATGGATTATAACCCAAGAAAAAATAAGATAAGAATTTAGAGTAAAACATCGATTTTAAAAGTATGAACCTTAAAAGTAATAAAAAGCCTATAAAAGTAAAAAAGAATGAGAGGGTAACATAATTTAAAACAAAATATCCGAAGAGATTTTCGGTTCTAAGAAAAAACTTTTTATATTTATTTATAGTCTGCAGTCCGCCAAGATTCCATCGTATTCTTTGCTGTATCCATTTTTTGAGTGTGTTTGGGACAATGGTATAGACTTCTGTAGCATAGGACATTTTTGTTTTATAACCAAGACTCAAAAGATGCCATGTAATTTCTATATCTTCTGTTAAATTTTTTGGATCAAATCCGCCTGCTTCAGCTACATATTTTTTTTTATATAGACTTAATGGCCCATTTGTAACATAAACACAATTGATAAAATCTAAAATCTTCCTTCCCCAAGCAATAACAATATAGTCTACAGCCTGAAATTTTTCAATAAAATTTTTCTTGTTCTTTACCAGAACTCTTGATGTTACTGCTCCTACTTTTTCATCTTCAAAATATCCAATCATTTTCATAAGACTATCTGGAGTCGGATAGCTATCTGCATCAACAACTGCAATTATCTCTCCTTTTGCAGCTTTTATGGCTAAGTTTAGAGAATCTGCTTTGCCAGAATTTTCTTTATCTATCAATTTTAAATTCTTATATTTTCTCATTAGTTTTTTCACAATTTCGGCAGTTTTATCTTTACTGCCATCATTCACTATTATATGCTCAATCTTATTTTTTGGATAGTTAAGATTCATTACTGCTTCAATTGTTTCTTTAATGCCATCTTCTTCATTATACGCAGAAGTTATTATTGATACATAAGGAAATTTTTTTGGTTTTGGGTATTCATAAAACTCTTTTTTGTTTTTTAAGTATAATAAAATAAAAAGAAGCAGAAAATAAATGCCAAAAAAGAACATAATTGTATAGATTGTTATGATAAAATCCATTCTACTTTTCAGGATTATTTCCTTTTAAAGATTCTTGTGTTCCATTATTCTGAACATTAAAATAATCATAAAAATCATCAGAAAGGGAAAGTTCATTTGTATGTCCTGTCTTTTTCTTTTTTAATAATCCTAATTCAACAAACTTGTTTATATGGTCATAAGCCTTATTTCCTCTAATTTTTATTATAACCGATTGTTTTATCGGCTGTTTAAACGCGATAATTGCAAGAGTTTCCTGTTCTGCTTTTGAAAATTCAGACCTTCCTCCAGCAAGTTTATTTATCATTCCTTGATATTGAGGTTTAACATCCATTTTCCACATATTATTCTTTTCAATGATTTCAATTGCAGAATCATTCTTTTCATACTTTTCCATAAGTTTTTCTATTAATTCGTGGAGGATTATAGGATTCAAATCGGTAAGGGAAATAAGTTCTTGCATATTGAGAAATCTTCCACACACAAATAATATCGCTTCAACTTTCTTTATGTCCTCTTTTTCTCTTGCTTCATCAATTTCCTCAATTGTCTTGCTTGTTGGTTCCATAAAAATAGAAGAAGAATGCAATTTAAAAGGATTATCAAATCTTAAATCTGAGAATTGCGCCTATTCCAGAGAGGTTATTGAATTGCTCTCCTTCTGTTGTGTCTGTTGAAACAATTTCTACTGTTGAACCTATGTTTTCTGCAAGTTGCCGAAGTTCTTTTGACAATTTCTTTTCAACTTGTTTGGATAATATCAAAACTTCAACAGCCCCATATTCCAATGCTTTTCTAACATCTTTCTCCCTATAAACTGCCATGTCCGGTTTTTCTCCAAGAAATTCAAAGAATCTTTCCAAAAGTTTTTTTTCATAAACTATTTCTTGGTCTGAAAGGATATCCCTTGACTTTTCAACAAGTTCTTTCAATCCAGACTCATCGCTCCCCCCAATATCAATTCTTCCGATTACTTTTTCCTGAAGTTTATTCGTCATATATTCTCCATCAAGAAATTCATCTTTTGTTGGTATAGGCCCTCCTACTAAAATTCCTTTTAATTTTGGCATTTCAAAAAATATTTTTTTCATTTCTTCTGCTATTCTTTTATAAAACTTTTTTGTTAATCCTTCTGTAATCCTACTAAAACGAGCAGCACTTTGCCCACCTGCTCTGACCTTGCTTGGAACACCAGAAGTCATTTTTTGCAAAACTTCAATTCTTTTTCCTTCAAGCATGCCTATTGCCGCTTCTTTTCTATCCATAACAAGCAAACCGAATACTTCTGAAACTTCAAGCATAACTTTTAATGGCTCTAAAACAAATTCTTTATCACATCTGTATAATCTTGTTTTTAGTGGAGATGGTGGTTCAATATCCCAAAGTTGCAAATCAATTTGCCCTTCCACTTTTGAAATATTTCCACAAAATAAAGCCAAACCATTTTCAGGCGTTCTTTTTAGTGCTTTCAAATGTCTAACAATTTTATCAAGTGCATCAGTAACATCATTTCTAGTTGTAGTTGATTTGATATTCTTTGCAGTCGATTTTTCTGCTTCTAATTGTTTTTGTACTGAATTAACATCATAATCTGTAGAAATATAAACCGTTATTAATTCTGTATGTCTTCCTTTATGGATTTCTAATTCTTGTAAGACTTGTTCAAGTTCTTCTTTAGTTAATTTAGCCATAAAGAAAAAAGAGGAATCTAATTTATAAAATTACGTATCAGCAAAGTTAGGGTTTAAAAATTGCTTTTGTGTTAAAGTAAGAAAAATGCATCTCTTTGCCATTAACATTCATTGAATAACCTGCCAAGTTTGTCCAATTTAGTTCTCCAACAAAATAACCGCCATTCGAAGTTTGAACAACCATGCAAGAATCATGAAATAATCTGCTTATTGTCTTTCTTTTTTCTACATTACTTTCAGGCAAAAAAACTTTATGTGAACCTTTAATAAATCCTAAGAGTTCATCTTCATTAATTGAAATTCCATTCCCGTTACATTGTCTATTTTGTTCCATGAGAAATTAAGATAAGAATGATGATTTAAAAAGATTTAGTTAATTTAAAAGGTAATTTTATAAAAATTCAACCTTAAATTTTCCTTCTTTGATTAAATCAGCTCCAGAAACAGCCTTCAAATCATTCAAAATTTCTTTTAACATTTCCTTTTCCTTTTTATCAATGGTTAATTCAATTTTAGAGTTCATTGATTTTTTCGCAATAGACTTTTCCTGTCTTACCTTACTTATTATATCCCGCAATAAATTGTATATTTCTTTATCATCTTTCTTTTTTTCTATTTGAATTTCTTTTGGCCATTCACTAATGTGAATGCTTTTTGCTTTTTCTTTATCCTTAAAGTATTTTTGATAAATTTCTTCTGTTACAAATGGTGTGAAAGGTGCCATTAATTTCAAAATAGTCAGCAAAGAATTGTAGAGGACATAAAAGGCAGAATCTTTCTCTTCTTTTGTTCCGTTATAAACTCTGTTTTTGACTATTTCAAGATAATTATCACAAAAATTATTCCAAAAAAAGCCGTCTGTTTCTGACTTTACTTTAGAATATTCATAACTCTCAAAAGACTCTGTGCACTTTATTATCAATTCATTCAGCATAACTAAAAATATTCTGTCTGTATCAACTAAATGTATTTTTCTTGGTCTATAATCTTTTAAATTCATAAAAATGAAATTTGTTGCATTCATTAGTTTTGTAATAAATCTTTTTCCTGTAATAACATCTTTTTCCTGATAATCAAAATCTTCCCCTAATTTTGAAGAAGCTGCCCAATATCTTAAAGCATCTGCACCGTAATTTTTTAGAACATCCTGTGGCTGAATTATATTCCCCTTGCTCTTTGACATTTTCTCTCCTTTTAATGTAACAATTCCGGAAATAACTACATCTTTCCATGGATTTTTGTTAAAATGTAAATTGCTTTTTACAACTGTATTAAAAAGCCAGAAACTTATAATTTCATGTGCCTGAGGACGAAGGCTCATAGGAAAAGTATTTTCCTGATTTTTTCTGTCTAAAAGTCTTGTTGAGATTATAGGTGACATTGATGATGTAAACCATGTATCTAAAACATCTTTCTCTGCTATGAAATCCTTGCTTCCGCATTTACATTTTTTGTTTGGTTTGTCAACTAAAGGGTCTACTGGCAAATCTTTTTCATCTGCAACAACAATTTCTCCACATTTTTTGCAATACCAAACAGGAAAAGGAATACCAAAATACCTTTGCCTTGAAATAAGCCAATCCCATTGCAGTCCATTAATCCAGTTATCATATCTGACTTCCATAAATTTAGGATACCAATTTAGTTTTTCTCCCCATTTTATCATTTCTTTTTTCAAGTCAAGATATTTAACAAACCATTGTTTGCTTTTTACAAATTCTATCTCTGTCCCACAACGCTCATGAACATTAACAATATGAACGATTTTTTTATGGTTCTTTAATAAATCGTGTTTTTCTAAATCTTCAATAATCGTTTTTCTTGCTTCTTTTATTTTCATGCCTTTGTATTTTCCTGTAATCTCTGTCATTCTTCCTTCTTCTGTTATTGCAAGTTTAATAGGAAAATTGTAAGCTTTTTGCCATTCCATATCTGTTTGGTCTCCAAAAGTACAACACATGACAATACCTGTTCCTTTCTTCATATCCACTCGTTTATCTTCTAGAATAGGAACTTCAAAAGCAAACAAAGGAACTTTTGCCATTTTTCCTTTCAGTTTTTTGTATCTTGAATCTGAAGGATAATAAAAAACAGCAACACATGCGGGCAATAATTCTGGACGCGTAGTAGCAATAATTAAATCCTTATTTTCTACTTTAAAGACAATATCATTAAATGTTGTTTCTATCTCCTTATCTTGCGCTTCTACTTGGGAAATTCCTGTCTGACATTCAGGGCACCACATTGCCGGAGCATCTTTTCTGTAAACTCTTCCTTTATTATACAAATCGAGAAAACTCCACTGGCTTATCTTTCTTGAATGTTCATTTATAGTTGAATATTCCATATTCCAATCACAGCTTATCCCAATATTCTTCCAATCCTGAATAAACAAGGGAAGTTCCTTTTTCAGATAATTCAGACAAAGTTTTATGAAAGCTTCTCTTGACATGTCTCTTGAACGAACATGTTCTTCTTTTTCAATAAGTCTTTCTGTTGCAACTCCATTATTATCTACTCCAAATGGATAAAATATATTATTTCCTCGCATTCTCATGAATCTTGCAATAAAATCTTGTTGGCTATAAGAACAGGCATGCCCTATATGCATTCTTCCGGAGACAGTTGGAGGGGGGGTATCAATGGAATAAATCTTTTTTTTGCTTGATGGATCAAATCTATAAATGCCCTCTTTTTCCCAAAATTTCTTCCATCTTTCTTCAATATCCTTTAAGTTAACAATTTCTCCAGCCATTAATTAAACATAACCATGAAAACTTTTAAACTTTCGTATTACAAAAGTTTTTATATTCCCCTTTCATAAAAAAAGTATGACAGAACAGGAGTTCGTTGCAGACAGGAAATCAGCCACTCGTTCGTCAAAGACAAACGACAGCACAAATAAAAATTCAGGAGAATTTTCATAATGGCTGATGATGGAATAAATATGCCCACGGGCTTTGGTGGTTTGATGAGGTTTAAAGATGAGTATGACAGTTTTCTAAATTTAAAACCAGTCCATGTAATCGTATTTATAATTTTAATTGTAGTATTCAGAGTTCTATTACAGATTTTTATGAAGTAAAATGTTTCCAAATCTTGACCCAAAAAAAATGCAGGCTGTTATGAAACAGATGGGAATAGCTCAAGAAGAAATTTCTGCATCTCGTGTTATAATAGAAAAAAAAGATGGAAACAAAGTAATAATAAAAAATCCAGCAATTACCAAAATAAAAATGCAGGGTGAAGAATCATTTCAAATTGCAGGGGAAGTTAGTGAAGAAAATGGTACATCTGAAGAAGATATTAAAACAATAATGGGAAAAACTTCTTGTAGTTATAAACAGGCAAAAGAAGCATTAGAACAAACAGGTGATTTAGCAGAAGCAATTTTGAAGCTGAGTTAATCAGTTTATCACCACAAATCATATTAATTTCAACCTCTTTCTTCTTTCATGGAAAAATTCTTGGAGAATCTTCAAGAAGCTGAAAAAACAATAAGAATAGTAGATCACATTGTGTATGTTACCTTTCCTCTTGTGAAAGACAAAAAAATTTTGATTAAAATGCTTTTAGAAACAAAAAAAGCAATTGCTAATTGTATTAATTCAGCACTCCAATATGAATATCTTTACAAAAGAATAAGTCTTTCAAAAGATCCTAAAATTAATTTTGATACATTCATAAAAAAATGTTCTTTGCGATTTGGAATAACAAGAGAAGAAACAATCTTAATTGTCCATCTTTTTGATTTAGTAAAAAAACATGAAGAAAGCACGATGGAATTCATAAAGAATGGAAAAATAATTATTTTATCTGATGATTTAAATCCAGAAATAATAACCTTGGAAAAAACAAAAGAATTTTTGAATTTAGCGAAACAGATTCTTAGGAAGACAATGAAGAAAATAAGAACTTAAGTGCAGATAAATATAAAAAGACTTTAATCTTAAAGATATATAGTTCTAAATCGGGGATTTGATGGAGGAAATAATTCAAGAGAAGATAAGTGCAGATCATTTGCTTTATGTTAGTTTGAAATACACAAAAACCTGCGACGTCATTATGAATCTTATCTTAAGATGGAGAAGGCTGATTGAAATAAGCATAGAAAAACTATTAGAACATGCAAAGAAAAGAAAAAAGATTTCTTCTATTCCATCAAATCCTGTTGGGGTGATAGAAGAAATAAAAAAACTTTTCAAAAAAGACAAAGAATTCTTGGAAGTTATCAAATTGTATGAAATGTTTAGAAAAATTAAAGAACTAAAAGTGGAAAGGATTGGAGAATTCAGGAAAAATGTAACTTTAAAGATATTCTATCAGGGAGAAGAGATAGATGTAAATTTGGAAAAACTAAAAGAATATGCAGAAATGTTAGAAAAGTTTATAAGTAAAGTAAAGCAATTTCTTTTGTCGTAGAAATAACTTCTACACTTTAAAATGAGAAAAATAATCGTTATAACTTCTGGTAAAGGGGGGGTTGGAAAGACAACAACAGCAATAAATCTCGGTGCTGCTATAAATTATTTTGGAAAAGATGTATTAATCATTGATGGTAATTTAACCACTCCAAATATAGGAATTCACTTAAATTCCCCAGAAGTTCCGATAAGTTTGAATCATGTTTTATCAGGAAAAGCTGATGCATTTGAAGCAGTTTATGAACATGAATCAGGAATGAAAATAATTCCCTCTTCATTATCTATAAAGGAATTAAGAAAAACAAAAACAGAAAAGATAAAAGATTTTAAGGATGACTTCAAGAAAATTTCTGAATATATCTTGATGGATAGTGCAGCAGGTTTAGGTCATGAAGCTATATCTATGATAGAAATAGCAGATGAACTCATTGTAGTAACAAATCCAGAATTGCCTGCTGTCACAGATGCATTAAAAACAATTAAAATAGCAGAACAATATAAAAAGAAAGTTTTAGGGGTTATTGTAACTAGAGTTAAAAGAAATAAAATTGAAATGAACCCAGATGCAGTAAGAGAGATGTTGGAATCGCCGATTCTTGGTATGGTGCCAGAAGATTTTTGCATTCAAGAAGCTTTAAGCATGAAAGATGCAGTAATACATACACATCCAAAGAGTAAATCTGCTCGAGCTTACAAGGAAATCGCATCAAAGCTTTTGAATGTTGAATATGATTCAGACAAAGATAAAGAGAAAATATTTGAAAGACTTTTTAAAAGATTCAAGAAAAAAAAGAAAAAATAATTCTTAGAAACCGATTAATAATATAACTAAAGTCTTTTGTAGTCTGTATTAAATTTATTTATATTTATATAAAGAATATTCACAAGAAATATATTCTGCTAAAGGAGTAAATTCATGAGTTTGACGTGTAATAACTGCTACATCTGCTTTTTCTCTCTTAGCACTTCTTTCTATATACTTTCTTAACCTTTTTTCGTTCATAGGAAAAACTGAATTAATTGATTTAGAAGGAGTACGAAAATTATCTATCTTTTGTAATCTGTTCAATTTTATGCCCAATTTAATAATATCCTCCTCAGACATTATTACAAACATTCCTAAATCTTGCCTTCCTATCATCTTACCTTACTTCCTATTTCAATATCTTCTTCAGGAGAAAGAAGGATTATCTTGCTTTCGTCATTGTTTACTGCTGCTAATACCATTCCTTGACTTTCAATTCCTTTTAATTTTCTTGGAGATAAATTTGTAAAGATTATTACCTTTTTTCCTTTAAGTTCTTCTTTTGAATAATTTTTTTTAATTCCAGCACATACAATTCTCTTTCCTATTTCCTCTCCCAAGTCTACAGTTAATTTGTAAAGCTTGTCTGCCCCTTCAATGTTTTCAACCCCGAGGATTTCTCCAACTCTGAAGTCTAATTTTTCCCAGTCAGAAAAGTTAATTATTCCTTCTGCCATTTTATACCTTCCTGAATAAAATTTCACTTTTTTTAATTTTTTCTGTAAATTGTTTTGTAATTTTCTCACTTGTTTCTGGAATAAAAGGTAATAACAATTCAGCAATCTTTTTTATGCTTTCAACCAATTCATATAATATTTTTTTATCATGAGTTTCCCAGGGCTTTTTTTCTTGAACATATTCATTGCATTTGTCTATAAAAGAAAAAATTTCGCTTAATGTTCTATCAGTCTTAAATTCTTCAAAAAGTTTTTCAATTTGTTTTATTTTTAATTTTTTTAAAAGTTTATTTTCTGTTTTTTCAATTCCAAATTTCTCTACTAAAGCAGCAACTCGACTAACAAGATTTCCTAATTTATTTGCAAGTTCATTATTATTCCTTTCTATTAGAATTTCTTCTGAAAAATCAGAATCTTCAAAAATTGAGCATCTCAAAAGGGAGTATCTTACAGAATCAGTTCCGTATTTTTTAACTAATTCGAGTGGGTCAATTACATTTCCAAGACTTTTTGAAATTTTTTGTCCTTCTAAATTCAAATATCCATGAACAAGTAATTTTTTTGGAAGTTCATATCCAGCAGAAATTAAAATTGCAGGCCAGATAACAGAATGAAACCAGTTAATTCCCTTGCCAATAACGTGCAAATCTGCAGGCCAGTTCCCATCTGATGCAGAAATATAGTTTACAAGTGCGTCAAACCAGATGTAAATTTTGAAATTTTTGTCAATTGGAGAATCAATTCCCCAGTCTAAACCAGTTCTTGAAACACACAAATCCTTCAATCCTTCCTCTTTTAATCTGGTTAAAATTTCTTTTTTTCTCTCTTCTGGAATAATATAATTTTTAACAAATTTTTCAATTTTATCCTGATGTTTTGAAAGTTTGAAAAAGTAAGCATCTTCTTTTAAGGAAGTTATTTTCCTATTGGGATGTTCGGGACATTTTCCATCAACTAAATCTTTTTCTGTTTTATAAGCTTCACAACCACTGCAATACAATCCTTCATATGTCCCTTTGTAGATATCTCCTTTTTCATACACTTGCTTAAAAATAGACTGGACGATTTTTTTATGTCTCTCTTCTGTTGTTCTAATGAAATCATCATTTGAAATATTCAATTTTTTACATAGTTCAATAAAAGATTTTGAGTTTTCATCAACAAATTTCTTTGTTGAAATTCCTTTCTCTTTTGCAGCAATTGCATTTTTTTGCGCATTTTCATCTGTACCAGTTAAAAACCAAACACTCTCTCCTTTTTGTCTGTGATATCTGGCTATAGCATCAGCTAAAACTTTCTCAAAAGCATGTCCTACATGAGGTTTTGCATTGACATAATCAATTGCAGTTGTTATGTAAAATTTTTTCATACAAGAACTAAAAGATGAACATATAAAAAACTAACTAAATATTCCCGCTATAGACTTTATCTATAAAATCAAACCACCCGTCTTTGCTTCTTCTTGGTTGTAATCTTCTGTCCCAATTTACTTTTCCTTGATATACATTAGAGAAATTTATAGCAGATACTGTAGATTCTAAACAAAGAAGTTCATAATGTAACCTTCCAGAATGTTTAATTTTTCCTTTATCAATTACAGTTTCACTAACAATTGGATTGAATGAAACCAAGGTATCTTCTACAAGAGGATTAAGCTCTTCATGAAGTTTCTGTCTTATCAATAATATTTGTCCTGGATCATTAATCAAAAGAACATTCCAAAAATGCCTTTCGGGCATATCTGTAGAATACATATACCAAAGCAACTGTCTTTCAATCATGCAAAAGCAGATATGATAATCTTTAAAATAATTGCGGTATTATAGATTATATGCGCTGTTAGTTTATTGGTAGAATATGAGCTTCCCAAGCTCGTGAGCCGGGTCCGATTCCCGGACAGCGCATTTAGGCACATATAGAACCTACCAAAATTATTTAAACGCGATTTGATATAAAGTTAAACATGTTCAAAAAAAAGGAATGTAATAAATGTGGGGAAAAATTAAGCGACAAATATGATTTTTGTCCTTATTGTGGAAATAGAATAAAAGAAGGTATAAACAATGAATGGGGAATGTTGGGAAAAAACGACTTGATGTCTCAAATGGATGATATAAAATTACCTCTTGGA
Source organism: Candidatus Pacearchaeota archaeon (assembly GCA_026395815.1). Taxonomy (GTDB): domain Archaea; phylum Nanobdellota; class Nanobdellia; order Pacearchaeales; family GW2011-AR1; genus RBG-13-33-26. The sequence goes on from JAPLXZ010000011.1 coordinate 22,038, forward strand.
TTTAAGACTCTATTTAATGCTTTGATGAAAGATATGAATAAACAATTCAATCAATCTGAAAAAGAAATGAAAGATGAAACTCCACAGAATAAGATTAAAAAAGATGGTATAAGTATCAGCATTTCTACTTTCGGTGATGGGCCTCCAAGAATAAGTGTTAATCCTCTTGGAAACAGGCAAGAAGTAGAAGTTGAAAAAGAAGATTCAAGAGTAAAACAGAGTTTATTTTCTAAGGAAAAGATAAAGAAATTTTCAAGTTTGCCAAGAAAAGAACCAAAAACCAACATTAGAAGACTATCAAATAAAGTAATCTATGAACTTGAAATGCCCGAAGTTGTATCTATAGAAGATGTTTCAGTAGTAAAACTTGAAAGCAGCATTGAAATAAAAGCTATTGCAAAAGACAAATCTTATTTTAAATTAATTCCAATAAACCTCCCCCTAAAAAAGTGCGATTTAAGTGAAGGAAAGTTAATTCTTGAATTAGGAGTTAAATAATAGTTAGATTTAATTAGAATCTATAAGATTATTATAATCTATAACATCTAAAAATTCGTGATTATAAAATGAGCCTGCACGGATTTGAACCGTGGACCCCTGCCTTCCCGAATTCTGAAAGATTTCAGCAAATGGAACTTGTTCCGATTTATCAGAGCAGTGCTCTAACCGGGCTGAGCTACAGGCTCACAACATCTCATAGAAGTGAAGTTATTTAAAAGTTTTTGTACCCTAAGTTTTAAAAACCAATTTTATTTAAGATTAATATGTCAGAAGGACTATATCATTATATAGGAAAAGCTTGGAGGAAACCAAGTAAAGAGATATTGAGAAAAAGGATGACAGAATGGCGTAAAAGCTCTGTATTCACTAGGTTAGAAAAACCCTTAAGATTAGATAAAGCAAGAGCTCTTGGTTATAAGGATAAAAAAGGATTTGTTATAATTAGAGTAAGAATAAAAAGAGGAGGGCATAAAAGACCTAGACCAAACAAGGGAAGAAGAAGCAAGCGATTAACAATAAGAAAAAATCTTAAGATGAATTATAAATGGATAGCAGAACAGCGAGTTGCGAAAAAATACAAAAATCTTGAAGTTTTAAATTCATACATCATTGGAAAGGACGGGATAAACTACTTTTATGATATTATTCTTGTGGATCCTCAAAGACCAGAAATAAAAAACGATAAAACAATAAACTGGATTTGTAATCCATCAAACAAGAATAGAGTTTTTAGAGGATTAACTTCCTCTGCTAAAAAGTCTAGAGGATTAAGAAGCAATTCCAAAAAGAAGAAAAAGAAACAGAATATAAGATGGAGTATGAAAAGCAGATTTTAAAGAAAAATTATTAAACCTGACTTATTATAATCTATCATGAAATTAAGCGAGAATTAAAATTCTCACTAATTCGCCTCTTAAAAATGAGTCAAATTAAAGGAAGTGAAACAGAAAAAAATCTTTTGAAGGCATTTGCAGGAGAAAGCCAAGCGAGAAATCGTTACACCTTCTTTGCAAGTGTTGCTAAAAAAGAAGGGTATGAACAGATATCTACAATCTTTCAAGAAACTGCAGATAACGAGAAAGAGCATGCAAAAATATTCTTTAATCATTTAGAAAGTTCTGGAGGTAGTTTATTAGAAATAGATGCAAAATATCCTGCTGGAAAAATAGGAAATACAAAGGAAAATTTATTAGCTTCTGCAAATGGAGAAAAAGCAGAATGGAGTTCTATCTATCCAGAATTTATGAATATTGCAAAGCAAGAAGGATTAAAGAATGTAGCAGAATCTTTTAAACAAATAGCAGAAGTTGAAGAAAAACATGAAGAAAGATATAGAAAATTATTAGAAAATATTAAAGAAGGAAAAGTTTTCAAAAGAAACAAAACAGTAAAATGGAAATGCAGAAATTGCGGCTATGTTCATGAAGGCAAATCTGCTCCTAAAATCTGCCCGGCATGCAAACATCCTCAAGCATTCTATGAACTGTTTGTAGAAACATATTAAAATGACTAGAAAAGGGGAAGTATACAAATGTGAAATATGTGGAAATATAATAGAAGTTTTACATGAAGGAGCAGGAACCTTGGTTTGTTGTGGAAAACCAATGGTATTAGTGAAAGAATAATCTTCAAGAATTTGGAAAAGCAAATAAGTTAAAAACTTCTAATTCTTAATTTTTGTATGAGATATCTAAAACTAGCAGAGACTTATGAATCGCTTTCTAGCACAACAAGGAGATTAGAAAAAATAAAAATTCTCTCTAATTTTTTAACTGGAATAAGCGAATCTGATAGAGAAGTTATATATTTATTATTAGGACAAATTTATCCAGAATATGATGCAAGAAAAATCGGAATAAGCAACCAACTTGCGATAAAGGCTATTTCAAAAGCAACAGGAACAGAAAAAGAACAGGTAGTCAAGGAATGGAAAACAAGCGGAGATATTGGAAGAGTAGCAGAAAAACTGACAAAAAACAAGAAACAGTCAACATTACAAAATCATATTTTAACAACTGAAAAAGTTTTAGAAAATTTGAAGAAACTTCCTGGATTAGAGGGCAAAGGAACAGTTGACAAAAAGATTTCATTAATAACTGAATTGTTAACTTCTGCTTCTCCAATAGAAGCACTTTATCTTGTAAGAACATTGATAGGAGATTTAAGAATTGGAATACAAGAAAGCACTATAAGAGAATCTATGGCTTCTGCATTTTTTAAAGGTGACAAAGAGTCTTCAAAAGAAATTCAAGAGGCTATTGATAAAACAAATGATTTAGCAAGAGTTTTTGATTTGGTAAAAATGGGAAAAATCAAAGAATTGAAGAAAGTCAAACTTGAAGTAGGCAAACCTGTCAAGGTTATGTTAGCTAAAAAAGCAAAAACAATAAAAGAAGGATTTGAAGCTGTTGGAAAACCTTGTGCAATAGAATATAAATATGATGGGTTTAGGCTCGTAATTCATAAAAAAGGAGATCAAATTAATCTTTTTACAAGACATTTAGAAAATGTAACCAAACAATTTCCAGAAGTAATAGAATACATAAAAAAATATGCAAAGGGAGATTCGTTTATACTTGATTCAGAAGCAGTTGGTTTTGACAATAAAACAAAAGAATATAAACAATTCCAAAGCGTAAGTCAAAGAATAAAAAGAAAATACGACATAGAAAAATTACAAAAAGAGCTTCCAGTAGAAGTAAACATATTTGATATTATTTATTATAACGGAAAATCTCTTCTTAAAGAACCATTTGAAAAAAGAACAGAATTAATAAAAAAAATAGTAACCAATCATCCATATAAAATAATTCATGCAAAGCAGATAATAACAGGAGATGAAAAAAAAGCGGAAGAATTCTACAAAAAAGCATTGAAAGATAGACAAGAAGGAGTAATGATGAAAAGGCTTAGCTCTGAGTATAATCCTGGAAGCAGAGTTGGTTTCATGTTAAAGATAAAGCCAGAAGAAAGAGATTTTGATTTGGTTATCACAGGAGGAGAATATGGAACAGGAAAACGTTCTGGGTGGATTTCTAGTTTTATACTTTCATGCAAAGATAAAGATAAATTTTTAGAAATTGGAAAAGTGGGAACAGGATTTAAAGAAAAAGAAGGAGGAGGAGTTTCTTTTGATGAACTAACAAAAGAGTTATTTCCTTTAATAACAGAAGAAAAGGGGAAAAGTGTAAAGATAAAACCAAAGATAGTTGTTTCAGTGACTTATCAAGAGATTCAAAAATCTCCAACATATTCTTCAGGTTTTGCTTTAAGATTTCCACGATTCACTGCAACACGTCCAGATAGGTCCCCTTTTGATATAACCAGTTTAAATGAAATTGAAGAAGAGTTCGAAAAACAAAGAAGAAACTGGAGATACGGTTAAAAATTCCTTTATAAAGCTTTATAAACCATTTTTTCTATTTATAAATAAGGAATATGACAACAAAAAGCAATTATAAGATTCAAAATATTGTTGCTACTGCTTCTTTAGGAAAACCAGTTCCATTAACAAAACTTGCAAGAACTCAGCCAAATACAGAATATAATCCTGAAACTTTTCCTGGGTTGGTATTAAGAGTCAAAGAACCAAAGTCTGCTGTTCTTGTATTCTCATCAGGAAATTTAGTCTGCACTGGAACAAAGTCAATTGCTCAAGTTAGACAAGTTATTGACGCTGTTATAAAACAATTAAGAAAAATAAACGTCAAGATTACAACAAAACCTAAAATAACTGTCCAGAATATTGTTGCATCTGGAACAATCAACTTAAAACTCAATCTTAACTTTTTAGCTTTAGAAATGGAAAACACAGAATATGAACCAGAGCAGTTTCCTGGACTAGTTTACAAGCTGATAGAACCAAATGCAACCTTTTTGTTATTTAGCAATGGAAAATTAGTCTGTACAGGAACAAAAAATAAGCAACAGCTTGAAGATAGCATGACTCAGCTGTTAAAAAACGTTAAAACAGCATTAAAGGAATACGAAAAATAGTTCTGAATTCATTTAATAATTATAAAAAACATATTCTTTGGTTTTATATAATCAAAAATTACATTCATATATATAAAACTATAAAAAGTTGAATCTTTTTTTTAAAACATGGCTGAAGAGAACAGATCTAAAACAGAAGAGTTGATTATTGAAGCTAAGAAATTTTTCGATTTTTACAAGAGAGACATGGGAAGGGCTATAAGAAAGGGGAATAATGTTATAATTCTTGATTTCATGAAATTGACAGAATTTTGCGAGAAACTTCCAGAAGAACTCCTTTCAAATCCAGAAGAAGCTCTTGGGATTATAGAACTTGCAATAGAAGAGTCTGGATTGATAAAAAACGTAAGAGTTCGGCTTATCAATCTGCCAAAAAGCCAGGAAATGAAAGTCAGGAATATACGTTCAAAGCATTTAAACGAAATGATTGTAATTGAGGGGATTATAAGGCAAGCTTCAGATGTCAGACCGCAGGTTGTAAATGCTAAATTTGAATGTCCAAGTTGTGGAACTGTAATTTCTGTTCTACAAATAGAAAAAAAATTTAGAGAACCTTCAAGATGTTCGTGTGGAAGAAGAGGCGGATTTAAGTTATTAAGTAAAGAAATGGTGGATACTCAAAGATTAGTTGTAGAAGAAGCCCCTGAATCTTTATCAGGAGGAGAACAACCAAAGCGTATAAATGTATTTGTGAAAGAAGATTTGGTAGAACCAAAAATGGAGGAGAAAACAACTCCAGGAAGCAGAATAAAAGTTATTGGAATGCTAAAAGAAGTTCCTGTTCCATTACAAACTGGCGGTTTATCAACAAGATTTGAATTAGCAATTGAAACAAATAACATAATTCCGCTTGAAGAAACATTTGAAGAATTGGATATAGGTGAGGAAGATGAAAAACAGATTCTTGAATTAGCTGCAGACCCCAATATATTTGAAAATTTAGCGAGAAGTATTACTCCAAGCATATGGGGCTATGAAGAGATAAAGAAGTCCCTTGTTCTTCAGCTTTTTGGAGGAGTTAAAAAAATTCACGCAGATGGACAAAAGAGCAGAGGAGATATACATATTTTATTGATTGGCGATCCAGGAGTTGCTAAATCAGTAACTTTAAGTTTTATGGCGAATATCTCACCAAAAGGAAGGTATGTTGTAGGAAAAAGTGCGAGTGGAGCTGGTTTAACAGCAACAGTTGTACGGGATGAATATTTAAGAGGATGGAGTTTAGAAGCAGGGGCAATGGTTTTATCAAACAAAGGACTTGTATGCATAGACGAATTAGAAAAAATGGACCCAAACGATAGAAGTGCTATGCATGAAGCAATGGAACAGCAAACAATAACAGTAAGCAAAGCAAATGTTCAGGCTACATTGCGTGCAGAAACTTCTGTTTTAGCAGCAGCAAATCCAAAATTCGGAAGATTTGATCCAAACCAACCAATTGCACAGCAAATTGATCTTCCGCCTACTTTAATCAACAGGTTTGATATAATCTTTACATTAAGAGACATTCCAAACAGAGAGAAAGATGAAAAAATTGCAGATCATGTATTAAACGAACATAGAAAAGAAGGAGAGAGCATGCTAATTCCAAGAGAAATCTTCAGGAAATATGTTGCATATGCAAAACAAAGAATAAAACCAGAACTGACTGATGAAGCAGTTGAAGAGATTAAAAAATTCTACATTGAATTAAGAAATCAACCAGTATCTTCTGAAAGTGCCTTAAGACCGATTCCTATTTCAGCTCGGCAATTGCAGGCATTAATAAGAATGTCAGAAGCTTTAGCAAAAATGCGATTAAGTAAGAAAGTAAGCAGAAATGATGCAAAGAAAGTTATTGAATTAATGAGATATTATCTTATGCAGATTGGTTATGACCAAGATACAGGAACAATTGATATTGATAGAATTTCTGGAAAATTTTCAGCTTCTCAAAGAGGCAAGATATTGACTGTAAGAGATACTATAATCGATTTAGAAAACAGGATAGGAAAGATGATACCATTAGAAGAAGTAGAAAAAGAACTTGAAGGAAAAATGAAAAAAGAGGAGATTGAAGAGGCATTAAGCAAACTAAGTTCTTCAGGAGATATTTACAAACCAAGAAGCGGGTATATAAGCAGAACGAGTTAGTCATTTGAACATCTATATTACGTTCGCTCGTAAAACTCGCTCACTAATTAATAAAAACTGTTAATAAGAAAATATAAAAATTTATTCATTAATTATTATAAACAATTTGCGAATGAACAGAGTGAATGAGCCGTATTTTGCTATATTAAAAACTTCACAAATCTTTAAAAATCTCTTTCAATTTTTCTTATTATGATTCAATTAAATAAAGGGAAGTTAAGTGTCAAGAAACCGTAGGTGTCTTACAAATGCCAGACGAGCAATACAAAAGAAATATAGCATATAAATTTAGAATTGGAGAAGTTTTAATGGGAAAACCTATAATGGATGGCGAAAGATTTTCTTTTTTGGAATTGGGAAACAAGAAGATAGTAAGAGTGAATATAATCGGCAATATAATAGAAAAGTATGAAAGTGAAGGGGAGAAGAAATATATCTTTTTCACTTTAGATGATGGTTCAGGGCAGATAAAATTAAAATCTTTTGGCGATGATGTGAATAAGTTCAAGAATTTAATGCAAGGGCAAACAGTTCTTGTTATTGGTGTTCTAAGAAATTTCAATAATGAAACTTATATCTCCCCAGAAATTGTAAGAGAACAGAATCCAAAATATTTGCTGATTAGAAAATTAGAAACAGAGAAAGAAAGAAGCAATAGTTTTCAACCAATGGCAAAAGAGCAGATTATTGCTGTTAAGGACAAAATTTTGGATATAATAAAGAATGCAGAGAAAGATGGCGGAATTGAGATGGATGTTATCATAATGAATCTAAGGGAAATTTCCCCTGAAATAATAAATCAGGAAATTAAAAGGCTTTTAGAAGAAGGAATTATCTTTGAACCTCGTCCTGGAAAGATGAGGTGGTTGGGGTAAAATGAGAATTCCCTATTCAATAACAGTAAATACAGGAGAACAAGATGAGGCTTATTCAATTATTGAAAGATTTTTTTAGAAGCAAAGTCAGAAATTGAAAAAAAGGTTAAGATAAAAGAATGCCCTTCAAAATTCAGGACTGATGTTAAAAGTTTATGCACGCTCTCAGCAGGAAATCCTTTAGCATCAAATGAATTTGCACATATGTTATTTTACAAAAATAGTGTAGTTGCTGCGGTTCTTGAAACAAGGACAGATTCAAATTATATACGTTTTGATTATTTCTTTAACACAAAATCCTTATAAACCAATTCCTTCTTTAATTTTTATGGAAAACTACGAAAAATTACTTGATGAAGCATATTTCAAAATAAAACCAATCGTTAGTTCTAGTGGTAGATTTGAAATTCCAAAAATAGAAGGACACTTTGAGGGGAAAAAAACAATTTTGACGAATTTTCTTCAGATTGTTTCATATGTAAGAAGAACTCCAGAACATTTCCAAAAGTTCATGCTAAGAGAACTTGCAGCATCGGGGCAAATAGAAGGAGATAGGCTTGTATTAAACATGAAAGTTCCAAGTGCAAAGATAAATCAAAAGATAGAACAATATGTAAAAGAATTTGTTTTATGCAAGGAATGTGGCAAGCCAGATACAGAACTGACAAAAGAAGACAGGCTTTCATTCATTCATTGCCTGGCTTGCGGAGCTAAACATTCAGTAAGAAGCAAGATATAAAAGGAAGATTAAGCGAAGGAAACCTTGGTGTCCTCGCTTTCCCTCATAATTCTCTCATATAAACATTTAAAAGTGATATTAATTTCTAAATGTCATACAGATTCATAGAATTTGTCAATTAAATCGAAAAACAAACAAGGAGGCCAAATGGTACAAGCTTATTGTGTGAAATGCAAGCAGACTGTAGAAATGAAAGACGGAAAAGAAACTAAGACTGTAAGGGGCACTAGAATGATGAAAGGCAAATGTCCTAAGTGCGGGATTACTGTCTGCAGAATGATGGGTAAGAAATAGATTTATTAATCAGTTTATTTTTTCTTTCTTATGTTAGTTAAAGTTATGAGTGCATATAGAGACATTGTCGCAATTTGTGATTCTGAATTACTTGGGAAAAAGTTTGAAGAAGGAATATTCCAATTGGACATAAAAGAGAGTTTTTTTGGTGGAGGAGAGTTAGAAGAAGAAGCAGCAATTAAAATAATGGAAGAGATGTCAAAAAATGACGCCACGTTTAATATTGTTGGAAAGAATTCTGTCGATGCTGCGCTTAAGGCAGGCATAATAACTGAAGGAGGAATCAGACAAATTCAAGGAATTCCTTTCGCACTTGTGTTGTTATAACCTTTGGATAAACTATTTTTATATAACAACATTTATATAGCCAAAATTTTTTCAAGAAATATCTAATTCATTTAGATAGGTGATTTATTCATGAGATTAAAGAAAATTTCATTTAATTCAATTAAACATAAAATGGAAGACGAACCTCCCGATATAGAAAATGATAAAAGAAATAGTAGGAATAATGATCTTGGGAATAGTCAGCGACATATTAGTGACTCTTTATTATATCTTCGTTGGAAGACTGCAGGCAATACCTGCATCATTACTGACAATTTTAATAACTTTGTTAAACTTCTTTATAATTGAAAAAGTAGTAATTAGCACAAATTGGGTGTTGATTGCAGCATATGCTTTTGGCTGTTCATTTGGATGTTTTTCTATAATCATGCTTCAGAAATCTAAATTAAAAAAAATATGAAAAAAAAGGGAAGACAAAAAAAAGACGCTAAATAGTATCTATTTTAAATTTTATTCTGCATACTTTTATAAATAATCTATCAATTTAATATTCATGCCAGAAGAAGAATTTAAGGATATTAGCGAAGAAGAAAATGAAGGAACTGCAGAAAATGGAGAACAAATAGTAAGCCGTGCTCCATTGCCAAGAGGAGAAGAAACAATAGGAATTATAGAACAAAGACTTGGGGGGAATAAAATGCTTGTAGACTGCTTAGATGGAAAAACAAGAAACTGCAGAGTTCCTGGAAGATTGAAGAGAAAATTATGGCTTCGTCCAGGAGATGTAGTTATGGTAGAGCCATGGGAACTTGATAAAAACAAAGGAGATGTAATACTAAAATATAAGCCAAATCAAATAGAATGGCTAAAAAAGAAAGGTTATCTTTCAAAAGGAAAAGCAGAATTCTAAAAATTAATGACAGCTAACACATCCAGTATCTCTATGCAGATTATCAAAGAGCTCTTTTACATCTTCTTCAGTCATCTTTTCTAATTTCTGTCTAAACACACCCTCTAACATTTGAGGATTAGTAGTTAGTATTTTAGATTTATCTCCGTCAATCTTTAAATAAATCTCTTCCCATGAAGCACCATGTGTTAATCCTTTCAAAAGAGATAGCCTATAATATTCAACCATAGTTTAAAAGAATAAAACCAGTATAAAAATATTATTGTAATGATTAAAAGATATTTATCCTTAACAAAGCATAAAAAGAATTACAAATCTTGCTTTTTATGACAGAAAATTTAGAAGAAAAGGCAAAAAATAGGGTTATTATCTTGGGATTAAGAACAGAATTAGAAGAGATAGAAAATAATCCTTTAAAATTTATAGAAGAAAAAGATGCAGAAATAATATACTGCAGAACTATGGATTCATTCACTAAAGCAGTATTAGAAAAAATGCCTGTAAGCGTATATTATACTGGAAAAATTAGGCAGTGTTATGATGCTAATGGCATGGAGTATTGGATGACTATAAATAATCCAAGAAGGATAAGAAAATATATCAAGTCAAAGGGAATTAAAAAAATAATCAAGATAGATATACAAGAAACTATCTAAATGCTTAAAAATAAATTATTATCTTTAAAATTATGGCAAAAAAATTAGAGAAAACAGTAAAAGAAGAAAAGCCCAACAACTTAGAAAGATTTGGGCATTATTTATTAGATGTTATGGGTACAATAATGGACGGAAGAACAATGCATCATCATAAGATGTATAATACTAGCCGAGAAAACAAGGTAATCCATCCATACTTTAGTTATTAACAAAATATTTAAAAGGAGATTAATTTTTAACCAAACATGGCAAAAACTTTAGATAAAAAATTTAATAGAATAAGAAAAATAAAAAAACAGTATAAAAAATACGCAACAGGGGACTATGAAAATTTTGGGTATTACTTTTCAAATATGATTAAGATACTATTTGGTAAAGAACCAAATCATGTTTCTCCCCATAACAGAATTGTTAATTGTGATCTAAAGGGCTGGTAATCTTCCAGCAAAACCCTTAAAAATATCTATCTTCTTTGTAATCTTATGAAAATAATTCTTTCTGAAGAAACAGCGAACATAATAAAGAACAAAAAAAGACTTTAAAGATTACTAAATGTAAAAATAACAATCAAAGGAGAAGAAATCTCAGTAGAAGGCAGTCCAGAAGACGAATACATTGCAGAGAAAGTTATTGATGCTATAGGTTTTGGGTTTCCTCTTTCAGTCGCACTATCTATAAAATTAGAAGATTTTCTTTTTGAAATTTTGAATATAAAAGATTATACACCAAGAAAAGATTTTGAAACAATAAGAGCAAGAATAATAGGAAAGGGTGGAAAAAGTCTCAAAACTTTAAACACTTTGACAAATTGCCATTTTGAACTTAAAGATAATGATGTAGGCATTATAGGTTCGCCAGAATGCATAAAAAATGCTCAAGATGCTGTTATTATGGTAATACAAGGCTCAAAACATGCGAATGTTTATAGTTATCTTGAAAAACATCATGTTCAACCCATTCTAGATCTAGGATTGAAAAAAAAGAAAAGGACTAAAAAGAAATCTGAGGAATAAAACGTCCCGGAGAGGACTCGAACCTCTGACATCGTGGTTAACAGCCACGCGCTCTACCAGCTGAGCTACCAGGACCTAATCAACCAAATTTTTTTTGATATTTAAAGTTATTCTTTAGTATTTCGGATAAGTAATTTAGAATTAAATTTGTCCCGTCTCATTAAACTTCTTCATCATCTTTTCTATAATAACCTGCATAGCAAATCCTTTCCTGCTGCAGGTCTTAGCAAATTCGTCATAAGTTTTTCTATCAATGTTATAATCGATTCTTGCCTTTTGAGGTCCTGGTGGATATGATGCCATAATTAAACAATACAAAGATATTTTATAAATGTTTTTAACACAATATTTATTAATTAAAATTTCCTCTATTTTCTATGGAATTGGATAAAGCAATCCAGAATAGGCATAGTGTAAGAAAGTTTAGCAATAAAAAGCCAGATTGGAGAACGATAATCGAATGCCTTGATGCTTCTCGTTTTGCACCAATGGCAGGAAACATATACACTGCCAGGTTTATAATTGTGGATGATGTAGAAAAAATAAGAAAAATAGCAGAAGCTGCACAACAGGACTTTATCTCAGAAGCAAAGTATCTCCTTGTAGTTTGTTCTGCTCCTTCAAAAACATTAAATGCATATGAAGAAAGAGGAAAGAATTATTATAAACAACAAGCAGGAGCAGCAATCCAAAATTTCCTGTTAAAGATAGAGGAAGCTGGTTTGGCAACTTGCTGGATAGGGCATTTTGTAGAAGAACAAGTAAAAGATGAATTAAAAATTCCTGATGACATAACTGTTGAAGCTTTGTTTCCTATTGGTTATGAGTTTACAAAATCAAGAAGAAAATCAAAAATAGATTTGGATAGAATTCTCTATTTTAATTCTTACCAAAATAAAAAGATGAAAAATCCTGTTAGAGGGGATTAAAAAAAGAAAAAAGGGAAAAATAAAAAATAAAAAATTCCTTTTTATCTCCAAACTTCAATTCCTAAATCAGTCATTTCTCTAGAGACAGGACTTGTAGTTTGTTCGATGTTTCTTCCTAAGACATATGGGGATTTGACGCCAGTCATTATTGTTATTACTCTAACTTTTCCAGTAAATTCCTTGCTGATTCTGGCTCCTATAATCACCTGTGCATCTGGACTTAAATTTTCAGATACGACTCTCCCTATAAGATCAAATTCTTCCAATTTTAAATCAGGGCCACAGGTTACGTGTATCAATGCTCCAGTAGCACCTTTATAATCCACGTCAAGTAGAGGATGTGTAAGGGCTTGCTGAACAGATTCCATAACCTTATTTTGAGTGTCTGCTTCTCCAATTCCAATTACTGCAACACCGCCGTCTTTCATTATAGCAGAAACATCTGCATAGTCTAAATTAATTAAGCTTGGTAAGGTTATTGTCTCAACAATTCCTTTAACCATTGTGCTTACAAGTTCATTTGCAACAGCAAAAGCCTGTTCAATTGGCAATTGTCCTGCAATGTCAACAAGTCTATTGTTGTCAAGAACAATTGCAGTATCACTAACTTCTCTTAATTCTTGCAAGCCAAATTCAGCCTTGTCTACTCTAGCTCTTTCTGATTCAAAGGGCATAGTAACAACACTAATAACTACTGCTCCTGATTCCTTAGCAATTTGAGAAATTACAGGAGCTGCTCCTGTTCCAGTGCCTCCACCCATTCCTGCAATGACAAACACCATATCTGCTCCGCCTACTGCTTTTTTCAAATCAACAAGTGCTTCTTTTGCAGCTTCTCTTCCTGTTTGAGGCTTTCCTCCTGCGCCTAATCCTCTTGTAAGCTCCTTACCAATAAGAATTTTCTCATCAGCTTTGGATACACTAAGATGAAGCGCATCTGTATTAGCTGCATAAACTGTTGCCCCATTGATTCCTTTGTTAAAAAGCCATGTTACTGCATTGCAACCCATTCCACCAACTCCGATAACTTTTATGTTAGCCTTTCCAGCTTTTAGTTCATCAAAGTTGATGCTATGCGTTTCTGCGTTTTGTATCGCTTCTTTTGCGAAATCTAATACCATCTTTTCTTTTCCTCCTTTCAATTGTTAATGCCAGATTTGCAACCCTATGGAAAAGTTTATATATTTCATACATTTCCGGCTATTATCAAAAGAAAAAGATGCCTCATCAAAGAATATTAATTTATTCTACATGACGTTTAAATTAATATTAAGAAAGTGAGGCACCTTTTATTTAAATATATTTTGATTCTTGAGAATATCTTTTATTTTTAATCAATTAAGAGTTTTTCTAACTTTTTTATTTTCTCCCAACTCTTTTTCAGCTTTTTATTTGCCTCTTCAATCACGATTTTTAAAAATTCATCATCGACTAGCATTTTCTTCTGATTAATAATCGGAAATTCCAGCCTTTCTGTACTGTTCAATTCCAAAGTAAAGCCATTTTTCATTCCGACTATGCCAGATTTTTTCCATCCTGCTAATTTTGCCTTGTTGTAAAGTTTCTGAGCATCTTCTAAAGTTCTGCACGCAACATGCAAGATACAGGGTTCCAGTTTGAATTTTATTTCTTTATTTTTTTTCAAAGCAGTATCCAAATCTTCCTTTAGTTTTTCTAAAGAAATATTATTATGATAAACAAAAACAAAAAGATTTTTCTCTTTTTTATCTTGGTCTATCATCAGTACTATTCTTCCAGAACAAGAAGAAGTTGTATAATACTCACTTGATAAGTTTATTTTATTGCATAGAATAGTAATTCTTTCATCCCATATATTCTTATTAGATTTGTCAAGTTTTGAAAGAACATCTTTTTTTCTTTTTGAAAATTCTTCTATCATAAAAAATAAATGAAAAGGCAATTTAAATATCTTAATTAGAATGAACTTCTCTCTTTGTTGTATAATAGGGAGATTTTTTATTTGTTGTTGTACTTCTCCAGATATCTCTCTTCATTTTTTCAAATCTTTCTTCATCTACAGACTTTCCTTCTTGCAACATAAGTCGATCGTCTGTTGTAGAAAAAATAGGAAACTCTGCTCGGTATCTTCTGTCTCCAACTTGTTTCATAACATCTCTTAAATTAGTTATTGATTCATTTCTATATCCTCCTGAAGGATTAGTCTTTTTCGGAGTCTTAGTGTTTTCCATTTTATAACAGATATCATAAAGTATATAAGATTATTCCTTTATGAAAATTCTCCTGAATTTTTATTTGTGCTGTCGTTCGGCTCTGACAAACGAATGGCTGACTTCCTGTCTGCAATGAACTTTAGTTCTGTCATTATGCAAAATCTCCTAAATTTTGTATCCGGAACAAAGTGAGGATATTATGAAATATCCAAATTCAGATGGTATGTTTCATCCGGAATAATCGGAGATTATTCCTTCTCTAAAATTTCTGCGTTAATTCCTTCTTCTTTGCAAAGTTTTACAAATTCCTCTGCATCTCCCATTGTTCCTACAACGCTGCCATAATGGATAGGAATTGCTAATGAAGGTTTGATTAATTTTGCTGCTTCTGCTGCTTCTTCGGCACTCATAGTAAATCTTCCACCAACAGGAAGCAATGCAATAAATTTTTTATCTGGTTGTTTATGCCCTGTAAGTTTTTGCATTTCCGGAATAAGGTCTGTATCTCCTGCATGATAAATAAGAACATCCTTCATTTTTAGGATATACCCAACCCATCCATCTTCTTTTGGATGAAAGGATTTATCTATATTGTATGCAGGCAGGACAGAAATCTTAATCTCACCAAAACTCAATTCTTGTCCGGGCTCAACAATCTGAATATCAATTGGAACATCAAATCTGGTTATTTTGCTCTGACAATCTGCTGTGAGAAAAATTTTAGTTCCTTCTTTGATTATTTTTTTCATGTCAGCTACACTGCAATGGTCATAATGACTATGAGTTATAAGAATGGCATCTGCTTTTTCTGAATTTTCTTTTATATTATAAGGGTCAATATAAATAATCTTGGTGTTTTTTATTAAAAAACCAGAGTGTCCAAGCCATTTAATTTCAATATCATCTATTTTCATATAAAAAGGAATCAAGAAGTACTTTTAAAGATTTTTATATTTAAATTCAGAAAGATTTATTATTAAATTAGAACTTATTTTTTTAAAGAAATATTAATCTTCAAAAATTTCCTGACTAATACAAATCCAGCAACCCCTGCAATTAAAAATCCTAAAATGATAAATGCTCTTGTTTTATTTCCAAGAATTTCTTTTTGGAAAAATGTTTTTCCTGAATTAATCGGTCCATTTACAGCACTGCCAATAATAGTGAATATGTTCTTCTTGCACTTCTCACATACTCCGCCACAATCAATATCTTCTTCATTTTGATTCTTTATTCCATCACCACAAGTTTCTTCTACAACACAATCCTGAGTTCTTGGAGGACTTCCTTCTTCAGTTCCACACGCATTGCTGTCTATGCATGCTCTTGTTTGTTGTCCGCTAACGCATTCTGACCATACTTCATCGCACTGCCAATTTGGAGTACATAAAGGTGTAACTTCTACAGTAGTAGTCTCAGAAGCTACAACTTCTCCTGTTGCAGGAGTAACTACAGTTGTATGAATTTCTTCTGTATCTTTTTGTTCTTCTTCTGCTTCGCATGTTCCTGAAGAGCAAGTGTATCCTTCATCACAATCTCCACAATTTCCTCCACAACCATCATCACTGCATTCTTTTCCAGAACACTCTGGAACACACTGTTCTTCTGCATTGCAAACGCCATTATACCAATATCCCGTAGCAGCAGTACAAGTAGGTTCATCTAAACATAGAGTTAAATGAGTTGTATCACAAACAGAAGCTGGTTCAGCATTACATAAACTATCATACCAATAACCAGTAGCAACAGTGCAAGTAGGTTCATCTAAACATAGAGTTAAATGAGTTGTATCACAAACAGGAGTTACAACTTCAGTACATACAATTGGTTCACCATCACAAACCCATCCTGTTTCAACAAGACCTGCTGCAGAACATCCATCCCCATCAATAGTATTATTATCATTACAACTCTGTCCTGCAATCGCATAACCAGTAAATTTTGTAAATAGAAATAAGCTTCCAATAGCTACTACTAAGATTAATAATATAACAAAACTATGAATTAAATCCCTTTTTTTCATCTTCCCTCTCTTTTATATAAAAGATGAAATATGTTTAAATATTTATCTGTTGGTGAAAACTTATAATTCTAGCAAATTCTCTTTAAATTTATCTAAATCACGTTTCATGAAGCTTGCTCCTGATGCTTTCACATGTCCACCAGCACTTGCATTTTTCAAGCCTGAAATTCCTTTTTTCATTAGCAAGTTCAAATCAACATTTCCGCTCTGATTTCTTGCACTTACTTTAACAAATCCTTTTTTATCTTTTAAATCTGAAAGAAAAACAAAAGTTTTGTCTTTTTGTTGCACTGATAAAGTTGTAATTATAAAAGAAGATATATCGAATTTTTTTAATGGACTATAAAAGAAATAAAGTTCTTTATCTGAAGAATATTCTGCTTTTTCCTTAAATTCATCTGAAACTTTTTCAACTTCTGACCGAATAATTTTATCATATCTCTTCAATTCATTAATTTTTCCTTTTTTTACTAGATGATAAATCCTTTTTTCTCTTCCATGAAGGTATATCAATCCAGAGGAAATTAACTGAGAAACTTTTCCAGGAATCGAATTCAATATGCTCTCTCTTGTAACTCTTGGATAAAGTTTTTGTATAAACGCAAGATTTGAATCATCAGTATAAGAAAATTCAGTAATCATTGTAGCACAAACCAATCCCTTCCATCTCTCTAAATGATACTGCCCTTCTCCTATTCTATACAATGTTAGAGCACTACAGTCTTTTGTTTTTGTCTTTATAACTCCTTTATCGTAAGCTTTAGAGGGATGGTGATCCACTAAGAATGTTCCAAAATTCTCTTGAATTTTTCTAAATCCTTCATAATCACTGCTTTCATTTATATCTAACAAGAAAGCTTTTCCTATTTTTTTACTTTTTAGTTTTTTATAAACAATATTAAACATATCGTTTCCATAATTAATAAAATTGATAAATTTAGGTTTAATATTTGTTTCAGAAAGCATTTCTTCCATAAGGACAGCAGAAGTTAATCCATCCAAGTCAGTATGAGAAATGATTGCTATTCTATCCTTTTTTGAAAGCGAATTCATAAATTCAAAAAATTCTTCTTTGCTTCCTGATAAAAATTCCATCTAAAATTTAGAAGATAACCACTTTTAAACCTTTTCAAAACTTCTTGCAATTTGAAATAGCTTTTGTTCCTGAAACTTATCGCAAATTATTTGCATTCCAACAGGAATTCTGTTTATTTCTCCAGCAGGAATGCTAATTGCGCAATTTCCAGCAAGATTTATAGGACAAGTAAGAGCATCATACTGAAACATCTCCCCAATGGATATTTTTTCTCCAATCTTATGCGGCAACCTGGGAACTGTTGGAGAAATAATGCAGTCAACCTTCTTGAATGCTTTCCTTATTTCTTCTTCAATCAATTTTCTTGCTTTCAAAGCCAAATAGTAATATCTTCCTGCTTGTTCTGCTTTGCTTATTTCGCTTCCTCCAAGAATCCTTCTTAGAACCTCTTCTCCACAAACTTCTTCAATTCTTTTCCCATATCTTCTTCCATCAAATTTCCTTGTAGCAGAAAAAAATTCAACATAAACAATAGGAAAATAAGTCGCAATAGCCAAATCAATATAATCTATCTTAATTTTTTGTATTTTCCAGCCATATTTATTTTTCGCTTCTTCAACTTTCTTATCAATTAGCTTTTGAATTCTTTCATCTTTTACTTTAAACTCTAAAATTCCAACTTTAATGTTTTTAGGAACTTTTTCAATTTCTTTCAGATTTGTTCTGCTTCCTAAACTTACTGCATCTTTCTCATCCTTGCCATTTATTATTTCAAAAAGCAAAGCAGCATCAGATACGCTTTTTGTTATTGGACCTATTTGGTCTAAGCTCATGCTCATGTCAATTAAGCCATATCTGCTTACAGAGCCATAACTCGGTTTCAATCCTACTACACCACAATGACTTGCAGGAACTCTTATGCTTCCTCCTGTATCGCTTCCTAAAGCCATATCACACATTTTGGCAGACACAGAAGCACAACTTCCGCTTGAACTTCCTCCTGAAACAAATCCTAATGCCTTAGGATTATTAGTTGCTCCAAAAGCACTTGTTTCTCCACTCCAGCCACAAGCAAACTCATCCATATTAGTCATTCCAATGATTAATCCATCTTCTTCTCTAATTTTTTTGATTACTGTTGCATCATAAGGACTTTTATAGTTCTCAAGAGTTTTACTTGCACATGAAGCATTCATTCCATTAACATTTATATTTGCCTTAATTGCAATGATTTTTCCTGCAAGTTTTCCTGAGTTTCCTTTTTTTATTTTCTCATCAATTTTCTTCGCTTCTTCAATTGCTCTTAAATTCAGTTGAAGAAATGCATTTATCTTATTTCCTTTCTTGTCGTTTTTTTCTATTTCTTTCAAATATGATTTAAGCCTTTCAAGAGTTGTCATTTTATCTCTCCCTTTTCAACCAGAAATTTTATATTTGGGGCAACATTATATTTACCTCGCTTAATCTCTTTTATATCTAACCACTTAATCTCCTTAATAGGATGAACCGGTTTAATCTCATTAAGATTGTTTAAATCTGCTAGATAATGATGCAACTCAATTCGCATTTTCTTGTGTGTTGTTGGATTTCTATTAAGAATTAGTGTGGATAATTTTTTTATTATGATAATGTCAGCATTAACTTCTTCCCATGCTTCTCTTATGCAAGTCTCATCTAAACTCTCATTCTCTTTTAATCTCCCCCCAGGAAGTTTATAAAAATCATCTTTATCATCCTTGTCAACTAACAATTTTCCTTCATTAATAATTATGGGTCCAGATGCGATAATTTCTTCTACTACCATTATGCAAAACCTCCGGTTTTGTATTTTGGTTGAATTTCCTGTGCACAAATTCCTCGTCTTGTGCAGTGGCTGACTTTCTGTCTGCTACGTTCTACCATTTTTTCTTCTCCGCAACTATAAAATCTTTATTTTTATCGGGAGCATTTTCAAACATGATTTCTCTTGAAAAATTTTCTTTATTCTCTTCTTTTTCAATTCTCTCGCAGTTTTCCCTCTCAATGAATTGTTCTTTTACAGCTTTATCTATTTTAGAAAGCTTGTTTGAGAAAAAATCAATTATAGATTTAACTTGTTTTCTTATTTCTTCTTTCCCTTTTTCAGATATTTTATGGAACAGGAAATCCATTATAATTCAAAAGAATTCATATTTATAAGATTAATTAAAATTAATCTATTGATACTCTTAACACAAAACTATCTTTTCTTCTTTGACTTCTTCTTTACTGGTTTCTTTTTCTTAACTTTACATCCACAACTACCACACATTTTAATCACTTCTTTGATTATGATTAAATAGATTGTTTCTCTTCTACTTCTAAATGTTCTTTATGTGTTATCCCAAAAATTGAAATAAAGAGTATTATAAAATACATAACCAATCCATAAAGGCAAGCAGGCAAATTCAAGAAAAGAGTGCATCTCCCACCAATTGGACAAGTACCTGCAAAAAGCTCAAAATATGAAAGAAAACCCGAGAACAAAACCCCAAGTATCGAAATTATCAAAATTATTTTGAGTGCTGTTTTCGTTTTCATGGTGTTAATCTATCCCTATCACGGGGAAACATTGTAGCTTCCTTAACATTGTCCAACCCGCAAATTTGTTGTGTTATCCTTTCTAGGCCAATACTCCATCCAGAATGTGGGGGAGCTCCATATCTAAATGAATCAATGTAATCTTTAAAATTCTTTGGATTTAGGCCCTTCGCTTTCAATCTTTCTATTAATAATTCTGGAAGATGAATTCTCTGTCCACCAGAAGAAATTTCCACTCCAAGATACAAAGCATCAAACCCTTCGCTTAACTTGGCATCTGCTTTCTCGTCTTTTGGCATTATATAAAATGGTTTTATAGAAGATGGCCAAGAGTAAGTAAATACTATATCTCCCTTATACATAGAACATAATTGCCTCTCTTGTTCTGGTGTGAAATCCTCTCCAATTTTTCCACCCACTTTTTTTATTGCGTCTTCATAACTAAGATAAACTCCCTTTGGAATTTTCAAATCTTTTATTCCAAGTATTTTTAATTCTTTTTTGCAATTTTCAAGAACTCTTTTAATAATAGCTATTACAACTTCTTCTAATTTTTTCATGATGCTCATTTGATCAGTGAAAGCTACTTCAATGTCCATCTGTCTTATTTCATTAATATGCCTTGGAGTGTTGTGCTTTTCAGCCCTCCAAACAGGGGTTATCATGAAAGTTTTTTCCATAGAACATGCAATCATCTGTTTGTATAATTGTGGGCTCTGAGCCAAATAAGCTTTTTTCTCAAAGTATTGAACAGGAAATAATTCTGTTCCTCCTTCACTGGCAGCTGAAATAACACAAGGTGGCTGCATTTCAATAAATCCTTTTTTATAAAAGTGTTCTCTAAAAGAATTAGCAATTTCATTTTGTATTTTGAAGATAGCTTGAGTTCTTTCTCTATGAAAATCTAAAAACCTATAATCCAATCTTTTAGGCAATTCTGTTTTAGAAAATTCAGAAATGTCTATTGGAATTTCTTCTGCATTGTTTAACAAGGTAATTTCTTCTGGAACAATTTCTCTGCCTCCTGGCGCTTGTTTCGATTCTTTTACTTCTCCTTTAACATAAATAACAGATTCCCTTGAAATTTTATCCATCATATCAAAAATCTTTTTATCTACCTTGCTTTCAGCAGCAGTAATTTGTATCTCTGCTGTTATGTCTCTTAAAACAAGAAATTTTATCTTTCCTAAAGCACGGGTATTTTTGACCCATCCTGCAACAGTAACTTCTTTTTCCTTTTTTGCAAAAACATCTGCAATTGTAATTCTATCTTCGTTCAATTTTTTTAAATCCATGATAATTAATTATTGAGTTAAGAATATTTAAATTCTTTTGTGTTTGATATTTTATATATAAAAATGAATGATGAAAAAACAAGAACGTTTATTGGGAAGTTAATAGAAAAAGCCTCTGCTGAAAAAGGCTTTGTTCCGTTATCTATATTGTGTTTTTATGACATTGGTTGCGATATAAACAAATGCAGGTCAAAGGATTATGATTCAATAAAGAAAACAGGAGGATGCTGCAAATATTATGAAAATAAATGCAAGCAAAGATTAGAGCCATTATTAGAAGATATTGAAAATAATTTTGAATTTTTATTAAAAGATATTGAAAAAAAAGTTAATGGATTTTAGTTATCATAAATATTTCTTTATCATCTCCCTTGCCTCTTTTCCGCTTATCCCTTTAACTTCTTTCATCACAAGTCCCATATATGCATTTTCAGAAAGTCCTGGCTTGCTTTTTATTATTTTAGCTATTTTCTCCTCGATTACATTAAAGTCTTCTTTCTTGAAAATAACAGCATCCTTAACATCCACGCCCACGATTATTTTTCCTAACACTCCTTTTATTTGCTGTTCAGAAATTTTTTTGTCTCTTAAAGATTCAATAACAAATGTGATTGCATCTTTGTTCAGTATTTTTTCTACTTCCTTGATTGATTTCTTTTCGTGGCTTGCTATTTCCTTTGGGAAGATTAACAAAACTTTTGCAATTAAAACCGGATTATTTAATATTTTCAATAATTCCTTGAACTCGTTTATTTTATTCTCTTTAAACAATAATTGAATCATCTCTTGATTTAATCCTGTCTTATTTAATTCTTCTTCTATCTCATCTCTGAGTTTAGGCAGAGTTTTCTTAACCTCATTTATCAAATCTCTTGATATTTTTAACAAAGGTAAGTCTGTTTCAGGATACATTCTTGCAGCTCCTGACAATGGACGCAAGAATTCAGTTTCTCCATTAGGCAAAGCGTTCCTTACTTCTTTTTGCACTGGTTTTTTTTCATTCAACAAGGCTAATTGTCTGTTAATCTCCTTATTGATTGTTTGCACCATCATGCTTGGGTCTTGAAATCCTTTTATTTCAACTCTGTTTCCCCCTTTTACTGAAAGATTCAAATCTTGTCTTATTGTCCCTATTCCCCTCTTGACTCTGCAACTTCTCAAAACTTTCCCTATATACAAAGCAACTTCCCTTACTTGTTCTGCATTTCTCATATCGGGAGCAGTAGCAATCTCGATTAAGGGAATTCCTAGTCTGTCAAGCCTGTAAATAGTTCTGTCGTCTTTTCGTTCTATAATTCTTGCTGCATCTTCTTCAAGACAAATGCTATCGATTTCGACTCTTCCGTTTTTTGTTATAATCCATCCTCCTTGAGCAAGTAATACTGTTCTTTGAAATCCAGAAGTATTGCTTCCATCAATGACTGTTTTTCTCATAATTTGGCTTATAGGAAATATTTTCGCATTAAGAAATATTGAAATTTCCAAGGCTATTTTAAGAGCATCAATGTTAATTTCGTAAGGAGGAGATTCATCAAGCTCAACTAAACAAGTAGTATCATATCCT
Source organism: Candidatus Pacearchaeota archaeon (assembly GCA_026395815.1). GTDB lineage: Archaea > Nanobdellota > Nanobdellia > Pacearchaeales > GW2011-AR1 > RBG-13-33-26. Next base: position 45,041 of record JAPLXZ010000011.1, read on the forward strand.
TCATAAACAAAATCTTTCTTTTTTTCTGATTCATGTTTTGCAGCAATATCAATCTCTCCTCCCTCTCCCGCAACAGCATGAAGATTTCTCTTCAAAGTAAAATCCGGAGCATCTTGTCTTAACAAAGAAGGACAATTGCAGAAAAGTTTCTTTGTATCAAGCTGCTGGTGGATTTCTAATCCTGATTTAAACCCTAATTTTTCATAATCAATTTTATTTTGTTTAGAGTTTTCTTCTAGCATGAAATAGAAAGTAAGAAAGAGTTTATTAAATTAATTATCAGAGTTTTCAAAATAGTAATCTACTTCAGATTCGATAGCAAAAGAAGAAACTCTCCTATTGCTTCTTTTAAGTTCCAGTTCTAATTCTTGGATTACAGTTTCTTTATTAACTCTTTTTTGTGAATCTTTCAATCCTAAGATTACATTTTTTACATCTGAAACATTAACAACTCCTTTTCTCTTTACAGAACTTGTCCATAATTTTGCAAATTCCTGAAGATTATAATTTTTTATTACAAGCCCTTCTTTATTCCCATAACGATATTTGCTTCCTTCAATCATTTTTGTAAGTTCATTAAAATCAGTTTTTCCTTTGAATAAAACTTCAAGATAAATCAAATTCTCAATTTCCATATCCTTAAGAATTTCTCTTGCTTTCTCATAAGGAATAAATCTCTTAGAACCTAAATCAAAAAGGTCTATCATAAAAAATTTATTTGTAAATTCTGGTTTGTATTCCAAAGTGTGTTTAGAAGTCCATTCTCCGTATATAACCAAATCTTCTAAAAGATTATAGAAACTATAATTTCCTAAAGCCCATTTATTAAAATCTTTAAACCACTCTTGACTAAAAAATTTCTCTCTTGTTAGAAAATGAGCTCTGCTTCCGCTTAAAATTCTTCCATTAATTTTTCTAATCTGAACATTTCCACCGTCAACTTTTTCATAAACTTCAACTAGATTATCTAATATACATGGAACTTCATCCAAATGAGGAATTCTTCTGTATTTAACAAAATGAGGATTATCTTGCATTTTTTATTCTTGGAGACAAAGTGGTGATATTCTTATATCCTAAATCATTTAGCATTTCCACCCCTTTAAAAATGTGTTCATCAGAAGAAAAAATAGCAACGGGATTTGCTTTTCTGCCTTCTTTAGAAAAATATTCTGAGAATAAAAGAGCGCTATCAAGTATTTCTCTGTCTACATCAGAAAAACCTTCTAAATCCTTTTTGCAGTTTTCAGCGCATGAAAGTTTTGTAACCCAATAAACCTTATATCTTTCGCTATCATCAGAAACATTACTTAATGCAAATTCCTTTAATCTTTCATAATCTCCTAAAAATTTGTCTATTAAAGGACACACTGTTTCTTTGATCTCCTTGTTATTTCCATTTAACTTTACACAATAATGTTTAGTTATTTCTGAATGAGTAGAAGGAGAAACTAATGTTTGATATTTTCCTGCAAAGTTCATTAAAAAGTGGTCTGCATAGATTTCTTGAAGAGGTATTTCTTTTTTTCCTCTTTGCCTTATTTCTTCTTCTTTTGAAGATTTGCATATGTCAATAATTGCGCTTGTGTCTAAGAAAACAATTGGCAGAGTTTTGCCTACAAATGCTTTTTCTGCATCTCTCATCATATCCCTTAAGGTCTTTATTGTCATAGAAATATTAACCTCTTTTCATTTAAAAGCCTTTCTATTTGTTCCCCCTTCATAGTTACAACAAGATAGATAATATGGATAATTTCATAAAATTCTTACAATTTCGCCATTCTTGTCCAATTCAATAAAATGATTTACCTGTTCATTTCTGTAAGCATCACACTGGTTTTCTATTAAATCATCTTCACTTGTTCTTGGCACATGAACTATATCAACAGCATAATCTTCACATGTTCCTAAACACTGAGAATTAACTTCTTCTGCAACTTCATTAAACTTTCCAATAGCACAATTTATTACATTTTGTTGTTTTAAAACATAGTTTGGAATTTCGGCAGGATTTCCATGTTTAATCCAGATTCCTTTCTCATCTTTAATCCAACTGTCTTCATCTCCTCCTATAACAAATCTCACAAAAAGCCATCCGACTATTAATAATAAAACAATAATCCCAATTGTTAAATAACTCTTTTTTATTTTCATTATTCTATTCTATTATTCAATTCCCCTGCAACATTTTCAAGCATTTTCTCCTTTACAATCTTCTTGTCTTTTTTCCAGTCTTCATGTCCTAAAACCCATGAAAGCTTTACAAAAGCTGTTTCAGCAAGCATGTCTTCTAAGTAAATAACGCCTGTTGCTAAAATTTCTCGCCCATTACTATAGACTAAAGGATCTACTCTGCCATTGATGCATTGGGAAACAGCACAAACTATAATCCCTTTTTTCTGAATCTCTTCGAGTTTTTTTGTCCATGGTTTTCTTGCTCTTTTTGTGGGGGCATGTCCTAATCCAGAAAGCTCAAGAACAATCCCCTTGTACTTTTCTTTGGCATAATAATCCAAGATATTTGGATTTTGTCCTGGATAGATTTTTACTAAGGCAACTTTATCTTCAAATTTCACATCAGTTTTAACTTTATTCTTATTTCTTGTTTTGTAATTTGAAATTAGTTCTATTCTGTCTGGAAAAATTCTTGCATATGGCTTTCCATTTACAACTTTAAAAGCATCTCTTCTTGAAGTATGCAATTTCCTTACTTTCACTCCAGGCATAGCATAGCAGTAATCATCATTTGAGGAAGCATGCCCAACAAGCATTACTTCGGCCATGTCTGAAATCGCAGCTAAAGCAGAACACTGCAAATTTAAATTAGCATCTGAACTTGCTCTATCCACGCTTCTTTGGCTGTAAGTTAAAACAACTGGTTTATTTAAATTTCTAAGAAAAAAACTCAAAGCAGAAGAAGTGTAATGTAAGGTATCTGTTCCATGTGTTATTATTATTCCCTTGATATTATTATCTTTTAGAAGTTTTTCAGCGACCCGGGCAATTTTTTGCCAGTCTTTGAAATCCATATCTTCACTGGCTTTCATAAAAGGAATTTCAACTTTTGCTACATTAACTTTATTAAAAAGTTCCGGATAAAATTTAAACAGACTTTCTGGAGAAGTCAAAGGATGAACACCTCCTGTTTTTGAATCATAACTGGAAGCGATTGTTCCTCCTGTGATTATCATTGCGATGTTTGGTTTTTCATTATCTTTTTTTATCTGTATTTCTTCTTCTTTTTCTTTTGCTTTACCTAAAACATTTATTTTCAGAATATCTTTTTTATTGAATCCTATATTATATCCAGAATCCAACTTCAAAAGAACAATTCCTTTTTCATCATCAGGAACTTCCAAGAGAATTCCCTCATAAATCACTCTTGTAAGATGAATCTCAACATAATCTCCAGGCACAGCATCTGTCTTAATCATAAAAGAAGAAATTAGAGGAAATATAAAAAACTATCCATTAACTTAATAAATTCTTTATCTTTTGTTTTAGCATGGTTAAGATAGGGTTGGAAATCCATGGATATATCAATACGAACGAGAAACTCTTTTGCAGATGCAGAGCGCAACATGGCTTAAAGTTCTCAAAACCGAATACAAATATTTGTCCTGTATGCACCAGCCAGCCAGGAAGCAAACCAATGCTCCCAAATAAGACTGCAATTGACAAAGCAATTCAGATTGGATTAATTTTAAAATGCAAAATAAATTCAAAGTTTATCTGGCAAAGAAAACATTATGATTGGCCAGACCTTCCAAAGGGTTATCAGGATACTGTTTCAGGGGGGCATGCTATTCCAATAGGAGAAAAAGGAGAGTTTTTAGGAATTAGAATTAGGGAAGCGCATTTAGAAGAAGATCCTGCTGCATGGAATCCAAAAACAGGAGAAATAGATTACAACAGAAGCGGCTTGCCTTTGATAGAAATTGTTACAGAGCCTGATTTTTCTTCATCTCAGCAAGTTATTGATTGGCTTAAACAATTAGTAATAACATTAGGATACATAAAAACATTGGACAAATCTGCAGGAATAAAAGCAGATGTTAATATTTCTCTGCCTGAATTAAATGGAAAGAGGATTGAAGTAAAAAATGTGAATTCATTAAAGAATATTAAAGCACTTATTGAAATTGAAATTGAAAGGCAAAAATCCGATACTCCAAAAATCCAAGAAACAAGGATGTTTGATGAAGCAAAAGGAATAACAATAAAGATGAGAGAAAAAGAGCAAACAGATGATTATAGATTTATTTCAGATCCTGATTTGCCTGTTGTTATAATCAAACAGTCAAGAATAGAAAAAATAAAATCTGCAATTCCTGAAACTCCTTTTGAAAAACTTCAAAGGTTAATAAAAAAATATAATATAGAGAAAAAATCAGCAGAGGTTTTAACTAAAAAACTCGAAATTGTAGAATTTTTTGAGAAGATTGTAGAAAAAGTGAATGCTAAACTCGCTGTTCCTTGGGTAACTATAGAACTTCTTTCTGTTTTGAATTACAACAAAAAAGAACTTGATGAAGTCGACATTTCTCCAGAACACTTCATTGAACTTCTTAAACTTGTAGAAAATAAAAAGATTACAGAACTTAAGGCAAAAGATATCTTAAGAAAATTCATTCCTAAATCTTTTTCTCCCTTAAAAGAAGCAGAAAAACAAGGAAAAATTTCTTCTGAAAATGAATTGGAAAAGATTTGCAGGCTTGTTTTGAGCGAAAATCCAAAAGCAATTCAAGATTATAAGGAAGGAAAACAAGAATCCCTTCATTTTTTAATTGGGAAAATAATGCAAAAGACGAACAAACGTGCGGATTTCAAAACTACGAGGGAAATTTTGGAAAGAATTTTAAAATAAATGAGCCTGCGAGGATTCGAACCCCGATTAACCGGTATCTCCGAAGTTTGCTTGCATATGGATTATCTCGCAAGCTTCCTCGCCGAAGCCGGTTGTGCTGTCCATTACACCACAGGCCCAAAAAACTAAGTAGGATTAGGTTTTTATATCTTATTTGTCTTGTAAATTAATGTCATTAAAAAGACATCATAAAATAATAATTGGAGGTGTAAGTTCCTTGCTTGTAATATTTATGGTAATGAGTACCATATTCATGTACCTTATGTATACAAATCAAAATATGAATTTCCAAGAATTAAGCAATAGAATAAAGAATCTTCAAATAGAAACTCAAACAAAATTCAGTGATTTATCAGAAACAGTTCTTAATGCAGAAACAGAATTAAAAACGCTTGGTTCTCATATCGGTTCATTAGATAAAGAAATGGTAAATTTAAAGGCCTCTGCAAGTGCTGATTTCTCTTCTGTAATTGAAGACTCAATAAAATCCGTTGTTACAGTAAGAACAGATATTTCCCAAGGCTCTGGATTTATAATTGCTGATGGTGGTTATGTTGTAACAAATGCGCATGTGATGGAAGATGCAGGAGCAGCAGGAGTAATTACTTATGATGGAGAACTGCATTCTGTATCAATAATAGGTGAAGTTACAGAAATGGACATAATCCTTCTGCAGATAAACGGAGATTATGAACCATTAGAATTAGCAGATTCTGATGAAGTTCAGATTGGAGAGAAAGTAATTGCAATTGGTAATCCATTAGGATTACAGTTTTCAGTTTCTGAAGGAATTGTTTCTGCTGTTCACAGAGCAGGTCCAAATGAACTCGAAGTTTATATCCAAACTGACGCTGCTCTCAATCCAGGAAATTCAGGAGGGCCATTGATAAATAAAAAAGGAGAAGTTATTGGAATAAATAATTTCAAAACAGAAACAGGAGAAAGTTTAGGGTTTGCTCTTGAATCCAACCAGCTTAGAATAGTAGTCAATAAAATAGCTGACGTAGCCTTAGGCAAGACTTTAATATAAATATATAAATAAAATTTTCATAGTGAAATTATGAATGAAAAAATACCTTGTAGCAGCAATCAAAAAAAACAGGAAGCTTTAACAGCAAAAAAAGATGAAAATTTTTCTGAATGGTTTAGTCAAATAATTCAAAAAGCAGAACTTGCTGATTTGAGATATAATATAAAAGGATTTTTAGTTTTTCAACCTTGGGCTGTGCTTTCAATGGAAAAGATGTTTTCAAATATGGAAAGAGTCTTGCAAAGAAAAGGGCACAAGCCGTATTATTTTCCAACATTAATTCCAGAAAGCAATTTAAAAAAAGAAAGTTCGCATATAAGCGGTTTTAGCCCAGAAGTCTTTTGGGTTACACATGGTGGAAAAGATAAATTAGAAGAAAGATTTGCATTAAGACCTACAAGTGAAACTGCTTTTTATCAAATGTTTAATTTATGGATTAGAAGTTACAAAGATTTGCCATTTAAAACTTATCAAAGAGCAAATGTGTTCAGGCATGAAACAAAAGCTACTCGCCCATTCTTAAGAAGCAGGGAATTCCATTGGATAGAATCGCATTGTGCTCATGCAAGCGAGAAAGATGCTGAAAAGCAAGTAAGAGAAGATATGGAAACAACAAAAGAAGTTTTGCACGATATTTTTGGACTTCCATTTATATTTTTTGAAAGACCTTCCTGGGATAAATTTCCAGGAGCTTCAAGAACATTTGCAGCAGATGTTTTGAATCCAGATGGAAGATTGATACAACAACCATCAACGCATATGATTTCTCAAAATTTCTCAAAAGCTTTTGATGTAAAATTCAAAGACAAAGACGGAAAAGAAAAATATGTTTACCTAACTTGTTATGGCCCTGCGATTTCAAGGATATTCGCAAGCGTTATGATTGTTCATGGAGATGATAAAGGATTAAAGTTCCCATGGGAAATTGCTCCATTGCAGGTTGTTATTGTTCCTATAGAAAAAGAGGACGCAAAAATAAAAGATAAATCAAAAAAACTTAAGGAAGAAATTCAAAAATTTGCTTCTGTAGAGATTGACTATGGTGATAAGCGACCAGGAGAAAAATTCAATTACTGGGAGATGAAGGGAGTTCCTATAAGAATTGATATAGGAACAAGGGATTTGAAAAAGAAAAAGATAACAGTATTCAGAAGAGATTTAAACAAGAAAGAAATTTTCAATGAAAGTACTGCAATCAAAAAAATAAAGGAAATTTCAGGGGAAATAACAAAAAATTTAACTGAAAAAGCTGATAATTTATTTAAAAATAAAATAAAAGAAGCAAAAAATCTTGCAGAGATAAAGGAAATAATAAAAAAAGGCGGAATCGCAAGAGTTGAATTTTGTTCTGTTGAAAAAGAAGGGGAAAAATGCGCTGAGATAATTGAAAAAGAAACTGGCGCTGAAGTTAGAGGAACAAGATTGGATGAAAAAAAGAAAGTTCATGGAAAATGCGTTATATGCAACAAGAAAGCTAATCACATTGTCTATATTGGTAAGGCATACTAGTCAGTAAGCCAAAATGCAATCTTTTTTTATTCAAGACTTATTGAGTTCAATTCATCTTCTAATCTCAAAGTAATTTCTATTAATTGGCTCAATTCTTTTTCTACATTTTCTTTTTCCATTTTTCTTTCTTTTTTTTCCATCTTCCGATGTTTTGTTTAATCCCTCTTAAAAACAAAGAATTGAAAACTTCCTGTTTTCAATCTTTTTCAAACAGAATTCAGAAATCCTCTCAGCCTTGAATTAATTAATCAGAAGCACCTCAAATCAATCCAGGACCAAGAAAAATCCTTGAATTAGTTTGAGGGGAATTTAATTGAAGTGTAGACTAAGCCACATATATTACAATTCCAAGACATGTTTCTCAATCTGACTTCCATAAAATCTTCAAGAAAATACTATTTTTATAGTTTTCTATACTCTTATTCCATATTCTCTCTATGAAATTTCCAAATTCAAAGGTATGTTTCATTTAGAAAAATTATCTTGCTAAATCTTCTAATTTTTCTCTAAACTTTTCAAGGTCTTCTATTTTTACTTTAGCTCCAACAGCATTTTCATGTCCCCCTCCTGTTGCCCCTTCTAATCCTTGAATTGCTTTTAAAACAAGGTCTCTAATTTTTTTTCCTCTAATAGAAATGTTTGCTTTTATTCCAGTAAGATATATTACCACCACAATCTTAGAAGGAAAGAGATAGGTTAATTCATTAGCCAAATCAGCACTCATGCTTAAATCTCCTGCGTATTGAAAGAACAAAAATTTGCTTTCATCAATTCCTGCTTTGGCTTTTTCCATTAGTTTCTGATATTTCTTGTAAACTTGTTTGAATCTTACATGCATGTTTTTGTTGTTGTTCGTTTCTTCCAAAACTTCATAAGGAGTTTTGGCTTTCAATAGGAATCTTATCATTCCTATCACATTACTGGTTCTATCTTTCAACCCAAAACAGAACAATTTCACAATTTTTCCTATCTCTGATTTATAAAAAATATCAAAAGCATCTTTTGATTTGAATGCCAAATCTGGGTAAGTTTTTTCAAATTCAGAATAATACTCCGGGATAAATCTGTCAGATATGCATCCAGCGACTGCAATCCATAAATCCTCTTTTCTTTCACTAATTTTATAACAGAGGTATGTTACTGGTTCGTTCTTCTTTAGTTTGTTAAAAAGAGGATTATAGTAATGAACAAAATCCGGAATCTTTGATTTGTCAATTTCATGATGGTCTATCCAAACAATAGGGATGTTAAAACTATTAACTTCATCAAAGAATTCTTTTGAAACAACAGGCTTATCCAAGATGAAGATATAATCTGCATTTAATTCATTTACCTTCCTGAAATAATCCGCATTCATCTCTGGGAAAGATTTTATTGCAACCCCTTTTCCTTTTCCGCAATATTTTTGCAAAAGCAAAAAAGAGCACAATCCATCGGGGTCATTATCAAAAAAGAAGATTGGATTTTGCGCTTTCTCAAGATGTTCTTTTATTTCTTTTATCTGTTTTTTAGTCAGCATTTTATTTATTCTTTTATTGAAGCGAGGATTATTGGAAGTGCGATTGTTGCGTCACAAAAAACATCAACAAATTCGGCATCTTTTTTCATTTTTCCCCATGAAATGCCTTCTCTCAAAGGAGCTCCTGAACTGCCTCCAGGTTCTGTTCTATCAGTAGTTATTTGTATGCCATAATCAGCTCCTTTTGAAAATTGCAAAGATTGCTGAATAAAATTCTTGGGTAATCCCCCTCCAATATAAATAACTCCGCTCTTTTTAGAAATCCATGCAATGTCAATTATTTCTTTCATATCGTCAAATACCATTATGTTTGCCTGATTTTTTTCTTTAGAATTTACAAGTCTTTCCTGATTTGGATGCATTGCAGACGAATCAGTGGGCGGCTGCAAAGTCCTTTTTACAGTAGTCGCACTCCACATCATTAAGCCGATTCCGGAATCTGCAATGCCGGGGCAGAATATAGGAATTCTTTTTTCATAGCATTTTTTTAATATTCCGTCTCCAGGAGAAAGTTCTCCAAGTTTCCACAAAAATTCCCTTATATTCCCACATTTTTTCAGTTCCTCAAAGTTTTTTTCAAAAAATTCTTCAAGTTTTTCATAAACTGAATTTTTCATAAATACATTATAAATCCTATCTATTCCCTGCTTGTTCAAATCAGTATCATCTACCGCATCGTCTCCTTGATAATGGCTTTCGCCAAGAGATTCAATCAGATCATGTGTTAAATTTGCTCCTGTAGTAACAAATACCTTGCTATAGTCAAGAATATCAAGAATTATTTGTTTCATCCCTGCAGGAACCATTGCTCCGGCCACTCCAAAAAAGACAGTGCATTCTTTGTCATCGAACATTTTTTTCATTATGCTGCTTGCCTTGCCAATTTTTTCAGCTCCAAATCCAGCTTTTTCCATTTCTTCAACTAATTCAGAAACTTTCATGTCTTTCTTCACCTTTATATGTTCTATCTTCTCCATATTATATCCTTGAAATTCTCTTTTAAAAACATATGCCCTTGTCTTTTAAAAAGTATATTCTACAATAAAAATCTTTTTAAATGAGGAATTTATAGGAATAAAATGAATAAATGGACAGAAATCTTACTCGGACTGATACTCTTAAACGGAGCAATTTTCGTTTGGAGTTTCTCGCAGCAATGGGGGGGATTTTGGAATTTCGGCTCAGCTGCATGGGAATTCTTTAAAGGTGGATTAGTCTGGTTCGTGATTTTAATTGGATTTATTTTGATTATGTTGGGAATTAGCGATTTGAAAGAATAATTATGCTATCAAACTAATCAGAATTCCTTCTATAATTCCTGCAATAATTAAAAGAGGGAGAATAATCAATAAAAAAACCCTTAAGGAATTCATAAAGTAATCCTTAAAAAATTCAAGTTTCTTTTTTTGAAAAATAAACATCCCAAGTTTTATTCCTAATCCAAATGAGATAAATACTGCAGGCAGTTCGAATATTCCATGCGGAAGAATTCTCCATAATTCCCAAACTCCAGAATTGTTTACAGTTAAGACAAAAACAAAGCCAAGAACATATCCATTTATTATTGTATTAATAATTGGAAAAATCCCAAATATTGCCCCAAAAAATATAGATAAGAAGGTGGTTTTGACATTATTTGAAATAATAAATTGTATCAATTCAAATTGTGATAAGCCTTCTGTTTGATTTAATAAATCTCTTACAAATTTTAAAAGTTCATCTGCTAAAATTTTTGGGGCGGGAATAAGGAAACCAATTAAAAGAAAAAGCAAAAAAATTCCTATTGCAATATAAATAAAATTCTTAGATTTCTTGATATAATCCCAACTCTTTTTGTATTCTTCAATTATAGAAAATTTTTTCCTCTTTTTTCTTTTCATATCAGCTAAAATATTTGCTTATATATCTTGTTTTGTTTTTATACTTATTCTTTAAATATAAACCATAAATCAGTCCGATTACAAATCCACCAAGATGGGCAGTATTGCCTACAGGAACATTTCCAAGAATTGAGATTAACCATAAAAGAACAAGCATTATTGGTGCCGCAAATTTCATTTTGATTGGGATTGGAATAAACATTATTGAAACCGGGAGATTTGGTGTTATTATCATAAATAATCCAATAAGCCCAAACAAAGCGCCAGAGGCTCCTACTGCATAAGTGTTAAAATCAGAAGGCAAAAGAAAACTTGATGCAACAAAAGAAATTCCCGCAAATAATCCTGCTATTATATAAAAAATAAAAAATCTCTTTTTTCCAAGAATTTTTTCTGCGAGATTTCCAATGAATAATAATGAGAACATATTAACAAATAAATGGAAAAAACCTCCATGCATAAACATGCTAGTCAAAAAAGTCCAGAGATATTTTCCTTGCAGGATATTAGAAGGTTTTAAGGCAATATAATCAAGCAGATTGACATTAAAATAGATTATAACACTAAAGAGAATATAACAAAGAACATTGATGATTAGCAATAAAAGGTTAATCTTAAGATTAAAAATTGATTTTTTCTTTGGATAGAACCTATAAATTTGAGCCATACTTTATTACTTTTTCTTCTTCTTAATTTTCTTTTTTGACTTTTTTGGCTTTTTTCTTTTAATTTTTTTAATTTTTTTCTTGATTTTACTCTTTTTGTTTTTTGTTTTCTTAGTTTTCTTTACAATTTTTTTAGTTTTTTTCTTCATCTTCTCTTCTTTTTTAAGTTCTCTTACTTTTACTTTATCCAATCTGTCTTTTTCTTCTTTGATTTCTTTCTCTACCAATTCTAATTCTTTCCTTAACTTATCCAAATCTCTATTGAATTCTTTCAGAAGAGGAGCATTGTCTTTTCTAGTAAAAACATTTCCACATTCGTTGCAGATAAAATTGTAAAGTAAGGCATTTTCCTCGTTAAATTCGATATTGCATCTCTCGCAAACATAAAATTCTTTTGTTTCTCTGCTCTTTACCTGATGATGAATCTGATCCATCTTTTTTAATATCCCCCCTCTTAAGAATTCTAAACATTTCAAAATTTCTATTTTCCAAAAATAAGTGTACCATCCTTTTCTTTTGTCTTTTTTTCTTATGAATGAGACTAATCCATGGTCAGATATTTTGTAGAGAATATTCCTTGTTTGATTAATAGTCAGGTTTAATTTCTTTGCAATTATAAATTCGTTTACATATTTTTTTCCTTCTAGTAAATCGGCTATTTCTTCTGCTTGTTTTCCGACTACCATAATCATAACATCTTTTAAAAATTTCTTTAACATTAGAATACTAAAAAAAAGTTGAATAAATATCTTTCGGTTTAATTGAAAAAATAAAGATTTTTAAACCTGTATTGTATTTTATATATATCAAAAAGGTATATTCAGTTTAACAAAAAAGATGGGATTATTCAATAAGAAAGAAAAAATCGGTGAACCTACAAAAATGCCGGAAATTCCGGAATTGCCAGAACTTCCTGAACTTCCTGAATTGGACAGGGAAGATAGAGAAGAAGAGCTGCCGCAATTACCAAGTTTTCCAAGCGATTCTTTCGGGGGAAAATATTCTCGAGACAGTATTAAAAATGCCGTAACTGGGAAAAAAGAGGAAAGGGTTTTTGATGCAGATGAATTCGCTAAAGAAGAGTGGGAAGAAGAATCGCGAATGATGCAAAGACCCTTACCAAACAAGGAAATAAAAACTCCTATGGCAAAAGAAATAAAAGAAGAAACGAAATTTGATTATCCTAAGAGCTTTGAAAAATTGTCTAGAGAAAAAGAAATTAATCCTATCTTTATTAAAATTGATAAATTTGAAGAAAGTGCACAAATATTTGAAAAAGCAAAAAAGCAACTTCTGGGTATAGAAAAAAGACTTGAAGAAATAAAGGAACTTAAAGAAGAAGAAGGAAAAGAACTAGAAGCGTGGGAAAAAGAGATGAAGGATGTTAAGAGCAAAGTTGAAAGGATAGATAACGACATTTTTTCTAAGGTGGATTAATATGGAACCTGAAAATCCAATCTATATAAAATTTGAAAAGTATGAAGCACTTCAATCAAAAAGAGACATTCTTTTCTTGGAAATATCTCTTTTGAATATCATGAAAACAATGAGAAGATATCATCTCCTAAGAGAAGAAGAGTTAAGTAAAAAAAAGGAATTAATTAGAGAAATAAAAGCATTGAAGACAAATCTAAGAAGATGTAATAGCTTTCCATTGATTAAACTTCCTAGAAGAATAAGAATAAAGGAATTGGAAGAAAAACCAACAAAACCAATTAAAATTTTTGGTGATGATTTAGAATCTCAACTCAAAAACATTCAAGAGAAATTAAAATCTTTAGGCGGATAAAGACTTACATTTAATTTCTCAAATGAACTTTTTTGTTCTTTAGTTATCTTTTTATACTTACCTTTTTTTTTGTTCTAATGAATATTCTTATGATTTATCCCAAATACCCAGATACATTCTGGAGTTTTAGGCATGTACTCAAATTTATATCCAAAAAAGCTACTTTTCCTCCATTAGGATTATTGACTGTTGCTTCTATGCTGCCAAAAGAATGGAATAAAAAATTAGTTGACCTCAATGTTAGAAGCTTGGAAGATAAAGAGATTTTATGGGCAGATTTTGTTTTTATAAGTGCAATGATTATCCAGGAAGAAAGCGCCAAAGAGGTAATCAATAGATGTAAGTCTTTTAATAAAAAAATTGTTGTTGGAGGACCTGCATTTACAACAGGATTTGAGAGATTTAAAGATGTGGATTATTTTGTTCTAAATGAAGCAGAGATTACTTTGCCTTTATTTCTTAAAGATTTACAAAAAGGGAAATTAAAAAAGATTTATTTTTCAACTAAACGGCCAGATATAACAAAAACCCCAATCCCCTCGTGGAATTTAATTAATTTTAAAGATTATGCCACAATGCCTATTCAGTATTCAAGAGGATGCCCCTATAATTGTGAATTTTGCGATATAATTATTATGAATGGAAGAATTCCAAGAGTTAAAAATGAAGAACAAATGCTTAATGAATTTCAGATATTATATGATTTAGGATGGAGAGACTCTGTTTTTATCGTCGATGATAATTTTATTGGTAATAAAGAGGGGGTTAAAAGATTATTACCTCATATTATCAAATGGCAGAAAGAACATAAATATCCTTTTAAATTATTTACTGAAGCAAGTGTTAATCTGGCTGATGATGAAGAATTGATGGGACTAATGAGTTTAGCTAATTTTGACAAGGTTTTTTTAGGGATTGAAAGTCCCGATGTGGATAGTCTCAAAGAATGCAATAAAATATTAAACGTTAATACCAACTTAGGAGAGGCTGTTAGAAAAATACAAAGGAAGGGTATGCAAGTTATGGGGGGTTTTATTGTTGGTTTTGATAATGATAATGAAAAAATATTCGACTCTCAGATTAAATTTATTCAGAAAGTTGGAATTGTTACTGCGATGGTTGGGCTTTTAGTTGCTTTACCCCAAACAAGATTATGGAATAGGTTAAGAAAAGAGAAGAGATTAGTTAAAATAAGTTCTGGGGAAAATACAGACGGGACTTTGAATTTTATTCCTAAGATGGATAAGGAAAAGTTAATCGGGGGTTATAAAAAAATAATCGGCACAATTTATCATCCAAAAAATTATTATAAAAGAATTGAAGTCTTTACTAAAAATTATAAACAAACTGCTAAAGGTAAAATTAAATTTGAAAATTTAATCTCTTTTTTGAAAAGTGTTTGGTTTATAGGAATTCTGTCTAAAGCCAGGTTATTTTACTGGAAATTATTGATAAGAACAGGAATTACTAAACCCTCGGCTTTTCCAACTGTTATTGAAATGGCAGTTGAAGGGGCTCATTATGAGAAAGTATCTAAAAGAATTTTAAGCTCTAATTAAAAAGAAAAATCAAGTATTTTTTATAAAAATCCCTTTTAGGCATTAACAAATAATTTTTAAAATCTTTCTTCTTAGATTAAGCATGATAAATAGAAAAGAATTAATCAGAAGATATTTAGAATTTTTCAAATCAAAAAACCATAAAGAAATTCCAAATGCAAGTCTCATTCCTGAAAATGACCCAACAGTTTTATTTACAACAGCAGGAATGCACCCTCTTGTTCCCTACCTCCTCGGTCAAAAACATGCATTAGGAAAAAGGCTGTGCAATGTCCAAAAATGCATTAGAACAGGAGATATTGAAGGAGTTGGAGATGAAACGCATTATACCTTTTTTGAAATGTTGGGAAACTGGAGTCTAGGTGATTATTGGAAAAAAGAAGCAATAAGTTATACTCTTGAATTTTTAACTGAAGTTTTAAAGATTCCAATTCAAAAACTCGCAGTCAGTTGTTTTATAGGGGACAAAGACGCCAAAAAAGACGAGGAATCTGCTAAAATATGGCATTCCTTGAAGATACCAAAAGAAAGAATCATCTTTCTTCCAAAAAAAGAAAATTGGTGGGGTCCTGCTGGAAAATGCGGACCATGTGGTCCCGATACAGAAATATTTTATTGGGCTTCTGATTCAGGAAAGATTCCAAAAGTCTTTAATCAAAAAGATAAAAATTGGGTTGAGATTGGAAATAATGTTCTGATGCAGTATTCCAAAGATGGAAAAGGAGATTATCATTTGGCTAATCAAAAAAATGTTGATTTTGGCGGTGGTGTAGAAAGAACAGTCTCAGCATTAAATAGAATAAAAGACGGCTATCTTGATGATTATTTTAAACCAATTATAGAAGAAATAGAAGAACTATCTGGAAAGAAGTATGGAAAAAATAAAGAAATAACAAAAGAAATGAGAATAATTGCTGACCATATAAAATCTTCTGTGTTCATAATCGCAGATGGGACAACTCCAGGAAATAGTGAACAGGGTTATGTACTAAGAAGATTGATTAGAAGAATCGTAAAATACGGAAAAGAATTAGGATTGGATAATTTTACATCAAAGATTGCTGTTCCTGTATTTGATATTTACAATGATTACTCAGAATTAAAAGAAAATAAAGAATTTATTTTGAGTGAATTAGAAAAAGAAGAGAAAAAGTTTAGATTGACATTAGAAAAAGGGATGAATAAATTCAAAAAATTTTCCAACAATAAAAAAATCTCTGGAGAAGAAGCATTTTTGCTTTACCAAAGTTATGGATTTCCTATAGAGATGATTGAAGAAGAATGCAAAAAGAAAAAAATAAAGTTTGACAGAAAAGATTTTGAAAAAGAGCAAGATAAGCACAAGGAACTTTCAAGAACAGCGACAGAAGGGAAATTCAAATCTGGACTTGCAGATAATTCAGAAAAAACAACAAGGCTTCATACAGCTTCTCATTTGCTCCTTGCTGCCCTAAGAATCGTCCTAAAAGATAGCAATATAATACAAAGAGGAAGCAACATAACTCCTGAAAGGCTGAGATTGGATTTTTCATTTTCGAGAAAATTGACAAAAGAAGAGATAAAAGAAGCAGAAGATTTAGTGAATGCAGAAATTCAAAAATCCTGTGAAGTTGTAAGAGAAGAAATGTCCAAAGATGAAGCTAAGAAAAAAGGTGCCTCTGGAATTTTTGATAATAAATACGGAGAAAGAGTGTCGATTTACACAATAGAAGATTTCTCAAAAGAAATATGCGCAGGCCCCCATGTTAAAAATACTTGTGAAATGGGAAAATTTAAGATCCTCCAAGAAGAATCTTCCTCTTCTGGTGTTAGAAGAATAAAGGCTGTTTTGGAATAATTAAAATACATAAGAATCACTAAAATCTTCTAATCCATATTTCTCTTTTAGTTTATTGAATCTATAATACTGAAACATATTTATTCTGCCGTATTTTTGCATTGCTTCTCTTATACTCATCAGTTTTTCTGCGTCTTTATATTCATATATCTTATTTCCTAAAGAAATTCCGTTTGATACTTCTACAATTTCTGGAACTGAACTTAGTTTTCCAAACTCAGAATACTCTGTTTCATCGTCTGTGATTATTGAAGGTCCTGTAGTCTCAACAAAGCAATATTCTGTATTATCAACCCCATATTTTATTGGACATTTTATTCCTACTGCTTCATGATTTTCTGACTGATAATGTATAAATGCAGTTCCGTATCCTAATTCTCTTAGAAGAAAAATTAATAATTCTGTTTTTTCGCCACAAATTCCTTCCATGTCATAAAGAACCTCATAGGGATATCTGGAATACTCCATTTCGCTATTTCCAAATTTAAAAGTTTTGTTAGAACTCCCAAAAGGAATATTTTGGATTATGCTTATCGCAATTCTTGCTTGGTCTTCTTTGTTGCTTGCTATATTTTGTATTTTTGTAACAAATGGAAGAAGCAACTGTCTTTGTTGTATTTCATCTATTTTCATTAGCTTAAAGTCTAATAAAGATGGCTCTTCTCCAGCAGAATAATCTATTGAACGTGAAAGTTTTGAAACATAATCATATAATTTCTTATAAACTAAAATATTCATTATATACTCTTCCCCTCTTAAAACATATTTCAGATTGATTTGTTTAGATTCTCCTTCATATTTTGATACGCATTCATCTTCATTAACTTTATTAATCGTTAAAATTTCAGGACATCCACAAATTGAAGCTTTTTTTAAAAGAATGCCATCTGAACAGAAATAAGGTTTTCTAAAAGAGCATTCTTCATACAATGTTCCATCTCCGCAGGTTGTAATTGTTTTTTTAAAAAAGAAAAAATAATTAAGGATAAGCAAAGATAAGACAAGAAAGATTAAGATACCAATGATTAAATGGATTTTCCAAGGAATCTCCTCTTTTTTTTTCATCTATTAAAAAGTTCATAGAATTATAAAAACCTATCTAAAAAGGAAGATTAAGCGAAGGAAACCTTGGTGTCCTCGCTATTCAATATAAATCGCGGGTTTTCCTGGCTTTGCTTTTTTTGCTTTTCCATTGGGGTCATGTTTTTCCTTGTCATTAACAGCATAAACAAACACATTCAAACCAGTTTTTTTCTTAATCAAATCTGATTCATTAGAATAAAGTAATTTTTCATTCGGAAGAACATAAACAAACACTTTTTCCTTTTTCTCTCCAACAATCCGTAATATATTGTTTATGTCGTCAATAAGGTTTTCAATAGCCTTTTCCTGCTGTTCAAATCTCTCATCTATTTTTGTGTTATCAAATTCAGGCCAACTCTCTAAACTAATAAATCCCCTGTTTCCAAACTTTTCCCATAACTCTTCTGTAATATGTGGACAGAAAGGAGAAATTAATTTTAAAAAGATTTCGGCATCTTTTTTAGAAACTTCTTTTTCAGAGATTAAATCTTCCAAAAGGCTTTTTATTCTTATTATAGCTAAATTATATTTTAAATTCTCTATATTTTCTGTAATTTCTTTTATTGACTTATTTATTTTGCTTTCAATTTTCGAAGAAGATTTTCCTATTTTTAAGTGTTTATAGAAATCTATTATTTTTTTTATGCTCTTATGCATGCTCTCAATTCCGGAGTTGTTCCAAGAATAATCGCTATCGGGACTTGCTATAGAAACTAAAAAGATTCTTAACGTATCTGCACTATATTCTTTAATAATATTAAGTGGGTCAATAACATTTCCTCTTGATTTTGACATCACAAATCCATCTTCTCCATGAACCATCCCCTGATTGAAAAGATTAAAAGTTGGTTCATCCAGATTTATTAAACCTAAGTCTCTCAAAAATTTTGTATAAAATCTGAAATAAATCAAATGCATGCAGGCATGTTCTGCTCCCCCAATATATTTGTCTATCGGATTCCAATACTCTGCTTTTTCTGTATCAAATATCTTCTTATTGTTTTTTGGATCAGTATATCTAAAAAAATACCACGAAGAATTAACAAAAGTATCCATAGTGTCTGTTTCTCTTCTTCCTTTTTTTCCACATTTAGGACATCTTGTTTCAACAAAAGGTTTGTAATCAATCAAAGGATTTTTTTCGCTTGTAAACTTTATATTTTCAGGAAGTTTGACGGGCAAATCTTTTTCAAGGACAGGAACAATTCCACATTTCTCACAATAAATAATGGGTATTGGGGTTCCCCAAAATCTCTGTCTTGATATAAGCCAGTCTCTTAATTTGTAATTGACAACACGCTTTCCTATTTTCTTTTTTTCTAAATACTTAGTTATTTCATTTATTGCTTGGTGATTATCTAATCCATCAAATTCTTTTGAATTAATCAATTTTCCATCTTCAGTATATGCCTCTTTTTTTACATTTCCACCTTTGATAACTTCTTTAACCGGAATTTTATATTTCTTAGCAAAATCAAAATCCCGCGAATCGTGAGCAGGAACAGCCATAATCATCCCTGAGCCATAATCAGCGATTACAAAGTTTCCTGCATATATGGGGACTTTTTCTTTAGTCAAAGGATTTATAGCATAACTTCCTGTAAAAGCTCCTTCTTTTTCAAGTTCTGTAGCATCCTTTTCACTTGTAGATTTAATCTTTTTAAGAAATTCCTCAATTTCTTTTTTCTGTTTTTCTGTTACTAACTGCATAAGTTTAGGATGCTGTGCAGAAATAACCATAAAGGTTACTCCATAAATAGTATCTGGGCGGGTTGTAAATATGGGCCACTTTTCTCCATTAATCTCAAATAATATTTCAGTACCATAACTCTTTCCAATCCAATTTCTCTGCATTGCTTTTATTCTTTCAGGCCAATTCTTCAACTTGTTAATATCTTCATAAAGTTCATTTGCATAATTTGTAATTTTAAAAAACCACTGTTCAAGATGTTTGATTTCAACATCAGTATCTTTGTGAATCCAGCATTTTCCATTATGAACTTGCTCATTAGCAAGAACTGTTCCACATTTTTGACACCAGTTTACAGGAGACTTTTTCTTATATGCCAGTCCTTTTTCAAGCATTTTCAAAAAAATCCATTGGTCCCACTTGTAATAATCAGGATTATGAGCAGATACAACCCTGCTCCAATCATAACTTATTCCCAAGGCTTTCTGTTGTTTTATAAAATTTGATATTGCATCTTCAGTGTATTTCTTAGGATGGGATTTATTTTTTATAGCCGCATTTTCTGCAGGCAATCCAAAAGAATCAAATCCCATTGGATGCAGAACATTGGACCCTTGCATTCTTTTGAATCTTGCAAGAATGTCTCCAACAACATAATTAAAAGCATGCCCAATATGAAGTCCAGAACCAGAAGGATAAGGCCACATTTCAAGAACATAATATTTTTTATTTTTGCTTTTTTCCTTAACTTCAAATATTTTTGCCTTTTCCCATGCTTTTTGCCATTTTTTTTCTATTTTATTAAAATTTAATTCCATCACTATAAATCGTTTCAGTTGTTTAAATTGTTTTTGATTCAAGTGTCTTTTTAGAATAATGTTCTCCAACTCTCTTTGCTTGCCTTATTTCATACTGCTCAATATCATTCTTAATATCTCCTGACATCTCCAAATCAAATCTTCCACTGTTGAATAAATCCACTATAGCCTTCGTGCTCTTATTTTCTCCATATTTAAACCAGCCACTTAATTTGCTATCTGTTGGTTTCAACAATTGGTATCTTCCTTCAAAAATTTTAACTATCTTTCTTCTTTCCATTTTAACAATACATTGTGTAAAGCATATTTTTAAATATTACTTTATTTTGAAGTATATATGGAAAAAATTAATGCTTATATTATCGGAGAAATAATCTCAAGCGCAGATTCAGATGCATTTTCTCTTTATAAAAAGAGTTGTTTTGGTGAGCCAAAAGACAACAAAGTTCAGTATTCCTTGCCAGAAGCATTATTTCTTGTTGAAAAAGAAAAGATGGAAATATTTTCTAAAAAAAAGAAAATCCCGAAGAAAGATTTAATAGAAAAATTCAGAAAGATAGACAAAAAAATTCAGATAAAATATCCTGTATTCAAAGATTTAAGAGAAAAGGGGTATATTGTAAAAACTGCATTGAAATTTGGAGCAGAATTCAGGGTTTATGAAAAGGGGGCTCATCCTGGAAAGCAGCATGCAAAATGGATTGTATTTGTAGACCACGAATCCAAGAGGTTTACATGGCATGAATTCTCTGCTCAAAACAGAGTAGCTCATTCAACAAGAAAAAACTTACTTTTAGCAATTGTTGATGAAGAAGGCGACATAAGCTATTATGAAGTAAGGTGGCTTAAACCATAAAATTTATTCTAATTAATTTAAGGGTATAATTTTAAATGTTATTACTTAAATTAATGTAAGTGGATGAGGATATGTATAAGGTTGATAATATAAAGTCCATGTATTTGGAGCAGTGCATTTGTAGAATCTTCCTGCTTGAGTGACTGTCTTCATTTCAGCCATTGTACTAGGTGCAGAATAACACAGAGAATAACTCGTAACCCAATATCCAACTCCTATACTGCAAGCCCCTGTTGGTGGTGTAGAACCACATCCTATTCCTACAGAACAACTGCTCGAAGTGCATGAAGAATTGTAATTAAAATAATCTCTGTTTTCAGTAATTTTATAAGTAGTACAATCATCAAAGTTTTTAATCAAACCCTTTATTTGTCCATTAGCCAGATTGTTCCAGAAATATGTATTGCTTATATGCTGAAGATAAATCCCAAATGCTGCACATTCATCACAAGAATATTCATTATATGAATTATCAGGAGAACCCAAGCCAGTTATTACATTGTTGAATTGCATAAGCCAACTACCTCGATGACACGTCCATCGATAAGCATTTTGTGTGTTAATACGCAAATTTCCATAGTATTCTGCAACCATTGTTGAGTATTGTTGACAATTACCCCCGGTAGAATTTGGAGTTTGCAAACCGTGCACATCCCAGTATTCACTTCCAGTAGTGTTGGCATCATTCCAAAGATTATATCTAACAACTATTCTTCCTCCTTGTCCAGATTCAAGCCATCCAGGAGAACCAGAGTATGGGCTTGAAAAACCAATTGTATTATCTTCAAAGTAAAAATTATCAGAACCCCCATAAGCCAAAGTGCTATAAAAAGCAGACCAGGAATATTCATTATTGCCAATAGCTCTGATTGGCATCTCAACTCTATCAAATTGATTTGAAGAAGCAACGCCATAAACTGTTCCAATTAAATAAATCCCTGTTCCGAATGTATTTTGGAATTTATTGTTGATTATTCTCAGATTGATATAACCTGTTGTTGTGCTGCTGCCTTGCAGAGTTATAAGCCCTTGCCAACTCATTTGTGCTGATGTTGAATTATTACCATTAAAATTAAATCCTTCAACATTAAAAGTCTCATGATTTGATAATGCAGAGGTGTCTGGGGAGATAGTCACAAGGATTATTTGGCCTGCTATTTTAGTCTGGCTTATTCCAGCTCCTCTCAAAGTAATTCCTTTAGTGATTGTTAAAGTATTATTCCAAGTGCAAGTTCCTGCAGGAACAACAACAATATTCCCACGACTAGCATTATTTACAGCAGCTTGAACATCTATTTGAGAACAACTCAAAGCATAAATTATATTCCCTATTGGGTTAGCAACACAACCCCCAGTAGCATTACAAGTTTGTCCTGTCTGGCATGAACCATTACCAAAGACTCCACAGCTTAATGTTCCTGAACATCCATCAGTCCAATTTCCACAATTGTGATTCAAACTTGCACAAGTAGTGGGAGTACAAGTAGGAGCA
>JAPLXZ010000016.1 GCA_026395815.1 Candidatus Pacearchaeota archaeon
AGAATGGAAACTTCGTCAGGGCAAGTTGAGATATCTTTTGGAATATAAGTTTTTACTGTTTGGTAAACAATACCGCTTATCACAACAGAAAGAGCTATGAGAAGTATGTAACCAATCATTTGGCTTACTCCTCTTTTCTTTATCTTAGTGATGCTTGCTCGTAACGACATATTTTTCACCACCAATTTTTTGCGAGATTACAAAATAAAAGTTTTCTCCTGGTTTTAATTGAAATTCATAGACCACTCCGCCTATTGTAATTACTACTTTGCTCATGCTTCCTACAGAAAATTCCTGAGAACCTTCTCCAAGAGAATCAATTTGAACTAATTGCGCAACTCCGTTGTCAATGCTCACAGAAACACTTTCGTTTATTATTTGGTAAGCCATTATTTTTATTGTGTCTTTGTTTCCGAATAGGAGATAGATATTTTTTCCCTCTCCTATATAATTGACATAACTATCAACAAAATCTGTTATTAACCATCTTGTCGCATTTTCATCAAATCCATTATATGTTCCATAATCCAAAACATTTTGGCTTTCAATTCCCAATTCTTCCCCTAGATTATACAACTGAACAGACTCTTTTCTTTCGATGTAATTTGAAACAGTGAAGACAGTTACAACGACTGCAATGATGATTACAGCTGCAATTAAGTAAAATTGCCCCCTACGATTTTTTTTTAGAAAAATTGTTGGCTCCAGCCCCCCTTTATTCCTCATGATATATAAAAAGAAAAGGAGTTTATTAACTTTTTGAAAAGTTAATAAAAAGGTTGGTTATTTCTTTTTATATCCAAATTTTTTATTATATGTTGGATGGTCAATTATGTCAATAACAAAAGCAATTATCTCAATTTCTTCATTATTAGTTAAGGTATAAAGCATTCTCCAAAAACCAGGAAGCTCTACCCTAAACAAATTATTTATCCCATATTTTATTTTATATTCTATTGGTATGATGTTTTTTGCAATAGGATTTCCATAATGAATATTCGCTTTAATCAATTCCTTTTTTTGATTTATTGATTTAAGAATCATTCTTGCTTGTTTTGAATTCTTAGCTTCCTGATTGAGATATCTGTAAACTTTCTCTGCTTCTGAAGAGAGGACTAATCTAACTTCTTTCATGAATTATAATTCCATTCCCTGGACAATTGCTTTTTTTAAATTAGAATTTGTGTTATATATCCAAGTTATTCCTCTTAATGTAGTTGCAATCTTATTGCTTTTTTCTAAGTATTCTAAAATGAGCATTAATGTGTTGTGGTTTACTTGTCTTGGCAGTTTTCTTTTAAGTTCAGCTACAGAAATTATGCTTTCATTCATTTTTTTTAATGTATCCTCTACCATGATTACAGTATTCAGAGTAGGCCAATGCATAATTTTTGGTTGTTTTTCCATTTGTGTCATTTTAATCTATTTTAAATATCAACTTATAACTATTAGATACAAAGGTGTATTTAAATACTTTTCTAAAAGATAAAAGAAGTTCATTAAATAAGTATCACATTAAATAAATATCAGTGTCGAGAGGGAAATTGATTGTCAAGAAACCGTAGGTGTTAAAATTATGCGATTTCCACCAGAGGCAGTTTAAGAAATCGTTATTCAGCGTAGAGAAGGATGATTATGCTAAAGAAACCTTGGTTTCTTAGCGTAGACTCGAAGGTTTGCTTATAGAATACCAAAAAGCTTCCTTTATTCTTTCTCAGCTCTGTAACCCGCTAAGCATCTTAACAAATGTTTAGGGCTGCTCCGATCAAGGCCTGACCCATTTCGCATCTGCAAGATCAAAACGGACAAAGCGTCAACGTCGGAATAAAGACCTTTTAACACTCTACTCACTCGCCTTCTTGCAGTCTGCCATAAAGCCCGTTTGCAAACGGCGTAGGGCTAATCCGCCAACCTAGTCTACGAAGAGAATATGAAAATAAGAGTATTTAAGAGTTTTGATTTATTCTTTTAAATGTCTCTCAGAAAGCTTTCTTTTCATCTCGAACATCCTTTTTATTAATTCTTTTCCCTGGCTGAAATCTATCTTTGTTCCATAATAATTTATCCCGTTTCTTGCATATCTTATTCTATCAAATTCATTGAAGTCAAAATCTTCAATTAATGTCCTAAGCAATTCTCCAAGGCAAAAGTGAGATGTTACTTTATATCCAAAAGCGATACAAATTGCTTCTAAAGCTTCTCTCAAAGAATCATAAGCCATTGAAAAATATGCAGATATATTTACTTTATCTACACTTGCAGATTTAACTGTTTTCTCTTTTATATCAGACATTTCAAGCAGGGATTTAATGAGTTCTTTGTCAATTTTTGTTTTTCTTATAAAATTTTTCCTGTAACAATCATCTAAATCCATTTTAATTCTCCCTGTAAGGTAATGCCATTAATAACATTGTTTATCAAATGTTCGTTTTTCAAATCTTTGATTTTTTTAACTATAAACAATTGTATATTCCTGTTTGTTTTCTTTTGAAATCTTTCCACATTTGTAAATTCCCTGTTTTTTTCAGATATTACAACCAAATCTATGTCACTATCTTCTATATCAAGCCCTTTTGCTGCAGAACCGAATAATACAATTGCTGGTTTAATATAAAATTTATTGAGCTCTTCTATCAATCCTGACTCCTTAATCTTTCTTATATTATATGCTATCTTTGATTCCAGACATATCTCGCTTTCCAAATCTGCTTTGTATAAAATGAGGTTTCTTTCCCTCCTCTCCTTTAAAAAACTCCTTTTTGCAAGTTCTTTTAGTTTGGTGCTTGCTGTAGCAGGAGTTATCTTTAATATTCTTGAAACTTCTCTAACATTAAATTCCCTTGTTGGAGATTCAAAAAAGATTTTTAGTATGTTTAATTCTTTGAACATATGTTTAATTTAATGAACAACTGTTTAAAAATCTTTCTTAATTGTATTAGCATTAATTGTATTAGCATTTCTTAATAGTTAAACAAGAACTAAGCAATTCTTTCTGTCAGCTTGGACTGATAAGTCTGCTTATGGCAGATAGATTTGTTTTTCAATTGGTCATAATACTTGTAGCATTTGCAATAACTGCAGTATATGGTTGGATTTTGACAAAACCCCTCCTTTTCAAAGAATGTAATATTTAATGGAAGATGCTGGCACAATTTAACAATTAAAAATTCAAGTCTGCCTTTCATTTTATGTCCCAGATATATTTAGCAATATACTTAATAAAATAACTCAAGAGATCTATTTATTCTTTTCTTCACTTCATTGGCTTCTTTCTAGCAGAAAACATGATTATCATCAGAATTATTAATACTGTCAAACCTGAAAATGTAGCAATTCCCTCTCCTGTTTTTGCAAAATCACCTATTGCCCCAATTGCTCCCCCCGTGATTCCCAAGAAGCCTGTAGAGGAATTTTTATCACACAGTAGTTGGATATTTTCAAAATAATTAAGTCATCACTTTAGAATATTTTCAAATTCTTCTTTGCTCAATTTTATCTGCTTTAATATTTCCATAATTAACCCTTTTCCCAATTTTTCGTTTCCATGAACTGGAACAACAGTCCTTCTCCCGTCAGGATGTTTAAACCTTACATGACTTCCTTTTCCATAAATTTTTTCAAAACCTAATTTTTCTAATATTTTGCAGAATTCTTTTCCTGAAATTTGAACCATCTTAGGCATTTTAGGAAAAGACAGGTTTCCCTATCTGAACCCTTTGAATACCTATAAATTTTAATGGAGTTACATCTTCTTTATCTCCTTCAAGACAAACTTCAATAGCTTCTTTAATCCTTTTTAAAACTTCTTCAATGCTCTTTCCTTGAGTATAGCACCCCCCTATTTCAGGGACTTTTGCAATGTAAATTCCATCTTCATCTTGCTCTATTAATACTGTAAAATCAAGTATTTCTTTTTCCATAAATAACCTAAATATCTCCTCCTTAAAAAATTATCTGTTTGCGCAATTAATTATTTCTCCTCTCTCTCACAAAATCAGCTTTACCTTCTTAGATTCTTACTTCCTCCTCTTAACTACCCCTTCTTTTACTCCCTTAATCCTTATTTCCCCGGCTTCTTCTTTCTAGCAGAAAACATGATTATCATTCCAACTATAAACACTAAAATAACAGCCATTGCTCCTATTCCCATTCCTGACTTTGCAAAACTAACAATTCCTGCGATAGTCATTCCTGTTATTCCAAAAATTCCCATTGTTGGGCATGTTTCATCAACTATTGGCTTTTGCTCTGTTGTTCCGCAGTTATTAACATCACTGCATGTTCTTGTTCCACATGCATTCTCACTATCACTCCATTCAGTGCATTCCCATTTTTCAGTGCATGTGACAACACCTTCAGGTGTTGTTGAGCCTGTATTTGAACTTGTAGATATTGGAGTTTTTGGAGTTGTACTTCCACCACCACCGCCTCCTCCCCCTCCTCCTCCGCCACCAGAAGAGCCTCCTCCTGATGCTGGTGGTGTTACAGGTGGGATGACAACAGGAATAGGAAATGTAACTGGGATTGTCATCTTTTGACCTTCGTTTTTAGCTTTATCAACTGCACTTACTGCAATAGCATATGTTCCATCTGCTATAGCAGTTCCAGAATAGCTTGTTGTTTTAGAAGTTCCAATTAGAACATTATCTTTGTATATCTTGTAATAGCTGATTCCAGAGCAATCTGGCTTGTCTGTGACAGCATTCCAGCTTAATTGCAAGTTACCTGTTGCTGTGAGCCCTGTAGGAGCGCTAGGATTGATCATGTCGATGCATACAGGCCAATCTGCTGCTGCTACGATGCCGACTAATAGAATCATAAGGAAAACACCGAGGTAAATTTTTGTTTTCATTTTTTTAATAAAAATCTGTAATAAGTACTATTTATAAATTTATGGAGCAGGAGGTTCATTCAATAATGTAACTCCATTAATGTCAAGACTGTCTATGTATCCTTGGAATCCGGCCCAAGGTCCGCCATAACCTGCTCTCATATCAATCTTTATTATTTTAAGTGATCCATATTCTCTTGAAGCAAATGGAACACCAGGAGTTGGACAGGTCATAGAAGTTGCAGCTCCACTTATGTAATCTGCTAATGTTGGTGCACTATGAGGACAATCTGGCCCTTCCATAGATTCGCATTTCATATTCATGACATTATACTGTTCCCAAGTATTCAAAGGAATTGTTCCACCAGGGTGATAAGTATAATATGGTTCACATTGTATATAATAATCATAAGTTCCATCATCATTTGCGTCAAGGTAAAATGATGGCCAAATAGCTAATTGGTCATATAATCCACCATCTACAACATAACTCCAATAAGAAAATGAACTTATATCATTCAGATGACCACTGAAAGGTAATGTTGCTCTACCTTGATCAGTTATTGTTGTAGTTGTCATTTTAACAGAATAAAATCCAGTATACTTTTGTTCAGATGACCAACCTGCTGTGCCTGTTCCTGAAGTTGTAAAAACAATATTTTGAAGTTTACATAAAGATGAGCATCCGTCTCCGTTTATTAAATTATGATCATCACATTCTTCTGTTCCTTCTTTAATTCCATCTCCACAAACAGGATCAGTTTCATCATCATCACTTGATGAAAGACATCCTGGGTCAGATGAATCTATAAATCCATCTCCGTCATTGTCAGCTAAATCACTACATTCTTTTGCTTCTGTTGGTTCTTCTTTTGCTCCATGCTGACTAATCATTCTACAATGCATCGAGTTTCTATCTGCGTTAATATCAAATCCAAGTTCTGTAGTAGTGTCAGGAACATATAATGTATCACAAGCTACTGCGTTGAATACATACCTTCCATCCCCACTTATTCCATAATCATCAAGTTCAATTTTTGTGCTATATACCTCTCCATCTCTAGTTAAAGTTATCCATCCTGTGTCTTCACATCCTCCAAGACACCAAAGATTACCAATAATAGGCATTTCACTTACTCTGAATTTAACTGTTCCATCAGCAATTCCAGAGCTATCTTCTAAATGCAATGTGACAGGGAATAGGTTTCCATATGATTTGTCTTTTAATGGGTCTACTACCCCCATTGTTGGTCTCATATTGTCAACCTCAATGATTGCAATATCGCTTCCTATATTGAATAATTCGTCTCTTGCATTTACTTTAAGAATATACATCCCTGATTCTAATCCATTAGGCAATATTCCATTAATCTCGCATAAGTTATAATCTAATCCATGTCCTGTCAAGTCAATTCCAGTGTCTGTTAAATCACTCTTTAATAAATCAGCCCAGCATTCGTCAAATCCCGATGCATAATCAATTATCTCTGCTTGTAATCTAACATTATCTTCACTTGTTAATACTGCTAGTGCATTACCAACACCAACATCGGTTCTAATAGATACCATTGGACCTTCATTGTCTATGTCCATTAGTATGTAATCATCATCAGCATTCTTAGCAAGGTCTATTTTCTTTATGTTTCCTGCATTATCTTCTATTTCATAAGCAAGGAATGCCTTATCAGTTATTCCACTTTTTAAAGGAAGTGAAATTGTTCCTTTACATACTCCATTAACATATGGTGTGCTTCCTAATGGGACTATAAGACCATGGCTAAATACATCATCATCAAGTGCATGTAGATAATCCCAATAGTTCTTTACTTCATTTTGGTTAATACTTTCGTATGGGTAATCAACTGCGTAGAATCTGCATTCTTTTACTCCTGATGCCTTACAATTATCCCAATTAAAGATATTCTTGTCTCCTCCAAAATCAATTGCAGGAGCATATACTGAGAATAGTTTTCCATCTCTGTAATATCTTCCTGATACAGGATTAAGAACATATCTTATTTCTGGGTCAGCAGCATCAACTATGATTTCTATTCCATCTTCCCATTTTTCATTTCCTAAATAATCTTCTGCTTTTACCCAAACATCCCACACACATCTATAATCATGACATCTTGAAGTGATAGAAGGAGCTACAAAGTCCCCACAATATTCATTTCCTGTTGTTTGTGTTAGTTTAACCCATATAGGGTCAGTCCCCAACACTAACTTTGCCCAAGTAGTTGCAGGGTCAACACCAACACCGGGGTCAGCTGGATCATGTTTTTGTTTCTCGTCGATTATATCTGCACATATTTTTACAGTGTCTCCTGGCTTGACAGTATTATCGCTAACTCTCTTTACAATTACAGGAGGAGCTGTATCAACATTATCTGTTTCTGTCTTTGTAACTTCTGTATTTCCTAAAGCATCTTCACAATACCATTCTACTGTGTGAATAGAATCTTTAGGGAAAGTGAATTTAACATAACCATTTGTTGTTGGTATGTCAATCCAAGTCGGATTATTATCAACCTTGTATTTTGCATGCAATGTAACACTATCAACAGGATGTGGTGTAACATCATCACAATCTAAAGTAATCTGGGTGTTCTTTGTAATCCATGTAAATCCAGTTCCTGCATATTGTGGACTTCCAATTGTCTTTATTGTTACAGGTTTAGAATTATCAACATAAACATATTGGCTCTTAACCCCTTCTGTCTTATCAACATTATCTACTGAATAATATTCAATTAAGTGGCATGATTCTTGGGGTATTGTGAAAGGAGTTGAATAAGTGTTCCAAGTTCCAGTTCCTGAACATGGTGAAGGAACAAGCTCTCCTCCTGTTAAACCTACAATTGGTTCGCAGCAACTATCACTAACTAAACTTACTCTGTACTTAGTTTCTTTAACACCACTATTGCAACCATGTCCTGTAGTATCTGGGTCAACAGCAGTTAATGTTATTGGAGTCTGTGAAGTTATCCATTCTTTTCCATCCTTAGAAACATAAGGTGTTCCATAAGTCTTTGTTGTTACTGGTTTTGTATGATCAACATAATCTGTTTCACAATTAACTCCCTGTCCAGTAACACAGCTATGTGATTCTGTATTCCCTAAAGCATCAACACAATAATATTCTAATTCATGAATAGATTCTTCTGAGAAACTGAATGGCCCTGTATATGGTGCAAATCCCGTAGGGAACTGTGCACCATCTACTCTATATCTATAATATATTTTGGTATTATCAACAGGATGAGGTTGAGGGTCTATGCATGTCAAACTTATTGTTGTTACACCATCAACATATAATTTTCCTGTTTTTGTATCAGAATATTTGGGGCCCGATATTACTTTTGTTGTTACAGGTTTTTGAGTATCAACAATATCTAATTCAAAGTGATGTGTTTCTGCGTTTCCGCATATTCCGTCGACAGCCCAATATTCAATTAAATGGCATGAATCTTGATTTAAGGTTAAATCAACATCTTGATTTACTCCACTAGAACCTGAAGATTGAAGCACCCAATTTGTTGCAGTAGAACAATCATTTTCATTGCTATACCAAACTTTCCAATTTATCACAACATTCCCCGCATATTCTCCTAGAAGTTTGTTATAACCATTATTAACTTCTAACTTATTTGGGTTAAAATCATTTGCAATTAATTTTATTGTTGTTCCTTGTTTAACATAATAGCAACCATCTGTTAATGTGTTTCCGTTTGCACTCTGAATACTGCAATCTACATGAGCACCTCCAGCAAAATTAATTGTCTTTTCTGTTTTTGGAGCAGTTGTATCTTTTATAAAGGAAACAGCATTAAATCCTGTAAGCTTACCCCAATTTTCTGCTGTATCTTTTCCATGCAATTTGATATAATGTGTCCCTTCTGATAATTGGGACATACCCACTTGGGCTTGAACATCTTCACATTGTTCATCAAATAATCCGTCTGTTGCTTGCATAGAAATTCCTTGCCAGTTTGGCTGTTCAAAATTATCAATAAAAAATTCAGCAGCCCGTAATTTTGATTGTGCATCACAAATATAAGCAGTCAATAAAGGATTATTTCCACAAACTAATAATTCATTTGTATTGCACTGTCCATCAAGTTCCATTCCAAAACTACTTCCCTGAGAACATCTCGGATTATCTGGAGCAACCTTGTCTATGTCAAGAATAACATGAACACAGTTACTAGGATTTCCTGCTGAGTCCCAGGCGTTTATATAAATATCATGTCTTCCATCTGCGTATAATCTAAAGTCAGCATCATATTTTATTAAATCCTCAATTTTTTCGTTAAAGGTTCCATCATCTGCATTTAATACTTCCCTCCCACTTAAGCAAGCGTTATCTACATAATATTTTGCAGATGCTATATTACTACATGCATCTTCTGCATGAGCTCCGACATTTGCAAAAGCACTAGTCAAGTTAGGGATAACAAAAGGATTTGAAACTACAGGTCCTGTTGTGTCAGAAAGAGTATAAATACAAGAGCTCTGTCCATTACTACAACTATCTGTTGTGCATGGATTTTGGTCATTGCAAACTACAGTAGTTCCAGGTAAACAAACTCCAGCGCCATTACAAGTTTCAGCACCATTACAGAATAAATTATCATTACAAGATGTTCCGGATTGTAAAAATCCATTAACAGGACATGTTGCATTTGTTCCAGTACAAGATTCTACTACATCACAGGCTCCAACAGATGCTCTACATTCTACCTGAGCCGCTTTGAATGAACAATCAGTATTACAACAATCAGGGAAATTTCCACTTACTTTTTCACATTGCTCATTTCCTTCTAATCTCTCATTTCCACAAACTGCACAAGCAGGATTACCACTACACTGATTAGTATCAGCACAATCAATTAATGAATCGCAGTCTTCATCTAATCCACCAGTACATATTTCTGTAGCGCCAGGATGAATTGCTGCGTTTCCATCGTTACAATCACTACTACTTGAAACATAACCTGCAAGTGGAGAACAAGCCTGAGTACTATGACCAGCATCTCCATACGTATCTGAATCACCATCATGATAATAGGTGTTTTTTACACCCTCATCTACTTGTCCATCACAATCATCATCTAATCCATTACAAACTTCTGTAGTTGAAATGCAAGATGTTGTGCAAGTTCCAGAAACACATGTTTTTCCACTTGTACAAACAGTTGCGCAAGTACCGCAATGACTATTATCAGAATCTAATAGATTTATTTCACATCCATCTGAAGTAGCATCACCATTACAATCTCCATAACCAGCATTACAAGCAATACTACAAGAGCCTGAATTACAAGAAGGTGTACCATGATTACTGCTACAAGTTCCACAACTTCCCCCACACCCATTATCACCACATTGCTTTCCAGCACAATCTGGGGTGCATGCATTACTAACTGTAAAAGTACCAGCTGATTTGTCGTCATAATAATCTCCACTAGTTTTTCTAACTCCAATACAATAAGCCCCGTTTGGGACAGTTGTTGTGTCCCAAGAATATGTCATTGTTTTTGTATTTTTATCGACTGTAGCAATGAGAGTCCAACCTGAAATAGTTCCACCACAATTTCCTGCCTGATAATATATTTTATATTCAAATGGACCACTGTCTCCATGATTATGATGCCATTGTATATCATGAGTTCCGCTCCAAGATTCTCCCCCATTTGGCTGTTGAACAGTTAATGTACTATCACTAAAACTTCCCCGCACAGCATTCGTCCCATCACTAGCATCTATTAAATATGTACCAAGAATGCCGTCAAGAACATAAGGATAGTTTGAAAATGTAGAAGTAGTTGGAAGAGCATTAGGACACCAAAGAGGATCAGGACAAGTGTGAACAGTGCTGTCAGGTCTTGTTACCTTTATATTAATAGGTGTAGAATCTAAAAAACCGCTTCCAGAAATCAAAACAGTTTCTTCAGGCGCATAATCTTCTTTGTCTGTTGTTATTGTTGCGCCTGGAACAACAGAAGCAATCATCACAATAGAAAAAACCAAAACTAAAACTCCAAGAACTGCGAAAGAACTTTTAGCGATTGCTTTCTTATCTCGGAAAATTCCTTTTAACATTGAAAAATGACAGAATATCCTTATTTAAAGATTATTGTCCAAAATAGAATATTTTTTGTCACTCCTCCCTACCAATGACTTTCCCCTCTTTTTCAGAATTTCCTATTAATTTTCTATCAATCTTTGCTAATCCTGCTGATACTGGTTTCAGATTAGTTTCACTGGGAGAATTAAATTGATTTAATCTGCTATCTTCTTCTTTTAATTTTCACAAAGAACACGTTCAGAATTATTCTCTGTTTTGCTAATTAAAATTGCATTTAACCCGTCTTCTACAACTTCAATCATCATACTTACTTCCGGAGATTGATTAACCGCTTTAATCTTTTTTCTATTATCTTGCATAAACTTGGCATATTCATCAGCACATGAACGGGATATAAACTTAACGTTACTAAAGTCTAAAACAATTTTATTTTCCTTCAATTTAGAGATCTTACTAAGAAAATTCTGCATTGTTGTTCTAGTAAATATTTTTTCTCCTAACTTATCAAAAATAGAAATTTTCTTTGCATTTTCCATATTATTCCAAATATTTGATTATATTTAAGCCTTTCTTTGGAATGCCAAAACGCAGGTATATTAAAGTCCCCTTTAGTTCTTTTTTCATTAATTTCTGAGATTCTTCTTTGTTTTTTGGATTAAGAATAATTGCACCTTTTCTTGATAAGATATTTATTTCTCCATTTAATCCCTCAAGAACAAGCTTCTTAGAGGTTTTAAGTCCAAAACCTCTTCCAGATTCTTCTTTAGTCGATATTCCTTCCATCGCTTTTTTAATAGCATCACAATCATCTGTAAATTTTATGTCTTTTTTCTCAAATAAACCAGGGATTGTTACCCCGTTATCAAATATTCCTATGTCAATATATTTTTTATCAGGATAATATTGAGTCATGATAGATGCTTGAGTAAACTGCGAGTGTTGTTCTATATTATCAGAAAGTTCAGCAAGCAGATAATTAATGCTAAATCCAAAATTTTTATCAATATTATTTTCTATATGTTTAGATATCTTAAGCACATTTTCATTAATATTATCTTTATTATTAAAGTGATTAATAAGCAAAAAAGTATTTCCCTCAACCTTACAACCCAATGGAAATCCTATTTTAATTAAATAATCATTAACTTTCTTCTTTTTTGGAGGAAGAATGTTCAGATTAATCTTCTTGCATAATTCAGTTATTTTGTTGCTTAATAATAAAGCAGAGCACGGAAGAATCCATTCGACATTTGAAAAATCAAGGTTTAATATTTCCTTTTCTTTTAACTCTGTTTTATCAATATTACTGATTATTTCTATACACTCTTGAATTTGTTCTAGTGGATTATCTGTATTAGAAATATTACACCTGATATCCATGTCTTTTTTAATTCTTTATTCTTTAAAATCTTTTCTTAATTCTTCCCATCCCCGTAGCATAAAATAATTAAAGCTAGTTATTGCCAATTCTATAATCTAAGTCAGACCAATTCCGAATAAACCTCTGCTATTATCATCTTCATCTTATAACTATACGGCACCCTCGCAAGGTATAAGGAGGTATATTCTCACATTAACTACTTTTTTCTCTCTTCATTCAATCTGGCTGTTTATTACTGTATCCTGCTGCCTGCTCCACTCTTTGTCTGAATGAGTTTTTACATAATCTGCCCAGTAATCAATGAATTTCAATCTTTCTTCTGCATTTTTTTTCTTGAATCTTTTCAACTCTTCTAAATCCACTTTTATTTCTTCAACTTTCATTTTAACCAACTCAGTTTTTTTCTTATGTTTAATTTATCTGCTATCTTAAATAGCTCATCCTTATTAATTTTGTCCTTGAATAATCTATAGAGGTACCTCGCATCCTCAACATCCTTGTCTGTTCCCAATTCTTCATCTGTTCCATTGGCTGCAAGAAATAACTTAAAGGCAATTTGCATCTCTAAGGGGGATACAAACAAAATATCTTTGTTAATAATAACTTTAATCCGATTCTCAAAAGAATAACGGTCAAAATCCGTTTTAATCATCTTAAATTCAATATTAGGAACAGGCTCTTTTTTTGCAAATCGGATGGCATGTTCTTTCAGCATTTCAAATGCATCTTCAAAAACAGATGTATTAATGCACCAAAAGCCATTATCATGAATTCTTTTCCAAATTTTATGAAAATCCTCTTTTTTTAGCTTTGGAATCAATAAGTCCACATCTTCTGTTGCTCTTGATCTTCCAAGAAGAATTGAAACATATCCAGAAACAATAACATAAGAATCAAGGCAGGATACAAAATCCACCACAAAACTATCCAGATTATTCGGTTTTTTGTTTAATATTATTTCCTTCTTGTCTTTGCTATATTCCATCTTATCTAGAAACAGTTCAACTATAAAAATATTAGTAAATTACTTCTTACTTCTTCTTCCTGTATTTCTCCTAGAAAAAATAGAAACCAGCGTGTCATCCAGCTTTTCGTCGTAAATTGATTTTTGATTTTTCTGGCTGATGACACTTCTTCTTAAAATATCTTCAATTTGTTCAGAAATCGTAAACATATTTTTCTTTGCTCTTTTTTCAATCAGCTTAAGCAGTTCATTGTCAAGGAACAATGTAACTTGATTCTTGAATTTGAATTTTGGAGCAAGATAAGCAAATGCTTTTTCAATCTCTGCTGATGGCCACTTATGGTTCAAAAGGGAATTTCTTATTTCCAAATCTCCAAATCCTCTTTTCCTTGCTTCATTTATGAAATCAACTAATCTTTTTTCTGGCATGTTTCTATCCTATCTATTACATAGCTTAAAGGCTATAATAACTTTTCTTTAAAGGTTTGGAGACCCAAAAGATTTAAAAACGCTATTGTATAAGTGTATACAATGGAAAACATATTGCATTATCCACAATTAGATTCAATTCTAATGGTTGAAAAAGTAATTCAGGAAACGAAAAAATATCCTACAAGAATGGAATTATGGAAGTCGCTTCCAAAAAAGATGCAATACCAGACGTTCAAGCTAATATTAACCTACTTAGAAAGATCAAATAAAATCATGTTTGACAAGGACAAAATAATTTGGATTTTTCCAAATAATAAAAAGTTAAATGAATTAATTCAGGGGGCAATTAATGCTTAATGGAAAAAGAGTTCATAATCCAATTATCCTCAGAATTGTTTAAAGTTAAGACAGATATTGAGAGAGAATTGCAAAGAGGAAATAAGACAAATGAAAGACTTTATGCTCTTATATTAAAAGCAATTAATTTTCTGAAAGAAAAAAGAACAGGACTGCCAATTTCGAAAAGTCTTCCAGTTTATCATTATTATGAAAATAAATATGGCATAACCAATTTATTTATGATTAAATTAACTCAGAGTTCAAGGGGTTTTTATACAAATGTTTCTGGAGGTCAATTTAAAATACTTCAGATTATACTCGAAGTTGAAGAAACTCATAAGGGTTATGAAAGAAAAGGGCATTATTAAAGTAACATTTATATACCATTATCTACATAAATGTATATGATAATACAAAAATGTAGCCTTTGGAAGGTTGCAGAAATTTTCTTTGAAGAGCCAACTAAAGCCCATTATATTAAAGAAATCTCGAGAAAAATAAATCTTGCGCACACTTCTGTAAAGGTGCATATCAATGTGCTTGTAAAAGAAGATTTAATAGAAGAAACAAAAACTGAGATTTTTAAAGGTTACAAAGCTAAGAGAGACAGTCCTGAATTTATCTTTCATAAAAAAATAAGCAATCTTATTTCAGTAAAAGAATCAGGGATTATAGAATCTCTAAAAGAGCATTATCCAAAATCAGTAATTCTGTTTGGGAGTTATGACAAAGGAGAGGACATTGAAACTTCAGACTTAGATATTTTTGTAGATTCAAAAAAATTCAAGGTTGATACTGAGAAATTTGAAAAATACTTAAAAAGAGGAGTGCATATAATCTTCAAGGAAGAAGCAGGAAAAGGTCTTATGGAAAGCATCAATCAGGGAACTGTTCTTTTTGGAGAAAGATGAGCGAGATATTCAAAATAAGCAGAGATGAAAGAAGAGCTAAAGCGCTGAAAGACTTAGCCAAAAACAGATATTCTACTATTCAAGAATTAAAAGAACCTTACAGAATCATTGAGGAGTATTATGAAATCATAAAGGAGCTAATAACTTCTTTTATGTACAAAGAAGGATTCAAGACATTAAGCCACAAAGCATTAGTAGAATTTGCAGAAAGAAATATAAAAATCTTAACTTCTTCTGAAATATTTCTTATTGATGAATTAAGAGTAAAAAGAAATAATATTGTTTATTATGGAGAGACAGTTAGTAAGGAGTTCTTAAAAACAAGGGAAGAAGTTATAAAAAGAATAATCAATAAACTTCAATTCTGAAAGTTTACTTCTTCGTAGCCTTTGCTGTTGAAACATAAACTTTCTGAACTGCAAAGCTTTTGTAAATCCCCTCTAAAATATCTGTTCCTGCATAACCGGCAAGCAAAGACAAACGATAATCAAAATTGAATATTATTCCTATAAAGATTCCTATCACAGCTGCAACAACAACAGTTATTGCATAATATCCCCATAGAATCCTTCTTCTTAATGACAAAGCCTTTAGCAATCCTATAAATCCTCTTGTCAGTCCTCCGACTCCTCCTAAAACTCCTGGCAGTAAAATAGCTGATAAATCCAAAACCATCTTTTTGCAATCCTCTTTTATTTAATTATGAAACTCTATCTTATAAATTTTTAGTTCAGAAATTTTGTTGTTTTCAAAAGGATAACGTAAACATTTAAATACACTACGGTATACCATAGTGTATGGAAACAACAATAAAGATATCTTCAGATATAAAAAAGATACTTGACCGATTAAAACTTCATGAAAGGGAAACCTATAATGATATAATTGAAGTCTTGCTTGAGGATCATTTAGATTTAAATGAGGAAACAAAAAAAGAGATTAAGGAAGCAAGAAAATCAATTGAGAAAGGAGAATTTTATACTGAAGAAGAAGTCGAAAGGATGTTTGGATTAAAATGAATTATGGGGTAATCTGGAGCAGGAAATCTATTGATTTCCTGAATAAACTTGAGTCATTAACTTCTAAACGGATTATAAAATATATTAAAGAGTTTTCAGAAAATCCTGGAGCAAAAGAGTTCAGGAGATTAAAGGGAGAATCAGCATTTAGATTAAGGGTTGGAGATTACAGAGTCATCTTTGATTTTGATAAAAAAAATAAGAGAATAAATATAGTTAAGATTGGACATAGAAAGAACATTTACAATTAATTTCTGAGAAATTAATAATCTTTAAATAATGCCTATCTTATTTTATTGCATGGATGAAAAGGAGAAGCCTACAGGGGAGAATATGAAGAAGAAAAGAAACAGAAAAATATTCTTTTGGTTTATAGTTTTTGCAATAGTTTATTCACTTTTCTTTACTGTTCTTAAATTTACTGGCAACCCTATTTTAGAGAACAGCCAAACCAAAGAAAAATTAGATATTCAGGATTTAGGCTCAATCTATCCTGTTCATGAAAACATTGTTACAACTGTCTTTTGGGTAGGTGAAGATGCTGATAAGAGTAATGATTTCATTGACAATAAGCAAAGCGCATGGGATGATGCATGGATGGAGCATTATGGAGGAGTGGATAATGCCTACAGAAGAAAAGGATATATGCCTGCTGAATTCAGGCCAAAAGAAAATCCGTTTTATTTTGCGCTGCCTTACAATGACTTTGATGAAGGCGAAAGAAAATCAACTTCACAAGAAGTATATTGGGTAAATGAAAAAGAATGGGGGGAAAATGAATCAATGTGCAAGAACAGATGGATAAGGATAATAAAAAACGGAATTGTTGCTTATGCTCAATGGGAAGATGCAGGTCCATTTGGAGAAAATGATTATAATTATGTTTTTGGGGAAAGTGCCCCTAATAACAATATGAACAGCAATGCAGGATTGGATGTTTCTCCTGCTGTTCGTGATTATTTGAAATTAAAAGATATGGATATAGTAAGCTGGCAGTTCGTGGATTTTTCTGATGTTCCACAAGGTCCATGGGATGTAATTCCCACTTCTTCTCAGATTTATTGGGAGTAATTGCTATTTGATTATTGAAATATATACAAATTCCCATTATTATACTACTCTTTTACTACTCTTTCTAAATCAATAAAGTTTTTATAAGCCACACATCTAAAAAAAGAATAATGAAAAAAAGAATTTTTAGTTTATTCTTGATATCAACTGTTCTTCTATTCAGTTTAGCAAGCGTGTCAGCAGAAAAAATCGTTCTTTTTGCAATGGACGATTTTCAGGTTTGGTGGTTGGAAAACATACAAGAAAGTATTGTTCAGATTCATATAAATAATAATATTCCTGTAACTCTCGGAGTAATTCCTGAAGGAATTACAGACCCATGGGGAGCAGGAGACAGGATAATAGAAAGAATCAAGAGATGGGACAGTTATTCTTTTATTGAAGTAGCACAGCATGGCTATGACCATATTCCTGAATTTGCAGGAATGAGTTATTCTTCTCAATACGCTGATATAAAAAAAGGGAATGATTTGATGAAAAGCATTGGAATTTCTCCAGCCAGTTTCATTCCTCCGTTTGGTTCTGCAGATTTAAACACTATTAATGTTTTAATAGCACTTGGATTTCACACTCTTTACAATCCTGTTGAAATGAGCCCAACTTCAAGCAATAATCTTTTAATCATACAAGATCAATTGATTTTATGCAGAGATGGAGACGAAGGAAAAGATTGCGTTTACAAAGATTATAACACTATAAAGAGTGAGATTGACCAAAAAATACAAACTGATGGAGTTGCTCTTGTCTTATATCACATGCAGGATTTTGACACTGGCAATGGAAATGTAAACACTAATAAGGCAAATCAAATAGTCAATTATGCAAATCAGCTTAAGCAAGATGGCTACACACTAATGACTGTTGAACAGTATTATCAGCATCTTAAGTCTCCAGGGTTAATTGACAATGATAAAGATGGTTATGACAGCACAAAAGACTGCAATGACAATAATAAAGATGTATGGCAGTTTTTAAACGGCTATTTGGACAACGATAAAGATGGCTACGGAACAGGAAGTTTATTGCAAGTTTGTTCTGGAATAAATCTTCCAGCAGGATATTCAAGCAATAACTTAGACTGTAATGACAACAATTTAGCAATTCATCCAGGAGCAGTAGAAACTGCTTGCAATGGAATAGACAATGATTGTGATTTGGCAATAGACGAGGATTACCTTATTGTGGCAAGCAATTGTGGAATAGGGCAATGCGCATCTACAGGACTTTTGCAATGTTTATTAGGCAAGGAAGTAAACTTTTGTGTTCCAAATCTTCCAACAGCAGAAGTTTGTGATGGAAAAGATAATGATTGCGACGGGCAAACAGATGAAGGAGTAAAGATTACTTATTACAAGGATGCAGATGCAGATGGATATGGAAATCCTTCTATCACAATTCAAGCTTGTTCTGCTCCTGCAGGTTATGTCACAGATAAGACAGACTGTAATGACAACAATTTAGCAATTCATCCAAATGCAATTGAAGTTTGTAATAATCAAGTTGATGATAACTGTAATGGACTTAAAGATGAAGGATGTGCCGCTGTTTGCGGAAATAGTATATGTGAGGCAAGTGAAACCTGCAGTTCATGTTCATTAGACTGTGGAGTTTGTCCTCCTGTTTGTGGAAATGGTGTTTGTGAATCTGCAAATGGAGAAACATGTTCTTCCTGCTCATCAGATTGTGGTGTGTGCTCTATAAAGACAATGATAATCCGGCCAAATGGATATGGATATAGAACAGGATGGACAAATGTTAACTGCCCATCAGGATATAACGAATGGCAATGCGTAAGTGATACTACGCTTAACATAAATGATTATTTAAAAGATTCAGGAACAGCAAAAGAGACATTTACTTTTTCAAATACAGGCTTAACAAACGCAAAGATAAACAGTGTTACTTTGTATTTTTATGCAATGAGAAACCTTTACTCATACAATTCATGCTTTGAAGCAATGATAAGGTACGGAAACAGGGATTATCTTTCAGGAAGCCAATTGTGCTTAGGAAGTTCTTGGCAATATGTTTCATATATATACAATAAAAACCCTGCTACAAATCTGCCATGGACAATCAGCCAGGTTGAAGCTTTAGAAGCAGGTATGCATTCTCTTGACCCAAACGGCGGTGGAAGAATTGCTCAAGTTTATGCAGTTGTTGAATATGTCTAAAACGAATTTATTCTAAAGGATATACTTTCTAACAAACCTTCTCTTGAATTTTTATTTTTCATTTGCCCATGTTGGTATAAACTTCAGAATATCTTTTATTTAAATTTAAGTTGTACAATAAATCTAATTGTTCTAAAACATTGTCTAAATACAACCTCTTGCAATAATTTATTAATTCTTTTAATGGCATAATTGGTAAACCATCTATTTTTTCTATTTTTAAGTTATTTTTAGAACTTAAATAAACTAAAGGCCTCTTATTAACTAATTTATCTTTCGTATAAGTGATATTTTTCTCAATTAATATTTTTTTCAAAGAATCAATATCATTGCTATCTGCTTCTAAGGAATAGATTTTATCATAAAAATCACCGGTTATAAAACTGCCTTTAGTCCAGATAGTTATTGCAGTTCCCTTTACAAATCTTATTCTCAATTTTGTACTCTTAACCAATTCCCAAAATTCATTATCTTTTTCTATGACTGAAACAGCACTTTCCAACTCTATAAATTTCTTGTATATCTGGTTTTTATTTATCTTTATCGCATTTTTGTTGCCTTTTCTTATTATTTTAATAACATCATACTTTTCTAATTCTAAAACCCAATTATAAACAGCCGAATATGCAAAACCTATTCTATTCGCCAAGCTACGAATACTTTCCCCCTCTTTGGCATTTTTTATTATCTTTATTGTTATTTCATTTACTATTACCATTATCTTTTAAAAGATAATGATTATTTAAACGTTCCTATTTGAAAATTTTAGATAGATAGACACTGTCAGAATCGAACTGTTGAGTACATATAAGGTCTTGTTAACTTAATCAATTCTAAAAAATTAACTATTAATCATTCACTAATTCAGATTTATTCTGCCTTGGTAATATAAATCTCTGAATGTTACAACTTTTGCATTTAAGCTATTTATTGCATTCAGAAGTTTGATATATTGATCATACTTTTCAACATCTAATTTACCATTTGTAACATAATCTTGCGGGTGTATCATGATTACGCATATCTCTCCCTTGTCCAATTCTTTACTACATTCCTGCAAAACTTCCTTGTAATTCACAAACTTGTGATTTTTCCAATCATATGTTGACACTGAAAATCCAAATTCTCGGTTCACAAATCCAGAAGAAATTATTTTTATGCCATTGTCATATACCGCTTCTCTTCCTGCATCTGAAATTTCGTTGTTCGGAGGAATAAAAGTTATAATCTCTGGCTGAATCTGTCTCAAAACTTCCAACCCATTTCTTATTTTCTCATTTGCTTGCTGATATAAGATATTGGAAAATTCATTCTCACTGTTGTTATATCCATGCAAACTAATTTCCAACTCGCACTTGACTTCTTTTAAAAAATTGAACATTTCCATGTCACTAGCAAGATTAATGGGAATTACTCCTAAGGAAACTGTTCTGTTTATAGCTAAAGCATCTTTAATCATCCTTATCTGCACATCCTTTAGATAATATGCTTGAATATCGTCAATCCTTATCACTATGTTCCTTTCGCTTGTACTATGCTCAATTATCCCGCAATTATTCTCATAAGTGTTAGTTTGAACATCCTGTATAATGTAGTTCAAACTACGAACACACATTATAAACACAAGTGTAATTATTAAAAAAGAAACAAATATTTTTCCAATCATCTTCTAAATAAAAACAAAATATATTTTTTAATATGGTGAGCTATGATTATCCCGAAATTCACAACCAGATTTATTCCACCAGTAGGATATAACATTTTAGTACCTATCTGGTTTATACCAGACTAAATTTTTTTTATTAAATATGATTTCCTTGAAAAAAGCATAAACAAAAATTATCTGCTCTGCAAATCCTAAAAGATACTGATGAGGAATGTAAAAAAATAACCTGTATCTTCTGAATTTAAAAATACCATAAGCAGACGATACGCAGGTGATAAGCATAGTTAACAACAGGAAATATAAGAAATAATTCATGTTCCAGAGCATCAATAAAGGAGCAAAAAGTAAAGCTCCTCCCATTAACAACCCTTCCAGATAAATCAGAGACAATATCAGGGCATTGTTTGGCTTTTTCAAGATTGATATGTTCTTTTTCAGGCAATACCATCCTCCAGAATGCCATCTGTACAACTGCTTGAAATAAGACCTCAAATTATTGGGGTCTTGAGTATAGATTATTGCCTTCTCTTGAAGCAATATTTTTTTATCAGCAAGTTTTAATTTATAAGTAAAATCCAAATCCTCTGTTATATTATCATGGTCAAATGTTACTGTCCCCTTAAAGTCTTTTGTTCTGAAAGCAGAACCACAGCCAACTAGCACAAATAATGAATTTATGTATGACTGGGCTTTTTTGTATATCGTCTGTCCTACCAAATAATTCAGTTCCCTTACGTTAGTAATCCAATTGCATTTTCTTGAT
The DNA here is from genome assembly GCA_026395815.1 of Candidatus Pacearchaeota archaeon. Classification (GTDB taxonomy): domain Archaea; phylum Nanobdellota; class Nanobdellia; order Pacearchaeales; family GW2011-AR1; genus RBG-13-33-26. The sequence continues at coordinate 21,643 of JAPLXZ010000016.1, forward strand.
TCCACAAATCCGCATACTGCAGAAACCGTTTCATCTATAAAACTTCTTTCCACCTCTCTGATAAAATTTCTGTCAAGGCAGGTGTCAGCATCAGTTGTTATAAAAATATCACTGTTAACATATCTTAATCCTACTTCCTGAGCCTTTGATTTGTTCCCTGTATTTTGCTTTAAATCAACTATTGTTATGCTCTCCCCAAAAGATTTTAGTATCTTAAGAGTTCTGTCAGTTGAACCGTCGTTTACAACAATTATTTCATCAGGCATTCTTGTCTGATGCAAGCATGAATTTACACACTTTGCAATAGATTTCTCTTCATTATATGCCGGTATTAAAACCGAGATTGTATCATCCATCTTAATTTTTCTTAGAATTAGGCTTCTAAGGTGCCAACACCTCAGTATCTCTCTTATCATAAGAACTTATAAACTTTATGGTAGTAACAAACAAACTACTTTTATAAATCCAATAATTTCATAATTTATCTTCTTAGGCTATACCTCCTTTTAACCCTGTTTTTTTTGCATCTCTTTTTGTCATTATAGAATTTTATACTTAAATTTGTTTAAAAGGATTGTTGTCGTCGAGAAAATAGGTTTTTGTTATTACTCACTACCGATGAAAATTGCTGTTCTTTGAGACTTCTAAAAGGAATATATTGCTTTTAATCTTCTAAACCATCAATCTTACCAGGGAGTGCAGGTGTAAAAACAAGTGTCTGAAGCATCACCACCATCTGTAAATACTGTGACTGTATTTTCATAAGTGATGCTGTCAATTCCTGTGTTGAAGAGACTTATATATCGGTCAATAATTGTTTGTGTGCTATTAGAACAAATTTCATGTTGTACTATAGGCATGTCAAAAAATGCTTCATAATGACCCGCTGCCCAACCACTAATAGCTTCTTCATGCACTGTAATTCTTTCAATATAGACCCTATCCCCATAATTTGTGACACTCACATTCCAATTAGCCCAATCTCCGTCTGAAACAACAGAAGGAATAACTCTGTTTTGTACAATAATAGATTCAGGAGGAGAAGGAATAATATAACAAGACGCAAGGCTTAAGCTAACAGCCAAGACGCAAGGCATTAGCTTTCTTTTTATTTTTGCAAATAGATTGGGCTTATTCTTAACCTTGCCTTCTAAAGATTTATTTTTGGCTTTTTTTTCAAAATCCATAAAAAATTTAAATATCATTTATTTATAAACTTTATGGTAGTAACAAAAAAAGTATTTTTTACCGATAGAGCTCAATTTAAAAATATTATTATCTTAAGAACTTCTAAGAAATACTAGGAAATCAGTATACTTTCCAAAGCACTAACTTTCCTTCACTGTCTCTAAGAAATAAAGTATCTCCTGTAGAAGTCCAGACATAATCCTGTCCTTTCCAAAATAATTCGTTTTCGCTATTTGTTTTATTTCCAACAATTATCTCAACTTGTTCTTTTTTCTTTAAGACGAAATCCTGAAAAACAAATTTCTTCCTCCCTTCATCTTTTACCTGCCAGTTTGCCAAAGAACAGTCAAAATCACAATTGTTATACAATGCAATAGTCTGGCTTTCAACATCCAAATTCTTTAGTTCTATGCAATCAGCACATTTGTCTTCTGATTTTTCACAAAGATTTTTTTGATTTTCAATGCACTCCTCCCAAGATTGCCTTAACTTGTTTGTATATTCATCGTTATCATAAATGTAAAGATTAGCAAAGCCGTTTCTTACTATTTCAGAATTGATATTCTCTTGACTGAGAAATACATAAGCCAGTTTCCTCCCATACTGGTCATATTTGTCATTTCCATACTCAAGCATTATAGTTTTGTTTGAAATTCGCTCTTCAAGAAACTTCTTTGCTTCAGAATAATATTTCTCTCCTCTTTCAGGAGTGTTAATTCCTAAAAGCCTTACATGAGTGTCATTATCAACAACAATTGTGTCTCCATCGATTATTCTTTCAACAATCGCGCTTTCTTTTTCTTCCAAAAAATTTAGGATTGAATTATTCATAGTTCTGTAATTTACAGCAAAGAGTAAGAATACAAGAAGCGCCAAAAGAAACATACCCTTTTTTCTATTCATATCATTTAGTATAACAATTAATTTAAATAAATTTTTGCATTTTTCTTTATGGAAGGGGTAATATTACTAGCAGACCCAAACTCAAATGCATGGGAGTTTGCAGAAAAAATAAGAGATTATTTAAACCAAAATCTAAACTGGCCAATTCCATTAGAGCCGGTAGATGTAAACACATTTGCAAACGGTGAGCTTGATGTTCATGTTAAAACAAATTTAAGGAGAAGAGAGATATATTATGTATCAGACCCAACAAAAGATGCACAACAATTATGGGCAGAACTTCTTTTATTTAATAATCTGGCTCCTTTGGCATCTGTAGAAAGAATTGGGCATATTTTGCCTGAACTTCCTTACAGCAAGCAGGATAAAAAGAAAAGACCCCATGAACCAATTTCTGTAAAAGCATTTATAGATAGTCTTTTGATATATCCCCACGTAAAAAGAATAATAACTATGGATTTGCATTCTGCACAAACCCAGGCATTTTCATGTCCATGTCCTTTAGAAGCCCTTATTAGCATTCCAACAGTAATACCTTATCTAAAAGAAAAAAATTCTTTAGGAAATTTAGAAGAATTAGTTGTATTGTCAGCAGACAGCGGAGACACAAAAACAGCAAAGACTTATGCAAGAAGTTTTAGGTCCAGATATCCTGTAGTAACAGTTGACAAGGAAAGAAAATTAGATGGAAACAGAGATATTGAAAGAGAAACTATCAGTGGGGATGTTAAAGGTAAGAGAGTTTTCATTCCAGATGATATTGCTGGTTCTGGTGACACACTGATTACCGCGGCAAAAACAGCATTAGAGTGCGGGGCTGTAGAATTATACTGTTATGTAACGCATGCCTGGTTTACAGAAGGAATCTCAGAATTAAAAAAATATTTTAAAAAAATATTTGTGAGCAACACTAATAACAGAAAATATGATTCAAATATAGAAGTCATAGATGTTTCTCCTATTTTTGCAAAAGCAATATATAGAGATTATCACGGAGAATCTGTTTCTGATTTATTTAAGATAGAATAATTGTCTGTCCTTGCTTAGTTATGTTTCCAACAGGATAATGCGGGAGACAGGAAAGCTCGAGACCCCACTCACATTGGATTAACATGCAGGTTCGTGAAATCTCTCGTTGAACCTATCTTGTCACTAAAACAATATAGAATTTAAGCGACTTTTCAAATTCAAATCCTGTTTCCAACAGGATAATGCGGGAGACAGGATTTGAACCTGCGCAGGCACTAAGCCATAGGATCTTAAGTCCTACCCATTTGACCAACTCTGGCACTCCCGCAGATATTTGCGACATTTGTTAAGGAGCAAATGTCTGCTGATGAAATCTAAAAAAGATTTCATCTTAGCATAGAAAATACAAATTATTTTGACTTAAAAAGCTTATTGAAATCTATTCAGCACGATAAAACTTAAATATTTTACCAATCTTGCAATAAAATGTCATTCCATCCTTACACTTCCTACACTCCTGAATCTTCTCAAAAACACCTTGAAATTGAAAGGAAAAGGCAAGAATTTTTAGAAGAGAGAACAGGATACCTTGTCAGAAGAACAAAAAACCCTCCTTCTCTAAAAAATATCAGCAGGAAGGTATCAGAAATGGATTTAATCGCAGCAGTGCATGAAGAACTCGTTTTAAGGCAAATGCAAAAAGCATTTGATGTTCACAACTCAAAAAGCTTTTGGAAGAATCAAAAACGTTTTCTTGAGTTTATTGACTTGGATACTTTTGCTGTTTCTGAAAAAGCAAGTCTTGGTTATAAATACGGACATGAATGGTTTTTGAACAACAGCAGATGTTTTGCACTTAGATTTTTGGACATCACTTCAGGACAATTGGAAGAATACAAAATAAAAAACCGAGAAACATATAATGAATTATGCACAGAAATGAATCAGATTGACAAAAAATATTGCGTTCATTGTTTTACTGATTTAGTTTTAATGCCAATACCATCAAAGTAAATTTCTTTATTAAAGATTAATTATAAAAGTATCTTACTTTGTTAAGCCTGATTTTTTTCCTATTATCCAGAATACAACTAAGAAAACAGAAAAAACGCTTACTATTAAAACAACAATCCTCATTGCTTCATCTCCTTTAAACATTTCAAGAAGCACAATACAAGTAGTTATTATTAAAGCAAACGAGATTATACCTGTTACAGTTTCTGAACTCACCATGAAGATTATAAGCCAACCAAGTTTAAATACTTTTTTCGTTATTATTGATGTGGTTTTTCTTGCTTTCTTCTAGATGATTTTCTCTATCTATTCTTTCTCTTTCTATTTTCTCTAATGTAGACACAGAATTAGATTTCTCTTTTGGAGATAAGCCATAAATAAGAAACATAAATCCTATTAGAGCAATTCCTAATGGAACAAGTTGAGGTCCTAAAACAATGCCTTCTCCAACAGAACCAAAAAAATCTGTATTCCAATAAAAAGTTATATAAAAAATAAATCCTGCAGCCAGCATAAAAAAGCCAATTAAAAATGGAATCATTTTCATGATTTTTTAAAGAATTTAGGGTTTTTATTTCTTTTTCTTGTAAACTATAATTAAAAAGAACTTTTATCCCAGGGATTTTTATGTGTTTTAATTGCATCAATCGTTTTTCTTAATTGTCTCTGGCGTTCTTCTTCCTTTTGCATATCATCACCAATCTTTTTCATCTTTTCATAACCTTCATGATAGTCTCCACTAAATCGAAATATTGCACCACTTTCCGGTTTGCCAAATCTGGCATCATTTTGCCCCTGCCCGTAAGCGTATTGTCTTTCTAATGCTTCTCCCCATCTGTCATTAATCATTTTTCTTTTCTCCTTGTTTATTAATTATTTAATCCTGATTCATCAATTTAAACCTTTTGTTCAAGGTTCAAAGCCTCAAGAGAGGATTGAACTCCCGACTTCAATTGTATAAGAATTTATTTATTTTATCTAAATGACGCTTATTAGAGAATCCTATTTTTGAGATAAATCTTTTTACATTGTCCATACCATTTATTTGAATTACGAGACAATTACCATTTATATGAACCGAATGATTAATATTATAACTTAAAAGTATCTTGCTTACTTGATTGATTAACCCTTTACTCGCTGAGGTGTAATTTATTCGAATGTATGGTCTTTTGTAAGATTTTCTTTTATCTATTCCTACTCCACCATCAGTATCAAACATTCCCTTCAGAGTATAATTTATTAATTCTTCTTTGGACCTGATTATTTCATTAGGTATAGTTACAGTATAGCCCTTTATTCCTGCGGGAATCTTGAATCTACATGTTAACATTTCAAATAGATTTTTAGAATAAATATTAAGTCTTATCCACCCACCTTTTTGAGTTATTTTTGGAGAAATATTAAAAAGCATTTCACAAATTGGTTTTAATCTTTTATTATAGTAATCTGAATCAAGTAAATTATCTCCCGTTATTTGAGTTTGATATAGGTGTCCATACTTATTGGTAAATCCATCACCAATAATTGCCCCAATAAATTCACATAATTCTTCTGAGAGAGGGAGATTAATATTAAAATTATATTTAACCTTTTTATTTTTAGCTGCAATTTTCCTTCCTTTTTCAAAAGATTCCTTGTTTATAGAATAAGCTTTTTTGCCACCGATAATCTGTCCCCAGTTATTCTCTTTCTTATCAATTAATTTAAGAAAATAATTTCTTCTATCCTCTTTCAAATTATCCAGTAAGATTATGAATCTATTTTCTGGAATACTTATCTTCTTTTGTCTGTAATTATCTATCATAGATTTATTAGTTCCTAAAATCTTGCCCAAATCTCTCCAATTTCTTGTGTTCATAGATATTCTTATTTCATCAAAAAATTTTAGGCAATCTTTTTTATCTCTAAAGAATATTCTAAGCATTAACTGTTAAATAAAATGAAATATTTAAATTTTATGTTTCTGTACTATTAGTTCAATAACAAGAAAAGCTCCTGCTGGGGATTGAACCCAGAACCCCCGTCTTACGAGAACGGTGCTCTCCCAATTTGAGCTACAGGAGCGTATGATCCTTTAAATCTTCTATTAATAAGATACTTCACAAATTTGCAGTTTATATTATTTTAGAATTATTTCTTCTTTTATTAATTATTGGATTTTATGCAGAAGCAACTCTTACAACTCTTGATTTTACTAAATAGCTATGATTTCTTAACCCTTCAAAATAAGAACCAACAAGCTTTTCCTCTTCATCAAATTCAAAAACTAAAGAACCGCAAGCAGAACTGGGAAGATTAACTGAAGGATTAATTATTTTAACCTTTTTTACAACTCCTTCCAGGAATTCTTCTTCAACAGAATCTCCTTCCCAATTTTCTTCTAAAAAAGGACCCATCATAGGAATAGATATCTCCTACAGGTTAAAAATATTTCTTTAATTTATTCTTTCTTTTCAGAACTCATTTTAATCTTAATTCCAAGCTCTTCAAGTCTTTTCATGTGTGCCTGCATTACGACTTCAACTTGCTGAATCATTCTTATCAATTCATTTCTTTCATTCAGCAAGGTATTCAATGCTCCTTGGTGGAATCCTATTTCCATTTCCTTTGGCATTTCCTGCCTTCCTTCTTTTTTTTCTTCCTTTTTCCCTTCTTTCATTGAAAGAGCTTTTTCAAGATTGTCTTTTTTTATTTCAGCCATGTTTTTAAGAAGAAAATTGAGTTATAAATGTTTGTTTTTGATGTTTTAAGGAACTACATATGGGCAAGAACGATTAATCTGATGATGCCTTTTCATCCATCTTCTGTTTTTTATTTTTCTTGAAAATGCTTCCTGTATTCTTTTTTCACGCTCTGCTTTTTCATTTTTAATTTTCTGATTTTTCAACCTAATTTCTAATCCTCTGGCAGAAATATTTGTGCATCTGCTAAAAGGATGCCTGTCCTGATGTTTCCTTAACAAATAACTTTTATCAGAATAAAAACCAAGATAGAAATTGTTTTCAGGAGAAGCATTTTTAATTTCTGTTTCATTTATAGTTGAAGAATAATTTCTGATAACTCTCATTAACTCATAATACTCTCTTGCTAAAGAACGTGCAAATCCTAAAAGACTCATATCTTTTTCATATAAATCCTCTTTTTAAAGATTTATTTATTTCCCAAAGAACAAGAAGCATCTGCAATGCCCTTCTAATTCTATCTCCCCTCGATGAAAAACACAAGGGCAAATAATCTCTTTGTCTTTTTCCTTATTGCCTGTAACAATCCTGCATGGGCAATAAACCTCCCCATGCATTTTTTTATTCCTTAAAAGCCCTTTCATTATCATTTCAGCTTTTTTGCTGTTTGGATTGACTTTTATTCTTGTTTTTTTTGCATATTCCCTTATGTCTTTTTTTAATTCTTTTGCATCTCTTACTTTAAATCCTGCTGCAGTTTTCATAACATATAAAAATGAATATACATTATAAACTTTATGAAGCAAATTATAACAAGTCTATTGAAAGAAGCTATTAAAAAAAATGGTGTGAGTTTAAGAAATGAAGAAATTGAAAAGTTTATTGAAATTCCTCCTTCTCCTGAGCTTGGAGATTATTCTTTTCCTTGCTTTTTCTTAATAGAAAAATTTAAGCAAGAACCTTCAAGAATTGCCTTGGATATAAGAAGAAAAATAACAAAAGTGCCTGAAGGTTTTCAGGACATACAAACAAGCGGAGCATACATAAACTTCTTTGTTAACAGAAAAGACTTGTCTAAACAAATAATTCAGGAAATTTTGTCAAAAAAAGAAAAATACGGGTCTTTTTCCCAGGAAAAAAACAAAGTCATGATTGAGTTTTCACAGCCAAACACACACAAGGCATTTCATGTTGGGCATATAAGAGGAACGACAATTGGAGAAAGCTTAGCGAGAATCTTTGAATTCTGCGGAAATGAAGTAATAAGGGCAAATTACCAAGGAGATTCAGGAATGCATGTAGCAAAATGGATATGGTGCTATAAGAAATATCATAAAAAGCAGAAATTGAAAGAAGATGAATCATGGATTGCTTCAATTTATGTAGATGCGATTAAAAGACTTTCAAAAAATGAAAAATTGCAAGAGCAGGTTGACTTAATAAACAAAATGCTTGCAGAAAGAAGCGATAAAGAGCTTGATTCATTATGGAAAAAATCAAGAAAATTAAGTTTGGATTCTTTTGAAAAAATCTATAGAGAGTTAAACACCCATTTTGACGTGTATTTTTTTGAAAGCGAGATGGAAAAGAGAGGATTGGACATGGCAGAGAAATTATTAAAAGATGAAATCGCAAAAATAAGCGAAGGAGCAGTTATAATTGACTTAAAAAAATACAATCTTGGAGTCTGGGTTTTATTAAGAAAGGACCAAACTGTTCTTTATTCTGCAAAAGATTTGGCATTGGTGAAAGAAAAGTTTGAAAAATTCAAAATTAATAGAAATGTTTATGTCATCGGTTCAGCGCAATCAATGCACATGGCGCAGCTTTTCAAAACTCTTGAACTAATGAATTTCCCAAAGGTTAAAGAATGTAAATATGTTCCATTTTCAGAAGTCCGTTTGCCAACAGGAAAAATGTCATCAAGAACAGGAGAGAATATACTCTATTCTGATTTTATAAAGGAGATTACAGATTATTCAAAAAAAGAAATTAAGAAAAGATTTCCTTCAATTTCAAAAAAAGAATTGGAGAGTCGTTCCCTTAAAATATCAATTGCGTCAATTAAATACTCAATGCTAAAGCAAAATCCAAATAAAGTTATAATCTTCAAGAAAGAAGATGCCTTGAATTTTGAAGGAGATTCAGGAGCATATATTCTATACACTTATGCAAGAGCAGGTTCCATATTGGAAAAGGCGAATAAAAAATTAAAGGAAAAGTTTGATACAGGAAAGCTGGAAGAAAAGGAAATTGAACTGATAAAAAAATTATCGCAATTCAAAGATGTTGTTTCAAATGCATACAAAACAATGAATCCTAATGTTCTTGCAAATTATTCTTACCAATTATGCCAAATCTTCAATGAATTTTATCATTCTTGCCCTGTAATTGACTCAGAGAAAGAGCAGTTCAGGCTTTCTTTAGTTACTGCATTAAGACAGGTCTTGAAAAATTCTGTTTACCTCTTGGGAATAAGCACAGTCGAGGAGATGTAATTTTATATTATATCCAAAAAGATTTATTTACTTCTGACTTAATCTGAAGGTAAATATCTAAATCTTCCCCATATATAAAAACAATATGTTTATTTTAATTACAATTAAAAATTCTCTTAAAAAATCCTAAAATTCCTTTATTATTCTTTGTATTTGAGTTATTTTTAATTTGCGAAGAATTTTCTAATCTATTCTCTTCAAAAATATTTTTGGAGTCATTTTTAATTCCAAAAATCTCTTCTAAATTTTTTAATTCCTTTTTGACATTATCTAATTCTTTTTTGGTCTCATCCAATTCTCTTCTTAGATTATTCTCTTCAGAAATTATCACCATCAAAATTTGTATTGTAGAATACAATCCACTAAATTCTTTAGCATATATTGTGTCATCGCCTTTATCATAGCAAATTTTTGAATCATTAAACAGAGTTCCTCCTTCCACACAAATTTCTTGTGTTATTGAAATATCTTCTTGTGTTATTGAGATTTCTCCCCCTGTAACTATCTGGTTTGCCCCCTGAATAAATCCAATACTAATCAAAACAATAAACAAACTTAGCAATAACAATCTTTTCATATATTTCACAAGAATCACACAATTTTAAGTATTTCTGTTGAGACAACAATAAATCTTAAAGAAAAAGTGATGGAGTGTAACTATAATATTTTTTCATCAATTTTGTATTTTTAAGAATATACCCAATTGGGATATATATAATCAAAACCTATTTAAACTAATTTTTCTTATTGATTTTAGATATTAAAAATAAAAAGGGAGGTGAAAATGGCAGGAAAGAAAGTCAAAAATTTACTTAGCTTTATTGCGTGGATAACAGGAATATTAGTATCTTTAGCAGTGGGTTTTGCAATGACAGGAGCTACTTTAACAGTTCCATGGATACCAGTGTTAGTTACTCAAGTTGCAGGATGGATTGTTGTTATTACAACAGTAGTAAGCGCAGTATTAGCTTTAATGAAGCAATAAATTTTTATTTTTTTATTTTTTTCTCTTATATATTTTTTATTTGTATATTTATTGGGAAATGAAAATTATTCAGTAGTTTTATGAATTTTTCTTATTAGAAATTAAAATTCTTAAAATAAAGGCTTATTTTTGTTTTAATTATTATATCTTATCTTACTTTGCCTTCTATCACCTTAGGAAGATCATGATAAAAGAAAACTAAAAAATTTCTGGTTCTTGGATCTATATTTCCATAATCTCTTATTAATTCAGGATTTGTAAATGAACCATCGTTGTTTCCTCTCATAATTTTAAGTTTGTAATCTTTGTTAGATTTTGTTAAATAAACCATATCGAAATATCCGTCTTTGTTGGTATCTACAATTCTTGTTCCAAGAGTTTTTTCTGGAATAAATTCAGTTATGTTTCTCGACTTTTCTGTATCAAGACTTGCACATCCAGCTAGTCCAATCATTGTTACTGCAGTTAATGCGCAAATAGTTTTTCTGAATGACATTTTAATTATTAGGTTTTGGTTGTGCATCTCTAAAAGAATTTCCTAGAAAACTCTTCTTTATCAACTCCTTTTCTCCATCATCGTTAAGATCATCATAAGTCAAAAGATATACTTCCCGATAAGTAACATCCGCCTTATCACCTACTCTAAAAATACTGAATAATCTTCTGTCATCAACTTCAAAATCAACATTCCCATCAAAAAAAACGTAATATTTGTCATTTGGAATAAGTGGTGGGGCCTGAATCCTTCTTGGAGATAAACCACCTGTAGGTCTTTTATTCCTATTATCTTTTGGAGGTGTAGGCCTTTTATCTCTTTCTGGAGAAATAAACTTCCCCAGATTATTTTCCTCAATAACTTCAGATAATCTTTTTTGATCCATTTGAATACCGAGATTTCTATAAGAAAGGATGTAATCATCACCCATTCTTTCCATGTAGATTGTACCATCAGGGAAATTGTACATATGCCTTCTATTCATCTCTGGAAAATAACGGACTATCCTTTTTAATCTAACAATTGCGTCTTCATGCTTTGTAATACTTTCGAATTTATATTCCTTGCATCCGCAAAGTGAAGCTAATGCAATTGCTCCAATTCCTAATAATTTTAGTAACTTATTCATAAAAACTTGATTAGATAATTACTTATAAATATTTATATATTATAAAATCAACGAGAAAAAGAAAATTTTACTTCACAGGTTTCAATTCCTTCCAGGCAATATCAAACATCTGCTCCAAAGCTTTTGCAAAAAATTCCGTGTTAATCCAAATTCCAACATCATAGTTAGGGTGGAATTTTTCGTCATCAAGAAGCATGAACATCAATTGAGAAGAATCAACAAGAACGATTCTTGCTTTTACTTTAGCTTCAATGTCTCTTACTTCCGCGACTTTTTTGAATTCTCTCGCTATTTTTATGTTGCTGTTATCAATAGGAACAGCAATTCTTATCTTAACTCCTCTTTTTTTGCATTTTTCCATTGCAGGCAGTAATGCTTCATATTTCCTGCCAAGCCCTTCTTTTGTTGTAACGATTGTTATGGATTTTTCTGCTCCTCTAATCATCATGTCCATATGATTGTAAAGATTTTGTCTTCCCTTCAAGCTTCCAGACAAGTCAGATGGCTCCACAAACTGTATCCCTTTAGTGAATAGAGAATTAAGTTCTTCCAAAACATCATCTCCATGAAGCTTTTCAAGTCTTTCAGTTCTTTCTTTTGCGTATTTTACAAGGTTCTTTTTTACTCTCTCAACAACTTCGTCTGGCTTGAGAGCGATAAATTTTATTGGCTTGCCGAGTTTCATTAAAATAAATCCTTTTTTCTCAAGGCTTTCCAAAATATCATACGTTCTTGATCTTGGAACATCAGAAATGCTGCTCAATTCTCCTGCAGTGCTTGTGCCCCTTGAAAGCAGCGCAGTCCATACTTTAACTTCATAGAGATTCAAGTCGAAGATTTTCCTCAATCTGCTTAAAAATTCATCTTTTACAATCATCTTTTTTCTTTAGGTAATTTTCTTTTTAAAGATTGTTATGGTAAAAGAGTAAATTGATTGTCCTACTCATCAGTAATTATCTTTTGACAATTGCTATTTTTCCTCTTTTATCTTTTATTTTAAACTCGTTATTCTTTTTAAATCTTTCCTTGTCAGTTGTAACAATTTCCAATTTTTTTGAATTTGTTCTTTCTTTTATGAAATTTTTTTTATCTTCAATCATCTTTTTGAATTCCTCGTCGGTAATTATATACGTTTCAACTTTGTCTTTTTTTTCAAGTCCAAGTTCTTTTCTGAATGCCTGAATCTGTCTGGATAATTCTCTTGCATAACCTTCTGCTTCTAATTCGCTTGTTTGCCTTGTATCCAACTCAACTGCAATTCCTTTTCCTTTTGAAATATTAATTTTTTTTACATTCAACTGGCTTAAAATAATTTCTTTCAGTTCTGGTTTTAACTTTAAGTCGCATTTAATCTCTGCTTTTGCCAATGGCCATCTTAATCCTATCTTTTCTTTGTCTCTCAAAGCCAATCCAGCTTCAATAATTTCCAATGTTTTCTTAAATTCTTTTTCAAGCGTCTTGTTTATCTTTTTATTTTCAACTTTTGGCCAATTTGAAAGATGAACAGATTTTTTTTCAAACTCCTTGTAAATTATTTCTGTTACATTAGGAGCATAAGGAGCCAAAACTTTTGAAATTTTTTCCAAAACTTCAGCTATTACTTTTTTTATATTTTTGTCTTCCCTATCCCTCACAATTTTTATGTATGTTCTTGAGAAATCTCCAACAACAAAATTAATTATTGGCTCGAGTGCATTTTCTATGTAATAATCTTCTAAATTTTTCGTTGTCTCTTTAATCATTGAATTTAATCTCGAGATAATCCACTTGTCTTCAATCTTTGTTTCTGCTTTTTTTTGGTTGTCAAGCTGTTTGTAATATTGAAAGGTATTCCATAATGTATTCAAAAAAGGAATTGTCTCTTCTTTCACAAGGTTTATCCCAAATCTTTTTTGGCTTCCTATGTCAACCATACAGAACTGCAACCTTGTTGCATCAACTCCAACAGAGTCAAGAACCTCATTAGGATTTAATATATTGCCTTTGCTCTTCGACATTTTGTTTCCATTTTCATCAACAATATGCCCGGCGCAGATTACATTTCTAAATGCAACATTATCAAATAGAAGAGTTGAAAGAACATGCAATGTGTAAAACCACCCTCTTGTCTGGTCTATTGCCTCTGCAATGAAATCATAAGGGAATCTTTTTTGAAATTCTTTTTTGTTTTCAAACGGATAATGGAATTGTGCAAAGGAGGCGCTTCCTGAATCATACCAGCAGTCAATAACATCTTCAACCCTCTTCATTTCTTTTCCGCACTTGCACTTTAAGGTTACTTTGTCAATCCATGGCTTGTGCAAATCAATTTCCTTTTCAAATATTTTTTTTGTGGAATATTTTTTCATTTCTTCTATACTTCCAATTGCTCTTTCCTCTCCGCATGAACATCTCCAGATAGGCAATGGTGTTCCCCAGAATTTTTTTCTTGAAAGTGCCCAATCTTTTACGCTTTCAAGCCACTTTCCAAATCTTCCGTCTTTGATATGCTTTGGAACCCAGTTGATTTTATTGTTAAGTTCAATCAGCCTTTCCTTGTATTTTGTGACCTTAACAAACCATGATCTAATTGCATAATACAGCAGAGGAGTCTCACATCTCCAGCAAAAAGGATAAGCATGAAGAACTTTTTCTGTTTTGTAAAGCAAATGCCTTCCTCTTAATTCTTCTTTTATATTGTCTTCTGCGTCTTTGACAAACATCCCTTTCCAATAAGGAACAATATCTAAAAATCTGCCATCTTCTCCAACAGTATGGACTGCAGGCAGTCTTAATTTCATTCCTACATTGTAATCGTCTTCCCCATACATCACAGCAGTATGCACAATCCCTGTTCCATCTTCTGTTGTTACAAAATCTGCTGAAATTATTTGATGAGAATTTTCATTCTGCGTTTCCCTTATGTTATACAAAGGCTCGTACTTAATTCCAACAAGTTCTTTTCCTGAAAACTCTTTTAGGATTTCATACTCGCCTTTTAAAACATTCAGCCTGTCTTTTCCAAGAATTAATTTGTCTCCGTCAGGAAGTTTTACTTTAACATATCTTATTTTTTCTCCTACAGCCAAAGCAACATTTCCAGGAAGAGTCCAAGGAGTTGTTGTCCAAGCAAGAATGTACTCATCGTCTTTTTCTCTAACTTTGAATGCGATATAAACAGATTCTTCTTTTATGTCTTTATACCCTAAAGCTACCTCGTGGCTTGACAAAGGAGTCTCGCATCTTGGGCAGTATGGAACGACTTTATGCGCTTCATACAAGAGTTTTTTGTCATACAGCTGCTTCAAGCTCCACCATACGCTTTCTATATAATCGTTTTCAAGAGTTACATAAGGATTATCTAAGTCAACCAAATATCCAAGCCTTTTTGTTGAATCATTCCATGTTTTTATGTAAGAAAAAACACTTTCCTTGCATTCTTTTATAAAATTAGCCTTCCCAAATTTTAATATGTCTTTTTTTGAATTTAACTTTAGTTTTTTTTCTATCTGAACTTCTACAGGCAAGCCATGGCAATCCCATCCAGCTTTTCTTGGAACATTAAACCCCTGCATATATCTGAATCTGTTTATTATATCTTTGTAGGTCCTTACTTCTAAATGATGCAATGCAGGAGGGGCATTTGCTGTTGGAGGGCCCTCGAGAAAACTGAAAAGCTTTTTTCTTTTTTTGTCATCGCTTACTGTTTTTTTCCCGTCTTTTTCTTTAAAGCTTTTTCTTGCTTCTTCTTCAACTTTCTTAAAATCATACATAATTTTTATATGGTTTTTATATTTTTAAAATGATTGCTCTCTATTACAGATAATTTTTTTAAGATCTATAACTTTGATATTTACATAAAAATGCCAGAATTAGACAAGTTAATTGAAAGAATGCCTAAACTCATTAGGAACAGTTTTATGGAAGCCCTTGAAATAGCGAAGCAGAAAGGTTATTTCTCTAATAATAAAGGAATGGGTTTAACTGAAGACTTGGCTAAAGTTATCATTTATGGGGAATTTATAGGAGAGCTTTTTCCCAAAGATTACCTAAGATGTGCAAGAAATTAAATCTGTTTATAAAAAATTAAATTTGTTTTAGCATCTCTTCTTACGATACATTCAAATAAGAGAGAGTCAAGAAAAAGTCTTTAAGACTTCTTCTTCTATAAAATGCAATCTTGAGGGGATTATTATACAATAAGGCATTTTGATTTCCATGCTTCTAAGATTTTTAATCTCATCATAAATTATCTTTTTTTCCTTTGTTCCAAGCCTTGAACAAACTAAAATCCTTTCTAATTTTATTCTGTTTTTCCTTGCAGATTGCTCGAGTTGTTTAAGACTTTCCTGAAGTTCTAAATTGATATCTATTAAAATCAAGGAATGGGCGTTTATTTTTTGGTTTTCCTTTACAATTCTCATAAAGCTGTCAGGAACAAAATTTCTTTCTTTTTGCCATTTCGGCATGCTTGCTATTTTTCCGAACTTATATAATTGCAAACCTGTTTCTGCAATAGCATTCAGAATAGAAGAAGCATAAATGATTTCGCATTTAACTCCTTTTTTTTGAGCCTCTTGAATTAATGAAATGTGTGTTGTTGCTGTTAATGGCGAGCCATAAATAAGCAGGGCAATATTTTCTTTTCTTGCTTCTTCAACAAGAATTAGGCTTTCAACTTTTTCTCTGCTGTAAGAAATTATTTTTTTTCTGATAACCTTTTCCAAATCTTTTAAAGGATAAGGAAAATCAACAGTGTAATTTTCAAGATAAATCTTTTTGCATTTCTTCACAGCTTCCAATCCTTGCTGTGAAATTCCTTTTTCATTCAACCCTAACCCTATGAGATATAACATAAAAATCAAAAGAAATATTTATTTAAAATTCTATAGATTATTCAAGTGATGCTATGATTCCTTTTAATTGCTCAACATTCTCTTTTTTCTTGCCATTTCTTAAATATCTTGCTGCTTTTGTGTGATATCCATGGTTTTCTAAAAATTTAAGATTTCTTTGATACCACTCTTTATCTGAGTTTTTTATTCCAAGAGATTCTAATTCTTCTCTTAACAATTTTCCCCTTTTAAAGAAATCAGCTCTTCCTAAATTATCCAAGTCAGCATCACATACTATTCCTTCCAAGATTGTTCTTGGGTTTTGAGGAAGTTTTGTTGCTCTTATCATTCTAAGAATATTAATTATATCATAATGTTCATACCCAAAATTTCCAAGCAATCTTCTTGCAAAATCAGCTCCGAGTTCTTCATGATCTTTTCCAGAAGGCTGCAATATATATCCTGTATCATGAAGCAATGCTCCAATCTTTACAAGCCAATATCTCACATCCCACATCTTAATTCCTTCTACAAGAGCAATCTTCCCAGAAGAATTGATTACGTCTTTGGTATGCTCTGCATTATGGTATTTAAGAGATTTAGGCAATCTTTCCAACTTGTTCATGATATAAGGCTCTAGTCTATCATATTCTCTCATTAACCCTAAAGCTCTGTTTTGATTTGGATTGTAGCTGTCCCATTGTGTTCTCATTCTAATGTTTCCTCTGGTTTAGTTTCTGCTATTCCCTCTAGTTTAGTTGTTGCTATTTTTCCTGGCTTAGTTGCTGCTCTCTTTTCCAAGTATCTTTCTCTAAACATGACTTTTCCACACAAAAATCTCTCCTTTTTTCCATTAGAATAATATTCTCCCTCAATACAAACAGCATAAATATTTTCTAAAAAGTTACCCAAATCTCTTAAGCCAAAAAGAATTCTCTTTCTATTAATTACTGTTCCATATATCCCTCTTTCTTTGAAAGAGCCAGTAAAATCAACTTCATCTCCTACATTAAACATATATTTTTTAATTTCCATAAAAAATAGATTAATATTAACTTTATAAATCCTCCTATTTTGTTACTACTTAAAAGTTATTTCTTCATGCTTCTGCTTGTGACAATTGAAATAAACAAGAGAGAAAACAGCAGAAAGTCATTTCTTAAGATTAAAGAAACAATTCCCCCAATTAAACTTAAGATTATGATTAGTTTAAACCATTTTCTTCCTTTGAATAATTCTTCTTCTGTTCTCTTAGCAAGCAAGCTTCCAATAGGAAAACCTAAAGCCAAGATTCCAATGCTTATGAGCAACTTATACACCTCTTGCATTTAATATAAAGGAAAAATTCGTTTTTATAGTTTATTATCCAAATCTTTAAAATCTTGATAGCCTATAACAGATTATGTACAAGAATTACTTGATAATTGCAAGCACATTGGACAAGGCAGGCATTAATATAACAACTGAATTAAGCCAATTTGGGAATTTTCATTTTTATTTAGTTGATAATTTAATAGATAGTGAGATAATTTTCACAGAAAATCTTGATTTGGAAAAAATTAATGAGTATGATTTTGTAATCTTTGCTTCAAAGCACAAATCAGAAAAAAACGAGAAAACTCTTTCTATCCATGCTCCTGGAAATTGGAGAGATGCTAAATTCGGGGGGCAGGAAAAAAGAGTGTGCAAAACTTCTGCATTATTCCAAAAACAGCTTTTTGAAAAACTGAAAACCAATGCAGAAAAATCTTATTTGAAATACGATGTAACATTGGAATGCACTCATCATGGCCCGCTTATCAATAAACCATGCGTTTTTGTTGAAATTGGCTCTACAGAAAATGAATGGAAAGATAAGAGAGCAGGATTTGTTGTTGCAAAAGCAATTTCAGAAACAATTGAATCATTCAAAGAAAATCCATACAATGAAATTGCCATAGGAATTGGAGGGCCTCACTACTGCCCAAATTTCACTAAAATTCAATTGAAGTCAAATATTGCAATCTCTCATGTAATTCCGCAATACGTATTTCCAATAACAGAAGAGATGGTTAGAGAAGCAATTGGCGGAACAGAAGAGGATATTGACCTTATTCTTCTTGATTGGAAAGGTTTGGGAAATGCAGAACAAAGGCAGCAGACTCTTGATGTTTTAAACAAATTCTACATTCAAAAAAAGAAGACAAGCGAGATTTCAAAATAATCTAAAATCCAAAACAATCCCTGTACTTTAACATTCCAACATATTTTATGAGCAAAATGGCAGTGCTATATTTGCTTTCAAAACCCAAATCTCCATTTTTATTTGCCTGGTTTATTATATCGCATAAATTGTTTCCATTTAATTGTGAAATGTATTTGGAGTGCAAAATCAATGAGATTCCTGGAGTGCCTTCAGTTAAAAGCTGGTTTTTTCCTATAAGAAATCCATCTTGCCAAATTCTTTCTCCATTTTCAAATTTAAAGAAAAATAAGGATATTGGCTCTTTTTCAGGAATGCTCTTTATGAACTCGCTTGATAGAATTGTATCGGCAACTTTATTTATTTCTTCAGGGCTTAATGGGGAATATTTAACTTGATAACTGCTGTTGCCTGCTGCAGAAGATGCAGGATTTATGTTTCCTTCTTCTTTATTATTCATTGTTTTTGCAAATACGATTATTGCAAGTGCGATGATGATTATGACTAATGAAATAATAAGTATCTTCTTTCTTTTTGACATCTCTTTTTTCATTTTGCTTAAAAGAAATTAGACTATTAAAAACTACGCCCACTCTGTTAATTTAACTTTTGGTTAAAGGATACTTTTAGTTAAAATATCATTACAATTTTAATCTTTTAGCAGTTTTAAGGTTATATAAATCAAACATGACCGCCGAGAGATAATTATCCGTCGCGTTGTTGCCAGGGGAGAAACAGGAGGTTTTTCCAATTTGATCATAAAATTTTCCTGAAAGACTCACTGTTTCATGTATATGTCCGTGTAAAGTAACATAAGGTTTTTTCTGTTCAATAAATTCTCTTACTGCAAAACTACCAGCATGTCCTGTTTTTATCTGATCAAGATTAGATTTATTTGGCGGAGAGTGAAGAACATATAAGGTCTTTTGAGGATTAATTGTAAATAATCTTGCTTCCAAATCTTTCTGAATGGAATCAATCTTTTCCATTTCAGGAATAAATTCAAATGTATGCCATCCATTATTATCTGTCTTGCTTCCTTTAAACCTGCAAAATTTTTTTCTCAATTCATACTCAATCTTAAAGTCTCTTGAAACCTTAGATAAATCAAATTTCTCCCAATCCTTCAATCCAAAAGGTGTTATTGGAACATAAGAATATCCGACAATATCAAAATCATCTGAAAGGTTTAGTCTATTACCATTAATCAGACTCCAAAGAGTTGGATCGTAGTTCTTTAGCATATCAATATTAGCCATACAATCATCATTTCCCATCATTAAAAATAATTTTGAACCGGGAAGTTTTTGTTTTAATGGACTAAGAAGTCTGGGCAAATCTTTTTCTATAAATCTTTTTTGTTTTTCTATATCAATAGGGTCTTTTGGTGTTAGGTCTCCTCCAATAATAACAGCACCCATAGAATTTTTTATAGCGAAATTTACAAGTTTCTTATACTGAGTTTCATTACCATGCAAATCTGCAGTATATAATACAAGATATTTATTCATCAAATTTCAAAAAGAAAAAACTATTTAAATTTTAATATTACGCCCACGGCAGAACCGTATTAAAAGTGATACAGTTAGAGTTCAAAACTTAGGTTAAACACCAACACCGCATTCTCATTTATTCCAAATATCTTTTTTTATGAACTGTTAAATACCTTCTTATAAAATAAGAAACAAAATATTCTTCATCTTTCTGTAATGATTTATAATAAGATTTTCTTTTTTTATATTCTATAATAAGCATAGGATATTCATTATGCCATAAGATAAAATTCATTAAAAGTCTTCCAATCCTGCCATTCCCGTCTCCAAAAGGATGTATCTTCTCAAATTGATAATGTACTCTTCCTGCTAGTTCTACAGGATTCATTTTTTTATTTTTATTAATGAATTCTATAAAATCTTTCATGAGATTTTCAACATCCTGCCAGTCTGGAGCTAAATGGGGACCGACTCTAACAAGATAATCCCTAAATCTTCCCGCAATATCTGGTTTTGTTTCACCGAAAACATTTTTATGCCAAATTAATAATAATTCTTTTGTTATTTTTTCGTTCTTTTTTAACATCTGTAAAAATACTTTACTATGTGCTTCTGTTTCTCTAACATCTCTTAGGGGCTTATTTGGAGAAATCTTGTCATGAATAATCTCTCTTGCTTCTTCTAAGGTAATTGTAGAACCCTCAATAGCATTTGTATTATAAGTAAAAGAGATAGAAATTTCTTCAAGTTCTTTTTCTTTTGCACTTTCCGGGATTCTTTTCCATTCAGATTGAAAATGCTCTTTTATTACCTCAAGTTTTTTATTAATATCATTTTGCATCTCTTTTCTAAACCTAGAAATAATTTCACTTACATCTGCTGGAACTTCAGTTCCAAGATACTTTTCTTTTGTAACAATTTTCTTACTTTTTCTTAATGAATGTTGCAAATAGAAATATTTTTTATTTCCTTTTTTTCTTGTTATTATCCTCATAAATACATTACCATTACAAAGTATTTAAATATTGTGTTTTTATGATAAATGTAATGGTACGCCCACGGCAGGAATCGAACCTACGAGCCCCGAAGGGCGCGGATATTTGCCATCTCCCGAAGGAGAAGCATGTCTCTCAACCCGAAATCGACCGAAGTCGGTCCGGGGAAAGACAATACCCCGAAGGGTAAACCTTTCACAAGGAAAGGGAACAACTCTCAACCCGAAGGGAAAGTCGTAGTAAGGCCGAAGCCTAATAGCAATCCGCTGCAATACCACTATGCGACGTGGGCTTTATGCCACAAGCATTTAGCCAAATTTTCCTAATTTGAGCCTATGCGACGTGGGCATGATATAATTGTGTTATTTGAGAATTTAAAGTTTATCATTATGAAAATCTTGTTCAATTCATAAAATTTATATACTAATTTTTTGTTGTTATAGTATGAAAAAGAGAGGGAAAGCGAAAAGAAAATTTAGAATACCAATCTTTTCTGACATTTTCGGAATGAAAAGAAATCTGAAATTACTGATGATTTCAGACATCTTTGTTCTTAGTGGATTTGGTTTAATCGGTCCTATTTTAGCTATTTTCATAAACGACAATCTTAGAGGAGGAAGCATTTTTTCTGCTGGTTTAGCAAGCACGATTTTTATGATTACTCATGCAATACTGCAGATAATGCTTTCTTACAAATTCAATCCTAAAGACAGATTGTGGATGCTGAAAGTAGGAACAGCAATAATTGCTCTTGTTCCTTTTGGTTATATGTTTTCAACAAGCATTTACCATATCTATCTAATTGAATTTATTTTTGGAATAGGAGCAAGTTTTGCATATCCTTCTTGGTCTAGCCTTTTCACTGCTAATATGGATAAAGGACAAAGAGGTTTCCAATGGTCTATTTATTCTTCTTCTGTAGCAATAGGCACAGCTTTAACTGCTGTAATAGGCGGATTGCTTGCTGAAAAAATCAGCTTCCAATTAGTATTTGCCCTAACAGGCATTATTGCAATGTTAGGCTTGTTTGTTCTTTTCAAATTAGAAAAAAAGAGTGTTCTTAAGAAAACGTAGCTTTTTTGCTTGATAAGATGAAAAATATGCAGAAAATGAAAAAAATAGTTATAGGATACATATTCAATGAAAACAATCTTACAAAAGATGAAAGATTATTCTTAGAAACAGCTGAAAAAGAGAATATAGAATTAGTTTTATTCAATACTGCAAAGGATATTGATGAAGAAGATATTAAAAAGAAAGCAAAAAACTGTAGGATTTTTTACAATAACAGCGCTGAAGAATTTTCCCTGGAAATTGTAAAGACATTGGAAACATTAGGAAAAAAGGTTGTTGATTCTTCCAGAAAAAATTATTATGATGAAGATAAATGGATGTTCTTCCTGAAATGCGAAAGACACAAGATTCCTACATTAAGAACAATTCTCCTTTCTGAAACCATCCCCACTGCAAAAAAAGAACTTGAAAAATTCAATTCATGGCCTGTAGTGCTAAAAAGAGTTATAGGAACAATGGGGCAGTATGTTGACAAGGCAGAAAATATAAAACAGGCAGAAAAGATAATAAGAAAATTTTGGAAAAAAGGCTCTGAAAGGCTGCCTATTATTGCCCAGGAATTTGTCAAGTCTCCAAGCTACAGAGTCACGATTATTGATGGCAAGATAGTTCAGACAGCAATTAAAAAGAGTAAAGGGTGGAAAGCAACAGGAGTCTATGCCAAGCACTTTAAAAAATTCAAAGTAGACACGGAATTAAAAAAAATCACAAAAAAAATCACAAAAACATTCAACATAAAGGTCTGCGGGATTGATTTATTAAAGAAAAAAGGGAAATGGCTTGTTTTGGAAATTAATTCAACGCCTGCTTTTGATTTTTTCGTGCAGGAAAGGAAAAAACTGATAAAAAAAGTTTTGGATTTTTTAAAAAGGAGAATAAAATAAACTACTTTATTCTTTTTTCATCGTAAAGCTTTTGCAATCTTGATATCTCTTCTAAATTTATCTTGGCTGTTATCAATCCTTCTCTGTTTTTTATTTCTGATAAAACCTTATGAGGAGAGGATATCATTGAATGTGAAATCATGTCTTTATCTTCCTTGCCCCCCATAGGAGTGCATAAAGCAACAAAAAATAAATTTTCAAATGCTCTTGTCATTATTAGAGACTTTAATGTTGTTCTTTCCCTTTCTTTATACTTCTTCTTATATTTTTTAGCATGATGTGCATAAAGTTCATATCTCCATGAAGCAGGGCAAAAAATTATTTCAGCCCCTTTTTTCTTCATTTTTCTAAATATTTTTTCATCTTTTAAATCCCAGCATATAGCTATTCCTACTTTTGCAAAATCTGTTTTAAAAACTCTTACTCTTCTTCCTGCTCTTACTCCATCTCCCTCTCCGTAAAGATGTATCTTTCTATACTCTCCTTTAATCTTTCCTTCTCGATCAATTAAGATAGCAGTATTAAACACCCCTCTTCTAATAATCATATCATCATCAATAATGCACCAAATAGAATTTTTCCTGCATTCTTCCCTAATTTCTTTGACAAGTTCATGGTCAAAACTCAAGAAATCTTTTTTATGGATGCATGATTCAGGAAAACAGACAATATCTGCCTTTCTTTTCTTTGCCAATCGTATATATTTTTTTATCTTCTTTACATTGTTTTTTTCAGAAGTATCAAAATATTTAATCTGAGCAAGTGCAACTATAGGATCTTTTTTCATCCCTATTCTCATATTAAGAATACGTCAAATTGCTTTAAATATTTTTATAAAAATTCAACAAAAAATAGCGGGAGTGGGATTTGAACCGCACGACCTCAGGGTTTCCCATGTCGCAACTTCGTTCGGAGGCAATTTTGGAAGTTGCCTATCCGCGTCGAAAGGGAGAGACTGTGAAGGAGAACCGTAGGTTCTTCTCATTATGGGCCCTGCGAGCACTCCAGGCTGCTCTATCCCGCTATATAAAACAGGATTAGAATTAAATTTATAAACGTTGTGTCTTTGAAATTCCTATGTTGATTTTAGGAATAGATGACGCAGGTCGTGGCCCAGTGATAGGCCCAATGGTTCTGGCAGGCTGTTTAATTGACGAAAAAAACGAAAAGGAATTAAAAAAGATGGGAGTTAAGGATTCCAAGCAATTAACGCAAAAAAGAAGGGAATTTTTTGCAGAAAAAATAAAACAAATTGCAGAAACGTTTGAAATTGTTCTTGCTTTCCCGGAAGAAATAGATGAAAAAAACAAGAATGGAACAAACCTCAATGCGTTGGAAGCATTAAAAACCGCGCAGATAATAAATAGAGTCAATAAAGGATACAATCAAATAAAAGTAATTGTAGACTGCCCATCAGTCAGCATAGAAAAATGGACTGATTTTTTAAAAACAAAAATAGACAATCTTTCAAACTTGGAAATTCATTGCGAGCATAAAGCAGATGTTAATCATGTTTCTGTTTCTGCAGCTTCAATCTTGGCAAAATGTGCAAGAGAAAAAGAAATGTCAAAACTTAAGGAAGAATTTGGAGATGAAATAGGCTCTGGTTATTGCTCTGATTCTTTAACAACAAGGTTTCTTCAAAAGCATGCACAAACTTATGGAGACAAAGGCATCTTCAGAAAGACATGGAGCACTTGGAAGGATATTTGTGCAACTATAGAGCAAAGAAAAATTGTTGATTTCAAATGATTTTTTCATGTCATTAAACTTTAAAAACATCTTCCTCTTTTTTCTTCCATGCTTTATATAAAAAAATTAGTGATGTATGGCTTCAAGAGTTTTGTCAGAAAAACAGAAATTCCTTTCACACCAGGAATCAATGTTATTGTAGGGCCAAATGGAAGCGGCAAGAGCAATATTTCAGACGGCTTGTGCTTTGTTTTAGGAAGATTGGGAATTAAATCAATGCGGGCTGCTAAAGCGGGAAACCTTATTTTCTTGGGAAGCAAAATAGCTGCTCCTGCAAAAGAAGCAATAGTAGAAATGGTTATAGACAATTCCAACAGGGTTTTTTCAATTGATAAAAATGAGATATCAATAAAAAGAATAGTCAGAAGAAATGGGCAAAGCATTTACAAAATCAATAATGAAACAAAAACAAGGCAGGAAGTTTTATTCTTGCTTAGCCAAGGAGGAATAGACCCCAATGGCTTTAATATAATCCTTCAGGGAGAAATTCAGAATTTTGTTAGAATGCAACCAGAAGAAAGAAGAGGAGTGATAGAAGAAGTTTCTGGAATCTCAGTTTATGAAATGAGAAAAGAAAAATCCTTGAAAGAATTGGAAAAAACAGAAGAAAAACTAAAGGAAGTATTGGCTATTTTAAGAGAGAGAACTATCTATTTAAACAACCTTGAAAAAGAAAGGCAACAAGCTTTGAAATTCAAAAAATTAGAAGCAGATGTGAAAAAATTCAAGGCAAGCATAATTTATCATGACTTGGCAAAAAAGAAGAAAGAATCAGAAGAAGTAAATTCAAAAATTCTTAACAAAAACAAGGAGATAGACAGGGAAAAGAAATCAATCCTCGATATAAGAACAGCAATTGCATCTCTTGAATCAAAAATTTCTTCTATAAATTCAACAATCCAAAAGTCAACAGGATTGGAGCAGGAAAGACTGAATAAAGAAATAGCAGACATAAGAGCAGAAATTGCTGGAATGAATGTGAGAATAGAAAATTATGAAAACAAGCTATCTAATCTTTCAAAAGAAAGACAAACACTTAAGGAATCATTGAGAATTTCAGAATTAGACATAACTGAGCTCCAAAAGCCTCTTTCAACAACAAGAAATCAGAGAGAAATTGAAACGAAACAAAAAGAACTTGAAAAACTTGAGCAGCAAAGAAAAAAATTCTACACAATTAAATCAGAATTAAAATCGGCAAGAGAAAGAATTCAGGATAAAAAATCTCTTTTTCAAAATTATACAGGCGAATCAGAATTTTTGCTGAAGCAGATTAAATCCCTTTCCCAGGAGCTGTTTGACCAAAAGACAACTTCTGAAAAATTAGATGTATTAAAATTCTCTCTTTCAGAAAAAAAAGAACTCTTAAAAAAATTGTCCAAAAAAGAAATAGATTTAGAAAAAAAATCTGGAACTAATGAATATGAAATAGACAAGCAAAACAAGCTTATGGATAAGATATCCAAAATGGATATCTGCCCCCTTTGCAAAAGCAAAATAACAGAAGAGCATATTGAATCAATACATAAGGAAATGATTCAAAAAATAGAATCTTTAAAAAAAGAAATAGAAAGTTCAGACAAAGAATTAAGCGAGACATATAATAAAAAAAATATTCTAAACCAAGAGATAGAACAGACAAATCTGGAAATTTCAAAAAGAGAATCTGATTTGCTTAAGATTTCCAATATTCATGACAAGCAATTGCAGATAAAATCTCTGCAAGAAAAGCTTGACGTTGTTAAGGGGGAGATTTCTGAATTTGAAAAAAGAGAGAAAAACCTTCAAAGCAACTTTGATGAAAATTCAAACATAGATCAAAAATGCGAAACTTTAAGGATGGAAGTGCAGGAAGTATCTTTTAGAAATAACGAGAATCTTGATTCTGAAATTTCCTTCAAGAAAAGAGAGATTGAACGTGCAAAAATTTCCTTGAAGCAGATGATAAGGGATGAGGAAGATTTAAATTCTGATTTGAAGCAAGCAAAAAATGAAATAGAGGAGAAAGAAAAACTGCTTGAAAAGAAAAAGAAACAAGAAGAAGAATTAGTGGAAAAATTCCAAAAATTAATTTCTGAAAGAGAAGGCTTGCAAAAAAAGATAAGGGACAATGAAATAGAGATGTCAAGAAAGCAAAATGTTATTTACAATTTAGACCAAGACGCAAATGCCTTAAAGATTGACTTGGCTAGAATAAGCGCTGAAATTGAAAATTTTGAAACAGAAATGCTTGCCTTTCCAAACATGGAAATAATCAAAGCCAGCAAAGAAACTCTTCTTGAAAGGCTTAGCAAAATTCAAGAGGCTCTTTTTCAAATAGGTTCTGTAAATATGCGTTCTCTTGAAGTTTATGATTCTATAAAGAAAGAATATGATTCAGTGAAGGAAAAAACAGAAATAATCTCAAAAGAAAAGGGAGGAATATTAAAAATAATTAATGAAATTGATGTAAAAAAGAAAAAAACATTTCTTAAAACTTTAAATTCCTTGAATGAAACTTTCTCAAGAAATTTTTCACAACTGAGTCCTAAAGGCCATGTTTCTCTTGATTTGGAAAATAAAAAAGAGCCTTTTTTAGGGGGAGTCAATATAACAGTAAAGACAGGGCATGGAAAATATTTTGATGTGAAATCCTTGTCAGGGGGAGAGCAAACCCTTGTTGCCCTTGCTCTTATATTCGCAATACAAGAACTAAAGCCATATTATTTTTACATCTTCGATGAAATTGATGCTGCTCTTGACAAGAGAAATTCAGAAAGGCTTGCAGAGTTGTTAAAAAAGTACATGCAGAAAGGGCAGTATATAGTAATAACTCACAATGATGAATTGATTGCTAATTCGACAAACCTTTATGGTGTGAGTATGCATGATGGGGTTAGCAAGATAATTAGTTTAAGAGTATAAATTTATATTGTGTAGAAATTACTTTAAAAAATGAAAGAATATCATAAAGATTTTCTATGGAAATCATTAATGGATGTTGGCAGAAGAAATGAGAAAGGCATAGTAAACAAACTGACTGAAAATGACATCAGAGTTATCACTGAGACAATGAGAACTTTAGATGCAGATGATGATTGGATAAATCAAACAAAACGAGATTTATTGATTTCAAGATATAAGGTTTATGATTGGCTTGGGATGTATCTCAATGGAAAATGTGATTCTGCGTCGAAAATTATGACGCATGCTTACATAAATTCTTTCGGAAATGTCCGCAGATTTATTCATAATTTAAAGAATATGCGGGATATTAATAATTAAATTAAGAAATATTTCTTTATCTATCTCCGTGAGTTCTTGTCTTTCTTATTCACATATTCCTTTGCTTTTTCTCCAAGAAAACTCAGAACATTTCCAACATAAACAAAAGCAATATCTGTTACAGTATCAATTACAGATTCTTTAGTATTCCATATATGAGATTTATATTCTAAAGCTTCCCATCCCACATTAAATAATGTACCCGCTACTAATCCAGTTAAAACTCCTCTAAGTCCGCCACCAGATTTTTTATATGCAAGAGTTCCAATTCCAACACCAATAGATAGATGGTCAATAGAATTGTATTGATTCAGATCAAAATGAAATAAGGCACTAGAAACAACATTTGCTGACTTGCCAATTAGCCATATAGCTGCAAAATTAAATCCTGCAGCATGTAAGTCTTCATCATTAATGATTTTCTTTAAGAGGTTTTTGGGCATTTTAGGTTTTTTCCTTCAAGAAAAGCCTTGATTGTGTATTCTTTGAATTTGTAATATAATCCTTCAAATTCTTCTCTATGAGGGATTAATATGTCTTCAGAGACAACTCTGTCAATAAGAGTATCAATAGTAAACAAGTCTTCTTTGGGAAGAGTTTTCTCAGCATGCATTTCTGTTGCAGTAGCCATGCAGCGTATAACCCCTTCTATAATAATATTATCAGGTATTCTTTTAGTAAGGCTGTAAATAAGGAAATCATATAAAGAAGAAATTTCTTTCATAAATATTCCTCCTGTTTTGTAGAGTTTTTTAAAAATAATCTTTGCTTCTGAATATTCTGAATCATCCATAAATTTTCTGCCAATTGAAAGAAGTTCCTCAGGAGAAGAATCTTTAACTTTTTGTTCAATAGTTCTGTCTAATTCAGTTAAATCATTAATTAATCTGGATAATGGGTCTTGTATCATTTTCTTTCAGATTTATTGCTTCTTTTGCCATATTATTTTTTATCTTCCCCCAAGGATTTAATTTCCTCCAATAAACCACCTAAATTTATTTCTTGTATTTTAAGATAATCATCTATTTTAACTGGCAAAGTTAAAATTACCTTAATAAAATTACCAATATCATCTAAATGATTATTTGGGTTTGTGATTGCTACTTTTTTTAAATAGTCTACAAGGTCATCAACAGAAACTTTTTGCATTTTGTCCCAATTAAGACGGTGCTCATAATTATTAAAAAATTGCTCTTTATCTGGGGCATAATAATTTTTACCCAATGATGTGAACATAAAAGGTTCCGGGTTTATCCCCTCAATAGTTTTATATTTTGGACGCTTTATTAAAAATCCCCTTTTTCCTATTTTCTTTTTTTTGTATTCCCATTTTTTGACCAGTTCAAAATAAAATGCATACTCTTTTCTATCTCTATCCTTATTTTTGTAATGCTTTTGTCCAAGAACACTCACTGATAAATTTCCAGATTTTTTTATTGAGAGTCCAAAACGGGAATTTATTTCAAGATCGTCATCAACATCGTTTCTATCATCCATTTCAAAACCATTTTCTATAACAGCATTCCAAACATATCTCAT
Organism: Candidatus Pacearchaeota archaeon; assembly: GCA_026395815.1. Classification (GTDB taxonomy): domain Archaea; phylum Nanobdellota; class Nanobdellia; order Pacearchaeales; family GW2011-AR1; genus RBG-13-33-26. The sequence continues at coordinate 51,005 of JAPLXZ010000016.1, forward strand.
GACTGCCTTGAAAGCAGGTTTTAATTCATCAAATCTAATAGAGGCAGTTTTTTCAAGTTGAGATAATCTTTGAGGCAAGCTGTCTAACTGTCTTGAATATTCTCTTTTTTCAAAAAACAATTTTGCTTTTTCATCTCCTTTATCTCTAAGTTCTACTAACTTATCTCTTAAAGATTCATACAGATAATCAAAATCAGTTCTATTATGAACAACAGGAATATTCCTTTTCTGAAGAAACTCTCCAACCTCTCCGTTTTGAGATAATTCAACATAAGGTTTTATTGTATCTAGATACATTACAGTATCAACAAGTTCAAGAAAAGTGGATTTATCACTAACAAATTTGTCTATTTCTGTTCTTCCTGTTTCTACAAGGGCTGTTTCTTCCATATTATTCTCCCTACATCATCTCTACGAATTGATTATGAAAAAATAAAATTAAAATAAAAAAAATAAAAAAAAATTAAGAATTTTTAGTAATAACTTTCGCCGAATTCTTCTGTCTTTTGTGGCTTCTTTGTCATCAAAACGATTAAGACAACTAACAAAACCAAAAACACTATTGCCAGTATAACTGTCAACACTATAATTGGGCTTGCAACTTCAGTTTCTCCGCTTACAGCAGAACCACTGAATTTAAGTGTGCTTAAAAGTTCGTCGCCAGAGAAAACAAACACATCAACTTGACTGTCTGTAGCTCCTAATTCTATTGGAACTGTCTTGCTTAAACCAGCAGGAACAACAACAATAGCTTCATTTGCTTGGTAAACTACTTTGTAAACTCTTAGAGTGTCTGTTGGATTTAACAATAACAAGTCATTTCCAACTTTCATTGCAACTTCAGGGAAGCCGTTTTCAACTGAAATCTGTTTTGATACAGTTTTTTCAGTCTCATCGTTCTTCACGCTGACTTCAAGAGTGTAAGTTCCCGATTTAACATCGAAAGGAACTTCCAAATAAAGTCTTCCAGTTGCAGTGTTTTCATCATCATCTGTTTCAACTGCTACTAAGTCGCCAAAGTAAGCTGTTTTCTCAATGTTCAATTCCGGCATTTTTACAGTAACGTAAACATCATCTAAGTCATTGTAACCAACATTCTTCAAAACAATATCTACTGGGAATAACTTTCCAGCTTCAACTGAATTGCTTACAGTTATTGACTTGATGTCTGCGTCGTATGAAGGTCTCTGAACTCCTAAAGTGATAGCTGGAACTTCAGTCTTGTAGTCTGCATTCCAGATTTTCAAATTCAAAGTTAAATCCTCGCTCAACTCATCTTTAAGTTCGTATGGAACTTTTAGAGTTAAAGTCTTGGTATAGGTTCTCCATTCTTCAACATCAAATGAAGCAGTAACAGCAGTAACATCGGATTTGTCTCCTTCAATATCTGCTCTTATCTTTACATTAGATGCACTTGTTTCACCGTTTCCAAGGTCAAGGCTACCAACTTCAAATGTAACTTTCACTTCAATTGTTTCGCCAGCAACAACGCTTACGTAATCTCCAGTAGAGCTCACTAATGTTGAGACTTCTACATCATTTACTTTTATCATTGCGTTGTCTGCTATTTCAACAGCGCTTACTGTAGTCGCCAAGAACAAAACACTTGCGATTAACAAAAAAGAAACCAAAACGCTTTTATTCATTTTATATTCTTTTTTACTCATTTTTTAATTGCAGAAAAGCTTTGTTTTCTGTATTTTTACAATCTCTGAGCATCTTTATAAACTTTATGGTGACAACAGAAAAACTTCATTTAATAGTACTAAATATAAGTAACAATTAGTGAATTTCTTATAACTTACCATTATAATTCACTCGCTCATCTCATTTGCCCGATATTTTTATATAATTAGTTAACATGTTTTTCTCTTTTTATTATCTTATATTAACTTATTGTCATTGCGTGAAGTGCACAAATTTATTCCCTATATACCTAAATAATAAAGCAGAATCTTTCTATTTATTTTTCTTTGTTCTTTTAATCAAAACTATTATAAAGTTTCACATACTTTAAGGTAAAAAGAAGAAAATGTTTAAAGCAAAAAAAATTGGACTGGCTTTAAGTGGGGGCGGAGCCAAAGGAATGGCCCATATAGGTGTTTTGAAAGTTCTTGAAAAAAATAAAATACCAATAGATTTCATATCAGGAACAAGTATAGGTGCAGTTATAGCTGCATTATATTCTTATGAGCCAAACGCAAAGAAGCTTGAAAAAGAAGCAGTGAGCAATGAATGGAAAAACCTTTTGGATTATACTTTTCCAAGCAAGGGTTTTATAAAAGGAGAAAGAATTGAACAATTTTTAAAAGAGAGATTAAAAGGAGTGGACTTCAAGCACTTAAAAATTCCTCTTTTCATAACTGCATTTGATATTGACAAGAAACAAGAAATCGTTTTTCAAAGAGGAGATGTTGCAAAAGCAGTTAGAGCAAGCATTTCAATTCCCGGGGTATTTGTTCCTATTGAAAATAATAATAGGATTCTTGTTGATGGGGGGGTACTTGACCCAATTCCTACAGAAGTATTAAGAAAAAAAGCAGATATTATCATAGCAGTAAATGTAGATTCAATGAAACTTAGAAAACCGAAAATGAATGAGGAAGCAACATTAAAAAAAAGCAGCAAAAAAATACCGGGCATATTAAAAACTATTTTTCAATCTCTTACAGTTATTGGTGCAGAAGCAAGCAGAGTTGATTTGTACAATGATATTCCTGATTTGATAATAAATGTAAATTTAGGAGATATAGATTTATTTGATTTTGAAAAAGCAAAATACGCAATTAAGAAAGGAGTATCAGCAACTCAAAAATCTTTGAAGGAAATTAAAGCTCTCACAAAAAAGACCCCATTCAAAGATTTTTTAGAGGAAATTGAAAGAGATTTGAAGATAAGGTCAGTAACAGAAATCCCGCAATTTGTCAAAGATGTCAGAAAAAAAGTTTCTAAAACTCTGGGAAATTAAGAAAAAGTTTCTAAGAATTAAATCTGTGTATTATCAATAAAGCATTTTTGAATAAAATCAAATTTTGCTTTAATCAGTTTACTTTTTTCGACAAATTCCAAAAAATAATCTCTTTCTAAAACAAATAATGCATAGGCATCTGCCATTTCTTCTTTTGGAGAATAAAAATCATTGTAATTAAATCCAAGTTTGAATGAATCTTGAGGAATCTTTGCTTCTTCAGAACATGTCCATTCTCCCATCTTATAATTAGGATCTTTGTACATAACTGCATAAGTATATTTGTCTCTGTTTGCCCTATTTTCAGGATCTAAGGCTTTCACTTTTTCAAAATTTTCAGCATTCAATTCCCATAATCCTAATTCCATCCACTGTATTCTTAAAAGATGAGAAACATTTTCTCTCTCACACGGAGTGGTTTTTAAAATCTGATGCATATCTCCCTCATTTTCATCCCTAAAATCAAAATAATTATGCCCCATTTCATGCAGAAACACAAATTCCCTTTCAGTCTTACTTAACTCATAAAAAAAATTAGGTAATCTTATTTCTCCTCCATCACCAAAAGAACTTGAATCAGCTAATGCTCCTCCTAAAGTTTTAATTCTTTCAATTGTCTTTATTGAATCTAAATGAGAAGATGGTAGTTTTAACAAAAATTCTGTTAATTCATCCTTGTTTGCCTGGGAGAATTTTCTTCCTGATTCTACTAATCTGATTTGCATCAAAAACAGGATAATTATCTGCTTATAAATTTTTAGATAAAAAGAAATTGTCCAGTTCTCTTGAATTCTCTGTCAAATTGCATTTGTTTTTCAATAAAGCTTTTTGGTCCAATATAACGATGCCCATTATAGTCAACATATGACCAAGGATCATTTTCCTGCATTTCCACTTGTTTATTAACCCAACTTCTTGGGCCAGTAATCATGATTCCATTATAAAATTCAGTTACATTAGGGTCTAATAATCTATCTATTTCCATAATAAATATAATCCGTTAATGTATTTATGTTTTCTTATTTTACAAACTCAATAATTTTATATTTGTGTCAGTTGTTGTAAAGTTTTTGGCTGCAATTGCCCTGCAACCTGCATCTACAGCAGAGTTTATTAAAGAATTTGTTGCAATACCATCTACTATTATAATACTTATATTTTTTTCATGATTCAATATGCTATTAACGGTTTTTATTGACACTTTCTTTATTTCATTTAGTGAACTGTCAAGCAGTACTACTTTTCCGCTTCCTTCATTCTTTTTGGAAATCTCCTTAAGTTTATTCATTTCTTCATTGCTTATTTCCATCTTTTTTGTTTCTTCTTTTTCAGAGTTATTTTTTGATCGGGGAAATGACAGGAAATCCCCAACCAAAATCTTTTTTCTTAAAGCCATTAAAATTTCCTTTCCTGTCAATTCTTCTACTTCTTTTCCATCAGGCGCAATTACAACATACTTAATATTTGCATTGTCAGAAACATTCTGAACAATTAATTTTCCTCCTCTGTCTCCATCAACAAAAAGAATTATTTCTTTTTCCTTGCCCAATTCTTTTATCTCATCAGGCAATTTTGTACCATTCATTCCAATTACATTGTTTACTCCATTTCTAATCAAATTCAATACATCTGCTCTTCCTTCAACAACAATCAGCTCGTTTCCAGAAATATCCCCGCATGGAAGTTTGCCCTCTCCATGCTCTCTTATACTTGCAATTCTTGCAGAATCCTTAATTTCTGTTGAGATTTCCCTTGAATCTGTTTTACCATGAATCTCTTGCATCAGTTTTTTAGCCCTTTCAACTATGTAATCCCTCTTGCTTCCTCTTACGTCTTCAATCCTTTCTACTTCTATCTGAGAATCACAAGGCCCAATTCTTTCTATTGTTTCAATTGCAGCAGCAATCAAAGTTGTTTCACTTTGGTCAAGAGCAGTAGGAATGTTTATTGCTCCAGTGGTTTTTTTGCCATCTCTTCTCAAATCGACTTCTATTCTTCCGATTTTTCCTTCTTTTTGCAATTCCCTCATTTCAAGTTCGCTTCCAAGCAAACCTTCTGTTTGCCCGAATATGGCTCCGATTACATCAGGCTTTTCTAAAGCGCCTTCTGCTGAAAAATTCGCATGTATCATATATTTAATTGATACTGGACTTATTTTTGCCATTTTTTCCTTATTTTTGCATTTAATTTTATTTGAAATCTATGATTTCTTTAGAAATATCTACTAACCAACTAACAATTTCGCTCTTATTATCTCCTTCAAAAATGAAGTTAAATAGGATATGACTGTGAATGTGAATATAATCTATGATCTAATAGATATTTCCTAAACACAGAAATTGAGGATAGTTTTTAAACCTTTGGAAGAAAGAAGAAAAAACTTTAAAGAAGATGCTTTTAGATTAAAAATGGATGAAGAATATATCTTAAAAAAAATAGCTGAAATTGATAAAGCCATGAAAGTTGTCAAGAAGAACAAAGCAAACTTGTTAGAATCTCTTGCTTTATTGGACAATGAAAAAATAAATAGACTGGTTGATGAAACAATCCCAACACTATTCAGTCTGCAAAACAAGTTCTTTGATCTAAAAAAAACCCTTGGCATGGTAGCAGCTTCAAGATATGATTTAATAATCGACAAAATCCAAAAAGAAATCGCTGAGCATATAAAAGAATACAATTATTATAGGTCTTTAGGGTTTACTAATAGTCTAGCAGAATAAATATATCCTTTGATTATCTTTTTTTGCCTAAGATAATTCCAAGAATAATAACTCCAAGGCTAAATACTATTCCTGTAAGAAGGAGATAAAATTTCCATTCTGTTGGATTCTTGTTTTGTTCAGTAAGACAACCTAATAATGATAAAAAAACAGCCAATAAAAACATTCCAACAATAGCGAGAGTCCATTTACTTTTCTTTTTCAACTCTTTCTTTCCCTTCAACCTTTTCTTCATGAATAATATAGGGAAAATGGATTTTTAATAGTTTTGGATGTGAATTTATTACATTTACGCTAATTTTCTTTTGAGAATATCCAAAATTATTTCTAAATTCTCAAAATCAGACACATTGTTTATTGGAACCTCAAACTTTGTATTCTCACCGTTAATTGAAACAACATATCTGTTGTTTCCCTCTTTCTTTGTCTCCATAAAATTGTTATATTTTTATGGTTTAAAAAGATTAATGTAAAAAAATATAATCTTTAGGTTTTTTGATTATGGGTAGTTATTTAGAGCAAATAATCACTTAGTTGTTTGATTACCATAATTGTTAAAAACTACTAATCTAAGTAAAACTATGAGTACAAGAAGCGATATTGCTGTAGAGAAGTTTCTCGCAGATTACAACTGTGCCCAAGCAGTTATCTATTCGTTTTGTGATGATCTTGGTTTCGACAAGAATACTAGTTTGAAATTGACTTGTGGGTTTGGGGCTGGGATGGCACGAAAGCAAGAGGTTTGTGGAGCAATCACTGGTGGCATAATAGTTATTGGACTTAAGTATGGGCGTGGCGAGGGGCAAGATAGGACACTCACAGATAAAACATATCAAAAAGTGCGAGAACTCATGTCGCAATTTGAGTCAAGGTATGGCACGTGCATCTGCCGTACACTGCTGAACGGCTGTAACTTAAACACACCAAGTGGACAACAACATTTCAAGGAGAACGATCTCCTGAACAAGACCTGCAAAGGTTGTGTAAAAACGGCCGTAGAAACACTGGAGAAAATTCTTTAAAGAAACCTCGTTGTTCCATCGATTAAATAATTTTTGGTTTATTTCAAAACTTTCATTACTAAACCGCTATCTTCTAATTTACTGCCCAATTCAGTAACATTTACTTCAGTATCAGTTATAAGAACAAGACTGTTTTTTTTTCATAATACCTGTGCCTAAATCCAAAGTTCCCTAATTCCTTTTTTATAATTTCCAATGTATAGAGATATCTGTCCATTCCTCTATAAATCTTCCAAGAACTCTAAGTCTTTCTTCCGAATATTTCTATGTTCGCAGAAAACAATTTTACTGTTTTCTTTTTGTTATCTCAATACAAACACCAGCAGCAACTGTTTGCCCTGCATCTCTTACTGCAAATCTTGACATGAATGGGTTTTCTTTTTGTGTTTCCAAGCACAAGTTTCCTTGAGGCTTGATTCTTACTTTAGCAACATCTCCATTTTTCAAGAAATCGGGATTTTGCTTTAATACTTGCCCTGTTCTTGGGTCAATTTGCTCTATCAATTCAACAAACTGGCATGGAACCTGAGCAGTATGAACGTGAAATACAGGAGTATATCCTTTTGCTAATACAGTTGGATGGTTTATTACTGCAATCTGTGCGATGAATTCTTCTACAATCGGAATTGGTTTATCTGCTTGGCAGATAACATCTCCTCTTGCAATATCTTTCTTTCCAACTCCCCTTATATTAATTCCAACATTATCTCCTGCTAATGCTTCTGACATACCTTCATGATGCATTTCAATTGTTTTTATTTCGCCATCAAGTCCTTTTCCTGTTCTTCCTGGTAAAACTGTGACTTTCATTCCAACTTTCATTGTTCCTGTTTCAATCTTTCCAACTGGAACAGTTCCTATTCCTGTTATTTCATAAACATCTTGAACAGGCATTCTCATTGATAAGTTGGTAGGCATTTCTGGCTGAGGGAATAAGTCAAATTGTTCAATTATTGTTGGTCCTTTGTACCAAGGCATATTAGTAGACTTAATCTTTACATTATCTCCTTTTAATCCAGAAGACGCAATAAAAGCAACTTTTTCTATTTTATAACCTACTGTTTTTATTAAAGCAGAAACATCTTCTTTTATCTTGTTGAATTTAACTTCGTCATAATTTATTGCATCCATTTTATTGACTATCACAGCAAGATTCTGAACTCCCATAGTTCTCAAAAGCCATAAATGCTCTTTAGTTTGTGGTTCTACTCCCTGAGGTCCTGCAACAACAAGGAATGCGCAATCTGCTTGGCTTGCTCCTGTAATCATATTCTTTACAAAGTCTCTGTGTCCAGGCGCATCAATTATTGTAATTTGGTATTTTTGAGTAAGAATTTTTCTGTAAGCCAAGTCAATTGTAACTCCTCTTTCTCTTTCTTCTTTAATTCTATCCATAACAAATGCAAATTCAAAACCAATTTTCCCGTGTTTTTCAGCTTCATCTCTAAGTTTTTTCATTTCCTGTTCAGAAACTAATCCACTATCAAAAAGAAGTCTTCCAACTGTGGTAGATTTTCCTGCATCTACGTGCCCAACGAAAACAACATTCATGTTTGGTTTTTCTTTTGCCATTTTTTTCCTTGTTTTTAAAATGGATTTGCAAAACGCTTTTGGCGTTTCAGCTTTGCCATGTTAGTATATTAAAATTCTTGTAAGAATTTTGATATGTTAGTAAAAAAAATTCGGTTTATAAACTTTACTATTTTTCCGTAAAGTTTATAGCTAAAAATTTCCTGTTTTTTGTCTAAAAATGTTTTGGTTTTATATTTCACTAACCATATTGACCGCTAGGCATTGGTCCTCTAATCCTGCAATAGTTTGCTAAACGGCAAGTCAAACCTTGGTACTTAATCTTCATCCCTATTAACAGTGCATTAGCTTCCAAGTTTTTGTCTTGATGATTCATCTGAATTTTTGATTTCTTAGGAAAAAGGATTGTAGGAGGTACTCGTAACATTTCTAAGGAATCCCAAAAAATTTCTTTCCCAGTATCTAATCTTCTGTATCTTCTGCTTCCTTCTTTATCTTCTCTAGTATATATCAAAATTAAATCTACTAATGTCATTTTATTTTTTGTTTTTGTGTTCAGTTTTATTTATCTGGAGCAACCTTTCCTTAGATTGTTCTCTGTATAATTTTATATCTTTCATTAATTCATCTATTTGACTTGAATCTCGACATTCCGTTATTTCATTTACCATCATTAAAATATTTTCATAGACCTGAATCATTTGATTGTAGTATTTAGGATTTACACGGTAGATATTTGGGGATAATCTTATTATGGCATGATTAATTCTGAAAGAAAAAGGGATATTTTCTGTTTCTCTTTGTTTGAATAATCCATCTGCTATTTTCAAAACTTCTTCTTTTAAATTCACTCCACCATGTCCTTCAACTTTGTCTGGAATATCCAACACTCTTAAAAGTCCACTTCCCATCGATATTTGATTAAACTGCCCTTTTTAAGAATTATTGTAATAAGAAATATCTACTGATTCTCCTGAAAACTAAATGTCGGAGAGGGAATAGGAGAAGGAGTTAATAAATTAATTTTTTCTTTTAGAGATTCATATGCTCTTTTCCACAATGGAACTTTTTCTAATAATTTAGGATTAGTTTCTTTTAGGTACATAGAAGAAGCAAGAGACAAATGTCCAAGCCCGTCAAGCAGAGTATAATAACTTTCAGGACCAATTGGAGTTTTATTTTTTATACTATTTACTAAATCAACTCCGAACTTCCCGATTAATCCAACGCCAAATAAAAATGTAGGCAATCTTACACATGAGTTGTATTTTGAACGGAAATTTTTCTCTTTGTCGATAACTCTTGATTCAGAATCTTCTTCTTTGAACCTATTAAGGATTCCACCAAAATTATATGCTCCGTCATTATAACCAGCTACAAGATAAGAAGATAAATAAAATTCTGTTCCAAATAATAATTTATTAAAGGGGGTAGTTAACCCAACATAGGCTGTCCATAATCCAAATCCAGCCCAATATTTCCTTTTTCCTTCATCTATCTTGATCTTTTGGCCAAGTTTAGTATACTGCCTAAGAATTATTGATTCATCGAGATATCTTATTGGTTTAAGTAATGATTCAAGTTTCATTCAGTTTATTATAAAAGAATTTTTTAAATACTTACTGATTTTCTGCAAGTCCCTTTCTGTCTCTTATCTTCTTAATGATATCCGCTTGCAAACCTTGCGGAACTCTTTCAAACAACTGATCTGATAAAGAACTTACTCCTCTTCCCTCTGTAGCAGAACGCAAGTCGTTGCTCCATCCAATCATCTCTGCAACAGGAAGTTTGGCATGGACTTGTGTTTCCATTTCTTCTTGCTTAACTTCAAGTAACTGCCCTCTCTTTCCGCCTACAAGCCTTGTTATTTCACTCAAAAATCTGTCAGGAACTTCTATCAAATGTATTTGTATTGGTTCAAGAAGGCAGGCATCAGCTTTTCTCATTGCTTCTGTCATGGATTCTCTAACAGCAGGATAAACTTGCGCAGGACCACGATGAATTGCATCTTCATGAAGCTTTATATCAACAAGAGAAACTTTCATTTTTGTGCACGGTTCTCTTGCTAATGGGCCACGATCAATCACCATTTCAAATGCATCTAAAACCATGTCAATTACTTCTCCTATATGCACTTCTCCTTTTGTCCTGTCCATGAAGATATTTCCTTTGTAAACATCTCTGACACTTTTTATTGTATCATTATCCCATCCAAATTGTGAAAGTTTGTTTACAAGCTCTTGACTTTTTTTCTTAACTCTTCCTCCAGGAACTTCTCCTGCTTTTATTCCTTCGTAAACATTATCTTCTAATGGCTCAACAGAAATAAAGAAACTATTGTGCTTATTTGGACTTCTTCCTTCCATCTCAGGAGACTCTTTGAACACTGTTTCTCTGTAAACGACAATTGGCGGAGATGTTTTAACATCCAAATTTTTCTCTGTTCTTATTCTGTTTTCTATAATTTCCAAATGCAGTTCTCCCATTCCGCTTATTAGAGATTCTCCTGTCTGCTCGTTAATTTCAATCTTTATCGAAGGATCTTCTTTTGCAACTTGTTTTAATATCTCAACGAGCTTTGGCAAATCTGCCATTTTCTTTACTTCAATAGATTTAGTAACAACTGGCTCAAACATCTGCTTAAGTTCTTCAAACGGAGTTTCTTTTTGAACTGTTACTGTTTCTCCTGCTTCTCCTGTAACTCCTGAAATCGCAAGAACATTTCCTGCTCCTATCTCTTCAATCTGTTCTGGTTTTATTCCATTGTAAATAAATATCTGCTGGACTTTTTGGGATTTATTTGCAAGATTAAGGTGAACTTCCATGCCATTTTTTATTGTGCCAGAAAAAAGTCTTCCTGCTGAAATTTCTTTTCCTGATCTTTGATCAATGACGATTCTAGTTATTACAAAAGCGACTTTTCCTTTAGGATCGCACTGCATTAAATTTTTTCCCATTTCACTTTCCAAATCTCCATGCCATATTTTTGGAATTCTATATTTTTGAGCTTCAAGTGGATTAGGAAGATGCTTTACTACCATATCTAAAAGAACTTCGTAAAGGGGTGCATTTTTCCATACCCACTCTTTTTTCTTTTCTTCACTCATTTCGTAAAGGCTAAAAATATCCTTGAAAGTTATCCCTTTTTTCTTCATGAAAGGAATTGACAATGCCCAATTTTCTCTCGCACTTCCGAATGCAACACTCCCATCATTTATGTTTACCAACCATTTTTCCTTAAATTCTGGTTCAGCTATCTTTGCAATTAAATCATTGAACTCTTTGATAATCCTAATGAATCTTTCCTGCATTTTTTCAGGAGTTAATTTTATCTCTTTTATCATTCTGTCAACTTTATTGATAAATAAAACAGGTCTTACTCTTTCTCTTAATGCCTGCTTGATTACTGTTTCTGTTTGAGGCATTATTCCCTCGACTGCGCAAACCAAAACAACAGTGCCATCAATTGCTCTCATTGCTCTTGTAACATTTCCTGAGAAGTCAACGTGTCCTGGAGTGTCAATCAGATTAATTAAAAATTCTTCTCCATGGAAATCATGAACCATTGAAACATTTGCAGCATCAACAGTCAATAATCTCTCTTGTTCATCAGCATGCTGCCATGTAGCCATCCCCGCTTCCAAATCTCCTGCATTTTTTGATGCCATGTATCCAGAAGCAGCCAAAAGATTGTCTGTCAATGCTGTCTTACCATGATGAATATGCGCGCTTGTTGCTATGTTTCTTATGTTTTTCTGGTTTCTGTTAAGTCTTTCTATTTTCTTAAACTGTGATTCTTTTTCTGCCATTTTGTTTTGTTGTCTGTTATCTTAATTATAACTAATTAGAATAACTAATTCAAATAAATTTCATTTAAAAAGTTATTGATAAGAAAAGAGCTAATCCATGTCGTCCCTATCATGTATTCTGTATCTATCAAAGTACTTTATAAGAGAAACATTCTCTAAAATTTCCTGAAGTTCTTCACGAGTTTCAAGTGGAAGTTCTCTTAATTGGAGATAAATATCTTTTGAAGATAAATCTGAAAAATCATTCCTTTTTGTAAGAATATCTAATCTTGACATTTTTACCTCGCAGAATCCGCCTGCTTTTCTGATTCATTTTTCTTTCTAGCTGCAAAACTTTCACCATTATTTTCTGAAGCAAGCATAATCTCTTCAGCTAATGCTTCAGAAATAGTTTTCTTTTTGCCAAAAGCTTTGTCAGATGCTCCATGAACAATCCATCTCAATGCTAAATTAACTCTTCTTAATGGAGAAACATCCACTGCCTGAGGATATCTCGCTCCTCCGTATTCAATGGCTGTTATCTCATCTCTTGGAGATGAATTTTCAACTGCTTTTACAAGCACTTCAACGGGATTTTTTCCTGTTTTTTGCTCTATTAACTTGAATGCTCTAAGAATAGTATTCATATTTTTTGCATACTTTCCTGTTGCATTTCCTTTGATTATCTTGTGCTTTTTTCCTCTGTGTCCTGCAACAGCAAGTCTATTCATCAATCTTTCAACAATGTTTACTTTAATCTGTCCGAATCTTTGAACATTCCTTCCATGGCTTTTTAGAATTAGTTTTGGCTGCAGGTTTATGATTGGCCTTATTCCTATATCTTTAATTTCAATACCTTCTGTTTCATACAGGTCAAATATCTTGAATTTAGGTAAATTTGTTTCTGTCATTTTATCTCCTACCCTTTTCTATCTTGCCACTTACAAGCAAGTGCAATGGCTGATCATTTACTTGAATAACTTGATATCTCACTCCAGGAATATCTCCTTTACTTCTTCCCTGTTTTCCACCAATTCTTTCAATCATAACTTCATCATGCTCATCAATAAATCTTTGAGCGAGATTTCCTGGAATAAAAGCAGTAACACTCTTGCTGTTCTTTGTAAGCTGAACCTTGCAGCATTTTCTCATCGCTGAATTTGGCTGTTTTGCTTCTTTTTGAATCTTTGAAAGAACAATTCCTTTTGCTTGATTTGCTCCTCCAAGAGGATCTGATTTAGCATACAAATTAAGAGTTCTTGCTGAATATTTCGCATCTTTCCATCTAAACTTTTTCCTGTTCTTCATCAATTTTTTGGCGCTTTTCAATCCCATAAAGTATAGTTGATAAAATTAGTTTTTAAAACTTTCCGATAAGACGATAAGATTACACAATCCTAAATTCCTTTCCAAAGTAATCTTTGACTATTCTTTGCATTTCAAGCAATCTTCTCTTGTTTCTTCCGATAAGAGCTGCTTTGCTTTGGTTTCCGGCTGTTAAAATTATCTCATTAGGAGTTACTTGCAAATCTTTGAATGTGACTGGTTTGACAATGCTTCCTATAAACCCTCTTGCATCTTGAATCCCCCTTGGAGTTGGAATCACCCTTATTCTTTTTCCAAGAATTTCACTCATTGTTCTTATGTTTCTTCCTTGTTCGCCAATTGCCTTGGAAACAAAACTTTTCGGAACACAAAAAATTATTGTTTCGTTATACAAGATGCAGAATCTTGTATTTATCCTTGTTATCTGGCTAAATAGATTAAGATGCCTTATATCCTGCATGTCAATTGTGCTTGCCATTTTTATATATCGTTATTAAATGCGGAGAATAATTTCTTTTATAAAGTTATTGATTAGCTTCTTACGATATATTGAGATAATAAAGAGTCATGAAACAAATTTAATTATTTGTTTCATCAACAACTTCTTTTTTTGCTGTTTTCTTTTCAGATTCTTTTTTTACCAAAGGTCCAATAACTTTTACTAAAAGTCCAGGAAGTCCAGTTCCGACAGGAACAGGTTGGTTTAGCATTATATTTTCTATAACACTTATTAGTTTGTCTTTGCTTCCTTTTATTGTAGCATTTATGAATTGCTTTCCAGGAGTCTCGAAAGTTGCTCTCGCCAAAATCGAAGACTTTTGAGCGATTATTCCCATTCTGGTTACACCTTTGATTTCTCCTGAATTTGTCATAGCATCTGCAACAAGCTTTAGGTGTCTTGCATCAATATCCAAACCCTGTGTGTTTATAACACTGTAAATTTCATCCATTAAACATTGTCTAGCAACTTCAATCCCAAATAAATCTGCAATTTCATAGAAATCATTTGAAATAATTCTTTCAGCGTCAACTTCTTTCAATTCAATTATCTTTTTCATGCTTGTTCCAAGAGTCATTATTATGAAATTCCCGCCCTTCTTTACGATCAATATTTGCTTTACTCCTTTAATTCCAGAAATTATTTGTTTTTTGAGTTTTTCTTTCAACTGGTATATATCTTTAAAGGTGAATTCAGATGCATTTAATATAATTGAATCCGATTTTTCCTTTGCTTTAAATCCTAAGTCATTCAGCCTTTCAACAACAGTTTTAATTGAAATATGAGTTTGTTTTAATCCTGTTTTGTCAATCTTTATTTCTATTGTTTTATTGCCGAAATCTAAATCTATTTCAGAAGCAATTTCTTTTAATGTTACTTCTTTAATCTTTTCAGCAAAGATTTTTGCATCTTTTTCATTGTTATATTCTTTTTTCAAGAAAATTTCCATTTTTGGAGAAGAGGGTTTCTTTCTCGCATCGAAAATTTCAATTAATCTTGGCAAACCCATTGTTATCTGCATTTCTTGTACTCCTGCAAAGTGGAATACATTCAATGCCATTTGAGTAGAAGGCTCTCCGAAAGATTGAGCAGTAACAATTCCAATCGCTTCTCCAGGGCAGATTTGCTCGTTAAGATGAAGCTTTGAAACATCCAATCCATCATCGCCATATATATACTGTATGACATTATTGTTGCTGTCCCTTATTGTTCCATCATATTCTACTCTTAAATCCTGAAGAGCATTTGCAAGTCTTCTGTATAAATATCCTGATTTAGGAGTTCTCAATGCTGTATCCATCAGGGAATCACGCCCTGTGATTGCCCCAAAGAAAAATTCATCAGGCCTCAATCCTCTTATGAACGAACTTCTAATAAATCCTCTTGCATGAGGAGACAAATCTCCTTGCTTGAAAAAAGACAAGGTCCTTTTATTATATCCCAAGTCAATTCTTTTTCCCCACATTGATTGCTGTCCTACACAAGAAGCCATCTGTGTGATATTAAGTATATTTCCTCCACCACCAGACATTATCATGTGATTTACAGGATTATCTTGAGGGAATTCTTTTTTTACTATTTCTCCTATTTTTGTTCTTACTTCGTTTAACGTTTGAAGTATCTTTATTTCTCTTGATTCTTCTTCTGTCTTTCCAGGAATTCTTTCTAATTCTCCTCTTTTATACTCATCAATTATCTCTTCTGTTCTTTTTTCTGCTTTCTTAATTATTTCTTCTCCAGCATCAATAACACTTTGGTCTAAATCTAAATCTTCAAGCGAGATTGTTATTCCTTTATCAAAAAGATAATTAACTCCGAGGTTGAATGCTCTTTTTATTGTTTCTAATGTTTCATGAACGCCTATTTGCTTATCCAATTCTTTTATCAGTTCTCCATCCTCGCTTCCAAATAATGTTTTGTTTAATTTTCCCTTTACTACTTCTCCATCCTTTATTTTAACAGAATCGTTTGAAAAATCTATCTTAGGAAGTATTTTTGAGAACAATTCCATTCCACTAATATTCTTTTTGCTTATTTGTACATTGATTCCTGATTTGTAAAGAATCTGATTTGCATATTCTCTTGAAAATTCTTCTCTTCCAAGCAAATAATTCCCTGTTATAGCATCTCCTATGCAGCCAATAAGATTTGTATTATTTTTAGGGGAAAAAAGGTTTCTTTTAACATCGAGGAGTATTTTTGCTTCTGCTCTTGCTTCTTCTGTTTGCGGAGAGTGAATATTCATTTCATCGCCATCAAAATCAGCGTTATAAGGAGCAGCTACAGCAGGATGCAGTCTGAAAGTTCTTCCTGGAAGTATTTTTACAAAATGAGCCATCAAGCTTCCTCTATGAAGGCTTGGATGTCTGTTAAACAAAACAATATCTCCGTCCTGCAAGTGCCTCTCTACCTTATATCCTGGAGACAGTTCATTGATTATTTCCTGCTTTAAATCAGGGGATATCTTTTTTCTTTTTCCATCAGGTCTTATAACATAATTAGCTCCGGGATATTCTTCTGCTTTCTCGACGAGTTTTTTCAGTTTTTCAATATTCAAATCAGTTACGCTTTCAGCAACAGTCACAACTTTCGCGATTTCATAAGGAACTCCGACTTCATTAATCTCCAAGTAAGGGTCTGGAGAAATGACTGTTCTTCCAGAATAGTTAACTCTCTTTCCTGCCAAATTTTTTCTGATTCTTCCTTCCTTGCCTTTTATTCTTTCCATAATTGTCTTTAAAGGCTGCCCACTTCTGTGACGAGCAGGAGGAATTTTAGCAACGCTGTTGTCGAAAAATGTTGTAATATGAAACTGCAGCAAATCCCATAAATCTTCTATGATTACTTCTGGAGCTCCTGCATTCAAATTTTCCCAAAGCCTTTGATTTGCTCTTATAATATCGGACAGTTTATGGGTTAAGTCATCTTCGCTTCTTTCTCCTGTTTCCAATATAATACTCGGTCTAACAGTTACAGGAGGAACTAAAAGCATTGTTAGAATAGCCCATTCTGGCCTGCATGTATTGGAATTAACTCCTATTTTCTTTAATTCCTCGTTTTTAATATTCACGAGTATTTCTCTGATTTCAGTGGGGAATAATCTTGTTTTTCCTATAAGAAAATTAGTTGGCTTGTCAAGTTTGACTCTTTCATGAACAGCTCCGCAGTGAGGGCATTTCTTTGCGTCTTTTGCTTTCTTTGCTCTTTCACTGGGAGTGAATCTTTCTAGATCTTTCTCAGCAATCAAAAGCTTTCCACATTCTTTGCAAAAGCACCTCAATCCAAGTTCGATTAATGGAACATATTTTAAGTGTATTACAGACCTCGCTAAATCGATGCTTCCAGAATGTCCGAGGCATTCTTTCAATCTTCCTCCGCATGTTCTGCATCTTACACCAGGATCAATTGCTCCTAATCTTAAATCCATTAAACCACCGTCTACAGGATAACCGTCAATGTTGTAAAGTTCTGGTGTTACTATTTTTGCAGCAGAGATTTTTTTGATGTCATCCGGGCTAAATAAGGTAAATCTTATTTCGTCTACTTTCTTCTTTATTGGTCTGGTTTCTATCATTTTTTAGTTCCTCCGTAAATATTAAAATAATTATGAAGCCCACAGTTGGCATAATCTCCCTTGCATACTAAATCAGGCATACCATCACATAACATACTTAATAATAGATGAGGACAGCTTCTCTTTTCATCTGTCTTTCTAATTTCTTCTGCTAATTTTTTTCTTAATTTTAATTGATTCATTTTATTCATATTTATTTTTTAATCCGAAAGTTGTGTGAATATGCAGTCCTTGGAGTTCCTCTAAAAGCAATTTGAATGCGTATGACATTTCAACAGGCTCTATATCCTCGCTGTTGCACATTGGGCATATAAGCTTATTTCTGATATTATCATCTATTCCAACGCTTCCGCATTTCATGCAGATAGGCAATACAACTTTATCAGAATCATATCTTTCTTTAAGCAATAATGAAGCACCATGAGCAACCAATGCTTCCTGTTCCATTTCTCCCAATCTAAGTGCCCCTCCTCTTGCTCTACCTTCAACAGGCTGTCTTGTCAAAAGAGCAATTTTTCCAGAAGCTCTTCCGTGCAACTTGTTTCCAACCATGTATTTTAACTTTAGATAGTAAAGGTTTCCGATGAATATTTTTGCAGACAATCTTTTTCCAGTAATTCCATTATACATTGTTTCTTTTCCGTCATATCTAAATCCAAGATTCTTCAGTTGTTCTTCTAATTCTTTTTTTCCTACCCCTAAGAAAGAAGTTCCGTCGACTGTTTCTCCGCTTAGGCTTCCAACTTTTCCAGCAATCAACTCTAACAAATATCCAACAGTCATTCTGCTTGGCAAACCATGCGGATTAAACATAACGTCCGGCCTTACTCCTCTTGCAGTAAAAGGAACATCTTCTTCAGGAACTATCATTCCTATTACTCCTTTTTGCCCATGCGCTGTTGCAAACTTATCCCCTAACTCAGGGATTCGCGGATCTCTTGTTCTTACTTGAACAATCTTGTTTCCTTCATCATCTTCTGTTATGAAGATTGCATCGACAATCCCCTTTTCCTCTTGCCTCATTGTTATGCTTGA
Source organism: Candidatus Pacearchaeota archaeon (assembly GCA_026395815.1). Classification (GTDB taxonomy): domain Archaea; phylum Nanobdellota; class Nanobdellia; order Pacearchaeales; family GW2011-AR1; genus RBG-13-33-26. The sequence goes on from JAPLXZ010000016.1 coordinate 69,470, forward strand.
TTCTTTTTTTGTTTTTATAGAAATCTCTCTTGCTTCAGATAAGAACTTTGGAGGGGACATTTTTCCTATAAGAACTTCTCCTTCATTTACTTCTGCTTCAGTATAAACAATGCCATCTCCTTCCAATAATTTGTAACTTGCTTCTGTTTTATATCCAGATGTATCTTTTTCAGGAATGGCAATTTCATCTTTTAGCCCTCCTGCATAGTTCATTTCAACTGCATTATACGGCCTGAAATAAAAGCTTCTTCCAACTCCCCTATCCAAGCTTCCTTTGTTAAATACCAATGCATCTTCCATGTTATATCCTTCATAAGTCATTACAGCAACAACTAAATTTTGGCCAGCAGGATAAGTGTTCAATGTATCGTAAACAAAACTTCTTACAATTGGTTTTTGTGGATATTGAAGAATGCTGACATCAGTATCAAGCCTGCAAAGATAATTTGCAGCATACAATCCAAGTGCCTGTTTCTGAGTTTTACTTCCCCTGTTCAATCTTGAACTTTGGTCATGATTGCCATAAGGAACAAGGCTTGTAACAACTCCGAACAAATCAATATGATCAATTTCAAGGTGTGTGTGTTCAGGAGTTAGTTCTGCTTCGTAAAGAGAAACCAATGCATTTTCTTCTTCAGCAGCATCGAGATATTCTATAATTCCTTTGCTTAACAAATCTTCCCATCTTAATTCTCCTTGCTCAATTTGAATAAGATGCTCGTTCTTTAATCTTGGATTTCCGTTTTCTACAATTATCAATGGTCTTAAAACTCTTCCAGGCTCTGTTGAAATTAAAACTATCTTGAATCCAGGGTCATTTCTTATGCTCATTTGTATTGGAAGTCCACCTTCTCTTCTTCTTTCCTTTAATTTTTTAACAAAATCAAGAGGGTCTTTTATGTTTCCAATAAACCTACCGTTAAAAAAAACATCTGTTTCATTTTGCCCTTCAATCTCCATTCCAATTAATTGTATATCTCTCAAGAATTTTTCCAAATCCAGCTCAACTCTTGTTGATATCTTGCTCAATATTGCGAGATTTTTTCTCAAGCCAATTTCAGTTCCTTCTGGTGTTTCTATGGGGCAAAATCTGCCATAGTGGGTAGGATGGAGTGTTCTTGCTAAAAAGTTTTCCTGGTCTGAAGGTAGCATGCTTGAAACTCTCTGCAATTGTGAAATCATCGCAAGATAATTTGTCTTATCCATGTTTTGCGTAACTCCGCTTCTTTCTCCTGTCCAGCTTCCTGTTGCAATTGCAGACTCCACTCTGTGTGAGAATAGAGTTGATTTTGCTATGACTCTTATTGAAAAGAATTTTTTTCTTTTTGATGATTTTTGCAATGAGTATTGAATGTCACGAATTAAAATTCCCAAATTTACTCTGAATAAGTTTGCCAGCAAATCACCTGAAAGCCTTACCCTTTTGTTTGAATAATGATCCTTGTCTGTTCTTAATTCCGGATTTTCTTTTGCAATCAAAAATTGCTTTATTAATTTGCAGATTGTTACCGCTTTTATTATTCTATCTTCTTTTTTTTGTCCTATATGCGGCAATAAATAAGAATCGATTCTCTGTTTTACCCTGTCTAAAATCTCCTTTTTTGTTCCCTGCAATCCTGTTTTCTCTGCTATAGCCATCATTGCATCTTCTTTTGTTGCTATGTTCACAAATTCATACAAATTGACTATTACGCTGTCTGTTTCTTTTCCTATGTATCTTGCAATGTCAGATTCTTTAACTAAGCCAAGTGCCTTTAGCATAATCACAGCAGGCAAATCCTTAAATCTGCTGAATGATAATTCGATTAATCCTTCCTTGCTTTCTGAAATTGTTACAGGGATTCTATATGTTCCCTTTAATGAAAATAGTCTCAAGATTAAATTTCCCTTGCTGTTTGTTTCAATGAATGGCTGATTTTCTGCAAGATCTTCTGCCATAACCATTACTCTTTCATTTCCATTGACTATAAAATATCCTCCTGGATCTAATGGGTCAGAATAATTTTCAATCAATTGCCCATCGTCCATTCCGCAAGTATTGCATGCTTTGCTCTTTACCATGATTGGAATCTTTCCTATTTCAACAACTTCAGAATCAACTTGGTCACCTTTTCTTACAGTTATTTCAAGAGTAACTGGAGCAGAATAAGTTAAACTTCTGAGCCTTGCTTCATAAGGCATAATCAAAGAAGAACTTCCGTCGGCTTCAATAACTTTTGGTTTTTCTACTTTTATTTTTCCAAGAGTTATTTGAAATTCCTCGTTGTTGATTGTCTCTGATATTTCATCAACAATTTCCTGCATCCTCTGTCCAAGGAATTCATTGAAGGAGATTATGTTCGATTCTACAAGAGAATGTTCTTCAAGATACTTCTTTATTACGAGGTGATTATCCTTTTTCATCTTATAACCTGCATTAATTAAACGACAACTCTGAAATAAACTCCAGATTTTCTTTCAATTTTGATTATGTCTCCAACATTGCAGCCTTCTGGCAACGCAGCATCTGTTGAAAGAATTTTAGGCAATTGGGCTTTAGAAACATTGAATTGTTTTAGCAATTCTTCGGATTCTTTTTCACTGAGTTTTACATGTTTGGGTTGTAGAATATGCATTTTTAAGCAAAAAGGGGTTTTAATAGGACATGAAGTTTAAACCAACTTTAACAACTTCTCAATAATAAAAAATAGCAAAAATCAGTTTAAAAACCTTTGGGTAAGAGGAATTTGCACAGGTTTTTCACAAAAAGTCATGATTATTTCCCTGTTATTATAGAAGTTATAGCAGCAAAACCACCAAGAATAAGGGTAATTGTTAATGCTTCTCCGATTAATTTTGGGTTATTAACATTGGTTGTAAAGGCAGGAAGGAAAATAAAGAGAAGATATCCTACCCAAATAATTAGTGAAACCACTATAATGATAAACCCACTTTTTCTAAATAAATCCATATCTTCAATAGACCTTCAATGTTTAAAAGTTTATTTATTGTTTCTTTAGCAAACAAAAATTTGGAAACTTTTAAAAACTAATTTTATTGATAGTTATTATGACTAACGGAAAAATTATACAATTTAGAATGGGAAGGCATACAATTCATGAAAAGCATTTTATCATCGAAATTGAAGGAATTTTGAACAGAGAAGAAGCAGAAAAATTTGTAGGAAAAGAAGTTGAATGGAAATCTCCAGCAGGAAAAATGATAAAGGGGAAAATTTCTTCTCCTCATGGAAATAATGGACTTGTTCGAGCCATCTTTGAAACAGGGCTTCCTGGACAGGCAATCACAACAAAAGTAGAGGTGAAATAATAAAATTAATAACTTACCATGGCAATAAGAAGATCTTCAGCATATTCAAAAAAAACTGTTGTTCCTTATACAAGAACAAGCAAGCAAAAAAGCAAGGCATATGTAAAGACAGTTCCACCTTCTAAAATCGTTAAGTTCAGTATGGGAAATCTCAATCTTTTTAGAGAAGGTAAATTGCAGCATATTTTGATTCTTGCTACAGCAGAAAAAATTCAAATCAGGCAGAATGCAATTGAAGCCTGCAGGCAGTATATACACAAAAAATTAGATGAAGAATTAGGAGGTCCGTACTTTTTTAGAGTAATTCCTTTTGCCCACCATATTCAAAGGGAAAACAAAATGTTGACGGGGGCAGGAAGTGATAGAATGCAAAAAGGAATGCAATTATCTTTTGGAAAAACAATTGCAAAGGCTGCAATTTTAAGAAAAAATGACCCAATCTTTTCTGCAGCTGTCCAAAGTCAAAAAGCAGTTTCATTCGTAAGAAAAACATACAAACAAGTGAAATCAAAGCTTCCATGCACGATAAAGATGATTTATGAGTTCAGCAAATAATTCTAATTAACTATTTAGTGGTAACATCAGAAAGATTTATAAACTTGCTATGGTTATGAAATCTATGGCAAAAGAAAATCAGGAACCAGATTATTTTAAGGATATGAGAAGATACGAGTATGCAAAACTAGCCAGCGATTTTTCTAAATCAAAAGAGACTCAAAGATTTGTACCAGGAGCATTAGAACGATTCGCTTCAGATGTGAAAGAGGTTAGTGAAACTGAAAGTTTATTGCTAAAAGACCTTATAAGAAAGGGACAAGGACTTGAAAGTATTCTCGGAATTTATCCTAAAAAATGTGAAGAAGTACATCAAAAGTTAACTCTTGAACAATTTGCAACTTATTATAATGAAATAATCACAGGTTATTTGGATCAAGAGAAAGTTAAAGCTTTAAAAGAAGCTTTTGGAAGACTGGGTTCTACTACAGTTGAAGATATTCAAAAGAAAATTGGTGAAGCTACATACAAATTAATTGGTCATCAAGAAGGATACCAAAAACTTACTGACGATGAATTAAAGAAAGTTCAGGAAACTGCAGAGAAATATAAAGGATTAAATGACGTATTAGAATATATTGAAAATGTTTATTTCGAAGAGTTAAAACCAGAAGCAATAAAAAATGCGAATATACAGGGTCTAAATAAGTTAGTGGATTCATACTTACAAGAAGGAAAGGCGGCTTAAACTAAAATGTCTGCAAAAACTTCTTACGCGATTAAAAAAGAACATCTTTGTTCAGTTATGGACAGAGATTTGTTAAGAAGATTAGATACAGAAATATCAAGTGAATTAAACGTAAGAGAATTATCAAAAAACTTAGATATAGAATTGCCAGAAAAACTTTTAAATTCACAAGGAGGAAAAAATGAACAAGCTTGAAAGCCGAGCAAGAGCTGAACTCAAAGCAGAATTGTGTCCATTCACAAGAGATTGTTCTTCAAGCGATTATGGAGATGATGATTGTTGCAATACTGCTTCCAATGAAAGTTTTGAAGAATGCGAGTTATATAGACAATTTGTAAAGGAAAGAAACACTAGAGAGTCAGTATATACATTCTTAAGATAAATTAATTTTTAATCTGCTTCTCCAAGAGAATCATTAACTAATTGAGCCATCACTTTCATGAATTCTTGAGTTCTTTGCTGCCAAGTGTCTATTTCAACTCCTGTCAGGTCAGTGATTTCTCCATGCGCAATTTTTTTATGAAGAAAAAGCAAATCCCTATACCAAATTACATACTTCATTTTTAATCTTCCAGGATTGACAAAAGTTTCTTTCAAATCAACAGAAATATGTTCAGGAGATGCAGGAGGAATTCCTGCAGCAATCAAAGCTGCGTGGCTTGAATCAACCATTGCCCAATACAATCCTTCAATTGAATTAAGTTCCGATGCTCTGCTCCTTAAAAAATGCGCCGGAGCTCTTTGTAAACAATTGTATATTGCTTCAGGAGTTGATTTTATCTTGCCATTTATCAATAAATTTTTTAATGGTTCAAAAAATCCAGCGAGATCAATCATCGCTTCCCCATATCTTAAAATGTTTAATATTACAGGATCGCCTCTAATCAAATCTTCCCACCAGGTAGTTAGTTTTATTGTGTTTATATGAATGCTTTTTTCATAGGGATTGCTTCTCAAAAGCCTGTCGAGTTCTTGCCTGTACCATGCAGTTAATTCCTGATCCCATCTTATTGCAGCATCGTCAATTATCACAATTATGTCGATATCTGAGCCAGCAACTGAACTCTGCTTCACAGAAGAACCAAAAAGAATGATTGATTTCATCATCTTGTTGAATACCTTATACGCCTTTGTTGCAAAATCCATTGCAATTTCTGATTCTGATTTTAATTGCAGGGTTGGATAATTCTTTTTACCTTTCTTAGAATCTTCTTTTGGATGTACCTCTTTCTTAAAATCTTCTTTTTTAACAGTCCCTTTTTTCACCATCTTTTCTAATCTTATTATGTTCTGCAGGTTTTTAAACGTTTTTTATTCCATTGGTCTTCCGCTCATTCTGCTTCCTTCTCCGCCTTGTCTCTGTCCTCCTAACTCCATTGGTAACTGAGAGAAACCTGCTCCAAAAGTTTCATAGTTTGTTTGCGGAAGCATTAATCCCATGCCAGGATAATAATCTTGCTGAAGTCCAAGAGATTGGTTCCAGTAAGGAGCCATTTGCATAGAATAAATAGGGGAACCAAAAGCTTCTAATGTCTCTTTAAATGGAGGCGTCTTAAAGTGTTGCCACCAACTCCCAGCCTCAATGATTTTTGTTGCGTCAAATCCTTCTTTTCCTAATTTTTCTAGAATCTCTTTGACTGGAACATTTCCCATACCCATCGGCAATTCTGTGTGTTCAAACCCAAAATTGTCTGACAGATGAATATGCTTGACAAGAGGAGCAACTTTTTCTGTTTCCTTTATGATATCTTCTTTTTCATATCCCATTTTTCTTAGCATGTTCAAGTGCCCAACATCCCAAGTGACTCCAATTAGCTTTTCAGCAGCTTTTTCAGCCTCATTCCTGCTCATTCCTTTTTTTCTTGCTTCTTCTACAAATCTCTCTCTTGACTTTTCTACTATCTCTTTTAATTCTCCTCCTGTGCTGAATGCTCCACCAGCAGGAGGATTTTCAATGCTGATTATAGGAGAAGTATCCTTGAATTTTTTATAGGAACTAAGAGCAATATTTGAGATTGTTTTGATTGTATTCTCTTTTGAGAAATCATTTAAGTCTCTGAGCATTTGCGGAGGAGTAAACTGACCTAGTTTCTCAATTCCTTCGTCAATAATCTCTTTCATGATTGCTACGCTTTTGTAATCTCCAGGAGTCTGATTTATTTTTTTTGCCTTTAATTCTATTTCTTTATAGAATTCTTTTATATTGTCTTTTTCAATTGGAGAAGCATTATTGTAAGCATAATCAAAAAGTTTTTTCAAATCTTGGTATGAACTGTTTAGAAAAGTTTTCCCCCTATTGAATGTTGAACGCATCATTTTCTCATCTGGAGTCCAATCTTTTCCTGCTTTTTTTTCTGCTTCTGCTAGAATGTTTGTGGCCATAGCATGATTCACTGCTTCTTGTCCCATTCCTGCATAATATTCCAATTGCCTTAAATTTTCATTCCACGATTCTTCATTTATTCTTTTTAATTCTTGTTTGACGTCGGGCTTTCCTTCTTCTCCTGGAAAATGCCTTTCTTTAATTGGAATCTTTTGAATACCGCCTGTTTCTGTGTTAATAACAAGAGCTTCTTCTATCTGCTTTCCTTTTGGAGGTATTTCTCCTGGAAGAATTACAGACGAATGAAAAGTTACAGGGATATTCCCCTCTGGATTTACATCATGACTTCTTTCAACAGCAGAAAACATTTGTCTCTCAGCTGCTTCTCTGTTGCTTTCAGAAAATCCTTCTCTTGTCAAGCCCGATGGTTCGACAATTGGACCATGAACAGAAACATCAACTCCTGTTAATTTAGAAAGTCTGTTCATTTCTTTTAATTGCTGTTGCGGGATTGATTCAAAAACCTCAGGAGAAACTGCAGATAATTCAATATGTTTTGCTCCTGTATTAAGTTTTATTGAAGCATCCTGAATAATATTCGCTGTTCGGGGATCTGTAGTCATTCCTAATGTCTTTGGATTTATTCGATATCCAATAAAAACATCTCCGTAATGAGGAGTTAATGCAGAATACCCTCCTTGATATATATCACTTATATGATAATCACCATTTGCCATGGATTATAGTAGTAAAATTAATTTATTAATTTATCTAAAATTTATTTTAATCTGAATGGCTTATACTTTTTTTGTTCAGTTTCAAAAGGAAGCTTTTTTATATCTTCAAAAATGTCCCATTCAACAGACTGTGAATCTATGTTTGAATTTTCACTTTTCCAACTTCTGTCTGAAGGCATTAAAAATTCTTGCCTCATTGATTGACTATCTTTTCTTGATAGTACAGGAGGAACAAAATTTGTTTCATATTTCCTTTCCTCTTGTTCATCATTCACAGAAAAATTATATTTTGGCTCATTTGTAAGGTTTGACACTGTCGAATAATCTATTCTTTTGTTTTCTGTTTTTGCTGTCTGATTTGGAATTTCTACTTCTTGCTGAGTTTGTGTTACTCTGTTAATTCTTTCAAGAACTGGCGACCGTGTTGCAATTTGCGGAGCAACTTGCGGAACAAATTCCTTGAATTCATTGAATTCTTCTTCAATTTCCTCTTCTTCATTTTTTTCTTCAACTTTCTTTTCTAAATCAGATTCTTTACCCTCGCTTTTTTTTATCTCACTTTCCTTTGGTTTCTTTTTTTTATCTTCTTTAGAATCAATTTCTTTTCTACTCTGCTTTTTTTTCATGTTTTAAGTATAACTTGGCATACCGTGAGCTTTTTTATACACATCAAATATATTAAATACGAGTTCTTTTGCATTAAATGCTGTTAAGGGCCTGAAATGATTTATTTCAATCCAGCTATCTGGAGTAACAATTATTCCTTTTGGTTTTTCTTCTTTTTTTCCTGGTATGTTTTTTTCATTGTATACGCCAAACATTGCTAAAAAAGGATTTGAACTGTCTTTTGGTTTCTCTTCCTTTTCTGTTTCTTCTTCTAAGAAAGAATTTATTTCCTCTTCCAATCCTCCCAAACTATCCGATGTTGTTCCTTCAATCAAACTAAGAATATCATTAACTTCTGATTTTTTCATTTCTTCGTCTATTTTTTTCAATTCATCGTCGTTTAGAGAATAAGCCCTAAAGGTTACTTCTGCTCTTCCGCCGAATACATAATGTGCTTGTTGGCTTACTCTTTGTGGAATTCCCCTGAAAGTGAAATCAACTAAGATGCAGCTGTAGTATTTTCTTTTTAACGTTCTTTGAAACCTTTCTCCTGAAAAATCAGCAGGAAGATTTCCCTTTAATGCTTCATCATGAATGTTCAATTCAGTTTTTCCAAGCAGAGTCAATTCAAGCATTATAGTATTGAATGTCTTCACTAATTCTGGTTCCATTCCAGGTTCTTTGCTTTCAAGGTCCTGAGCTGCTCTTAAATACGGTTTTACCCATCTTGCATACAATTTCAAACTATTCACCTGGCTTCTTAAATAAGTTTTTTCCAATTCATACCTTTTTCTTAATTCCCTCTCTGATTCCCTTAGCCATAGGCTAAATTCTTGTATTCTTGGTTTTAGAATTCTTTTGACTCTGTCATTCAAATCAATATTGTCTATATCTTTATCATCTTTTGCAATTAAAAATGCGTCAATCAAAGTTTGATAACCTGCTTGTCCCAATGCCATTGCTTTTATGCTTGAATTTCCTTTCATAATATCTACTTTATCCATCCATATTTGCTTTAATGCTAATACAGAAGCCTGTTGTTCTTCTCTTTTGCCTGACTTCAATCCTTGATAATGCTCAAGCCTTATCTTGAATTCTTTCAAATCATAAATTATATTTAAAACGCTTCTAAGAACAGTATTCACATCTCCAAGAAGCTTGGTTGCTTGTTGCTGCATTATCGTTGCTCTTTGTCCCAATTCAGCAAAGTGTCCGCTTCCAGGAGTTGAACTGAAGTTATCAATGTACTTTTTCGGAGAGAGCGCGAAGTCATTCAATAAATCTATAATAAAAAAATAGATTGGTTCTAAAGTTTCTGAAGAAGAATCATAAACAAGTTTATGCGATGCTTCTGCTCCTTTTTTGTTTAATTCAAATCTCTCGCCTTCTTTGGAGTATATAATAGCCTGGGGTATGACTTCTTCTGTAGGAATATTCTCAGGAGAACCATATTTCCTAAGAAGTTCAAACCCGTTTTTTGCATAAAGCCATGGATTAATCTTCCCAATAATCTGTTGAATACTTACTACCATATTTATTTTAAGGATAAAGTGTTTAAAAAATGTTTCTACTATTTATCTTTCGCTAAATTTAAAAACAACTTGTCTTTATATAATCCATGGGATTATTCGGAAAGAGTAAAAAAGAGAGGGTAGTTGATTTAACTCCAGGTTATAAAAGACAACAGGAAAAATCAGCACAGGCTTCGTCCGATACCTCGCAAAAAAGTTCTTCTAATTTTGGATTCCTTGGAAATTTAGCTTCAAGCCAAAATTCTTCTACCAATGAAGCAAATTCTGGCTATGTTAATATGTCAGAAAGCGAAGACAAAAAGAAAAAACTTGGAAAGATGCTGATGGATTTAACTAAAAGGATTGAAGATTTATCGAATCAGATTTATCATTTAAAGCAAAGAATTGAGCTTTTGGAAAAAAAGTTGAAGATTAGTTTTGAATAAATTTATTAACTCTATTTCTTTTAATGATTTATGAAAGGAGGTAAGATGAAAAGAAGAATGAATAGGAGAGGGCAATTAGCAACAGGAACAACCGATAAACCAAAAGAAGTTCCAGTAGGAGTAAAGATAATTTCTATCTTGGGTTATATCGGCTCTGGTTTTTTATTGCTTGCTGGAATAATATTGATGGTTGGGGGGGAATGTTAAGTTCTATAATCGATGAAAATCCAATACTTGGAGTATTAGGTGCTGGTTTATTTATTATATTAGGAATTTTATTAGTTGGTCTTGGAATTTTACAAATTTTTATTGCGAGGGGTTTATGGAGAGCAAAAAAATGGGCAAGAATTGTAGAGATAATCCTTATGTGTTTGGGAATGCTTTCATCTATAGTATCTATGATTCAGGGAAATATTGCAGGCAGCGTATCAAGTCTTGTAATAAGTGGAGTTATCGGAGGATATTTATTATTTAGCAAGAAAGTAAAAGAAACATTCGCTTAATTTTTTTCTTTATTTTTTCTTTTACTTTTTTCTTTTTGAATAAATTTATTAACTCTATTTCTTTTAATGATTTATGAAAGGAGGTAAGATGAATAGAAAGAGACATAAAATGAACAGAAGAGGGCAATTTGGAGCAAGATTAATAAACGGATCCAAAGATTTGCCTTTAGGAATAAAAGTGGTTTCTATTCTAAACTATGTTGGAGCATTACTAGGAATTGCCTTTGGAGTCTTAATGCTTTTAGGAGGAAGTATCTTAGTTTTAATATCTAAAACTGTACCTATACTCCTGAGCTTAGTTTTTATTGTTTCTGTTGCTAGTTCAGTTGTAACAGCTATTTTTGGGCTTTTATTCACTCCGAGAATGTTTATAGTAGGAATCTCTGTAATTCTATGTGCAGTTTTAACATTGTTTATTGGAAGAGGCTTGTGGAAAGCAAAAAACTGGGCAAGAATAGCAGTAATAGTCTTGTTTTGTTTAGGGGTACTAAGGGTAGGATTAACTTTCATTCAATCTAAAGCAGTTCAGGTTAATGGAATTATCTCTCTTGTGCTTTATTTGCTCATTATAGGATACCTCTTATTCAGCAAGAAAGTAAAAGAAGCATTCGCTTAATTTTTTTCTTTTTTATTTTTCCTTTATTTTTCCCTTTTTATTTTTGAATAAATTTATTAATCCTTCTTCTTTTAATTATTTATGAAAGATCTGGAGAAAAAAACAAGAGCATATGCTTTGAAAAACGCATTAGCTCATGAAGGAAAAGCAATGCAATCTCCTGTCATATCTTCTTTGTTTAACGAAGGATTAAAAAGAAGCGAAGTTGGGAAGTATGGGAAAAAAATTTCAGAAATAATTCTTAGTGTAAATTCTTTATCAATTGAACAACAACAAAAAGAATTTGAGAAATTAGAAAAGCAGGTAAGTGAGAGGCCTGCGAGAGAGGGGCTTGAAGAACTTCCTGATGTAGACAAGAAAAAAGGGGTTATAATGAGATTTGCTCCATCACCTTCAGGACCAATGCACATAGGACACGCTGCTACTGCATGCATCTCTTTTTTATATTTCAAAAAATACAGGGGAAAATTTTATTTTAGAATAGAAGACACCAATCCAGAAAATATTTACCCTCCTGCTTACAAGATGCTTGAAGATGAAGCCAAATGGCTCTTTGATGACAAAGCAAAAATTATAATCCAATCAGAAAGAATGGAAATATATTATAACTACATTGAAAAACTGATTAAGAAAAAAGCAGTATATGTTTGCAAATGCTCTTCTGAAAAATTTAAGGAGTTTGTTGAAGCCAAAAAGAATTGTCCTTGCAGAAAATCGGATGTGAAAGAAAATATTGTAAGATGGAAGAAAATGCTTGACAAGAATGGCTTTAACAGCGGAGATGCTGTTATAAGATTTAAATCGAATATGAAAGATAAAAATCCTGCAATGAGAGATTTTCCATTAGCAAGAATAAATGTTGAAAAACATCCAAGGCAAGGAAACAAATACAGAGTTTGGCCATTGATGAATCTTGCTGTTGCAGTGGATGACATTGAATTGAAAATGACGCACATTATAAGAGGGAAAGATCACAGAGACAACGCAGAAAGGCAAAAAATGATTTACAAAACATTGAATAAAAAATTTCCTTGGACTGCTTTTTTAGGAAGAATTCATTTTAAAAATATGGAGCTTTCAACTACAAAATTCAGAAAAGATATTGAAGAAAAAAAATATTCTGGATGGGATGATAAAAGATTGCCAACAATAGCATCATTAAGAAAGCAAGGATATCATCCAGATGCATTCTGGAAACTATCAGAACAAATTGGCTTATCTGAAAGCGATAAAGTGATTGACAGAGAGGAATATTTCAGATTATTGGATAATTATAACCTCAAAGATTAAAGTATTAAAAAGTTCTGACGTATTTTATAGAGATAAGAAACATTTTTAAACTAAAACTAATTAATTATATTAATTTAAAAGGAGGTTAACATGATGAGAGACAAAAGAGGCCTTTCAACAATCGTTACAACACTTATAATAATTGTTTTGGTGTTGGTTGCAATAGGGATTGTTTGGGCTGTTGTTAGAAATGTCATACAAACTGGTAGTGGGACTTTAGACATTAGTGCAAAATGTTTGAATGTTGATGTAAGAGCATCACAAGCAAACTGTAGTGATGGAACTCCCAATAAAGTCTGTCAGGTTACTTTGGTACGAACAGGAACAGGAAATGATGTAATTGCTGGAGTTAAATTAGTGTTCAGAAATACTACAAGTGCAAAGGTCTATGACGCTGAAGGTAATATAGAACCTGTAGCAGGAAGAGTACTAACAAACGTTCCTACAGGAATATTAAGTGCTACATTTATAAGCAAAGTGGAAGCAACAGTTTACTTTGAAGATGAATCAGGAGTTGCTAAGTATTGCTCACAAACGACTTCTTTTACTTTTTAATTTTTTTAATCAAGTCGTTTGTGCAATGACTTTTTAATTATGTAAATGTCGTCATTTTTCCTTACTTTTGAAACTTTTAGTCCTATCTCCATCCCTTTTTCTGCTTTCTTAATTATTTTATTATTAATCTGCATTGATTCAATTCTTGAATTTACTATTCCTGTTGCACTTCCAATTATTACAATTTCATCTCCTACTTTTAATTCAGAAACTAATCTTATTGCTGCAACTCCGGCCTTATCAAAATAATGGGTAACTTTTCCAACAAAATGTTTCATTTCTTCAGAAGCGTTATGCTCTATTCTCGCGAAATCATCTGATGTTGGAAGATGTAAATAAAAACCAGAAGAGAATCCTTTATTATAAACTCTCTTCAATTCTCTAATCCCTTCTCTAATTTCTTCTTCATTTAAGGCTTTATCGAGTGCCTTTCTATAGATTCTTACTACAACATCAACATACCTTGGATCTCTGTTTCTTCCTTCTATCTTAAACGCCCTTATTCCTGCTTGTTTCATCTTTTCAATAAATGGTAGGGTGCAGAGGTCTTTCGCTGAAAGAATCTTGTTGTTTTCAAGTCTCAATTCATTTCCTTCATCATCTTTTACAACATAACTTCTTCTGCATGGATGCAAGCATTCTCCACGATTTGCAGATTTATCGAATAAGAATTGAGAAGTAAGACATCTTCCAGAAATAGCAGTGCACATAGCTCCATGAACAAAGCATTCTATATCAATAACTTTTGATATCTCTTTAATCTGCTTTAAATTTAGCTCACGAGCAAGAATAATTCTTTTTGCTCCCAACTTCTTGTAAAATCTTGCTGCTTCTATGTTTGAAACACTTGCTTGCGTAGAAATAAAAAAAGGAATTTTATTCTTTTTGCAAACTTGAATTACTGCCATGTCCCAGCAGATTATTGCATCGACTTTTCCCCTTACCTTTTTTATTGTTTCACCTATTTCCGTTAATTCGCTATTGTAAATAATAGTGTTTAATGTCAAGTATCTCTTCACTTTCTTTGGCTTACATATCCCTTCTATTTTATCTAAGTCTTCTATTGTAAAATTTCCTGCATTTGCTCTCATCGAAAATTCTTTCAGTCCAAAATAGACAGCGTCTACTCCTGCATTGACAGCAGCAACAAGCATTGCAAAATCTCCTGCAGGTGCCAATAACTCATATTTGTTTTTCATTTTAATAAAGTTTCATATTGGTTAACTTTAAAAACTCTTTGAAATTGATGTTTTTATGACAGCTAAAATGTCTTACTGCCGGCATCATTAGGAACGATTTTTTTAGCTGTGCGAATATTTTTATACCTTTTCTTCTTAAATTAAATATAGATACCTTGGTTATGCGATTTCCATCGGAGGCAATTGAAGAAATCGTTTCTTCAGTGCTTAAAAGGAAATTGAGTGTTAAGAAACCGCAGGTGTCTTACAATGGCGGTTGTAGTTCAGTGGCAGAACGTGCGACTGTGGCTCGCATAACGGGAGTCCGATTCTCCCCATCCGCCCTCGAACGAAACAAACAAAAGAAAATGGAAAAAATAAACATCCTATTTGTATGCAGGTATAATCGCTTTAGAAGCAGAATTGCAGAAGCTTATTTTAATAAAATAAACAAGAACAAGAATATTAAAGCTAAAAGTGCTGGATTAATTAAAGGACAATCATTAAGCGCCCGTACTATGCAGATAGCTAAGGAATTTGGCTTGGACATAAAGGGGAGAGTAAGTGGATTAACTTCAAAGGTAATGGCTTGGCAGAATGTGACAGTTGTTGTTGCTGATAATGTTCCTCCGCAGGTATTTGATAAAAATAAAAGATACGGAAAAAAAGTAATTGTCTGGTCTATTAAAGATATTAATGAAGGTAATGACAGAGTTATCAAAGAAATAATTAAAAACATAATTAAAAGAACAGAAGAATTAAATAAACAATTAAACAAAAGCCTGGAGAATAAAAAATAAAATGGAACTTGTTAAAGGTTTTAAGGATTTTACAGGAGAGGAAGCTGAAAAAAGACAGAGAATAAAAGGAATATTGGCTGAAACTTTCAAAAAATATGGATTTGAACTTGCTGACACTCCAATAATAGAAGAAGAGAATTTTGTCAGAGGAGAAAACAATAATGATGAAGCAGTCAGTGATGTTTATAGATTAAAAGACAAGGGAAACAGGGAACTTGCTTTGAGATATGAATTTACATTTCAATTGAAGAGAATTGTAAAAAACAAAAAACTTCCTTACAAGAGATATCAAATTGGAGAAGTTTTCAGAGACGAGCCTTCTAATTCCAGAAGATTCAGGCAGTTTACCCAATGTGATATTGACATTGTTGGAATGAATTCAGAAACATGGAAGGATGAAGCAGAAATCTTGGCGATTGCAAAAGAAGTTCTGAATAAATTGGATATTAATTATGATATCTACATTGGTAATAGAAAATTAATCAATGAAATTCTTGAAGAAATAGGAATTAAAGCAAACAAAGAGCAAATATTAAGGGAAATTGATAAGCTTGATAAAATAGGAGAAAAAGAAATAAAAGAAAACTTAAAGAAACTTAAAGCAGAAAAATTGCTCTCTATTTTCAAAAAGCCAGAAATTTACTTCAAAAAATACAAAGCATACAAGGAAATTGAAGAATTGAAAAAAATTTGCAAATATTATAATTTAAAAATAAATTTCCAGCCAAGTTTGGTAAGAGGATTAAGTTATTACAATGGGAATGTATTCGAGATAAAAAGCAAGGATATAAGAGAAACAATATGCGCTGGAGGAAGTTACGTGATAAATAATATACAATCAACAGGAATCTCTTTTGGACTTGACAGACTAGCAATCATTTCAAAGGTTAAGGCAAACAATAAAAAAATTCTTGTTTTGTCAATTGGAGAAGATAAAAAAGCAGTTGCTATAGCACAAAAACTAAGAGATAAAGGAGAAAATATTGTTTTATTTTATGGGAAGCCTACAAGGGCTCTTGATTACGCTAATAGTTATGGAATTAACAAAGTTATATTCGTAGGAAAAGAGGAAATCAAGAAAGGAAAGATGAAGATTAAAGATATGGAGACAGGAAAGGAAAAATATATTAATATAAGTAAATTATGATTAATATGAAAAGAGGACGACTAACTTTTTGGGATATAATTGCATGGGCTGTTCTTGCAGGCATCTTTATCTGGTTGATATTAAAAGTTTCTGGGATTATTAACACTCCTGAATTAATTGAATATGCTCCTATTTTTGGAGCGGTTTATCTCGTTGGTTGGGCAATGCATAAACTTGACACTGCTTCTGATGATATAAAAGAACTAAAACATTTTTCAAAAGAAACTGTTAATAAAATTAACAGTATAAAAACAAAATGCATTAAAAATCATGGGAATTAACTAATCTTCTTTTCTCCAAATATTTCCAACTTCTAAATATCTTCTTCTATCTCATTTAACATAATTTCTTTTAGTCTCTCTTCCAGCATCATCAGAAATTTACCTGTCATGCTTTGAACAGGCTTTTCAAGGACAAGCTTGTCAATTCCAAGATTATTAATTATTTCTCTTGCTTTATTTTTTGTTTTCCCAAAATCAACAAGAGAAAAAAGAATTGCATTTTTTATTTTTCCGTCTTTCATTACGATACTTTGAAGAAGTTCTTCTACATCTGTTAATTCTGTTTTTCTTTCGAATTTTACAACCCATGAATCAACTCTTGGAGGAGGAACAAATTCTTTTTTATCAACTTTCATAATTATTTTTATATTATAGAACAAATTCGCTATTACTCCTGCTTTAGTTTCCCTTCTTTCCAGAATTTCTTTGAAATTTTCCCCAAGCATCAAAACCATAAAATCTACTTCATCTTGAATTGCTTTCATTATTATAGGTTCTGATAAAGAATAAGGAATATTTGAAACAATCTTGTTATATCCTTTCCAACTGTAATCTAAGGCATTGTCATAGATTACTGCAAGATTTTCATTGTCTATTTCATCTAATCTCTTATTGAAACTTTTCTCTATTTCAAAAGCCAGGACATTCCCAGCTAATTCAACAATCTCTTTTGTCAGAACTCCTGTTCCTGCACCAATTTCAAGAACTTTATCCTCCTTTGAAAGTTTGGATTCTTTTATAATTCTTCCTATAATTTCATCATTCAAAAGCAGATGCTGGTCTTTTTCAGGATGAAGTTCCATTTTTTTATTATCCTATTTCTACCTCCATTCTCCAGGAATTTTTTTCTCCGAATATTTTTTTATTCTTTATTTTTAATGGTTTTTTGAAAAGAGGACAATCAACAACAAAAGTTTCAAATTCTCCTCCTTCTCCTGCAATATGAATCTTATACTTCTCATTTAAAATCTTGGCTTCTTTAATAAATTTGTCATTAATAACTCTACCCAACCATGATTTGTCTAATGGAAAGGCGAATACTCCAGTTATAATCACTTTAAACTTGTTATCAATTAATTCTTGTAGATATTCCACTTCATTTTTCTGCCAAAGAGGATTAAAGCACTGCAATCCAAGGTTATCGCATATTCTTTTTATTCTTGAAAGTTGATAATCGCTTCTTATTGCTCCTGTCACTAAAGTATCAATTTCATATTTTTCCTTAACTTGTTTGATCACTTCAGTTAAATCTTCCAGCTCTTTTTCCTTCACACCTTCTGTTTCCTTTGTTATTAATTGAATTCTCATAACGTTTGCCTGATGCCCTACTTGTGATATTGAAGGAGTATGAAACATATAGCTTTCTTTATTCTTAGAGAAGATTGAAATAAGGCATGCTATATCATACCCTTTTTTCTTTGCTAAATACAAAGAATAGCACGAATCCTTTCCGCCCGAGAATAAAACTGCTGCTTTCATAAATATAATAAAAAAACCTTATTCTTTAAATTATCTTTTTGAATTTATTGCCTTTTCCAAATCTTTCCCAACTACTTCCCAATCTCTTCTTAGATTTTCGCAATCTTTTTTATAAGCTTCTTCATCAGAAAGAATTTTTATACGAAGATTATATTCAAATAAACTTGCCATTCCCTCGCCAATTGAATACAATCCTTCGCCAATAGAAAATAATCCATTTAATAATAAATTTTTGACTGTTGTTAATGTAACTTTTCTCATTCTCCAATAGGATTTTCAAATTCTTTATTTATCTTTTCAAGTCTTTCTTTTCCTTCTCTATCAAGTTCTTTCATTTCTTCTTCTAATCCTTTCTTTAAATCTGCAAATGGATCTGGATTGTTCTTGAGAAAAACTTCTTTCAGCCATATGTATATCTCGTCAAAATGTGTTTCTTGCTCAAGCCAAACTTTTTTCTGGTCTTCAAGATGAAGAAGGGGAAGGAAGGAAATTATTCTCTCTTCTCTTTCTTTTCCAATAAATTCTGTGTATGATACTTTCTTTTTCTCTTTGTTTTCTTTGAAATGGTCATACAAATCCCTGTAAGTTTCTCTTATCTTATCTTTTATGCTAAATTTCCTTTTGGGCAAGGAAAATGAACTTTCTATTAATGCGCTTCTTGTTACTATACTCTTCTTTATTCTTCTGTTTTCTGTAACAATTGCCTTATTCAAAGACTCAATTAATTCATTTAGAGTGACTTTTTTGAACCTTGGAAGAGGGCTTTTTGGGATTAATTCAGGGATTTCTTCATCTAAATCTATCCTTTCCAAAGCATGTTTTTTACCATCCTTTTTGCCAAAAAGAATTTCATCAATGCTTTTTATGTATTTATCCAAAAGAATCTCTGACTTGATTCTTAGAAGAAGGGATGCAGCAAGCAAAACCTTGCTGGAAACAAAAAAATCTGCTTCTTCTATCTGCCTTATTTTTTCTAAATACCTGTCTGCAAGGATTATTATATCGATATCCCACGGGTCTAATTGTTCTGTATTAATCAAATCATAAATAATTTCCTGCCACCCAATTTCTCGATTAAAGAGTAAATCATGAATCTGTTCTTGTTTTACGGATTTTTTTTCTTCTTTATTCATATTTTATTTAAGAAAAAGGCTTTTATAATTGTTTGTAGTGCCTAATAACCTTCTATTGTAGTGCCTAATTATTTAATGATTGAAATAAGAATTCACTACTTTATATTAAGTACCGCATGTCATTTTTTAAGGGTAACAAAATAGAAAGATTTATATAGAGGCATATCTTGGATTTTCTATCACCTCTTTTTCCCCAGGAGAGGCTTCAAGTTATCTTTTTGATCAACTTGAAGAATCTCCCAGGGTTATAATCAATTCATATGAAGAGATGAAACCCGTAGGAAGAGGCGAATGCCGAAATTCAATCGGGTTTGAAATGATTATTAATTGTTAAGTAATCCAGTCTAAAATCTGGCACTGTTAATTGTTTTTAATCTTATTTCTCTATATCAAAATCATCTTCCAAGGTAATACTTATTTATTGTAAATCTAAAAGCATTATCTATTTCCAATCCATATTTAACCCTGTAATAAACAAAAAAAGCCAGCAGGTCCCATAAAAAGACGAATCCTTTCATTCTTATCCCCCTTGACAGATATTTTTTAATCTGATAAATACGAATATTTCTCACAATCTTTTTGATTTGCTTTCTTGTGGTATATTTAGTTCTTATTACTGGATCTATATACATTTCGTGAGAATTTCTAAATCCTTCTTGCTCTATCAAGCCTTCTTTTTCGCATAATTCTTTCATTTCAGTTTCTGGAAGAGGCATTAGTATTGCAAAGAGTTCATAATCAGCATTGATTTTATCTGCTAAATCTACAGTTTCCTTTATCATCTCTGGAGTTTCATAAGGCGCGCCTACTATGAAATTCAACCTTACACGAATCCCATATTTTTTTGCTATATTTACTGCATTGAATATCTGTTCCTTGCTTATGTCTTTTTTATAGACTTCATTTCTGATATAATCATTGCCTGCTTCAACACCCATTCTTACTTCATAGCAACCGGCATCTTTCATCGCATTTATAATCTCGTCTGTTACTAAATTTGCTCTTACATTAGCGTTCCATTTGATTACTTTATCGAATCCCTTTTCCTTAAATTTTTTGCAGAAGTCAAATACAAACTTTTTGTTCAGTATGAATATGTCGTCGTAAAAGAAAAGGTATCTCATCCCCTTATTAGAATATTGCTTTATTCTTAATTCAATTTCATCTATAATGCTCTTTACGCTTCTGAATCTCACATATTTTCCCTTTAATTTTTTCTTTATCGCATGGTTGCTGCAGTATGTGCAGTTATAAGGGCATCCTCTAGAAGCCATTATTGGTAAATTATGATTGCTTATCAAAAAATATTTTTTCAAATCATAATCATCAAAATCAGGAAAAGGCAATTTATCTAGATTTTGTATCAATTTCCTGTTGATATTCCTTATAATCTTCCCTTCTTTATCTTTATACCATATCCCTCTTACATTTTTGCAATTCAAATTTTTGTCCAATAATTCTTTTAATACTTCTTCTCCTTCACATGTGCATATCATATCTACTTCCTTATTGTTTATTGTTTGTTCAGGCATAAGAATAGCATGAATTCCCCCGTAAATTATTAAAAGATTATAATTTTTTTTGATAAATCTCGTCATTCTTAATGCCTGATTATATGTAAAGCTCATTACAGAAAATCCGACTATATCTGGTTGGAATCTTTCTATTTTCATTTTTAAATATTCCTTCCAATTTTTTTTGTTGAAGATAAAATCGGCTATCTCTGCTTTATGCTTTGTCCTATTATTCACATAAGATTTTAAAATTGCCAAAGACATGCTCGGCATTAAAGTATACCCTTCTATGTTTGGTTCGACTAATAAAATTTTCATCATATAACACAAAGTTAAACGTTTAAATAATTTATTGTACAGAAAGAGGATAAATTCCACTTTTTGCTTTCAAACTCTGCTCGTTCGAAACTATTAATCCAGTCTAAAATCTGGCACTGTTAATTGTTTTTAATCTTATTTCTTAAATCTTTTATTCTATAATTATCTTTTTAAATAAGGTTATAATTGAATCAATATGGAAAAGGCAAAATATTTTATTTATAAAATCCATTATGGAATTCTTTCTAATTCAGACCTTTATACTGAAGTTTCAGATGAAGGTTTAACAGAAAGCGAATCCTTATTGAAAGAAGACATTAAAAAAAAGAGAAAATCTATTGAAGGATATGTACTATATGGAATTGAAGGTACAGGACGTAAATCAGATAGAAAAGAAATTATATCCAATACACTTAATGTATTTAGTTAATTCTTGATATCTTATTGGGCTTTACTTTCAAACTCTGCTCGTTCGGGACTAAATGCGTTGAAATCTATTGGGCTTTACTCTCAAACTCGGAATAATGGCATTTTCCACAATACAATCTTTTTTGAGAATTCATCAGAAAAACTCCAGGACCGCAACGAGGGCAGAATTTTTCCCTTTTTACAACATTTCCTTCTATTTTATATTTAGTATACTTCTTGCTAGTCGGTTTGTTCTTATGCGGTTTTTTCCCTTGTTTTACAGTTGCTTTTTTGCTCATTTTATATTATCTGTTAGATTTATTCCACATTTTTCTTCTAAATTTATTTTTGTTCTTAAAACATCTTTTTTCTTTCCAATAATCTTTACACAATTACCTCCAGATAACACAGTAGTTCCTATGTTATGATGATATAAAAAAATGACTCTATCAGGAAAGTAAGGATGACAATTGTACATGCCCTTATAAATCTCCCCGATACGAATTAATTCTTCAGAATCTTTGGGAAATCTTTCTTGCAAGATTATACTTATTGTTGGGTGGATATATTTTTTAGTAATTACTTTCATTTTTGTTCCCCTTTCTTTTCTGCTTTATTTTTCTCTTTTTTAGATTTTGGCTCTGTTTTTTCCTTGTCCTCTTTTGAAGCATAAACATTTGCAAAAATTACAAAATTATAAGAGCCGAATCTTCCTTTTATTTTCTTAATCTTTATGTTTTCTTGCTGCGTTGATAATTTTTCAGAAAGAAAACTTTCTACTTCCTGAATTTTTGGAGCAACATTTGACATAATGCTGATTTTTAATTCCTTTCTTTTGAATATTGGATTTTCTCTTTCTTCTAATATTTTGTATTCTTCCATTATGTAAATTCCCTGAATTTGCATTTATTATCTAGTTTTAATTGCAAAATTGCCCTTATCTTTTAATTTTAATTTCGGAGCAATTTCTGATTTTTCTGGATTTAATAAGACTATTCTTCCCTTGAATCCATCTGTTGATTCTTTTGATTCGCATTTTGGGCATTTTTCTCCTTCGTAAATTGTATTGCAGATTTTGCATGCCTTTTGTTTTGCCATTTTAAATTAATTTTATTCCTAATCCCCTTTCTAAATTTTGTTTTATCCATTTTTGTTCTTCTCTTGAAGCAATTACAGACATCCTTGATTTTTCTTTATCTTTTACTACCATTACTGTTGAAGATAAATAATGATATAAGTCTGTTTCTAAATCACCTAAGAGTTTAACTTGACCTATATAAAGAATATTCTGATTGTTAACTGAAGGTTTATCTACCTCTATCATTAAATCTTTCAAGTTCTCGTCTTTCGAGCCAACATAACTTTCAATAGTTATCATTTTATTTCTTTTTCTTCTTTCCCCCCTTTACTGTTTTTTCTTCTGCCTTCAGAGCTTTTTGCTCTGCTTTCACTTTTTTTATTTGGTCTTCCTTAATCCATTCTAATTTTCCTAAGCCAGGCTGACGCATTGTTAATCCTATTTTAAGCTCTCCTCCCTTATGGCTTATCGCGACAATTCTTGCTAAGCATAAATCTCCTTGTTTCAAGCTTCTTTTATTCGCTTTTCCTATTAATGTGTTTGATTTGCTGAAGCTCACATAATCATCCATTGTTTGGCTTATGTGAATCATACCTTTCATAACTCCCATATCTATAAACGCCCCAAAATTTGTTATTTCTGAAACTACTCCATAAACAAGCTCTTGAAGTTCAGGATGCCATGTAAGAAGTTTAAATCTTGAACGGTAATATGCAGCTCCATCTCCTGGAATAATCACGCCTTCTCCAACTTCAAGCACATCAATTACAGAAATAACTTTGCCAACTTCCTTGTCATAATATTCAACATAAGTCTCTTTAAGTTGTTTTTCGACGGATTCTACAGTAGGCAAACCAAATAATTTTGGCTCTACTCGTATATAGTCTTCGACTTCAGTTAGATAGAACATTTTCTCAAAAATTATAATTGAAGTTGGTTTAAAAAGGTTACTTCTTACATCACTTCTAATTCCTTTTCCCCTCTTATTAACAAAATCGAGTTTTTAGTTTCGTTTTTTATCCCTGTATCTAATGTTGCAATTATATAATCCCTATTTTTCTCAGCTAATTTTATTATTCCATTATCCACATTCTTGTTGCATAAATCAACTCTCTTGAATTCTTGGTTTTCCAAAATAACTAACGCGAGTTTTGCTTCCTGCTTTAGATTTCCCCTTCCTTGTCTTGAAAATTTTCTTATCTCATCTATTACCTCTGAAGGAATAATGATTTTCATTCCCATTAAAGGAATCTTTTCAAAAAAATCTATCTTCTTTCTTATGCACGACAGTATAAAGTTTGTATCTAAGATTGTATATTTCATAGTAAATACAAGAAATTATGATATAAAAACTCTTTGAAAATTTTGGAAAACAACATTTATTAACTATATTTTCTTTTTTCAATTATGCAGGAAAAAGAGAATGTTTTAAGAATCCTTCAGGAAACAAAAAATGCCATTAAGCAAAATGACGCTATCAAACTAAAGGTCTTGAGCAACCAGACAATTCATACTGCATCAATAACGCAGGACTCAGACAATGTTTTGGTTGCAGTTATTGTCTATTCTCTAAGCAAGATGATTGAAAGGCAGGAATATCAAAAATTTTCTGGTTGGGAGGATTTTTACAAAAAGATTATGTCTGCAATCGAAAACACAATTATTGCTATTAAAAAAAACGATGATGCAAAAATTCATGAAAACATGAGTTTGATAAGAGATGTTATAAATAAGGTCTCTGGAAAACTTAAAAGTTATATTCAGGATGTTTTTAGGAAGGCAGAGATAAACAAAGCATCAAAGATATACGAGCATGGTATTTCTATGGAGAAAACTGCAAATTTATTAGGGATAAGTATATTTGAATTGGCGATTTATGCAGGACAAAAACAAGACATTTCTAATGCTCCATTGGGTTACACTATTGAAGTTAAAAAAAGAATTAAAACAATGGAAGATATGTTCAAATGAATCAGCAAAAGGCAATAATCTTTGATTCAAGCACACTGATAAATTTTGCAATGAATGGGCTACTTGAAGAATTTCGTGATTTAAAAAGAATGTTTGGAGGAAAGTTCCTTATAACAAAAGAAGTAAAATGGGAAATCATAGATAACCCCATGGAAATAAAAAGATTTGAACTTGAAGCATTAAAATTAAATGAATTGTTCTTGGAAAAAGTTCTTGAAATGCCGTCTTCTATCGGAATAGATGAAAAAACAGTTTCAAAAATGACACAGGAAATCAAAAATATTGCAAATAATACATTTTTTGGTTATGGAAAAGGAATGGAAATCATTGCTCCTGGAGAATCTTCATGCTTAGCATTGAGCAAATTGCTCGACGAAAAAGGAATAAAACATGTAATAGCAGTAGACGAAAGAACAACGAGAATACTTGGAGAAAGGCCAGAAAATTTAGAAAAATTATTTCTAAAAAAAATGCATACAAAAATAACAGCTAAGAAAGAAAATTTTAAATTTTTTAAGGAATTTAGATTCGTGCGTTCTGCTGAATTGATTTACATTGCTTATAAAAAAGGGATTATTAAATTGAGAAATCATGATGTCTTGGATGCTCTGCTTTATGCTATGAAGTTTAACGGCTGTTCTATTTCTGATGAAGAAATAAGCGACATGAAAAAACTTTAATGATTTCTGATTATAACAGTCTTTTTAAGGTTAATTCTTTTATTATAAGAATGTATAAGGCTAAATATAAGAAACGAGTTAAGACAGATTCAAATTCTAAAAGGACAGTTTCTTCTTTATATGCAAAATTTAGTTTTTGGAATGAAACTGCTCCTAAAGAAAGAAGAGTGATTAGAGAAAGAATAAGTGATATTTCAAACGAGTTTGGTAGAGTTTGTGAGGAATATTGCCCACATTATAATCTAAGAATGGATACGATGTATGCAGGATTGCTTAGAAAAATATTCTTAAGCTTTGGTATTAATTTAAGTGTCAAAGAGGATGTTTCTCTTGAAGAGATGGTTTATTTAGATAAGATAAATCATTATATACTAACTGGAAAAAAGGAAAAATAGCAAGATTAAAAAATCAACTACTTCTTGTAATTTTATATGCTCACGAGCTCACTCGCTTCAGGGGCGATTTAGAAAACTCGTGAACATCGTTCGGGTGCGTAGTTCAACGTTAGAATATCTGGCTCCAGCCCAGAAGAAGGGGGTTAAATTCCCTCCGTGCCCATTCAGATATTAAAGCGCGGTTAGCAAAATTCGTAGAATTTTAGCCTCCGTGCCCATGTATAAAATAGTCAAATAAAACTTAGATAATTATGAAAAAATTACCATTAATCTTTGGAGTTTTAATGATTGTAGCAGGATATTTTTGGTACAAACAAACAGCTGGAAATGAAAAATTATTTAATATCATCAATCTTGATATTTTTTCAAAGCCGCAGTTTGCGCCATTAGTTGTGATTCTTCTTGGAATTACAGCTATTCTGTATGGCATATCATCTTACGAGAGATATAATCGTTAGCGTATTATTAATCTGACACAATGGGAATATATAATCTATTACACAAAAGCTTAAAGACTTTAACTCTTTAGGTAAAAAATGGTAAATTTTATTGTAAGTTTAATCACAAGGCATCCTTTAAGGGTGTTAGGAGCATTGATTCTCGGAATAACCATCTTGATATTGGTGCTAACTGCCGTTATTCTAAACAGAACTGGAAAATCCGAAAGAACTGAAAATAGAACTCCAAAATATCCGAGTATATTAAAGAAAACTTTAGCTTAAGGAGCAAATATATTTGTTTCTTCTCCTCCACCTTGATTGATTGTCGCATCATCGTAAGTTTCATCTACTGTATCTCCTGGAGCCCTTGCATCAGGATCGTATAAGTCCGGATTAATTTGATTTAAATCTGGTTCAGGAAGAGGCTCCTCTGTATCAGTTCCACCCCCTGTTTTAACCCCCTGCTCATCTCCTTCTACAACAACTCCTGCTTCTCCTCCTTCACCGTTAACTACTTTATCTCCTTTTATAACCACTCCTGCTTCTCCTCCACTAGGACCAGTTCCTTCAGCATATGTTCTTTCAACTATCTGATTTTCAATAACATTCATTTCTTCTTTCATTTCATTTACCACAGTTCGACCCTCTGTTCCATTAATATCAATAGTATGTTGTTCAGAAGCATTTTCAAAGTTTTCTATAATATTATCAATTTCATTTCCAATAAGATAATTTACTAAACCTTCTTCATTTCTAACAACAGTAATTTTCCCACATTTTTCTTCTAAAAAATTATTATTTTCATCAAAACATTGGGGAATTGATTCTTGCATTGTTGGTTCTTTGTTTTCAGATCTTTTCCCTATATAATTTCCATATTCATCCCAATCCTCATTTGTCTCTTTTAAATAATCATATTGTTCACATTCTGGTTTATTATTCTCATCCCAACACTCTTCAGGAACTCCATCTGAAGGTTGTATATCATAATCTATCATATCGGATTTGTTTATGAATAGATTCCTTAAGAAATCCGGAACAAAACTTTCTGCAAAACTATCTCCTTCTTTAGGCTCCATAGCTTTTAATTCACTGCAAGATGTTTCATCTTTATTATACTCACATTTAAGAGCTAAAGCAACCATCTTTTCACATTTTGCTTTTTGAGTAATATCAATATTCTCTTCACAATTGCATGTTCCTGGATCATTTATACAACTTCGAATATCCAACATTAATTTAACAAATGATTTTATTTGAATATCTTTTAATTCTTTTAATT
Source organism: Candidatus Pacearchaeota archaeon (assembly GCA_026395815.1). Classification (GTDB taxonomy): domain Archaea; phylum Nanobdellota; class Nanobdellia; order Pacearchaeales; family GW2011-AR1; genus RBG-13-33-26. The sequence continues at coordinate 96,713 of JAPLXZ010000016.1, forward strand.
CTTTTTCAAGCCCAGGAGAAGCAGTATCAGGATTACATACTTCTTCTTTTAACATTGTGTTATAGTCTTCTTGAGCTAATGCCTTGCAATATTCATACGTCTTTAATGTCAGCTCTGCAGCTAATTGCGTTTTTTCTTCCTGAAGTACATAACCATTAAATTGTGCTGAAAGACCATCTTTTTTAATCTTATCTTTTATTTCTTCAACACTTGTTTTAACTTCCTCAGAAGTTTCTAAAGATACTTTTTCTTGAACAATTTCAAGTTTATCTTTAGCTTTCTCAAGATTTTTAATTGTGCTTTCAGTATCCTTCTTTTTTGCATTTTCTAAAGCAGAATTTACTTCTTTTTCTCTTATCTCTAAAGCTAATCTAACTTTGTTATCTCCCCTAGAAAGAAATAATTTAATATTATCAGTAAGTCTATTAAATCCTGAGTAATTATTCTTTCCAGAAAAAAATAATTTAAGATTATTAGTGAATCTATTAAATCCTGAGTAAGTTTGAGCTGATACAAAAGGTATAGAAACAAATAATAAGATTATTACAATTAAAAGAGCAAATGATACTAGCCTCTTTTCCATAGAAAAATACAAGGAAATATACTATAAAAAACTATCTTGATTAATCAATTCCCTTGCTTTTTTGGTTCAACGCCCCACGATTACTTAATTCTAAGGATTAACTCCCTGACGGTTTCCTCGTGATATTAAAAAATTCTAGGGATTAACTCTTTCCAATGGGCGTTTAATAGAGAAATGTTTAAATCTCCCCCTTACTTTTAGTTAAGATGAAACTACTAACAAGAAAAAATGGAATTGGGGTATGTGTTATAGGGATTGCAATATTTTTACTTAATTTCTTAACATTAACCTTGTGGGATATTGACATTGATATTTTTGGTGCAGTGATTTTTGTTCTTGGTTTAGTTATTGTAATAGCCTGTGGAAATACTATGAAACATTCGTCAGAATGGTTAACAAGAAAAAATGGGGTATGGTTGTGTATAATTGCAGTAATGATAATACTCATAACAGGATATATCCCTTTTATAAATGGTGATGTTGGCGGTGGAATTGGTGCAATTGTTTTTCTTTTAGGTATAATCCTTATCTTAGTAAGGTGGAATCACTAATGGCAAGGAATAAAGTATCTTTTTGGTAATTAAACTTTTACACACCACGAGGACAGGAACTTAACCTCTCTTAATATGGTTTATTTTTTCTAGAATTTCCTTTGCCTTTTCTTCTCCAAGGACTTTAGCAATGTCTTCTTTTTGCGCCTCTAAAATTGATTTTAATGTTTTGAAATTTTTAATTAGAATTCCAACATCTCTTTCAGAAATTCCTATCTTTTCGAGGCTCCTATGTCCCTTTGCATGAATAATATCAGAATCTTCTGACAAACCAAGACATTGTTTTATATTTTCCAGTTCTACAAGGTCATCATAGCTTAATGTAGGCAATATTCTTTTTGATTTTGTTAATCCAATTTTTGAGTAATCTTTGATAACTTCATCAACTTCTTTTTCAACTTTGTGAAGCAATTCTTTTACTCGAGATTTTAATATTGCTCCTTCTACTCCAAGTTCTATTATGTATCTCTTAAGAGTTTCTGAAATCTTTAGAATCATTACTCCTCTTTGAATTAATAAAAGAGCTTTATTTAATGCTGGTTTTTTGTTTAATTCTTCATCGTCAAGTTCTCTTTTATTTCTTTCAAAAACTTCTCTATGTTTTTCCAAAATTTGTAGTATCTCTGTTGCCCTTCTTATTATCTCATTGCTGTCTCTTACGACATATTTAAAATTTTTATAGAAAAGGGTTATCTCATCTCGTCTTTGAGATATAGCAATTACTATAGTATTCGCTTGTTTTGCTGTTCGCTCTGCTGCTTTGTGTCTTGTTCCTGTTTCATTAGAAGGAATTGAATTATTTGGAGTAAGAAGAACATTGGCGTATAAGATTTTTTTCAAATCTTTTGATAGAATTATTGCGCCGTCCATTTTGCTTAACTCAATTATTCTCTGGGGAGTGAATCTTGCATTAATTTTAAACCCTCCTTCAAATAAATTCTGAGTAAAATCATTGTAAGCAACAATTAATCCCCCTGTCTTTGCTTTCTGTATACCTACAATTGCAGTTCTTAATAATGTTCCAGGAGAAATGCTTTTTAGAACATCTGTAATTTCGTCTTTCTTAATCTCTGTTTTTCCTTCAACTAGTCTTATTTGAATCTCTTTTTTTTCCTCAGCCATCTCAAATCCAAAAAAATCACATCAGCATAATTTAAATATCTTTATGTCTTGTTTTTTTTTTGAAAAAGATTTAAAAACTTAGGCTATTTCTCAAATTTTATAGAGGAAAAATGAAAAAACAGGTGACATTGAAAATCAAAAACAAAGAAGAGCATTTTAAGGAACAAACAAAAAAGATTAGTATAACAGAGGGTGCTGTAGCAAACGTGATGGACGGTGCTGGCTCCAGATACATAACCCCATACGCTCTTGCTATTGGAGCCAATAATACCCAAATTGGTCTTCTGACTTCAATTCCCTCATTATTAGGAAACCTTTCCCAACTTTTTAGTTCAAGAGCAATTGAAAAATATTCAAGAAAAAAAATAGTAGTAATCAGTATTTTTTTGCAAGCGTTAATGTGGCTTCCAATGATTGCTGTTGGCTTTTTCTTTTTCAACAAAGGACTTAATCATGGCCTTAGCGCAAGTTTAATGATTATTTTCTATACTCTCTTCATTATCTTTGGAGCATTTCTTTCTCCTGCATGGAATTCTTTGATGAAAGACGTTGTTTCTAAAGAGACAGGGAAATATTTTGGAAAGAAAAATAAGATTGGCGGAGCAATATCTTTAGGAGTAATGTTATTATGCGGTTTTATATTGAATTATTTCCAGGGAATAAATAATTTGTTCATCGGTTTTCTTATATTATTTGGAATTGCATTTATATCCAGATTAGTATCAGGCTATCTTGCAACAAAATATTACGAACCAAAATTAAAATTTGGGAAAGATTATTATTTCACTTTTTGGCAATTTTTGAAAAAAATCCCAGAAAGCAATTTTGGAAAATTTACAGTATTTATTTCTCTTATAAACCTTGGAACAGCAATTGCTTCTCCTTTCTTTGCTGTTTACATGCTGAAAGACCTTAGTTTCACTTATACAATTTGGACTATAATTGTAATTTCAAGTTCTTTAGGTTCATTATTTTCCATGCCTTTATGGGGAAAAATTGCAGATAAATATGGAAATCTGAAGGTTTTGCGTTTAACAGGTGTTTTTATCCCGCTTGTTCCTATTATGTGGCTCTTAACTCCTTGGATTATAAGAATTAATCCAACTGCTGTTATTATTTATCTTTTTGCAGCAGAGTTTATTTCAGGGCTTATTTGGGCAGGATTTAATCTTTCAACTGTTAATTTCATATACGATGCAGTTACAAGACAAAGAGTTGCTTTATGCGTTGCTTATTTCAATATTCTGAATGGCATTGGTGTTTTTATAGGAGCAACTCTTGGAGGATTTTTAGCTTCAATGAATATCAATATTTTTGGAATGAATTCATTATTATTCATTTTCTTATTAAGTGGTATTTCAAGATTTATGGTTTATATTGTAATGATACCAAAGATAAAAGAAGTAAGAGAAGTAGAAAAATATGAGAAGGGTGGATTTCAAAAAGAATTTCAGAATAGTATATTCGGATTATCTAACAAAATAACAAGACCAAGGCCAGGCCCGCCCTAAGTTAGATTTTTTATCTTACCGAAGTCATAAACTTCATTTTTCTCTATGGCAAAAACTTCAAAATTCATTAATTTTTTTCTTGGAATTATTGAAAAATAATCTTCATACCCTTCACTTAACTCATTAATTGTAGTTCCTTCTATTGTAGCAAGAAAGCTTGGAAGGATTATTATCTTTTTTCTATTAAAAGTTCCAACTAAAAAGCATTTGTATTTCTCTCTCTTTATGTTTTGGCTGTCAGAAAGAATAATTGAAGGGTGTATATGCCCAAAAATAATAGTTTTGATTTTCTTGTCGAATATTTCAATAAAAGATTTGTGTCCATGACAGAAAGCCAAATCATCTTCAATATAATAATCCTGCAACTTATCAGAAAAAGAGTAATCAATAGTATCATGATTTCCTTTTATTAGGATTATCTCCTTTTCTTTTACATAATCCTTCAAAAAGTTTATAACTTCCCTGAAATAATTTTTTTCTTTCCATTCATAGGAAAAAGAATGTTTTATATCTCCAATAAAAATAATTTTTTTAAGTTTGAATTTTTTTTCTTTTATTTCATCAAAAACTATTTTTAATTCTTCAATTACTTCCTTGATTTGATATTCTGGAATTAAGACTCCGCTCTGCTGTATCTGGTATTCATAACCAAGATGCAAATCTCCTATTGCAAGAATTCCTTTTTCAGGAAAAAACAGAGTTTTGTTGATGAATATGTAATCATTATTCTTGTTTTTCATATAACTAAGAATATGGAAAATTTAAAAATCTAAGCATTAAATTTAAATACTAAAAAAATCTTTTATTATCATAAAAGGAGTGTGAAAGCAAAATGTTGCCACAAGAAATGCACGGCATGCATAAATTCGGAGGTGCTGGAATACTTGTCCTTGGTTTGCTTGTATTAGCAAACTCTTATTGGGCTTTTTTGAAATGGGGAGCATTCATAGGACTTGTTTTGATTTTAGCAGGATTATGCAAAATGCTTATGCTGTGTAAACACAAAAAAAGAAGATAAATAGAGAAGCTGAAATAAGAATAAAGCTGTTATAATGAAAGGGGTAAAAAAGATGGGTATGAAATCTAAATTTAAAGGAGTTCTTAAAGACTTCAATGAATTTTTAAGGGAATATAAGATAATTCCATTAGCAATTGCGTTCATTATCGGTATGGCGGCAGTTGCTTTGGTTCAATCAGTAGTTAACAATTTGCTTATGCCTATATTAACTCCGTTTATTCCAGGAGGAGGTTGGCAAACATCGCAATTAAAACTCGGCCCAATATACTTGGGGTGGGGAGCTTTGTTAGCAGCAATAATCAATTTTGTAATAATAGCCTTTGTAGTTTTCTTAATTGCAAAATTTCTTTTAAAAGAAGCGAAAGTTAGCAAGAAGTAATCTTATATGACTTAGTAAGATTCTTTTATTTTTACTTAGTTGGTTATATATTGCAACTATACTTTATTATCTTTCTTATAATTTGCTCACGAGTCATACCTGCTTTTTCTACTGCTGCAATAAAACCTGCATCAGGAGAAATGCATGGATTTGAATTTATCTCCAAGACATAAGGAATTCCTTGCTCAGAAACTCTGAAGTCAACTCTTGCATACCCTCTTAAATCAAAAAGATTCCAGCAACTTTTACAGATAGATTCAAGATTTTTAATTAAATTCTGGTCTTCTTCTAAAAAATCAAAATTCCTTACTGTAGCAGAATATTCATGAGCATTTGGATTCCATTTTGCATCATAATCAACTATTTTTAATTTTCCTTCTTTCCAATCTTTAAATTGCATTTCAGCTATAGGCAGAACGATTCCTTTAGAAATAAGGCCTATAATTGAGATATTAAATTCCCTTCCTTCAATATATTCTTCTGCAAAGAAATCAATACCTCTTGATTTAAGAGCCCTTTCTACTGAGTCTTTATCCTGATAAAGAGTTGCTTCAAGACCCCTGGAAGCGTGGTCTGTTGCAGATTTAAGAAGAAATTTTCTTCCTTGAAGTTCTTCTTTAGATAAATCTCCTAATGTTAGAAAATAAGGTGTTGTGATCCCATTTTCATTTAAAATATTTTTTGCTGAAATTTTATTAGCTGTTTTTACAAAAGCACTCTTTGTACATCCGGTGTATGGAACACCTTCTTGTTCAAAAACTTCTGGAGCAAGATAGCTTAAAGATTCTTTTCCATTAATAGCTTCGACAAGATTAAAAACAAATACAGGGCTTATTCTCTTGATTTCTTCTCTTGCTCTTTCTATATTGAAGGACCTTAAAATCGGTTCATAACTCATCTTAGATAGTATTTCTGAGACAAATTTAGCTTCTTCAAGAACATCTAAATCGTCTGGAGTTGCTGTTTTAGGATCAATATCTGTGTGATAAATAATCAATTTTTCCATTAAAGTTATTTTAAATCAAGATTTAAAAGATTTTGCAAACACTTCAATTACTGTTGAAGCCTTCGCTGTATTTATAAATAAGTTTTTCTTAAGTTGTTTATGGATGATAAATTTATACTGATGAACTTAAATGACGAAAGGTCAAAGCACGTCGCTGAAATATTGGCTAATAAAACATGCAAAAAAATAATTGATTATTTAGCAGAAACAAAAGAAGCGAGCGAAAAAGATGTTTCTGATGCTCTTAAAATGCCAATAAATACTGTTGAATATAATCTAAAAAAATTATTGAAATCAGGACTTGTTGAAAAAACTAAGAATTTTTTCTGGAGCAAAAAAGGAAAAAAGATTCCTATGTATAAACTCGCAAAAAAACATATTGTCATAAGCCCTTCAAATTCAAAAAAACCAGACATGAGCCTATTAAAAACACTAATCCCGGTAATTGTAATATCTGCAGTTATTTTAATGGCTGTACTATTAATGTTTCCTAAGGAAAATGTAATTCAAGGAAACAGCAAACTAAAGCAATTTGGTTCTGATGGAGAACTAAGGGAATTCTTAAAATTCAATTCTGAAAATTATGAAATTTATTCTAATAACTTTGTAGGAAGAAGCGCAACAATGAGTCTAGCAGGAGATGGATTAGCTTTAGAATCTGCTGCTCCAGCTGCTGATACCTCATTGAAAGGTGGAGGAACAAGCGATTATTCAACAACAAATATTCAAGTTGAAGGAGTTGACGAAGCAGATATTGTAAAGAATGATGGGGAATACATATATAGTGTTTCAGGAAACAGAGTAATCATAACAAAAGCATATCCAGCCGAGCAACTTGAAAATATAAGCGAGATTGAATTAGAAGGAATAAATGGAATTTTTGTTAATGGAAACAGATTAATTGTATTTACTAATGATTATGGATATGGCGGATGTCTTAAGACTGCGGATGTTGCTGTTAGTTCAGCAGAAGGTGTAGAAAGTTTCGCACCTTGTAGTTATAACTCTGAACCAAAACTTTCAATTAATATTTATAATATTGAAGACAGAAAAAATCCAACATTGGAGAACAAATTGGATGTTGAAGGGAATTACATTAGCTCAAGAATGATTGACAATTATGTTTATGTCATAGGAAACAAGTATGTTGACAATGCCAATCCAACACCACCTATTTATGCTATGAATGGAGTTGAAGCAAATGTAAGAGCAGAAGATGTTTATTATTGGGATTACCCCGATTACAATTATGTTTTCACAACAATAACTGCATTGAACATTGAAAATGGAAAATACGAAAACAAGGTTTACCTAACTGGATACTCAAACACAATTTATGTTTCAGAGAAAAACATTTACTTTACAACAGACAAAAGAGTAGATTACAATTCTTTTGTAAAAGAATATGTTGAAACTGTTGCTTTAAAGCTTATTCCTGGAAAAGATGATGAAATAAATAAGATTTTGGATTCTGATTTTCCTGATTATAAAAAGATGAGAGAAATTCAGGAGATTGTTTATGATTATTCTTATGATTTAAAAGGAAAAGAAAAGGAAGATTTTGACCAAAAACTTATGAAAAGATTAGACGAATTTAACGAAAAAATAAGCAAGGAAATGGAAAAGACACTTATTCACAAAGTAACAATAGACAAAACCAATATTGAATACACTGCACAAGGAGAAGTTTCAGGATATTTATTGAACCAATATTCAATGGATGAAAACGATGGAAATCTTAGAGTTGCTGTTACAACAGGAAACTGGGGGGATACAAACTTAAATCACTTATATGTTTTGGATAAAGACTTAAAGGTAATTGGAAGTCTTGAAGATTTGGCTAAAGGAGAAAGGATCTATTCTGTAAGATTCATGGGAGACAGGGCTTATATGGTTACATTCAAGCAAGTTGATCCTCTGTTTGTTATTGACTTGAAAAATCCTGAAAGTCCAAAAGTCTTAGGATACTTGAAAGTTACAGGTTATTCCAGTTATTTGCATCCTTATGATGAAAATCACATAATTGGAATTGGAAAAGAAGCTGATGAAAACGGAAGAGTGCAAGGATTGAAAATTGCTCTTTTCGATGTTACTGATGTAGAAAATCCTGTTGAGGAAGCAAAATATGAAGTAGGAGCAGAATGGAGCGATGACTATTATCATTGGATAGATTCAGTTGCATTGTATGAGCCTAAAGCATTTTTATTTGACAAGAGCAAAGAACTTTTAGTTATTCCTGTAACTTATAATAAAAATAACAAGGAAAATTACAGCCTAATGGAAAGCTTCCAAGGAGCTTATGTTTTCAGTATAAATCTAGAAGATGGAATAAAATTAAAAGGAAAAATAGAACACAGCGAAGAGAATACAGAAAATTGGTGGTATTATCCAAATGCAATCCAAAGAAGCCTTTATATGGATAATGTACTGTACACAATTTCAACTGCAAAGATAAAAGCAAATAGTCTAAGTGACTTGTCAGACATAAAAGAAATTGACCTTGGATATGAAGATAGTTATTATCCTTATCCCTTATACGACAAAGGAATAGGCGTTTCAGGAAGTTCTGGTTCTGAAGTTATTGCAGCTGTTGAATAAGTAAAAGAAAAAGATAATAAACAAATTTAAAATACTTTAATGTCTAATTAATTGTATGCTCAAAGAAGTAATCGGAGAAATCTTGAATGATTATATGTTTCTAAAGCGTTTATCTCCAAAAAACGAATTATTAAAATATTTTCTTGTGGAAGGAAATTCATTCAAAAACAATCCTAATACAGAGATTTGTGAAGAGTTTGCTGAAAGATTCAAGGGAGATTTTCCAACACTAGAAGAATTAAAGAAAAATAAGATAGAAGTAAATTATGAGAAATATTCTTTCCAATTCTCTTTAAACACTCTTGTAAATTACACAGATTGTTTAGAAGGAGCAATTCAATTTGCTCTGATGATGAACTAACAGCTCGTGGGGGCGTGTTACCTAAGGTTAATAATCTCACATGGTTTTTTCGTTTTATCGACGGAAATCCATTTCGTGTTTTTCTCGCTATTTTTGGGGCTTTTTACTGAATTTTGCTGGTTAAACGCTCCCCGCATTTTCCTAAATTTGAGTCGTTAAGTTAGAGGAAAATGGGTGGCTAAGTGATTCCTAGAGCGAAATAGAAAATTTTATAATCTAACAAAATCTTAAGCTTATATGAACTATGTATTAACCTTTGGATATATTGGGCATGAAACTAAGATGGGTGGAAGTTCAACTGCTATAAAAAATGAAAATGAACCTATTATTTCTCTTGAAAAAGTAATAAAAATTTTTAATATTGATAAAGATCTAAATGTTAAGGTTGATTTTGGTTTAGTTTATCAAGGTAATAAATCAAATAAAAAAGAGATTAATAGTCTTTGGAATGAACTTGTATCTAAAAAACAACCTTGGAAACCAATAAGGGAGAAATTAAATAAATTATTAGAATTAGGAGAATTATTACTTCCAATAGCTTTTGAAATATTTAATGAAAAAATTCATATAGAAATAGTGGATGGGGAGCATACCATGTCAGTAGCATCAGAAGATTTAACAAAAATAAGTGAATTAAAGGAGTCATTAGAAAAAGAATTGGATAAACGAACAACCCCTTATGGAAATGTCGGGCATCCTAAAATAAATTTAACTAAAAAATAACTCTTCCAGATAAATTCTTAATGGTTAAACGCTCCCGAAAGATGGTGCTATAACTCTTATCATATCCTGTGTATCAAAATGTGTTATAAATCATGTAATAAAAAGTATTACACGGATCTCGTTGGGAGCATGTTACCTAAGGTTAACAATCTCACATGGTTTTTTCGCTTTACCGTCGGAAATCCATTTCACATATTTTTCGCTGTTTTGAGGGCTTTTTACTGAATTTTGCTAGTTAAACGCTCCCCGAGAGCGTTATTTTAATGAAAAATGCCAAAGTTCCTAAAAAACATTGATTAAAAACATGAAAAAACCTTATCGTCGAGAAACCATTCAATTTACTCGTGAGAACCTTAACCTAAGGTTAATCATCTCGTGAAGGCATTAAATTTAAATAGGAGATTTATTATAAAAAGATAAGGAAAAACATAACATGCCAATAATCATAAATAATCCAAACGGAATGAATCTTCCATTAAAATGACAATTTCTCCTCCAAATATGGTGCCTGCTGGAAGTTTGAATATTCCACTATTTGAACCGCCATATGTACTACCGCTAAAGATAGATATGCCAAAATATGAACCACTACCATTACTACCAATCATAAAACTAGACACAGATTTTAAACCAAAACGTAAAAAACTTCCTTGGGAAAGCGATTGGTAGTTAAATCTTATTTATACTGTTCCTTTACTTTTCTACTCAATTCCTTTTATATGCAACTCATGCATTCTCTTTAAGAATTTCTGCTTATCTTCTATTCTTATCATGTCAGAATGTCCTTGGATAATTATGCCTAAGGCAAAGGGGGAAGGAAGAGGAGTATCTACAATTTTTAATTTAACTCTGCCTTCTTTAATCCAATTTAAAACAAGTTTTGTATTCTCTATATCCATTAAATCTTCCAAAACTTCTCTCCTTGCTTCTCTTAGAATTGGAAATTCTGAAGATATCTTTTTTACAGCATTCAATAAGAAATGAGATTTCATTTGCTGCTTGCCTACAGATCTTTTCACTCCCTTATAATTTCTAAGGATCATAAGAGAACGAGTAGCGCAATGCCTGAATCTTCTTGCTAAAACATCGGATTTCTCTATCGCCTCTTTCAAAACCTCTTCTAAATTTTCAGGCTTTAGAAAATTCATGACTTTTTCCAGATTCATTTTCTCACCACAAATGTAAAAACTGTTGTCATTGATTCCTATTTCAATATCTCTTGTTTCCGATCTTCCTAGCAAATATCCTATTGCCCTTGACAAAGCATCATTAACTCTTCTGCCGTACATGCTATGAAAAATTAAATAATTTTTCTCTGATTTGTATCTTTCAATAAGAAGAGTGTTTGAATCAGGAATTTCCAAATAATGATATTGTTCATAAAAATAGTCATACATTGTTTTTGCAGTGCTTTCATCAACATACAAATATTCCTGAATAAAGTCTTCTATTTCTTTTTCATTTCTTTTGCCCTTGAACTTTTCATTCATCAAAGTTCTGAATCTATTTATTTCCAAAGCAGAATCAAAACTTAATGGGAGCATTTCACTAAACCAGGAAGGTATTGTGGGAGACCTGTCAATAGCTGATTTGACATAAACATTCATGCCTCTTGTATAAAGATAAACATATTTTTTTCCTCCAAGAACAAAAACGTCTCCTTTTTTCATCCTTTCCAAAAATCCCTCGTCAATTGCTCCAATTTGCTCTCCTGCAGGAGCAAGTTTCACTGTTATAAAAGATTCTTCTGGAATTGTTCCTATATTTGTCAAGTATAAAACACGCGCCATTTTTCCTCTTTTTCCTATTTGGTTTGTTTTATTGTCATACCATATCTTTCCATAAATATTATTTTTTTCTAATGTATATTCTCCTGATAGATAAGAAATTACGTCAAAGAAATCTGCTCTTGGCAATCTAGAGTAGCAATAACTCTTTTTTATTAAAGCAAAAAGTTCGTTAACATTCCAAATTTTATAAATTGCCATACCAAAAATCTGCTGGCTTAAAACATCAAGGCAATTTTTTGGAAAATAAATTTTATTTATTTTCTTTTCAAGCATTTCTTTTTGGATTATTGAACATTCAACTAAATCATCTCTTTCTAAAACAATAAATCTTCCTTTTGCAGTTTCATTTAATCTATGCCCTGCTCTTCCTAACCTTTGCAATGCTCTTGCAGAACTTTTTGGAGAGCCAAGCATTATTACTAATCCAATATAGCCAATATCTATTCCCAATTCTAAACTAGTGGAACAAACAACAACTTTCAATTTTCCATCCCTTAATCTTTCTTCTATATCAAACCTATGGCTCTTTGAAAGAGAAGAATGGTGAGCAGCGATTGTATCATCTCCATATTCAGTAGGAAACTTTTCTTTTAGATGATTAACAACTCTTTCGGTTGCAGAACGGGTATTAGTGAATATAAGAGTTGTTTTGTGTTCTTTTATAAGTGAATCAATTAAATTGTACATAGTTTCTCCAAGATTTTCCTCGTTTATCAAATCTCCAACACTCAAAACTTTAACATCTATCTTTTTAACCATCTTAATATCTGCTATGCAAACTTCTCTTTCTTCTTCTATTCCAACAAGGAATTTTGCAACTTCTTCTAATGGAGCAATAGTCGCACTAAGCCCTATTTTTACAGGCCAGATGTTGCTAAGTTCATTCAATCTTTCTAAAGTAATACTCAAATATGCACCTCTTTTATTGTCTAAAGCATGAATTTCATCAACAACACAAAATTCAACTGCCTTAAGATAATCAACGAATTTTTTTGAAGTAAGAAGTATAGCAAGAGATTCAGGAGTTGTTACAAGAATATGGGGAGAGTTTTTAGCCATTTTGGCTCTTTCTGCTATAGTTGTGTCCCCTGTTCTTAATCCTACTCTTATTTTTTGCAGTTTTACTCCCTTTTTTTCAGCAAGTTCGTAAATTCCTTCCAATGGCTCTATAAGATTTTTATGAATGTCATTGCTCAAGGCTTTTAGAGGAGAAGTATAAACAGCATAAATTCTATTTTCAAGTTGATTTTTCTCTGCGAGTATAATTAGATAATTAAGAATTGAAAGAAAAGCAGTTAAGGTTTTTGTTCCTCCTGTAGGAGCAGAAATTAGAATATTTCTTCTATTCCAGATATTTAAAACCCCATATTTTTGCGGAGGGGAAAAATCTTGGAATTTTGAAAAAAACCATTCGCTAACTAAAGGATGCAAAACTTTCTTTATTTCAGAGTCTTCAAACTCCTTGGCAAGAGATATTTGTGTCATGATTATAAAAATCTCCTTCGGATAGATAAACCTTCGGTTTTTAAAATGTATTGTTAATTATACAAAATAATTTAAAGGAAAAAATATATTTTTAATTATGTTATCTATGAATGATAGTGAGTATGAAGTATTAAAAAAATATAGGTCTGGTGCAATTTTAGATACCAAGGATAGATATATTGTTGATGAATTAACAAGCACTGGCTTTATGACTACTGGGTTTAGAGATTCAGAAAAAAAAGAAAGTGGTTTAAAAGAAAAAACAATAGTTGAAGAAATTGCTGGTTTGAGCAAGTTGGGAATAGGATTGTATAGGTGGGAAAGCATAAAAAGAAGCCTTATTAGAAAACGGTTTCATAACTTTATTCATAGCATCTAAATTATATTTTTAATGTATGAGTGATACCAAACCTTTATAAACATATATGAAATAGGTTTCATATGAATAAATGCACATGTAACCTAAACCCTTATCTGAATCATTATAGCTATCATATATTCTTTACAAATCTTGCCAATGAATTAAAGATCGGCATAATCTTAAGTCTTCGAAAAAAAGAGAAGAACGTTACAGAGATTGTAAAAGACTTAAAGGTTGAACAAAGCAAGATTTCTCATGCTCTTATATCTTTAAAAAAATGCAACATTGTAAATGTGAAGCAAAAAGGAAAAAAGAGAATTTATTTCCTGAATAAAGATACAATTGTTCCTATCTTAGAACTTATAGACAAGCACGCATTTACTCATTGCAAAAATAAATGTTGTGTAAAAGAGAATAATAAAGAAAAATCAAAATGAAACAAATATATCTGGATAATGCCGCTACAACAAAAGTAGATGAAGAAGTTTTGAGAACAATGCTTCCTTATTTTAATGAGAAATATGGAAATGCTTCTTCAACTCATTTTAAAGGACAAGAAGCTAAAGCGGCTTTGGAAAAAAGCAGAAAAATCATTGCAAATGCAATAGGAGCAAGAAGCCATGAGATTATTTTCACTTCTGGAGGAACAGAATCAAATAATTTTGCAATAAAGGGCTTATTTTTCTCTAATTATCCTCAAAAAAATCATATTATAACAACAAAGATAGAACACGATTGCGTATTGAACACTTGCAAATGGCTTGAAAGTCAAGGAGCGAGAGTCACTTATTTAGATGTCGATTCAAACGGATTCATCAGTTTAGAAGAATTTGAAAAAGCTATAACAAACAAAACAATGTTAGTTTCAGTCATTCATGGAAATAATGAAATAGGAACAATTCAAAACTTAGAAGCAATCGGAAAGATATGCAGAAAAAGAGGAATTTTCCTTCATACTGATGCTTGCCAAAGCTTCACAAAAACCCTATTGAATGTAAAAAAACAGAATCTTGACTTAGTGACCTTGAATGCTCATAAGATTCACGGGCCAAAAGGAGTTGGAGCATTATACATAAGAGATGGAATTAAAATCACTCCAATAAGTCATGGCGGCGGACATGAAAGGAAATTAAGAAGCGGAACAGAAAACATTCCTGGAATTGTCGGATTTGCAAAAGCAGTTGAAGTTGCTAATAGAAAAGACATTGAAAAAATGACCAAATTAAGAGACAGAATAATAGATAGCATATTAAAGATTCCAAATACAAAATTAAACGGAGCAAAAGAAAAAAGACTTTGCAACAATGTTAACATTTCTTTCAGCAATATTGAAGGCGAGGCTATTGGGGGTTATTTGGAAAATTATGGAATCTGCACATCTACAGGAAGTGCATGTTCATCACACTCATTAGAAACTAGTCATGTTTTGAAGGCTATTGGTTTAACACCAATACAATCTAACAGTTCATTAAGAATAACAATTAGCAAATACACGACTGATGAAGAAATAGACTATTTCCTTGAAATGCTTTCAAGAATAGTAGAAAAATTGAGAAGGATAAGCCCAATAAAATAGAGGAGAAAAATAACATGAAAAACAAAAAATGCAAATGTTGCGGATGCAATCCATGTAGATATAGTCCAACATGCAAATGTTGTAAATGCAAAAAAGAGAAGTAAAAATGGCAAAGAAGAAAATAAACAATAAAAAGACAAAGGCAAAAAAACCAAAAAAGAGAATAACTTCATTGAAGAAAGCAAAGAATACGAGAATAAAAAAACAAAAAAAGAAGATAACTTCAAAAACAAAAATAAAGAATTTGTTGGATAAAATGCCAGAAGCAGCAGAACTTTTGTTTGACGCAGGCTTGTTTTGCGTTGGCTGTCCTATGAGCATGAACGAAACAATTGGACAAGGATGCAAAGCACATGGCATGAAAAAGAAAGAGATTGAAGAACTGATTAAAAAAATAAATCAAAAATTGGAACAATGAATTATT
Source organism: Candidatus Pacearchaeota archaeon (assembly GCA_026395815.1). Lineage (GTDB taxonomy): Archaea > Nanobdellota > Nanobdellia > Pacearchaeales > GW2011-AR1 > RBG-13-33-26. The sequence goes on from JAPLXZ010000016.1 coordinate 112,201, forward strand.
CTAAGAAAGTGATGCAGAATTTCCTACACCCAAAAAATCTAGGAGAAATGAAAAATCCAGATGGGATTGGAAAAATTGGAAATCCTGTTTGCGGAGACATGATGTGGCTTTACATCAAGGTTGAAAAAAACAAGAAAGGAAAGGAAATAATCAAAGACATAAAATTCAGAACATTTGGATGCGCTGCTGCAATTGCAACTTCTTCTATGATAACTCAGCTTGCAAAAGGAAAAACCCTTGAAAAAGCAAAAAAGATAACCAGAGATGATGTTGCTGAATCCCTGAAAGGATTGCCTCCTATCAAAATGCACTGTTCAAACCTTGCAAGTGAAGCACTAAAGTCAGCAATTAAAGATTATAATAAAAAACTGATAAAATCTAAATAAAAATGGAAAATAAAATATCAAAAAATATTCTAGAATCAATTGGAAATACTCCTTTAGTTAAAATAAATAAGTTAAATCCAAACAAAAACGTGACTATTTATGCAAAATTAGAGGGCTTTAATCCTAGCGGAAGCATTAAAGACAGAATTGCCTTAAAGATGATAGAACAAGCAGAAGAAGAAGGAAAATTAAAAAAAGGAAAAACAATCATCGAGGCAACTTCAGGAAATACAGGAATAGGATTGGCTATGATCGGAACTGTCAAAGGATATAAAGTGGAAATTGTTATGAGCAAAGCAGTTTCTGAAGAAAGAATAAAAATGATTCGGGCTTTTGGGGGGAAAGTTATTCTTACTGATGCAAAATTAGGCACTGATGGAGCAATAATAAAAGCTCGAGAACTTGTAAAAAAGTATCCAAAAAAATATTTTATGCCAGACCAATTTTCAAACGAATACAATAAAATAACCCATTATAAAACAACAGCAGATGAAATTTGGAAACAAACAGATGGAAAAATTGATTATTTTGTTTCTGCAATTGGAACTTCAGGAACAATCATGGGTGTTGGAAAATATTTAAAAGAAAAAAACAAAAAGATAAAGATAATTTGTGCAGAACCAACAAGAGGACATTATATCCAAGGATTAAAAAACATGGAAGAAGCAATTGTTCCGGCGATATATGATCCTACTAAAATAGACAAGAAAATAATGATTGAAACAGAAAAGGCATATGAAATTGCAAGAGAAATTATAAAAAAAGAAGGCATCTTTGTAGGGATGAGCAGCGGGGCTTCAATGTATGCTGCTTTGAAGATTGCAAAAAAGATAAAATCTGGAACAATTGTTGTAATCTTTCCAGATAGAGGAGAAAAATATCTTAGCACTAATTTATTTAAACAGGTAAAAAAACATGGAAAATAAATCTGTCGGACTGTTAATTATTGGAATTTCAATTGTAATTGGAATTATTGTTTGGATTTTTAATTCTGCTCTTACTGCAATAGTTGGAACATCATGTAATATGGGACCTTCTTGCACAATGTATGATACTATAAAAACTCAAACTTGGCTTAGTTTGTCAATTGCAGGAATTATTTTAGTGATAGGCTTATTTATAATGTTTTTAAAACCAAAAGAAAAAATAATTATTAGAACAAAAAGAGAAAAGAAAAAGAAACTTAATCTCGAAGGACTAGAACAAAATGAAAAGAAAATTATTGATATTCTTCAGAATGAAAATGGCGCAATTTTCCAAAGTACTTTAATGGAAAAATTGGAAATGGGAAAAGTCGGCATTACTCGGTTATTGGATAAGTTAGAAGCAAAGCAGCTAATCGAAAGGAAAAGAAGAGGTATGAATAATATAGTAGTACTAAAAAATTGAATGTTATCCATCCCAAAATACAAAATAGGAAATTTTGCATAAGGTATGAATAATATAGTCGTTTTGAAGCAGTGAAACTAGTTTCTCCAAAGCGAATATAATAAACCATTCTTTTACTTTTTTAATTAAATTTTGGGGACAAAAAATGAACAATTGGATAATTGTAGGAATTATTGCTGGACTGTTGATTGTAGGCGGAATTGCATTAGTAAGTGCTATCTCTGTTGATAACACAAACCAACCGGCAACTACTTCTACATGCACTAGCTGTGGTGGAAAATGCTTGCCGGAGCTTCCAAAAAAAGGAGAATATATGCTAGAATATATAAAAAATCCAGGAAGATTAAGTTGTTTAAACGAATTCAGAAATGCGGTAAGAGGACATAGTTTAGTTAAGATTCAGACAGTGGGACCAGTAACAATTCTTTCTGACAGTAAAAACGAATATACCGAAGAGCAAGCAATTAACATAACAAAAGAGCATATTTTAAGGATTTTAGATAAATTAAACGTGGAAAATATAATCTGCTTTTTAGATGAGCCCTCTTTAGAAACAGCGGGCTTTGATTACAAGTCAATGGACATGAGCAAGAAAGAATATGAATCTCTTGGAATTAAGAGTGTAGACTATAAGGCTCTTTGGAGAGAATTGCATAAGAGATTAATCCCGCAGATTAATCAAGAAAGATTAGAATTTGGAGTACATACCTGTGGAAATTTTAATTGGGAAAAATTATTTGACTTAGATTTTATCAAAATTGTCAGTTTTGATGCTTCAAAATACGCACAAAAACTCGTTTCTTCAAAGACATTTAGGAGTGGAAGAGAGATTGCCTGGGGAGTAAAAAACAGGAGTGATGTTTTAAGTTTTAGAAAAGGAGATTTCTTAACTCCTCCTTGTGGGTTGGGAAACTTAGCCGATGAAAGAGAATGCGAATCTATTCTGGAAAATTTGGTAAGGATAAAAGGAGAGATATAATTCCTGTTATTATTTTTAGAATTACAATTTATATTGTCCTTCTTTCTCTTTAAGCCAATTAAAAAGTTCATTATTTGGAATTGTTACCGGATCTATCTCCTCAGAGGCATTATCAGTATCGATGTAATACCAACCCCTACCTCCCTGGCTTACTGGTTTGTCAAAAGCCACAAATCTCCCAGTCTTTTTATCAACAGTACCAAGACATTTTTCTAGAATCATACCTTCCGGCATAGGCTCTAATTCCTCTTTGGGATGTACTGTTCCGAAAGGTGCACCAGTACCCCAGTGATATTCTTCAAATAAAAAATAATGTCCGAATTTCTCCCGAATACCTACAAAACCCTTTGTAGTTATATTAAAAACTCCGAAAGCTAAATTTCTAGAATGTATTCTGTATAAAACTCTGTTTTTACATTCGTCAAGGAGTATCCTTTCCATTAAACTCTTCTAATCGATTCAATAATATAAATATTTTTATAATTGAAAATGATAGACTTTTAACGAACTTCTTATCTTTAATGGAAAATACTTTAAACGATTAACTATAAAAATAGATTTTGATAATTTAATATTAATATGAATATAGAAACTCGTGTTAAACAAACCTTATCAAAAATGAAGTTGAATAAGAAAGAAAGAATTCTTATAGCGATGTCAGGAGGAAAAGATTCAAGTGTTGTTGCATATCTTTTAAAAAAGCAAGGATACAGGATTGAAGGGTTTCACATTGATTTGGGAATGGGAACATATAGCAAGAGATGCCTTGAAGCAGTAAAAGAATTATGCAAGCAATTAGATATAAAACTAAATCTTTACAATATAAAAATCGAGATGGGAAGCAGCATGTGCTATATAAGAACAACGATTCAAACACAAGAACACGGAAAAGGATTGAAGAATTGTGCAATTTGTGGAGTTATAAAAAAATGGATTATGAATAAAGAAGCAAGAAATCTAAAAGTTGACAAGATTGCTACAGGACATAATTTAGACGATGAAGCTCAAACATTTTTAATGAATCTATTCAAAGGAAGCCTGCAATTAAGCGCAAATTCAGGAGCAATAACAAAAAATGTAAAGGACAAGAAATTCATAACAAGAATAAAGCCATTATTTTACATTCCAGAAGACGAAATAAGGAAATATTCAAAGACAAAAAAACTGCCTGTTGTTTATGAAAAATGCCCATGTGCCTTAGATTCTTATAGAATACAAGTTAGGGAATTCATGAATACTTTAACAACAAAAGAAAAAGAAAACATAATGAAAAATTTTGAGGATATCTCTGAAAAAATTCAGAAATTAAAACCAGAAAATAAACTGAATTATTGTGAATTATGTGGAGAGCCATCAAGAAATAAGATTTGTAAAATGTGTCAATTGGTTAAGAAAGGATAATGAATTATTATTAAAATATTAAAATTAATTAAATGCTCTGTCTAAAGATTTACAGGCTAAATGTTTACTATATTCTCCTGGAGTCATTTTTTCAGTTAATTCTTGTTCATAAGTATTTGGAAAATAATATTGTTTATACTCCTCCATGCTCCTAAAAACCAAATTATTTTTTAACATTATCAGAATTATCTTCTTTTCTTTCTCTTAATTGGTTTCTTTATTGGTTCTCTACTTTTTTTAGGTTTCATCTCAGAAAATATAAAGATGTAAAGAATTTCTAAAATGCCTATTGTATTAAATAAAGCTAAAACTATAAACCAAGGAACAGACTTATTCCTTGCTGCTCTCCATAATCCCAAAAGTTTCCATGTTACTGACCATATAAATAAAACTGCCAATAAAATGAGGGAAACTCCAAGTTCCTGGGCCATTGATTTTAAAAGTTCGTTCATGTTTATTTAAAGATTTCATTATTTAAAAATATATCTCTTTGTCCTCTTGTATATACGTGTTGCTATCTTTTGGTACTTATAAATATTTAAATAGTACTTATTTCATTACTTTCTTGCTTATACAACAAGTAGTGACAAGGGATTGGTTAATATACAACCTATTGTATGTTATAAGAGGTGATAAAAGATGTATTGTCCATATTGTTCGCATAAAAGCTCAAAAGTAACTGACAAAAGAGAATCTCCAGAGGGAATAAGAAGAAGGCGAGAATGCCTTAAATGCAAAAAAAGATTCACTACTTATGAAAAAGCCTCTGTTGAGGATATATATGTAATAAAAAAAGATAACAGGAGAGAAAAATTCAGCAGAGAAAAGCTTGAAAATGGGATTAACAGAGCATTTGAAAAACGTCCTGTTGCAAAAGAAAAGATAAATCAAATGATAAACGAAATTGAAGAACAAATAAGAAAAAGAGGAAAAAAAGAGATTAAGTCCGCAGAAATAGGAGAACTTGTTATGAAAAAGATAAAAAAAATTGATAATGTTGCATACATAAGATTTGCTTCGGTTTACAGAGATTTTCAAGACATAAATGATTTTAAACGTGAAATAAAGGAATTATAATAAATAAAATGACGGTTGAAAGAATAAAAAAGAGAGATGGAAAGATTGTGGACTTTGTTCCAGAAAAGATCAGAGTTGTTGCTGAAAAAGCTCTTTTAGCTGACGGGTTCAAACCCGAAGAGGCATATACTGTTTCTCAAAGAGTATCTGACAAGGTTGTTGCAAGGCTTGAAATGATGTTTAATGGGGTTTCTCAGCCGACTGTTGAACAGACACAGGATTTAGTTGAAGATACATTAATGGGACTTGGAAAAAAATACCATCCCACTGCAAAAAGATTTATTCTTTATAGAGAAAAACAAACAGAAGCCAGAGAAATGGATCCTGAAAGCAAAGCAGTATCTAATTGGGTTAGAAGATTGGTAAATGGTTATATTGGGGGAGGAGATTGGAGAGGAAAAGAAAATGCAAATTCAGGACAAGTTACATTCCAGGGATTAAATGCCAGGGTTGCAGGAGAAGTATTGAATATTTTTGCATTAAATGAGATGTACGGTATGGAAAATCATGAAATTGTAGAAGCGCATAAAAGGGGACAATTTCATATCCATGACTTAGATTTTCCTATGATTGCTTATTGCTGCGGGCACTCTTTGGAACAGCTTTTGAAAAGAGGTTTTGGAGAAGTAAAAGAAAGAGTTCAAAGTTCTCCTCCAAAACATTTGAGATCTGCAGTAAGTCAAATGGTTAATTATATAGGGACAATGCAGGGAGAATTTGCAGGAGCGCAGGCATTTGTTTCTGTTGATACCTTCCTTGCTCCATTTGTAAGAGTCGATAATTTACCCGACAAAGAAATCGAACAATCGATGCAAGAATTAATCTATGGTTTGAATGTTCCTTCAAGATGGGGCTGGCAGGCTCCTTTTTCCAATTTGGGATTTGACTTGACTGTTCCAGGAGATTTAGCAAAGAGAAAGGCAATTGTCGGAGGAAAAGAAGCAGAGTTTACATACGGAGAACTTCAGCCCGAAATGAACAGATTAAACAAAGCATATCTCCAGGAAAAAATGAAGGGAGACAAATCGGGAAGAATATTCACATTTCCTATTGATTCTTATAATCTAACAAAAGATTTTGACTGGAACAGCGAAGTATCTAATCTGCTTTTTGAAGTTACAGGGAAATATGGAATACCTTATTTTTCAAATTTTATTAATTCTGACTTGAATCCAGAAGACATAAGAAGCATGTGCTGCAGATTGAGATTGGACATGAGAGAATTAAGAAAAAGAGGTGGCGGGTTGTTTGGAAGCAATCCTTCAACAGGAAGCATTGGTGTTGTTACAATCAACATGAACAGAATAGGATATGAGGCAAAATCAGAGGAAGAATTTTTTTCTCTTCTTAGTAAGAGAATGGACTTGGCAAGCCAGTCATTGGAAATAAAAAGAAAAAAAATAGAAGAACGGCTTGAACAGAAGCCCGAATCTTTTGTTCCTTTCACAAAATCTTACTTAGGGTATTTCAATAATCATTATTCTACAATAGGATTAATAGGGATGCATGAAGCAATGATAAATTTTCTTGGGAAAGGAATTGAAACAGAAGAGGGGAAAAAACTAGCTGTGAAGACTTTAAATTTTATGAGAGAAAGAATGCAGGAATACCAGGAAAAAACAGGAAATTTTTATAATCTGGAAGCAAGTCCGGGGGAGGGAACGTGCTACAGACTTGCAGAACTTGACAAAGAAACATACCCCAACATTTATACTTCTGGAAATGACGCTCCTTATCTGACAAATTCCTCGCAGTTGCCTGTTGATTTAGATATTGATTTATTTTCTGCATTAAAGCATCAAGAGGAGTTGCAGGCATTATATACAGGAGGAACAATCTTTCACGCATTTTTAGGAGAAAGGCTATCAGGAGAAGATGCTAAGAATCTCGCAAGAAAAATTGCAGAAAGGACTACTATTCCTTATTTCAGCTTAACCCCTGTTTTCAGCGTTTGTGAAAATCACGGATATATTTCAGGAAAAATTGACAAATGCCCTACGTGCCAGAACCCAACAGAAATTTATGACAGAGTCGTTGGATATATACGTCCTGTAAATTCCTTTAATCCTGGAAAAAAAGAGGAATTTAAAATGAGGAAAAGATTCGACTCAAAATAAAATGTATCAATTATACTCTCTCCAAACATGCCCTCATTGTCATGAAGCAGTTGAATTAATGAGAAAAAATAATATTCAATTTGAGCAGATTAATGCCGGCTCTTCAGACGGTATTGATAAATTTAGAAAAGTTTATACCGAACATAGGAATGAAATAAAGAGAGACAATAGTGGGACAATTGTTCTTCCTATTATTTTATCTCAAGATAACGGAAATTTAAGAATACATCAGGGAACAGAAGGATTGGAAAGATTTTTAGGCATATAAGGAATATATTAAAATGCGAATAAGAAATTTTAGAAGAGAATCTTTTATCGATTTTCCTGGAAGGGGCGTTTCTTCTGTTGTTTTTACTCCCGGATGCAACTATAAGTGTCCAGCTTGCCATGCCAAGCATCTTTTGGAAAAAGGAGAAAATATAGATACAAAAGAATTCTTTGATCATCTTGATTCAAGAGAAGGATGGATTGAAGGAGTTGTAATCTGCGGCGGAGAGCCGACATCGCAAACAGGATTAATGCATTTTTGTGAAAAGTTAAAAAAAAGAGGATTGGCAATTAAGCTTGACACTAATGGAAGTGATTACATTGTTCTTGAAGATTTACTGAAAGAAAAAATTGTTGATTATGTTGCAATGGATGTTAAGGGACCATTGTCATTATATCCTTCTATCACAGGGAAAGAACCAAAGAAGTTTAAAGATGATATTGAAAAAGCAATTGCAACTGTTTCGCATTTTCCTGATTATGAGTTCAGAACAACAATTGTTCCTGTTATCAGAAGAAACAAAGAAATAAATTTTATGACTCCTGAAGAAATAGGAGAAACTGCAAAATTAATCTATGACTGCACATTAAAAAAGGAAAGCAAGTATTTTCTTCAGTCATTCGTACCTCGTAAAGAAGAACTTATTAATTCAAGATTAGAAAAATTTTCTGAAACACCAAGATGGCGGTTGGAAGAAGGAAAAAAAGAAGCAATAAAATATCTTCCTAAGTGTGAAATAAGATAACTTCTTTTGTATAACAATTATTTTAAAGAATTATCAAATAAAGTTTAAGTGATAATAGGAATAACAGGAACATTAGGAGCAGGGAAAGGAACTGTTGTTGGATATCTTTTAGAAAAAGGATTTAAACATCTTTCTGTAAGTAAGTTTTTAACTGGAGAAATAAAAAAAAGAGGAATAGAAGTAAATAGAAACAGCATGGTAAGAGTTGCAAATGAGTTAAGAAAGAAAAATTCTCCGAGTTATCTGGCAGAAAAATTATATGAAGAATCCTTGAAGCAAAAAGGAGATTATGTTTTAGAAAGTTTAAGAAATGCTGGAGAAATTGAGTTTTTAAGGAGAAGGGGAAATTTCCATCTTATTTCTGTAGATGCTAATCCTGAAACCAGATACAAGAGAATTTCCAAGAGAAAAAGCGAAAAAGACAGAGTAACTTACGAAGAATTCCTTAGAAATGAAGAAAGAGAAATGAATCCTGTTAATTATTATGAAATAGATTTGTCAGGATGCATGCGCATGGCAGATTTTCATATTGAAAACAATGGGAAAATCAGTGGATTAACAAAAAAAGTTGAAGAGATATATCGGGAAATATGCAAAAGACAGCACAATAATTCTTATAAATTAATATCTTTATGAGCTAGAATGGAGTGGGATGATTATTTTATGTCAATGGTTTATTTGGTATCTGCTAAAAGCAAAGATGAAAGAACCCACATAGGAGCAGTTGTTGTTGGATCTAATAAAGAAGTTGTTTCTTTAGGATATAATGGCCTTCCTAGGGGAGTTAACGATAATATTCCTGAGAGACAGAAAAAACCAGAAAAAGATAAATGGTTTGAACATGCTGAAAGAAATGCTATTTATAACGCAACATTGATTGGAACTTCGTTAAAAGGATGTAAAATATATACTAATGGAATTCCTTGCAGTGGTTGTGCAAGAGGAGTCATTCAATCAGGAATTTTGGAGGTTATTGTTGATGAAATATGGAATGAAACCAATTCAGAAGAAGATAAAAAAGATGGAGGATATTCATTACAAATGTTTAAAGAAAGGGGTGTTAAAGTAAGGTATTGGAAAGGAAATCTTGCAAAAATTGAAAAGTTTAGAAGAGGAGAAATCTTAAAAGAATAATTAAAATGAAGGCTATCAATCTCAACGTGCAGGAACAGGATCATTTCTGTCTTTGTTCTGTACTGCAAGCGATTTTAAAGAAACATGGATCAAATCTTTCTCAGAAGGAAATTGCAAAAAATCTAACTCCTACAGAACTAACTCCTGTAAAAAATGGATTTATTCATAATGATTCGAGAATAAAAGGATTCATGTCAAGAAATGGATTTTCTTATTTGTGCTTTGGGACATATGAAACTCCTTTTAATGAACCAGATGAATTGCTAAAAGAAATGTCTGTAAATGATGGAATAATTGGTTTCAGGAAACATGCTTATTTGTTAAAAAGTTTTGATAAGGACAAAGCAGAATTAATTAATCCTAAAAATGGAAAAGAAGTTAGAATATTCTATCAAGATTTACTTAAGAGAATGGGACACACTGGTTTTTTTGGATTAATTAAATATATATCTTAAATTGTAATTTTCTTTATAAATGAAAAAATCTGAAGAATAATATGCTAGAAAAAGAGGTGATATGCTATGAATATCAAAATTAAAAAAATTCACCCAAATGCACAAATTCCAAAATATGCTCATGAAGGAGATGCTGGTATGGACCTAATTTCTGTTGAAAATGTTGTTATAGAACCGAAACATAGAATAGCAGTAAGAACTGGATTGCAAGTTGAACTGCCTAAAGGATATGAAATGCAGATACGTCCAAGGTCTGGTTTGGCTTTAACAAAAGGAATAACTGTATTGAACAGTCCAGGAACCATTGATTCTGAATACAGAGGAGAGATTAGAGTGATTTTGATTAATTTAGGCAGCGAGGGTTATTATGTAGAAAAAGGAGATAAAATAGCTCAAGCAGTAATAAACAAGTTTGAGAAACTTAAAATAGAAGAATTTAAAGAATTATCAGTCACAAAAAGAAACGAGAAAGGGTTTGGAAGCACAGGAAAATGAAAATGGAAGAGAGAATTGTAGAACAACTTGGATTAAGAGGAGATGGAAAAATTCGTTCTTTAGATGTTCATGCCGATAATCTTGCAGAAGCAACACACAAAGCAATAATTGCATGTCATGATAAAGGATTCAGAGTTGAAACTCCAAAACAACAGCCAGGAATGACTCTTGGATATGATGCAGATATTAAAATAGCAGTGGAAAATCCTGATGCTGAGCCAAAAATATATACTTTTGGAATGACTGAAGATGGCAGGGGATTAATGCAGTATATTCTTGAAGTAACTCATGGAATACACAATCATTGGAAAAAAGATAAGGAAAATCCAAATAGATGGGGATATACCTATAATGAAAGATTTACAGATCAAATTCCTTTTGTTTTGCAAAGAATAAAACAGGATTGGGATAAGAGAAAAAGAATTTCTGGAAGAGATTATCAGTTTGCAATTTGGAGAGCAGGAGAAGACATAATTCCTGAACAAGAAGATCCTCCTTGTTTTCAATTAGGACAATTTAGATTTGTTGATGATTCTAAAGGAAATCTTATAATGAATTATCAGACAGAATGGAGAAGCAGGGATTTATTGAAAGCATGGAATGAAAATAATATTGCCCAAATTGAATTAATGAAGTTATTTGCAAAAAAAATTTCAAGTGTGATTGAAGAACCTATAGGATTGGGAGTATACATAGACAGAAGCAGTTCTTTGCATCTTTATGGATTGTATGTTGACCGAGATGGTTTAGAAGAAAAAATTGTTCAGATGAAAAAAAATCCTTATACAGAAAACAGTATGACTCTTGGAGATTACCTGACTCTGCCTCCTGACATGGATTCAATACCCTGGCAAGGAACAATTGAAGCGCAAAAAAGATTAATTGCTGCACAATCAGATTATGAAGCAAAAACAAGCTCGCTAAATGCTTCAAGAAAAACTCTTATTGATAATGGTTATGATTTGGATAACTTCCAATATCCAAAAGAATGGGATACTTGGCCTAAAGCATGGAACGCTTCTCCAGATAGAAACAAATTAGCAAGAGTTTTTAACATTTAATCTTTCAAAATCTTTATAAATAGTTCTTATTCTAATTTATTATGACCAACAATGATAGTGTTCCTGAACTAACAAGCAAAGAATTTGAAGATTTTACAAAAAAAGGATTGGTTTTCATTGATTTTTTTGCAGAATGGTGCATGCCTTGCTTAATGATGGCTCCTATAGTTGACGAACTTAATGAAAAATTAAAGAAGAAAATAAAGTTCGGAAAAGTTAATGTTGGAGACAACAAGAAATTGGCAAGTAAATTTGAGATTAGTTCTATTCCATGCTTTATCTTACTCAAAGAAGGCAAACCAATTGAAAGATTTATTGGAGCAATGTCAAGTGAAGAACTTGAAAACAAACTAAGAAAATTCTTAAAATAATCCTTCTTACAAAGGCTTTTAAATCAATTATCCCACCAATATTTGTAGAAATTTATGGCTCCGTAGCTCTATAGAACTTCCAAATTCAAAGGTAGGTTTCATAGTAGTAAGGAGACATGAAATGGCTCCGTAGCTCAGCCCGGTTAGAGTACTGGACTTTTAATCCAGGTGTCGTGGGTTCAAATCCCATCGGGGCCACTCATAATATTGGAAATATCAGTTAGATTTAATAATTCTTTTTTCTTTTATTAATCATGCAAAAAAAGGGGTTGTCAACTATAGTCACGACATTGATTATAATTGTTCTTGTCTTAGTTGCAATAGGAATTGTTTGGATTGTTGTAAGAAATGTAATCCAAACAGGAACAGAAGGAGTCGGTTTAAGCCAATTTAC
>JAPLXZ010000001.1 GCA_026395815.1 Candidatus Pacearchaeota archaeon
CATGCAAAAAAAGGGGTTGTCAACTATAGTCACGACATTGATTATAATTGTTCTTGTCTTAGTTGCAATAGGAATTGTTTGGATTGTTGTAAGAAATGTAATCCAAACAGGAACAGAAGGAGTCGGTTTAAGCCAATTTACTCTTAATGCTGAAATCAAAGATGTCACTGCTGATAATGTTTCAGATAACGTTAATTTAACTGTAAAAAGAAATCCAGGAGAAGGGGAAATCAGCAAGATTAAATTTATCTTCTCTATTGAAACTGATTCTGAAATTGTCACAGAAGAAGTTTCTTTGAAAGAACTGGAAGAAAGAAGATTCAATTTCCATTTAACTAAACTTCATGTTTCTGATTTAGTGAGTATATCAATTGTTCCTATAATAAAACAAAATGAAAAAGAGATTCTTGGAAATGTTCTTGATAAATACACTTTTGGAAAAGGCAAAGAAACTATACCAAGACAAACATGCACTCCTGCAACTTGTGCAAGTTTAGGTTATGAATGTGGGATATGGACAAATGGAACATGTTATGACACACAAAACATCAATTGTAATGCTCCTGGATGCGGAACTCACTTTACTTGTCCATCTGGAACTTGTGTTTGTGATTCCAATTGGCAAGATTGCAACAATGATAATACCTGCGAGTGTGATTTAACTTTGAATACATGTTCAGGAGGAACTTGTGTTGCAACTTCAACAGGTTGTAATATCAGTTCTTTAACCTGGCAAAATAATCTTATGACTTCTCAAAATGGACAGTTTGCTGTAGGCGTTAATGTAACTCCTTATAATAGTAGTATGGATGGTGTTTTTGGATTATCACAAGGAGCTCAAACAACTTATACTGGATTCTCAGCATTATTTAGATTTAATCAAAGCGGATATATAGAGGTATATGATGGAACTTCTTCAGTTTATAGAGCATCGCAATTGATGCCTTACACAGCCAATATTATTTATCATTTTAGTTTTTTGGCTAATGTAACTTCACAGCGTTATAGTGTTTATGTAACTCCCAAAGGAGGGATATCAGTTATACTTGCTTCTGACTTTGGATTTAGGAATCCTTCTACATTAATAAACAACTGGGGATTTATAGGTTCTTCATTGGGAACATTTAGTATTTGTGACTTTCAGATGCTCTATTCAATTCCTGCTCCTATATGCACTCCTGCTACTTGTGCAAGTTTGAATCACAATTGTGGAAATTGGACTGATGGATGTTCAGGGACATTAAGCTGCGGAGTCTTTGGCAATGGATCATGTCAGACAGGACAAACTTGCGTTGGAGGAAGTTGTGTTGTAAATCCTTCTGAATCTTGTGAAGCTGTTGGAGGAAGAAAATGCTGGTATGTTGATAATGCTGCAACAGGAGCAAATAATGGAAGTGATTGGACAAATGCTTGGAGAACTTTCTCAAGTATGAACTGGGGTTTGATTAAACCCGGAGATTTTGTTTATATCAGCGGAGGAAGTACCTCTAAAACTTACAATGAATCTTGGACTGTTGGTACAAGCGGAAATGCTACAAACCAGATTACTATAAAAGTTGATGTTAGTAGTCCTAACCATAATGGAATTGTTATTTTTGATTATAATGATGGAGACACTTCTACAAGAGGAGTAGGAATTACATTAACTTACAGATATTATATAACTTTTGATGGAAATGTAAATGGTGAAAGCCATATACAGATTAACAATCTTAGAAACTTTAATGATAATTCGCAAGCTGTTGGAATTGGAGGGTATGACCATATAGGAATAATAATTGACCATCTAACTTTTATTAACGATAATAATCCAATACGATTAACCTATGCTACAAATGTTACTATTAAAAATTCAATATTTCAAAAAGTTCGTGGAGATGCAGCCATTGCTTTAGTGGCATCCAGTGGAAGTTGGGATGCTAGTAAGATATATAACAATTATATTGAAACAGCAATTAATATTTCCAATCCTCCTGGTGCAACTTATAATTATGGGGGTCCAGATGGAATTCAGGCATCTTCTGGAATATCAGCATATAATAACACATTTAAGGAAATTCGTGTACCTTTTTATACTTCGGCTCAGCATCCAGACATGTTTCAAATAACTGGCAATTATCTAAAAATTTATAATAATGATTTTATTAATATTGGAGATTCTGCTATTGATTATGATTGTTTTTCTGGTGGAAATCCACATGACGTTTGGATTTACAACAATATTTTTCGAATAGTTGATGCTATAGACCCTTATCCTGACTACTTTAGACTTTATTCTACTGGTGAAGTAATCCAATCCATATCAAACTTTAAAATGCTTAATAATATTTTTGTTGATAATTCTGGTTGGACTTCTGTATCTTTTAGTGGTTATAAAGGAAATCCTACGGGATCTGGGAATGAGATTAAAAACAATATCTTTTACAATGTGGGAACAGGTGATCAGTGGCGTCCTGCTATTTCAATTGCAAACAGCTCACAATTCACTTCAAATTCTTTCTCTTTTGATGGAAATATATACTATCACCCAAGTAATATCCCCCATATTGTATTTAGAAGTGTAGACTATACTGCAACATCTTGGATAAGTGCAAATGAGCCACATGGAAAATTAGTTGCACCTACTTTTGTCAACTATGTTCCATTTTCTATATCAAATAATTTCCGTTTATCTTAATCAGATACTGCTGCAAAAGATGCAGGATTATCCTTAAGTAGCTATTTCACAACAGACAAAGATGGAGTTTCTCGTCCTCAAGGCTCTGCCTGGGATATTGGAGCATATGAATATGCTTAGAATTACCTAATTTTGGTTTAATAATCCTCTAAAAAAATCAATAAAAATCTGGCCGAAACTAAAATTACCTTTAAAAAAAAGTTTCATGGACAAAAGTATATCTTCTAACATGTTATTTCAACTACTCTCTTGTAATCTAAAGAAGAATTTTGGGATATTTAAATCTTTTTTACTTTTCTTTCTTCTTGGAAACCAAGTCGCATCTCTGATTGTATTCAATTATATCATTTATCAAGATTGAAGCGTTCTTTCTTGCTTCATCAACTTTATGAACATCTGATTTTCCTTTCTTAAATTCTGCTCTTGCATGAACAATATCCTTTAATATCCTCAAATGTTGGGGCGAAAATTTTCCTTTTTTGACAAATTGCTCTTCAAATTCAGTTATTATTGCCTCTTGTGACTTGTGTCCAAACATTGTCTTAAGAAGCATGAAAGTATCCTTATAAATCTGTTCTATTGTCTTTTCCTGTGTTCTCTTTTCAATCTGCTCTCTTAGTTCTTTAAGCCTTTTTAGATAATCTTCTGTATCTTTCACGATTTTATCAATTTCTTCTCCTGAAATTTCCTTTATTTTTTCATGCTCATAATCTTTGTAAATTTCAACTATTTTTTCAAGAATGTTTATGTATCTCTTTTCCAGCATTTTTTCCTTATCAACAAAAATCTTTTTCATTTCAGAAACAAGGTGCTTTGGTGTTGGGGGAGGCAAGCCATAGAGCATAAGCAAAGCTTGGCTTGGAGTTGTTATTCCCCAATAAATATCATTGATTACAACATCTAAAAGAGTCATTTTAACTCTCTTGACAGTCTTGTCTCCCATTGACATAAACATATCAATAGCTTCTGGAGAAGGTTTTAATTTACCCATTCTCAAAAGAGCCTTCCAAGGCATGAATGTTCCTCTATCATAAATAGGAATCCCGTCCCTGATAAAAGTGAAGATAACAGGATGAGCATCTTTAACACTTTCCCAAAAATCAGTCAAAAGATAAATCTGTGGAGAAAGTTTGTTCTTTACGTTCGCAAGAGCAGATGCTTCTGCAACATACTGGTAAATTATTCCCCTTAATCTCTCTTTTAACTCGAGTCTTGGCATTCTTTTGACATCTGTATCATTGATTATTATAAAAACATCAACATCAGAAGTTGGAATTGCTTCTCCTCTAACCAAGCTTCCGCCAATTACATAGCTTACAACATATTTTTCAAATTTTTGCAGAACAAGAGATTTATGGATTTCTGCTACTCTCAATGCTCCAAGAATTCCTGTATCATGCAAAGGAAAAGACATTGCAAAAGCACCGATTAGATTGAATTTGCTGTCAAGGCAGATTTCCCATAAGTCAACAGGAGTTTTTACATGAAGCCAAATTTTTTGCTTTAAGTTTTCTATCTGCTTCACTACTTCTTCTTTTATTTTAGGAATTTCCTTGAATTTGTCTTCTGGGATTACCATATATAAATGAATGGACTTTTCTGTTTCTTTAGGAACTTCTTCTTCTTCTATAAAACTTTTAATAGACATTGGCGGCAAAATGCTTAGTGATTGAGTAAATGGGTATTTTTTAAGGATGAAAGATTTCAATTTTTCTATTTCTTTCTTGGTTTTTTCAAGCTCTTTTTTCATTTTTTCTGGTGTTTCTGGAATAAAATCTTTCTTGTCAGAATATTTATTATTAAGATTCATTTCAGGTATTTCGTTTTCTCTAAGATTCTCTCTTTCATGCTCATTTTCTTCTTCATCGTGCTTTTTGTCATCACTCATGCAAAATGAAATTTCGACATCTATTTAAAGATTACTAATCAGAATAAGATTTAAAAGTGTAAAATAGTTTATCTTTTCAAGGTCCTATAGTCTAGCGGTAGAACACTTCGTTTACACCGAAGAAGTCGAGGTCCGACTCCTCGTAGGACCATGTTTTCTAAAAGTTTA
The DNA here is from genome assembly GCA_026395815.1 of Candidatus Pacearchaeota archaeon. GTDB lineage: Archaea > Nanobdellota > Nanobdellia > Pacearchaeales > GW2011-AR1 > RBG-13-33-26. The sequence goes on from JAPLXZ010000001.1 coordinate 4,734, forward strand.
TATAATTAAAATTACTATTATTAACACAATGGAAACATCAACAATTTATGTTTTAATTTCAATTATAGCTTTATTGATAATTGCAGTTCTTTTGATTTTTGTAAGAAAGGAAAAGAAAAAAAAGATACTCACTCCCTTATCAGGCATTTCTTATGCATTTGTCTTAGCAGGAATCCTTTTTGGAGATGGTAATTTAATCGGATATAGTTTAATCGGAGTTGGAGTTTTACTTGCTGTGATTGATATATTCAAAAAATTTAAAGCTAATAAACGAAAATGAAAAAGAAACTAAGAAAAGATTGGATGTTGGGATTTTTAGGATTTCTTGGACTTATGGGAATTCCAGGAATTTTAACATTAGATTTTCTTGATATGGCATGGCTCGTGTGGTTCATTTGGTTTATTTATTTCATACCAAGAAAACAATAATTATATCTTTCTTACTAAATAATGATAATTATCAGATATGCTAATTTTTTTAAACTTACAATTTATTACTATTTCATGCGCCGCTAGTTAATCGGTAGAATATCTCGTTGCCAACGAGGTGAGCCGGGTTCGACTCCCGGGCAGCGCACTTCACGAAATTAATCCATAATCACTCGGGTGAAGTGCGATGAAAGCGCATAAGTCTATTCACAATTCTTTTAAACACCTATTTATATTATATATAAAAGAGATGACAGAAACTAAAGTTTCATTGCAGACAGTAAGTCAGCCATTCGTTCGTCAAAGCCGAACGACAGCACAAATACAAAAGACGGCAGACGAGAAGTCAGCCATTACACAAAACACAGCAAAGTGCAAACCGCACGGCACCAATTTTGCGTACAGGAGTTTTGTATAATGATACAAATTCCTATTCTTGGAGCATTAGCATTAGGGGCTGGAACAGTTTTAGAAAGAACCATATTAAAGAATAAAAAGATTAAAATTGGTTTTTATCAGACAATCAGCTTTCTTTCAATTATCTTGATAATGTCTCCGCTTGTTTATTTTTTCTGGGGACTTAATGGTCAAGCATTTGAGTTAAAGAACATTCTTCTTTTTATTGCGGTAGTTATTTCTGCAATAATTGCAAATCTTCTTGTTTTTTATTCACAAAAATGGGAGAAGGTAACAAATACCGAACCCGCAAGAATTCTTGAACCGTTATTTGTAGTATTGCTAGCTATCATCTTCAGTTTTTTTACAGAAGGGCTTTTTGAAAGAAATTTAAAGATGATTGTTCCCACATTAATTGCAGCCGTTGCTCTTGTTTTCCCGCATATAAAAAGGCATCATCTTTCTTTGAATAAATATATCATTAGCGCCATTTTTGGAAGTTTCTTTTTTGCAGTAGAATTAATTCTTTCAAGAATGATTTTGAATTTCTATTCTCCGATTACATTTTACTTTCTTAGATGTGTTGGAATTTTCTTAATTAGTTTTGTAATTTTTAGACCAAAGATTAAACTTCCTGAAAAAGAAATTCTGATCAAAATAGTTGCAACAGCTGGAATTTGGATTATTTATAGGGTAGCAGTTTATTATGGTTATCTAACACTTGGAGTAATTTTTACAACCCTGATAGTAATGCTGGGGGCAGTATTCGTCTATTTATTTGCATTCTTATTTGCTAAAGAAAAAATTAACTGGAAAAATATTATATCTGCTGTAGTGATTATTGCTTGTGTGGTTTATACGTTATTAAGCTAAAAGATGTAACTATATAATAGCAACAAATAGAAAAGTTTATAAAGAACTTATTTCTAAAGGAAGTTATGAGAAAAGGTAACTCAAAGTTGAAAATAATTGTCCCTTTATTGGGAGCATTAGCAGCTGGTAGAGCGGGTGCACAAGCTATTGATAATTCTTTTTTTAACAGAACAGGAGATTTCATGCTTGTTAGCCAATATATGCATGAATTGCCAAGAGAAACTAAAACCTCAATTGAATCTTTGCTAAGGGGCGGAAATGTAACAAGCATCTATGCAATAGATCCTATTGTAGGATTAAATAGCAGAATAAAGTTCTTAAATTCTAAGAGAGCAAAGGAGTTTTATAGTGAAGAAGAAAGACAGCTTTTAATAGGAAGATATCAGAAGTTCATGTCAGAAATTTTCAAAGAGAAAAGAAGTTCTGATTATGGAAAGTCATTAGCTAAATTAACAACTGCTGTTAAAGATGGAATGATTAATCCTAAAGAGCTTAATGGTATTGAAGATAATGTTTACATGATTGTTAAAGAGGGAAGAGAAAGCGGATGCAATAATCCCTATAGTGTTTTTGCACTTGTAAGATTAAGAGAAGAAAATCAAAAACCTTGTGAATTAGAAACAAAAAAAGAATATGGGAAAATAATCCAGCCTGCTCTTCCAAAAGTTCCTGAAGAAAAACCAATTATTGATGAGTCTTGTAACTTAAACAAACCATTGGACAAAACACCACAGGAATCAAAATTAGATATTCAGAAAAATTCAGAAGAAAACAAGATAAAAGATATTCCAAAAGCCCCTGAAGAAAAGAAACAATTAGTTGAAGAAAAAAAGAAAGAAATTTATGCAAGTTTTATAGCAGAAGGAAAAGCTAATTCTGCATTTGACAGTTTTGGTGGAAGCGCTGGAATAAGAGTTGGCAATGAATCTATAGGCTTAGGAGCATTGTTAGATCTTGGTTTTGGATTGGATAAATTAATAGACTCTTATGAAGGTCCTCTTTCAGCAGAAAGAACAGCTTATGGAACAGTAACTGATACGAATAAATTATCAATCGGGGGATCATTAGAACTTAAAATAGGTCCATGTATCTTTGGAGCAGGAGCAGATTATTCTAACGGGCTAAGAACCACAATAGAACAAATAAGAGACAAATACGGAAGTGTAATAAAATCTAACACAAATTCAACTCCCAATCGACAGGTATTCGCAAAAGGTTATGCGGGATTTGAATTAGGTCCAGAAGATTGGAAAGTAAGAATAATTGCAGGATATCATGAAAGAGATAGACTTTATTTTGGCGCAGGAACAAGCATAAAATTAAATCAATCTAAAAAGGAGAAAAAGTAAAATGGCTTTAATTTGTAATCATGCTGATGCTGGAACATGCGCTGTTTATAATAATTTTAAAAAGAAAACAAAAAACAAAGCTGTAGATGTGATATATGATTGTATAGACAAATATATCTGCGCAGCAATAAGTGCACATAGTGACATATCACATGCAGGGATAACTCCTGATGAAGAAGTCTCAAGAAAAATAAGCACTGCAGGAGAATTAACTCTTGGAGATTGCGAATGTTCTCATCTTACACTATTAAATCTTTTAAGAAGTAAAAAGTAAAATGGAAAATTTATTCGTATTATCAAAATTTGAAAATGAAGGAAGTTTGCTTCCTTCTGAACAAAAATCATTATGCGAAAGACATTTTCAAAAGGAAGAGGAAAAAGGAAATGTTAAGGGCTATCAGATAAATAGAGTAGAAAGTTCAATTCCTGAGACATGGTGTCACATTTGCACTCCACCAGATTGGGGGTATTTAACAAAATGAAATCAAGAATATTCTCATTCATTATTGGAAGCATACTTTTGCTTAGTCTTGCAAGCGCAATGACTGTTTATGGTGATTTCCAAGATGCAACTCAATCAGCAACAATAAATGCGGGGGAAACTATAAACTTTAATGTTGACTTTTTTTCTATGAATCCTCCAATGAACACAAAAGTTGGATTGTATTCTGGAAGCACATTAGTCCAAAGTTTTTTAGATTCAAGCATAAGCGAAAAAACATACTATCACACTTACAGTTATACTGCAAGCACAGCAGGAACATTTGAAATAAGAATAATCGGGACAGATAAAATAAACACCGACAGTGAATATTTAACTTTAAAGGTTAATTCTGCTCCTCCTGTAAATCATGCTCCTGTAATAACTTCAGTGCCTATTAGCCAAGTCAATGAAGGAGCATCTTATTACTATGATGTTGCTGCAACAGATGCTGACGGAGATGTTTTAACATACTCACTAACTGAAAAGCCATCATGGCTTTCAATAAATTCAGTTACAGGAGTAATTTCAGGAACAGCTCCTTTAGTAAGCGCTGATACTAACTTTGATATTGAAGTAGAAGTCTCAGATGGAACAAATGTAGATACACAGTATTATACTCTAAAAGTTAAGGATAGTTATGTTCCTCCAACAAATCATGCTCCTGTAATAACTTCAGTGCCTATTAGCCAAGTCAATGAAGGAGCATCTTATTACTATGATGTTGCTGCAACAGACAGCGATGGAGATGCATTAACCTACTCATTAATTATAAATCCTCCTTGGTTATCAATAAATCCAACAACAGGAGTAATTTCAGGAACAGCTCCTTTGGTTAGTGCTAATACAGAGTATGGTGTTACAGTTAGAGTTTCAGATGGAAAAGATGGTATAGATACACAACCTTATACTTTAACAGTAAAAGATATCCCTTGTCCACCTCCAACAAATCATGCTCCTGTAATAAATCCAATTTCAAACCAGCAAATTAATGAAGGGCAATCTTACAGTTATCATGTTATCGCAACAGACAGCGATGGAGATGTTTTAACATACTCACTAACTGAAAAGCCATCATGGCTTTCAATAAATTCAGTTACAGGAGTAATTTCAGGAACAGCTCCTTATGTTAGTTCTGATACTCCTTTCAGTATTACAGTTAAAGCTTCAGATGGAAAAGGCGGTATAGATACACAACCATATACTCTAACTGTCAAGGATAGTTATGTTCCTCCAACAAATCATGCTCCTGTAATAACATCTGTGCCTATAACAAATATTAACGAAGGAAATAATTATAATTACAATGTAGATGCAACAGATAGTGATGGAGACGTTTTAACATACTCACTAACTGAAAAGCCATCATGGCTTTCAATAAATTCAGTTACAGGAGTAATTTCAGGAACAGCTCCCTATGTTAGTGCTAATACTCCTTTTAGTATTACAGTTAAAGTTTCAGATGGAATTTATGTAGATACACAGAGTTATACACTAACTATCAAAGATAGTTATGTTCCCCCATGTGATGATAAAATTAAGCCAGTAATCACACTTTTAGGACCAAATCCACAAACAGTCACAAAGGGAAGTTCATATTATGAATATGGAGCAACTGCATGGGATAATGAAGATGGAGATTTAACTTCAGAAATTCAAATAACAGGAACAGTTAACACAAATGTTGTTGGAACTTACACAATAACTTATAATGTTGAAGACAATGCAGGAAATCATGCAATAACAAAGACAAGAACAGTTAAGGTTGTTGCTGGCGATTCTTCATGTTCCACATGCAAAAAGACAACAACTACAGCAATTGATAATAGGTTAGAAGAACACAAATATTTTGACCAGTTTGAAACAGGAAAAGTAATCTACATATATGATGACACTCCAAAAACAGTTTCATGGTTTCAGAAGATAATCAATTCAATAGTCAATGCTTTTAAATGGTTGTTTGGAATTAAGTAAAGATCAACGAAATATTTTATAAACAACAAACCTATCTTTAGGCTTAACTAATCTCTTCCTGGTTTCTTTTTGAATTGTTAATTTAACCAAGCATCTTCTTGGATATAAATTATCAGGATATGAAGAATTAAAGTAAAGACAAGAATTTTTTTTGTTATTCTCGTCATATTTGCATTGAACAAAAATTCTTCCTGTTAAATCCTCTATCTTGTCAGCAACTACTTGGCTCTTTATTCTTCTGCAGTAATAAGTGTTTTCCATTGGGGTTTTTTATTCTCCTCTTCTTATTTCTCTTTCAATTGTAAGTTGGACTAAGCATTTTCTTCTTTTGTGTGAAGGATCTTGCATACATGGAAATATGCGATTATTAGAAGAATTATAATGCTTGCATACAATAAACTTTCTATTAATTAAATCACACATATACTCGGCAGCAACTTGTTTTCCTATTCTCTTACAATAATATGGTTTGAAAGGATCAATCATCTTAATCTTCTATCACATTTACTATTTTTTCAAGTTTAAGCGGACAGCTTTCTGACTTAAAATAGCGTATTTCATGACTGTTATTAGGGTCAAAATTTACATGACAACCATCTAAATGTAAATATCTGCATTGAATAATAATCCTTCCTGTTGATTTCATTTGTTCAACAAGAATTTTTTTTCCAAATCTCTTACAATATCTCATATCACTATAATGTGTTTTTCTTTCTTCAATCATTTTTATTTCCTTTCCCTAAAAATGATTTATACAAAATCTTTGATTTTAGTTCAATCATTTTAATACTCATCCATCCCAGGAGGCATTCCTGACATTCCTGAATTTCTCTTTCCTTTTCCTCCAGAAGAAGCAATAACATCATCTATTCTTAAAATCATTGTAGCAACTTCGGTCGCAGAATTTATTGCTTGAGTTTTAATTTGGTAAGGTTCTATAATCTTCGCTTCTAAAACATTTTCAATTTTGTTTGTAAATAAATTCAAACCAGCATTCTTCTCTCCTGAATCATGTCTTGATTTCAATTCTGTCAAAACATCTATGGGATCTAAACCTGCATTCTCTGCAAGAGTGATTGGAATAAATTCTAAAGCAGATGCAAATTCTTCAACAGCAAGTTGCTCTCTCCCACTCAAAGACTGGCCAAAATGCCTTAGTCTTCGAGCGAGTTCTATTTCTATTGCACCTCCCCCAGGGACAACTAATCTCGTTCTTAGGGAAGATGATACGACTCCAAGTCCGTCTTTGAATGCTCGTTCTATTTCGTCTATAATATGGTCTGTTCCACCATGAATTAAAATTGTCAGCGCTTTAGGGTTTTTACATCCTTTAACATAAGTGAGAACATCTTTTCCATGTTTTACTTCTTCTACAATCTCAGAATTTCCAAGTTCAGATGAAGAAAGCTCGTTTAGATTGCTTACAATCTTTCCTCCTGTTGCTTTTGCTAATTTTTCCATGTCACTTCTTGCGACTCTTCTGCAAGCATAAATTCCTGCCTTTGAAAGCAAGTATTGCGCAAAATCATCAATTCCTTTTTGGCAAAAAACAACATTTGCGCCTGTATCTTCAACTTTCTTAATCATCTCCTTTATTATCCTCTCTTCTTGATTAAGAAATCCTTGGAGTTGCTCTGGGGAAGAAATTGAAATTTTAGTATCAATTTCAGGATTTTTTAATTCTAAGGGAAAATCAATAAGAACAATTTTTGCGTTTGTAATCTTAAAAGGCATATCATTTGAAACCTTTTCTTTATCCAAAACAATTCCTGAAATTAATTCGGTATCTGCTATGCCTTCTCCTTTTGATTTTTCTATTTTAATATCATCTAAATCTATTTTGCCATTATTCTGAATTTGTTTTACTGCTTTTACAATAATGCCTGCAAATTTTTCTCTTAAGCTTTCTGCTCCTTTTCCTGTCATTGCAGTCATTGCAATTTGTTTCAAAATCTCTTCGTCTTCAGGATTTATTCTCAAAGCAATTTCGTTTAATATCTCTTGAGCTTTCTCTGCCGCCATTTTATAACCTTTAACAATTACAGTGGGATGGATTTTTTGATCAAGCAATCTTTCTGCATTTTCCAATAATTTTCCTGCAATCATCACAACAGTAGTGGTTCCGTCTCCAACCTCTGTGTCTTGTGTTTTAGCAATATCTACCATCATTTTAGCAGCAGGATGTTCAATCTGCATTTCTTCTAAAATCGTAACTCCATCATTTGTTACTGTAATCTCATTAGTAGGAGAAACAAGCATTTTGTCCATGCCTTTAGGCCCAAGAGTTGTTTTAACCATTTCTGCAACCATTCTAGCAGCAAGAATATTGTTCCTTTGAGCATCTCTTCCCATTATTCTTTGAATATCTTCAGGCATTAGAGTTACTGGTTTTTCAGTCATTTTTAATGTTGATTTTGAAGTTTTTTATTTAATTTTTTATATACTTTACCAAATTCTTCTAATTGTCCATCTAATGTTCTTAATCTTTGTTTTAATAATCTTGGATTTTTCTTATAATATTCAGAATTAAGTTTTTTGCATTCATTATATGCAAAATCTACTTCTGACAGTGTTAGATTAAGTAAAGACCTTAAGGATTCTACTTTCTTTTGAGTTAACGAGTAAGGTAAAAGACCAAGAATTTCTAAAGTATGTCCCATACTTGTTTGGGAAACATCAATAACACCTAAAAGATATGCATACAAAAGACCATCTTCAAATGCATTTTTTTCAGCCATAAATTACTCTCTCAAAATTCGTATTTAAAGATTGTTGTAATGCGAAGACAAAGTAAATTCTATTGTTTTTTGGACAAAATTTATAAGTAAAACGCTCCTTAATTTATTATGAAAAAGATACTTGTTGTAGACATAATGACAAGAGAACCAATTTGCGTCAGGCCTGAAACTAATGTTCTTGAATGCGCAAAAAAAATGGTTAAAAAGAAAGTTGGGAGCCTGCTTATTGTTGATAAAAAAAAGCTCGTGGGATTTATTTCTCAAAAAGATATTCTATGGGCAATAACAAAAAAGCCAAACGGCGACTTGTCAAAGATAAGGGCTGTTGATATTTCTCCAAGAAAAATAGCAACAATCAAACCAAATAACAGTGTGCAGGAAGCATTGGAAAAAATGAAAAAACTGAAATTTGAAAGATTGCCTGTGGTTCAGGAAAAGGGGCTTGTTGGAATGATTACTGTAAAAGACATACTTAATTTCAATCCAGAAATATACCCTGAAATTGAAGAATTTGCAAGAATAAGGGAAGAATCAGAAAAACTGAAAAGAATAAAAGAGGCAGAAAGAAGAACAGAAGGAATTTGCGAAGAATGCGGGCATGAAGGAATTTTGTTCAGGTCTAATGGCATGCTTATATGCGAATCGTGCAGAAGCTCGATTTAATTCCCTTAGTTAAATATTTAAACAATATTCTATATCTATAAAATAAGAACATGACAGAAAAAGACAAATTATTTTCAAGCAAAATCAAGTACAATGGAGTTCTTTTATTTTCAGAATTCTATAGATTTTGCTATGATTGGCTAATTGATGAAACAGGATTGATTCTTTCAGAAGACAAATATGCTGAAAAATTGGCTGGGGATTCAAAAAATATTGATATAGAATGGAACGGCTTCAGAAATTTGACAGATTATTTTAGATTTGAAGCAAAAGTTAATTTTAAGATAATCGGATTAACTAATGTGGAAATAACACAAGATAACAAGAAAATAAAGACAAACAAAGGAAATGTTGAAATGAGTATTAAAGGAGTTCTTGCAAGGGATTACAAAGGAAAATTCGAAAGGACTGCCATGCAAAAATTTATGAGGGCGATATATGAAAAATGGGTCATACCTGCAAGAGTAGAACAGTTTGAAGAAAAAATAATCAAAGATTGCGATGACTTTTTGTCGCAAGCAAAGGCTTATTTGGATTTGGAGGGAAAGAGATAAATATAACCGAAATACTTAAATACATTTTATCCCAAATTCTTTTATGAGGAAGATATTTTTATTGCTTGTTGTTGCATTACTGATTTTCCCATTAATTTCTGCATTAAATTTAAAGATAGAGCAAGTGAGTTCTGATGAAGCGATGATTTTTGGATTGGAATCTCCAGTAATTTTCCATTTAAAAATAACTAATCTTGGAAGCACAGATGACTTGATGTTTTACACTTTTTTTGGAGCGGATATATATCCAAAAGGAACAATACCAATTGGAGCAGGTGAAACAAAAGAAGTTGAAGTTGGAGTTTATCCTCGGCCCGATTTTAATCAGATTGGAAGAATAAAATTTGATATATTCATAAAAGGAGGGGATGGAAGCGAGATGACTTATCCTTTAATGGTTAATGCAATAAAATTAGGGGAAGCTTTTGAAATTGGTGCTGAAGAATTTAAGCCAGACTCAAATACAATTTCTGTTTATGTGGACAATAATGTAAATTTCAATTTCAAGCAGATAACTGCAAAATTCAAATCTCCTTTCTTCAATCTTGAAAAAACATTTGACTTGCCCTCTTACCAAAAACAAAGTTTTGAAATAAATCTAAATAAAGAAGATTTCAGAGAGCTTATGGCAGGGTATTACACATTAAAAGTAGAGATTAGTGCAGAAGAAGAAAAAACAGATTTAGAAGGAGTTATAAAATTCTCTGAAAAAGATATTGTAACAACTTCACAGGACGAATATGGATTTGTAATTCACACAAAGAAAATAACAAAAAGTAACGAAGGAAACGTTATTTCTGAATCATCAACAATATTGAAGAAAAATATAGTATCGAGGCTGTTCACAACGTTTAGTCCTGAGCCAAGCATAGTTGAAAGAAAGGGACTTTCTGTTTATTACACTTGGGAAAAAGAGATAAAACCAGGGGAGAGATTAGAGATTGTTGTAAGAACAAATTGGCTTCTCCCATTGCTCGCGATTCTTTTGATTGTAGCGATTGTTATATTAGCAAGGCAGTTTTCACGAACGAATTTGGTTTTGAAAAAGAGAGTTTCATTCGTAAGAGCAAAAGGCGGAGAATTTGCATTGAAAGTTTCAATAATGGTAGGTGCAAGAAAGTTTGTTGAAAGAGTGAGTGTTATAGACAGGCTTCCTCCTTTGGTAAAACTTCATGAAAGGTTTGGAGGAGAAACTCCTAGGAAAGTAGATGAAATCAATAGAAGAGTAGAGTGGCATTTTGATAAATTAGAAGCAGGAGAAACAAGAGTAATTTCATATATTATTTATTCAAGAGTCGGAGTTGTTGGAAAATTCGCTTTGCCAACAACAACTGCATTGTATGAAAGGGAAGGAGAAATCCACGAGGTAGAATCAAATCGTGCTTATTTCATAGCAGAGCAATCAGGAAAGCAGGTTGAAGATTAAGATATATACAATTTAAGATAATAATTCTTATAAATATCAGTTTATCCTAAAACAGATGGATACCATACCCCCATATACTAGAGAAGACCTGAATAAGAGAAGTTTTGGATTTTTAATTAGAGCAATAATTTGTAATGAAATGGATTGTAGAGATGAACTAATGTCCTTGGACGGACAGGGTTCTCATTATTCAAGCGAGAGTGAGAGTGATATCACACTAATAAGAAAACATATTCGCGAAAAGTATGAACCAAAAATTAGGGGATTAACAGAAGAAATAGATTATAGAATTAATCAATTAGGGGATTAACAGAAAAAATAGATTATAGAATTAATCATCTTCAGTTTAGATATTCATTAATTATTCTCGAACCAATTTCAATACTTCGTTTAGTATCATAGATTCTTACTGAATTGTAAACAACATCCATTATTACATCAGGAAACCAGAATTTTCTTGGTTTTATTATTGTATATGCCCTGCTTGATTCTCCATCACTATTCACGCTAATGCATTCCTCTCTTAAAGGACAATGTTCGCATCTTAAGTCATCTGTTCTTCTCTTTTTCTCATGTTCCAAACCAAAATTTTCAGCTATTTGAAAAACAGTCTTCTCGTCTAATTTTTTAAATATTACCTCACTGTAATCATAGCTTCTTGTTGATATTCTTTTTATTCCTATGATGCCTTCTGGAAGTTCTCCTTGATATACAAGGCCTCTTTTTTTCCTTTTCATTTGGTTTAAGATTGATTCCAAATTTTGTTTCATTTCTAATCCCTTTTATAACCTGATTTTTGTTTATATTTAGATATTGCAAACAATATAAATATTTCTTAACCGTTTCAATAAGAACTTTTAAAAACATATTCTAATTCTTTATTTTATCCCAAAATCATTCTTTAATGAATGATTTGGCTTTAGCCCCTCATAGCATAATGGTAATGCAGTCGGCTGTAGACCGGCGTACCCAAGTTCGATTCTTGGTGGGGGGATGTTACAGACTGAAAGTCTGTATTTGTAATTTCCAAAATCGAACAGTTCGATTCCGAGCGATTTCACGAACCAGCATTATAATCCAATGTGAGTGAAGTCGGGAGTTGTGGTGGGGGATTTCAAAATTGGATTTATTAAGGAAAAGATTAAAAATTCATTAATATATAATCTATTATGAATAAAGCTTTGCTTATTGGCATAATTACTATATTTGTTGTAATAACAATTGTTTTTATTTTAATCAACTTGATATACATCTCTTATTATAGCGAAGAATTAGCAGAACCAAAGATTTATTGCAATGGAGATATTTTAAAAAAAAGCGGAGAGGATATTACGAATATGAGCAGTGAGACCCTCGTTAATTTGTTTTGTGCAGAATATCTAAATTCAAAATATGTAATATACTGCAAAGATGATATTCCTATAATTACTTGCAAAACAACAATTTTCAGAAAATATTTTACAAAATAGTTTTCACATCTCTACAGAAATATTTAAAAAGTATTCATCTTATTAAAAGTTAATAAAAACGGGGGAAAAATGGAGGAAGACTCTGAAAACGACGAAGAACCATTCGATGAAATTATTGATGACTTAGAGCTTGATGGTTAATTTTTTATTTCGTTATCTCTAATGTCATCTTATTATTTTCTTTATTTATCTCTTCAAAAGTGGTCTCTATAATAAAATCCAATTTATTTACACTTATTTGTGGAATCCATAAATGCGTGATTGTTATCATCTTTCCTTCTCCAACTTCAAGCGGTTCCAGATCTATTTCCTTCACGTTCTTATCATCTGCGTAGATCATTATTCTTGCATACTCAGAATCAACAAGCCCGTTATTCCTTACAGTTATGGTAGTATCAAGAAATCTTCCATTCATTTCTGCAGAAACTTCTTCAAAGACCAAGTCAGGATTACTTGGAATGCTGTATAATTTATTTATTAGTTCGATTATATCATCGCTTATAGTTTGGTCGCATTCTGTTATACTATACATTATGTTATTTGAATTATCGGAATGTTCAAATCCCAAAACATGAAGAAGCTCATGTATTGCGATATTTGGCCTCTCGCAATTAGATTCTCTTATCAGCAATATTTCTCCTTTTTTGATTACATTCAAATCTCCTGCTACAGTTATATTTACTGGGCCGCCCTCTCCTGCGATAAACAAACCTCCTGCATCAATTTTGTTTTTATTTTGGCATGTTATAGAAATTTCTTCGTTATCTGAAACAGGATAGAAATTTAAAATAGTAAGTTCTTGAATTCTATTAAATGCTGATTCCATTTCATTTTCTTTTGGAAGAGGACAATCTGAAATTTTATAGGAAATTTCATTTGTTGGAAATCTCATATTTGAATAAAATTGCATGCTAGTGTTTTCTGAAACCAAACTGAAATTATTTTCCCAGGATTTTGTTCCAAAATCAATTCTTTCAAATGGAACAAGCAAATAAAAGGATAATAAAAAAAATACAAGCAATACAAAAAGAAATACAATGATTATTTTGAGACCCATAAATAGAATTATCTTCTATATTATATAAATATTATTAAATCTGGTTAAAAAATAAAAAAGAAATAGATAAAAATTATTTTACCAATCTTCAGTATCCATCACGTCTTCTTTCTCTTTTTCTTTTTCCTCTAAATCTTCGTCTTCTCCGACTTCTTCTTCCCCTTCTAAAGATTCTTCAGATTCTTCTTCGTTTTCTTTTTTCTCCATTTTTTAAATTTATTGCTTAAAATTTATTTAAGTAAAGGTGAAAAGAAAAGTCCTTTTTTAAAGCTTTTGATTATACTCAAAAATATATAATCTATAGGGTTAGTTTCTAAAAAATATTTATTCTAACCATAAAGTTTCATTATCCCCATATAATGTTCCATTACATTCATATGTTCCTGGATTTTCTACTGGAAGGTTTATTCCTGCTTCTTTCAATTCCTTAAGCATATTCACAAGATAATAAGTCGTATATCTGCAGACTCCTGTTTTCCCGGTAAAATTTTGCAAGGCGGCATTTCTGTCAAGTTCTGATTTATTGATTTCTTCGTCTGTATCTCCTTCATTAAGAAGAGTTTGTCTTTTTGTATCGCTGTATTTTCCAGACGCACTAATAACTTTTTGATAAAGTTCACATCTTCCGTTTTCAAACCCGATTATTTCATAATAATGGGAATTATCCTGTATCCAACCAACAGTATTAACAGTAAAGCTATAAGTCATCTTAGCAGGACTGCAGGTTTCTGCTGAATACATAAAACAGTCTATATTTGTATCGCCAGATTTAGAACAGTTAAATTCAAAAGATATACATTCCTGAGTTTCAGCAGGCTTGCTTTCTTCTGTTTCACAATCATTCAAATCTTCACAAGTTCTTGTTTGACTTATATTCTTACAATTATTCCAATCAGTACAACTCCAATTTTCAAAACAAATCACTTCGAGTATTTTCTTCACATATAAGTTCGCCTTTTTATTTGTAATATTCCTTAATTCAACTATTAAATCGTATGCTTGGTCATTATTGAAATCAAATTTTTTTATTTCTCCTATGTTAAATTTCTCAATAATCGACTCGACCTGGATAGTAACATTAATAGAAGTTTTGCCTAAGGAATCAACCTTTATCTTACGATTTTCTTCATTTAAGTTAAATCTTACTTCATCACCTTTTCCTAAATTGACTAAGACCCCCTCAGCAAGTTTATAATCTGAGATTGTTGGTGGGACTGAATTCAAAAACCAAAAGATTACTACTCCTATGTAAATTAAAATTAGTACTATAAGAAAAATGAGCAATTCTTTTGAAGCTTTTTTTTCCTCTTTAGATTTTTCACCAGCGAATTTTGGAAGTTTTGAACTTTTTGGGTTGATTACATCGCCTATATCATAATCTATCCACCATGCTTTATTAGCATCTTTGTCATCTGAGTTTTTGTCAACCATTTTCACCTCTCTTTCTTTAATTAATTTAAAGAGGCAGAACCTTTTAAAAATATCTAAATGGGTCTTAAATCTCTAGTCAAAAATCAGAGCTCTCTTACATCTGTTTCCCAACTGTTTAAGACACAGAACAGTTTGTTAAATTTCCAACACAAATATAAGTGATATTTACCAGTACACTTTCGTATAAACTTCCAGTGCAATTATAAGTATGTACATCTTCACTTGAACCACTAAAATCTCCTACTTTCATTCCTTCAAGCATTTCAACCAATTCATCAGTGGGATATCTACAAATCGATTCTTTTCCAATAGCCGTCGACAAGGCATCATTCGATTCTTGTTCTGATTGATTAATTTCTGTTTCATTTTTTCCACCTTCTAAAAGAGATTGTCTCTGTGCTTCAGTATAACTCCCATTAACATTCAATATTTTATTATAAAGCATACAATTATCATTTTCAAATCCCTTTATTTCATAATAGTAATTATGATTTTGTACCCATCCAACTAAAGGAGTAAGATCTACTGTAAAATTATAAGTTATGTTTGCAAGAGTGCAATTTTGGGATTTATTAATAAAACAGTCTATATCTGCTCTGCAATTAGTTACTCTGGAAAAAACAACTTGGCACTCTTGAGTTTGAACAGGCTTGTTTTCTTCCACTTCACAATTATTCAAGTCATTGCAGACTCTTGTCTGAATTGCATCAGCACATTCATCCCATTCAGTGCAATTCCAGTTCTCAGTGCAAATCACTTCGCTTATCTTTTTTATATAAATATCTGCTTTTCCACTAGTAATGTTGTTTAATTCAATCAATAAATCGTATGTTCCATCACTATCCAAATCAAATTTTTGAATTTCTCCCATATTCAATATTATATTGATAAGTTCGGGTTGGATGGTTATGCTTGCTGAATCTGCAGACATAGAATTGAGTATTAAACTATGCTCTTCTTCATTCAAATTAAATTTAACTTCTTTGCTTTCTTTTAAGATTGTAGAAGTTCCTTGAGAAAGGGCATTATCTGAAATTTTTGTTGGAGAAAGTATTATAAATAAAAGAACTCCTAATATTATAAGAATTACAATAGATACTCCTAAAAGAATGAAAAAGATTTTTGGGGATTTATTCTTTATTTCTGGTTCTTTGGGCACAGGTAGATAATCTTGTGGATTATTTGCCAGATTAATTGCTTTGTCTATATCAGCATCTAACCATCCTTCTTTCAATAAATCTTGCTTAATTTTTTCTAAAGGAATCTGTCTTGATAGACAAATCTTTACATATTCTAAAAGTTTAGAATCAACCATTTATATCTCCTCTTTTAATATTAATATAAAAGGAACTTTTTAAAAATATCTAAACAAGTCTTAAACCTATATTCAAAAATCAGAGTTCTTTTACACAAAGCTCTCTTACATCTGTCCTTCCACAATTAGCACACTTATAGGTTACAACTTCATATAACAACCTTACCCATTTTGCATGCTCCCTTTCTACTGTTTTTGGAACAGAAATAAAACCTCCAGTAAAACCAGTTTCTTCTTCTGTCCATGTTATCCTTTCTAATTTGGTTTTTGTTCTGGAATTAACTTCCCTGTAATCATGTCCAGCTCTTTCACAAAGAGAACGAGTATCTTCCTTTTCTGCTCTTGTATATGTATCTTCTTCCATGCTTTTTTTAGATGATTAATAGTTTTTAAGGATTATTGCAATCAACGCCAACAGATTACTTTATCTTGAGTTAAAAATAAGTTTTAAAATATTTAAAAATAATCTTACCTTTTGTTTATATCCCTTCTTTTTCCAAAACTGTTCCTTCCTTCAAACTTAGAATTCTGCTTTCTTTTATAATCATTTCTTCTTACCCTGCTAAATCCCCCTCTTCCAAAATTCCTTTTTCTGCTGTAATCAATATTAATTCTTATTTGCTCAACAAAGGGGGGTTTTTCTGATTTTATTGACAACGACTCATTTTCTGTAATTCTTCTAAAATTTTCATAATCTCTGCTTGCAAGAAGACTTATCGCTTCTCCTTCTTCTCCTGCCCTTGCTGTTCTTCCAATTCTATGAATGTAATCCTTGCTGTCTTTTGGAAGGTCATAATTGTAAATCTGACTAACTCCTTTTATGTCAAGCCCTCTCGCTGCAACATCTGTGCATATAAGTATATTAATCCTGTTTTTATGAAAATCTTCTATAATTCTGATTCTTTTTCTTTGTTCCAAACCTCCGTGTATTGCTATTGCGTTAATATTAAGATTATTAAGATTTTCAGCAATAAAATCAGCGTTTCTTCTGGTATTGCAGAAAACCATAGCTGACTTTGAATTTTCCTTTTTTAGCAAATGGACAAGCAGGGAAAACTTAAGATGATCTGGAACATCATAATAAATCTGCTTAAGCTTAGAATCTTCAACATAAGAATTAACTGAAACTGCTATTGCATTGTTAGTGTATTTTTCTATAAAACAGTCAATATCCTGCGAGACTGTAGCAGAAAAAAGCATTGTCTGCCTTTTTATCGGGCAATTGTGTATAATAAACTCAACATCATCATGAAAGCCCATATCAAACATTCTATCGCATTCATCTAATACAAGAATTTTAATCTTATTCAAGGACAATGTTCCTCTTTTAAGATGGTCGATTATTCTCCCGGGAGTTCCTACAATTATCTCGGCATTGTGAAGCTTTCTAATCTGTGTATTTATATCAACCCCCCCATATACAGCTAAAATTTTAAGACTTTTACTTGAAAAGCTTTTTATAGAATTCGCAACCTGTTCTGCCAACTCTCTTGTTGGAGTAAGAACAAGGGCCTGAACATAATTTTTCTGCTGTAAATTTTCAATCATCGGAGATGCAAATGCTAATGTTTTTCCGCTTCCTGTAGCGGATTGTCCGACAATATCTCTCCCAGCAAGAGCTAGAGGAATTGTCTTTTCCTGAATTTCTGTAGGTTTTTTAAAACCCATTGTTTTCAGAGATGACAAAACATTCATACTAAGTCCTAGTTTTTCAAATTGTTCCATTTTAAACTGTTTAATTAATATTCCAAGAAGTTCTCTTGAACACAAGTCTTTTGAGACGTGATGCTCAAGACTTACCAATTAATAATATAACTCTATCAAATTGAGGGTTTATAATTGTTTAGGTTCGTAATTCGTAAGACTATCTCCTTATTTTTCCTTGCTGCCAATCTCTTATAATTAGCCTAGCTGTTCTGTCTTCATCAACAACATTTCCTTTTTTCAGCATGCCTTTTTTCCTTCCGACTTTTTCTATTAGTATCTCTGAATCCCTTCCTGAGTCTACACCATAATAATTATCAAAAACAAGAGGAAACTCTTTCATTAAATCATTTACAACTTCTCCAGGATTTTTAACTTGAGTTGAAGACCTTGCCCCTAATTTTGTATGCTGTGAAAGCATTCTTGAATCCACTCCAGAATATTCCCTGTTGGGTATAATTCCAGGGCTGTCCAATAGCATTATTTCTGAAGTAAGTTTTACTTTTTGGATTCCTTTTGTAAATCCTGCATCTGCCCCTGTTCCTGCTGTTTTCTTTCCTATAAGAGAATTAATAATCGAACTTTTGCCTGTGTTTGGATATCCTACAACACCGACTGTTATTTTATTAAGAACATTATCTACTGGATTTGTAATCTTAGTTGATATAAATTTTATTTTATTCCTCAGTTCTTTTATTCCTCTTCTTATGGGACATGAAACAAAGGCTCTTGGACTTAATGATAAAATATCTTCTTCCTTTATCTTTTTCCTGTCAATTAAATCTGTCTTGTTGATAACATAGATTATTTCTTTTTTTTCTTTCTTAATCTGTTCTTCTATTTCATAGTTTCTTGTTTCTGTGATAAATCTGGCATCTAAAACCTCAAGAATAATATCTGACATGTGTACAATATCATATGCAAGAATAGGGTATTTTCCCCTTTGTTTCTTTATGTTTTCCAGTTTTCTCGCTCTATCTGAATATCCTTTCCTCGATATTCTCGAAGTATCATGTTTTTTCCCCTTTGAAAATTTTTGTCCTGTTTTCATCTCAGATTAAATAAGCTCTATTAATTACTACATCCTGTAAGGGTTTATCTTGTGAATTTGTTTGAACTTTTGCGATTTTGTCTATAACTTCCATTCCCTCAACAACTCTTCCAAAAACAGGATGCTTTCCGTCTAAAAAATTGTTATTAACAAGATTTATGAAAAATTGGCTTCCTCCTGTGTCTGGTCCTGCATTCGCCATTGAAATTGTTCCTCTGTTATTTTTATCAAGGACAGAATTGGTAAATTCATCTTTTATTTCATAACCAGGACCGCCAGTTCCTGTTCCTAAAGGATCTCCTCCTTGAATCATAAATCCATCAATTACTCTGTGAAAAATCGTTTTGTCATAAAATCCTTGATTGACTAACTTCTTGAAATTGCCAGTTGTAATCGGCATTTCTTTATCATACAATTCAATAACAATATTTCCCTGTGTTGTTTCAAGTTTAACTCTTGATTTGTTATTTTTGTTTATCATTATTCCTCCAAATATTAAAGATACCAAAATAAATCCAATTATAAACATTTTCAATTTCTTATTCATATAATATAAAAGATAACATGGTTTTTAATGATTTTGAAGGAGTACAACGCCCACTTCAAATCTATAATAAAATCTTTCTATCCATAATTTTATATATTCAAAATATTTTTCATTACTAAGCGAAATAGAAAGAAATTTCTAGATTGTAATTAAATAGATATGGAGGAATATACAAATGGGATTCAATGATGGACCAAGACAAGGCGGTTATAGAGACAACTTTGATCGTAAACCTGTAGAAAAGCATAAGGCTATTTGCTCAGAATGCAAGAAAGAATGTGAAGTGCCGTTCAAACCTACACCAGGCAAGCCAGTTTTCTGCCAAGAGTGTTTTGCTAAGCAACCGAAAAAGCCAAGAAGATATTAATTAGTTAATTTAGAATTTTTTTACTTCTTATTTTTATTTTTAAATTTATTTTTCAAATTAGTAGAAGACGCCCATGCCGTAAGGATTTCGGGAGTTTAACTTAACATCATTTTTAGAATATAGGCGGAAGAACCAAACCCAAGCTAAACAATTTGAATGAAAGGGGGTTAAATATAAGGATATATAAGGGGTGGAATATGGTATTTTTAATGGTTAAATCTCAATTGAAAAAAGAACAATTAGAAAAAACTTGTTTTGGGACAAAAGAATGGTCCAAAAATTCAGGTATTTGCAACGGATGTGAAAAGAAAAATGATTGTGGTAAAATTAAAACAAAAAAGAGTAATCCTTAGATTATTCCTGAATTTTAAACGCCAACGCTGAGTTCAAAGAAAAGATTTGACGCCATTCTTGATTTATCCTATTTTATATAAGGAATTAATCTTTCTAAAAGTTACTGATTTGTAACTACCTCTATTTGCATAATCTTTATTATCCCGGAAGTATTAACAAAATTATGTTTATATTTGATTTTTTTAAACGCAAAAAGAAAGAAGAACAACCAGCCAAAGAAAAAATTAGATTGGATAGTATAAACCTTTTCGTGAATAATGAACTTAAAAATCTTAATGAAAAGTCAGAAGGTTTTAAGAGTGAGATGATAAAAATGATATCTCAATTTTCTTCAGAAATAAAGCAAAAAATTCCTGAACTTAAGATGCTTAATCTTGACAATAGAAGGGAAGAACAAAGATTAAAGGAAATTGTCATGACAAATCTTTATGATTACATCTCATATCTCGAAAAATTAATTGAAGATTTAGAAAAAATAGAACCCAAAGAGATAGAATTATACATAAGAGACATTCAGTCAGTTTTTAATCGTTTTAGTAAAAATTCAAGAAGGATTTATGATAAAGTTACTATTTTAATTGGCAAAGAAATTGCAGAAGTTCGTAATATAACAAAAAAATTTGCAAAAGAATTTAATGAAAAATTGACATTAAACAAAGAAAATTTCGAGAAAATTAATTTAATCAAAACTCTCCAAGATAAGTTAATAGAGTTAGAAGAAGCAAAAAAGATACAAAATCAAATTGAAAATTCTACTGCTAATTTTAAACAAAAAATTGCCAAAATTGAAGAGAAAAAACAATTAACTGAAAAAAATTATGAAGAATACAAAAAAAGTAATGAATCTAAAAAATTCATAGAAGAGCAGGGAAAGATAAAACAGGAAAATAAAATTATTAATGAAGATGTTTTAAAATTAAAACGGGAATTTAATCTTAAAGATTTGGCAAAAAATTTTCATAATGATTCAAAGAAAAACAGCATAATAAAAAAATATTCTGAAAATTTTTATGATTCTTTAAAGGAAGATTCTATTTTTGAAATAATCTCGCTTCTTAAAGAAACAAATAAAAAATTTGACGAAGAAAAAATAAAAACAATAAGGCAAAAAGTTTTAGAGCAAAAGAACTTGGGGGAAGATAGCAAAACAAAGGAATTTAATAGTCTTTTATCAAATCTGGAAAGCGAATTAAAAGAGGAACACGATGAAAATGAAAATGAAAATGAAAAAATACTAAAATTCGAAAGTAAAAAAAAGCAAATTTTAACAAAAATAGAAGAAATGGGTAAAAAAATCTGGAATGATTTTAAAATATAAACCTATGCTAAAATACGCCCACGCCGAACAATATAGGTTTGTGTTATCCGTGTGGGATTTGGGTTTATTCTTTTTTAATTTCTAATTGACTATTCTGTATATGATAATGGGATTTTTAAGGTTTGTCTAAATTGAATGTATTAGAAAAGTTTATATATCTGTCTATACGGGTATATACATGAGAATTAT
>JAPLXZ010000006.1 GCA_026395815.1 Candidatus Pacearchaeota archaeon
TGTTACGATTTCAGAATCTGTTTCAGTAGAGAAGATAAATTTAATCTTGAGGATTTCTCCTTCTCCTGGATTTCTTTTTACAGTTAAATTAACGTTATCTGAAACATTATCAGCAGTGACATCTTTGATTTCAGCATTAAGCGTAAATTGGCTTAAACCGACTCCTTCTGTTCCTGTTTGGATTACATTTCTTACAACAATCCAAACAATTCCTATTGCAACTAAGACAAGAACAATTATAATCAATGTCGTGACTATAGTTGACAACCCCTTTTTCTGCATAGAGATATTTAGTCTAGAGATTTTATAAAATTACCTAAAGGATTATAGAATATAACAAATTTTATTAATCCTTTCTCTTTCTCTCAAGCATGCCAGACGGAAACGTTTTGAATACAAAGGAAAAGATTGTTTCTCTTTTAAGGATGAATGGACCAAGTCTGCCTGTTCATATTGCACATGGAACAGGCTTAAGCATCTTGTTCGCATCTGCATTTCTCTCAGAATTGCTTTATGAAGGGAAAATAAGGATAAGCTACTTAAAAGTTGGAAACTCCCCGTTATATTTTGTCCAAGGGCAAGAATATCGCTTAGAAAGATTCGCGCAATATTTGAAAAGCAGGGAAAAAGATGCATTCTTCCTGATAAGAGAAAGAAAATTTCTTAAAGATAGCGAACAAGAACCTGCAATCAGAGTTGCTTTGAGAGAACTAAAAGATTTTGCAATTCCTTTCAAAAAAGATGAGGAAATTTATTGGAGATATTTTAATGTTCCAAAAGAAGAATTGTTTACAAAAGAGATTGTAAATGAAAAACCAAAAGAAGAGATAATCATAAAAGAGATTGTAAAAGAAATTCCTAAAGAAGAAACAATGATTATAGTTCAGGAAAAGAAAAAAGGATTGGATATCTTTGACAACTCTAAAAAAGAAATCGTCGAGAAGAAAAAAGAAATCATAGAAAAGAAAAAAGAAAAATCTGAATTTGTTATGGATATCTTGAAATTTTTGAAAAATAAAAAAATAGAAGTCATTCAGGAAATAGAAAATAAGAAGAAGGAATTTTATGGGATAGCAAAAATAAAAACTGATTTGGGAGAAATTGAAGTCTTTGTGATCGCAAAAGAAAAGAAAAAGATAACAGAGGATGATATAATTCTTTTTATTCAAAAAGGACAGGCGCAAAAAAGAATTGTCCTATTTGTTTCTTCAGGAGAATTGGATAAAAAAGCGATAAAAGTCCTAGAAGATTATGGGAATATAATCCGAATCATTAACTATAACAGAAAACCTTAAATACGTAGTTAAGGGGGTATAATTATGGGAAAAATAAAATCAAAGATGATTAGGAAATCTGCAAAGATTCTAAAAAATGAAGGAGTTGAGTTTAGCGAAGATTTTGAAAAAGATAAGAAGATATTGAAAGGTTTAATACTCAGTAAAAAATTAAGAAATCAGCTAGCAGGGTTAATGTCAAAAACAAAAAAAAGAGAATTAGAAAAAACTATGAAGGTTAAGTAAGCAAAAAAAGATATTCTTTGTCATTATTGCATATTCTAAAGACTTTTAAACTATTTTTTTCTTTTATTTGCGTCTCCGTAGCTCAGTGTTTAGAGCGCTGCTCTCATGAAATCGAAGTTTGGGTTTCCATAATTAATTTGTGGAAATCTGCGATTTGTGAAAGGCAGAGGTCAGGAGTTAAAATCTTCCCGGAGACATTTTAATGATAAAAGAAATAATAATTTGGTTTGAAAAACATAAAAGAATCTCTTTTGTTTTTATGCTGATTATTCTTGGAATAATGTGGCATTTCTCCAGTCTTCCTGGAGGAACTGTTAAAATAGCCAGATTCAGCTGGACTCCAATAGTTTACCATTTTACAATTTTTTTCTCTTTTGCTTTTTTCTTTTTAGCAACAATTATAAAGAAAGAAAATAAGAAAATAAAAATTTTTATTGCAATTCTTGTTTCATTAATTATTGCAATTCTCGACGAGATTCATCAATATTTCATTCCACTAAGAGATGCAAGCATTAATGATGTTTTTGTAGATATGCTAGGAGTTGTTTCACTAATCTTTATTTATTTTTTTATTAAGAATTACAAACCGATATTAAAATCATCTGCTTTTTTTCGTGGAAGAAGATGAAAATGCACATGCTTGACAACTTGTCCGGCTGCTTCAAAATTATTGCTTACAATATTGAATCCTTCAGATTTATATTTCTCAAGTAATTTAAAAGCGGTATTCTTAGTGCAATCCAATAATTCCAATCCTAAACTATTCGGCATTTCTAGAATATTCTCAAAATGTTTTTTTGAAATGATTAAACTATGCCCTTCAACTTTTGGTTTAGTGTCAGAAATTGAGAAAAAGTTTTTGTTTTCATAAATCTTTTCAACAGGAATTTCTCCCTTAGATATTTTACAAAAAATGCAATCTTCCATATACAATTCAAAAAATCCAAATTTAAAAATATATTTAAAACTAATAGTTTCTACCTATATCAATCTTATAAAAACCATTATCTTCTTTTTCTTTTAGTTTTTTTCTTAGCTGGCTTAGCTGGCTTTCTTCTGCTTTTGTTTGGCATAGCCTTCTTTCTTGATTTATGAGACATTCCTTTCCATTTCTTTCTAGCCTTAACTAGATTTTTTCTTGCAGCAGCCTTTTGCTTTGCAGTTGTTCTTCGTCTTTTTTTAACTGGCATTTTTCACCTCTATTTTTAATTGATTATATTAAGAAACTCTCATTTATAAATTTTTTGTAAAAAAATATTTGTAAAAAAATATTTTATCGATGGTAATTTTTATTTTACCAACTTTCCTGCAGTTTCGAATTCTTTTTCTGCATTAATTAATTTTCTTAAAACATCTTTCAACTCAGAAATCTTCACTCTAATCTGTTTCTTTGTGTCTCTTTCTCTGATTGTAATATCCCTGTTTTTAAGAGAATCTTCGTCTATAGTAATGCAATAGGGAGTTCCTGCTTCATCATTTCTTGCATATCTTCTTCCAATGCTTCCAGAATCATCATAAATGACATTTAATTCTTCTTTTAATTCTCCAAAAATGTCTGTTGAAACTTTTTCAAGATCCTCTCTTTTAACAATCGGGAATATTGCTGCTTTTATAGGAGCAAGTTTGGGATTTAGTTTAAGGACGATATTTTCTCTTTTTTCGTCGTAAAAATAAGAATCAAACATAAAAACAAGAAAAGCTCTTTCAACTCCTAAACTCGGTTCGCAAATAACATGCGGAAGAATCCTGGTTTTTGAATTTTCATCAAAAATCTTTAAATCTTTTTTTGAAAATTTTTCATGCTGGCTCAGATCATAATCTTTTCTGTCTGCTATTCCTTCCAATTCCTTCCATCCAAATGGAAATTTGTATTCTAAATCCCAGCAATCAGAAGAATAATGTGCAAGTTCATCTTTTCTATGCTGCCTTATTCTAAAATTGTCTGGATTGGCTCCGAGATTAACAAACCATGATAATTCCGTCGCTAACCAATAAGCATGCCAGTCTTTTTTTATTACTCCTTTCTCCAAAGCATCAGTTATTTTCATTTTAATGGGATTTTCATTTTTTTCTTGTGCTTCTGCGGAATAAACTAAAATTTCAGTGTTTGCAATTTCATAAGGACATTTTTCATTCGGCTTTATGAAATATTCTATTTCCATTTGCTCAAATTCTCTGCATCTAAACAAAAAATCCCTCGGAGCAATCTCATTTCTAAATGCTTTTCCGACTTGTGCTATTCCGAAAGGCAGTTTCATTCTTGCGTTATCATAAACAAATTTGAAATTAGTAAAAATCAATTGGGCAGTTTCTGGCCTTAAATATGCATTCTCGTTTTCTCCAACAGTAGTTTGAAACATTAATTTGAATTCTTTTGCATTTTTGTCGTCGAAATCTCCACCGCACTTGCATTTTACTTTGCCTAAATCATTTTTGTCTATTTTTTCGGGCTTTTTGCATTTCTTGCACACAACAAAAATATCACTGAAACTATCAACATGCCCTGATGCTTTCCATACAAGAGGATGGGTTATTATGCTTCCATCAATTCCTACGATGTCTTTTCTTTGCCAGACATGAAATTTCCACCATTCTTTTTTTATGTTATTTTTCATTTCAACTCCTAAATGCCCAAAATCCCAGAATCCAGCAAAACCACCATAAATATCAGCAGATTGATAAACAAAACCTTTTCTCTTGCAGAATATTGCCATGTCTTCAACAGAAATTTCTGTTTTTTTACTTGAATTCTCTATCTCGTTTGCTTCTTTTTTAGTTTCTTCTTGAATTCCTTTTTTGATTTCTTTCTCAGTTTCTTCTTTAATTTCTTTTATTATCTCTTTGTTCATTTCTTTGCTCATGTTATTAATAAACTCTTTAGCTATTTTCTCAGCCTGTTTTTTATTTTTTCCAAGATACGCAAGAGTTTTAGTTTTTACTTTTCCTTCAACTCTCTTGTTTTCGTTTAGGTAATAGTAATCGTTTCCCTTTATCTTTTTCTTAACAATAAAAGCCATATTATTTAAAAGATTATTTCTCAACTAACTTCTTTAATTTTGGATGAATTTTATTTAGAAAATATAAAACTTTTTTGGCATATTCCTTATCAAAAATTTTGCCATAATATATCATTGAGTTTCTAAAATATCTTAACTCATTTAAAAAAGAAACTTCATTATCCGGAAATCCGAGTTTTTTGAGATAAGAAATTTCTGCTTCATGAGCATAGTTTCCTGAAAAAGAATATCCCTCTAAAAGAAGTTTTGCTCTTATCATTTCCATCATAATGTCATAACAATCTTTTATTATGGAATTTGCATTTTTGTTGTTTATTCCGATAATTTGAATTCTCTCTTTTAATCCTTCAAATGAAACTTCAGATTCATCTAACAAAAATTCTGCTCTTGGTTTATCCTTGCTTTTTCTAATTGAATCTTTATTCAGATAGTATTCAAATTCTTTAGGCAGTTTCATAACTCAACAGTCCCTGACAGCAATATTCCATTTAGAATATTATCTTTTAAATTTTTATGTATCTCTTTAAATGAAAGATAAGAATTAACTGTTATGATTCTCTCTAATAATTCCTCAAATTTTGTCAATTCTATCTCTTTGCTCTTTGCCCCGATTATTGCAATATCAATATCCGACTTATGCCCCTCGCTCTCGCTCAAGATATCATCGCCCCTTGAATAGCTTCCAAAGAGGATAATTGTGCAACCAGGAAAACTATCTTCTAAAAATCCAACAAGTCCAGATTCATAAATCATCCTGACATTCTCAGCTCTTTTAAAATTGATTGCTTTTTCAGAATCTCTATCCAATTCAATAAACATTAGATTCATTCTTTTGTCTTTTTTGATTCTAATTAGATTTTCTTTTTCAAGCAAAGGCAGGGATTTGGATATTGCAGTAGGAGAAACTTTCAAGAACCTTGCTGTTTCTCTCTGATTTAAAGACATGCCTGCTTTAATGCAAAAAAGCCTAAAAATTTCGCTCTGAAGTCTTGTAAACTTAATTGTATACATATCCATTTTAGTTAATACTTATAAACTTTAGTTTATAAATCCTTTTAATTTTTCAATCGACTTATACTTCCTATGTATTTAGGCACTACACTTTTTAAAGATTTACTCTTATTTTGAATAAAAATCCTTCTCGTTTACACATACATAATCAGGATATCTCTCTTCTTTACTTTACATATATAATAAGTATATATATTACTTATACATACATTTATAAATAAAAATACATACATGGTAAGTATGGGAAGGACTCGTATAGCAAAAGCTGCTATAGTTGAGTTGAAAGAGAAAGTAAGAAAAGAAGAAAGATTAAGAAAAGGATATTCAGATTATCTTAAAACATTAAAGGAAAATTATTCTCAAGGAAAAATTTCTTATGCAACATATGTTGAAACTCTTTATAAAAAAAGAGATGGAAGGAACATACCAGAGTGGATTGATTATCTAGACAAGTATGACAGGGATTATAAAAAAGAAATTGGAAAACAAGAAAAAGCAATAACAAAAAAGAAGATTGTAGTAACAATTTTTTCTCTTGCTTTAATCGGTTTGTTATTCTTTTCTCTTTCTAATTTCTCTAACCTCCAAGTAAATTTTACTGGTTTTGCAATTAAAGGACAAGGTCAGGAAGTTTCACAAAAATTAAACTTAGAGTTTACAAGTTCGGAAAATTACGAATTAGAAATAAAAGAAGTAGGAAAATTATCCTATGCAAAATTATCAGGAAGCGTTGAAGGAACAGGAAATGTGAAAGTGTATCTCGATGATTTATTAATCTATGAATATTCAGGAGAGAAAAATGAAGAGGAGGTTCTTCAAAAGAACGAGTCGAGTCCTTCCCAAGAAGAGCCTCTTCCTCCTTCTGAATTCAAAAATGAATGTGAAGAAACATGTAATTTAGATGAGCTAAATCTGAATAAGGTTTCTTACACACTAAAGATAGAAATCTCAGATGAAGCCAAGTTAAGTCTTGATGAAATAAGATATAAAATAATAAAAGAAGTTGAGGAAACTGTTCTTGAAACAACTCAGGAAGAAAATGTCACAACTCCAAAAACAATTTCAGAAGAAGAGACTATTCCAAAAACAATACCAGAAGAAAACATCACAACTCCAGAAAGTAGCATAACAGTTCCTGAAAATGTTACAATTCAAAAAAACATTACAGAAGAAGCAAATGTAACTGAAACTAACATCACTATCCCAAAAAGTAACATAACTGTTCCTGAAAATGCCACAACACCAGAAACAACACCTAAAGAAGAAACTATTCCAGTAACACCTAAAAACATAACTGTTCCTCAAACCAACATAACAGTTCCTGAAAATGTTACAATTGAAGAAAACATTACGCAAAGAGTAAATGCAACAGGAATCACTGTCCAAAAGAACCTCACAGAGATAATAAACATAACAACAGAAGAAAACATTACAGAAGGAAATGCTACAGTTTCAACAATCCAATATCCTGCTGTTCTTGGACAGCCTGTAAAATGGAAGAAAGAAATAACTCCTGAAAGCTTAGGGAATATTACAATAAAACTTCCAAAAGAAGCCAAGAATGTAGTGGTTAATGAGATAGAATATGAAACAAAAGCAAGAATTACTCCAAGCATAACAGGGGGAGTTATTTCTTCTGGAAGTGAAAAGGGGTTTTTAGTAAGATTTTTTGAATTTTTAGCGAGATTTTTTGAAAATCTGATTGGAAGAATAACAGGAAGGGCAATAGACAATTCAAATCAGCAAGAAAACAGCCAAAGCCAAGAAATCAGTGTTGAAGTTGAAGCTGATAATTCTCAGGCAAAGTATGAAATTGAGTATGAAACTCCTGCTCCACAGTCATTTGAAGAAGAAACTTCAACAGGAAGAAAGCAAATTACAATTTCAGGCCCTGATTCTGTTCACTATCAAAATGTTTTAGCATTTACTCAATTGACAGAAGAAATAAAAGAAAGTTTTAAGGAAAAGATAAGACTTTATAGAACAACTGATGGAACAAGAGAGTTAGTTGAAATAACAAATTACATTGACAGCAACAACAATGGCCTTATTGATTCTGTTGAATGGAATGTTCCTTCTCTTTCAAACCAAACTTACGAGTTAATAATAGAAATAAGCAAAGCAGAGCATCTCAATTCAAATAAGGAGTTTATTTCTGACATTTACAATGAAGTAAGCGCATTGGATGATGTTTGGAGTGAAACAATTTCTTCTAATGATTATGTAAGAGTAACCTTCAATCAACCATTAGACAGTACAAGAGATATCACAATATACCCAAGAGTTGTTTCAGGAAATCCAAGAATCGAAGTTTATGAAAAAGACAAAGCAGAATTGATTGCAGAATTTACAAATCTTACAAGCAATGAATACAACAAGGTTTATTTAACAAATTTGCAAGGAAGCCAAGATACTTTTGACTTGCAAGTTTTAGATGGAAGTGTTGAATTTGATTATATCGTAGACCCTATAGGCACAGGTATAGACGGTTCAGCCAGCGCAGCTAGTGCTGCAAATAATGGATCTTCTTTAACTGCAAGCCTAACAACTACCCAAGCAAATGATGTTATCATAGTTTTTGCTGGTGGAAGTAATGCTTCGCAAACAGTCACCTCAATTACAGATACTCAAGGCTTGGATTGGATTCCAAGAAAAGCTGTCCAATATACTGATGCTACTAATTCAAAAATTTACATAGAAGAGTGGTATGCTGTTGCTTCTTCAGCATTGACAGCAGATGTAATTAATGTTACTTGGTCTGGCATGAATACACATGTTTTTGTAGCATTTGGAATTATGGGTGCTAATACTACAGCAATATTTTTTGATGCAAATCCTTCTCTTCCATCCAATGATTCTTCTACAGAAAGTTCCTCCTCTGTTTCAACAATCCTTAATACAACAAACGCCAATGACATAATTATTGCAGCAACAATAGCTGCCAGATATTCATCTACAACATGTCGTACATTTACAGTAGGTCCAGGATTCACTAGAATCGCCACTCAAGCAGGGGCAGCAGTTGAACATTGTACAAGTATGGATACTATATATCAAAATGTATCAACCATAAAAACTAACCTAAATGTATCTGAAGGAGGAAGCGGTACTACTACTAATAATTTCATAATCCTAGCAGATGCAATAATGGCGTTACCAGTTTATCCTCAATTTTCAGGTTACTTAGACAACAACGCCTCTTTAACCGATACTGGAACAGGAAATTTTAGTGTTAATGTAACAGATACAAATAGTAGTGTTTATTTGTCTATAAATGGAGTTAATGTAACTGCTAAAAATCAAACAGCAGTATCAGCAACAAAAACAACTAATATTTACAACTTTGCTACCTGCACTCCAGATACAAACTGCTGGGCAGAAGATTGGGATGTTGATATATTTCCTTTTAGTAACGCAAATTCAAATAAAAATACAGATATAAACGGTCTTGCTACAAATTATTCAAATGCAAGTGCATTAGATAATCAAAATTGGACAACTCAGAATCCTAGTACAGGCGATGAGATAGTTTTTTTTACGAATTGGACTATTAGTGAAAGAGTAGCAAAAATAACAGAAATTAATTTCACTTTTTGCGGGGCAATAGCTAACTCTACTGCTACTAATTTTGGCATATATGTTTTAAATAAAAATGGATCTTGGGGTAATAATACTAATTGGAACCAAGTTGGAGCTAATCAAAGCATAGGATGGGCAAGAGTCTGTTTTTCAAGACTATTGACTTCTGGATTCACTAATTACATTAATGGAAATAATAGGATAGTATGGATGGTGACTGAAGCAATATCCTCAAGTAATATGAGAATAGATTATATTGAAATGAATATTACCTCTGCTGTAGATTTTATAAGTTATGGAGGAGCTACTTTCAACGCAACCTACGACTTCTCAACAGCAGGAACTTATCCTTACACTTGGATAAGTTATGGAATTGGTTCGGATGTAATAAATATTTCCAATACAAGAAGTTATACTGTAAATGGAACAGTGGGTGATACAACTAAGCCGAATATTAACATCACTTATCCTACAAATAACAATACGAATTGGTCAATTAATAATCTTACCATAAATTATACTGTAACTGACGCAAACTTACAGGCTTGCTGGTGGAGCAATGACAGCATGGTATCAAATATGTCATTAGGAACAGCAGAACTTGTGATAATATAACAAATATCACATGGCCAGAAGGAAGACACAATGTAACTGTTTGGGCAAATGATACAGCAGGCAATGAAAACCATTCAACAA
>JAPLXZ010000003.1 GCA_026395815.1 Candidatus Pacearchaeota archaeon
TGTTACGATTTCAGAATCTGTTTCAGTAGAGAAGATAAATTTAATCTTGAGGATTTCTCCTTCTCCTGGATTTCTTTTTACAGTTAAATTAACGTTATCTGAAACATTATCAGCAGTGACATCTTTGATTTCAGCATTAAGAGTAAATTGGCTTAAACCAATTCCCTCTGTTCCTGTTAGAATTACATTTTTTACAACAAGCCAGACAATTCCTATTGCAACTAAGACAAGAACAATTATGATTAATGTTGTAACTATAGAAGACAAACCCCTTTTTTGCATGATTAATAAAAGAAAAAAGAATTATTAAATCTAACTGATATTTCCGATATTATGAGTGGCCCCGATGGGATTTGAACCCACGACACCCGGATTAAGAGTCCGGTGCTCTAACCAGGCTGAGCTACGGAGCCAATAATAAGTATATTAAAGAAGAAGTTTAAAAGATTATTCTTTTCCTAATTCAAAATCGTCTATCATAAGCACATTTCTTCCTGTTGAATAAATAACATTAACTTCTACTGTATAAATTCCTTTATCGTTCTTATTATTATACCCTTTAAGTATTAATTTAACATTTTCTTTTATAGCATCTCTTAAAGCATCTTCTAAATCTACAAGTTGCTTTTCAAGTCCATTTCCTGCGGGATTAATAACAAAAGAGCTTATTTCATAATCTTTTATTCTATCTGGGTAATCATTTTTACTAGTTTTGACACCTATCTGTAATGTAAATTTTTCATCTGGAATTTCTTTAGATTTTGTATATTCTTGATGAATGTTTGGACAACCTGAGAGAGTTAAAAGCAATAAGAATAAAGGAACAAATTTTTTTTTCATGTAACATAAAATAAGAAATATCCTATAAAAAGATTTATGTAATTTACCTGTATTCTTTCTATGTTTTAATTTATTAAAATATAGCTGAATGCCGTTTATCGGTATTCACGCCAAGTAAATTCGCACTTCGTGCACTTGAAGAATTTTGTTTCTGCTTCATCACCAGAACGAGTTTGAACAGTCCAAAAATAGGCCTTGTCATTGCTGCATTTTTTGCATCTTTCATTAAGAACGGGAAAAGTTTGCATATCTTTTTTTGAGACTAAGATTTCTTCTTTTTTTTCTTCAATTTTTTCAAAAGATAATATCTTTATTTTTCCTTTTGAAGAATAATTGCATCTAGCACATCCTTCTCTTTTCTTCTTTTGTATTAAAACCGCACCACATTTAGGACAAAATTCCATATTAATTATCAACCCTTTACATAACAATCTTTAATTCTAATTTGCTCTGTTTAAAAACTTTTCCTAATTCTCTTTACAAGTTCCTCTTTCTGATTCAGATTTTAAACCTTCAAAAAAGATTAATTTTAACCAACCAAGATAAGGTGCAATTCTAAATACTGCTTTTCCAACTAATTGTTCTTGTTTTATTTCTCTTTCGTCAATCCCAGCAACATTATTTCCAGGAACAAGCATTTGGTCATTGTTATCCCCTATTGTTGTGAATGTCCTTATGCCATTTTCTTCTTCTATCTTTATTATCCTATGAATGACAGGTGTTTTTTTATTTCCAGAAATAAAGGCAATTACATCTCCAACTTTCAGCTTTTCTGGACTTGCTTTTATTAAGAATAGGATATCTCCTTTGCTAAAACCCCTTTTAAACCAAAAATCTCCAAATTTATCTTTTGAAATGTCGAATCCTTGATATTTTGCATCGTGCCTTCCAAACCAATTATTGAAGTTAGAGAAAACATTTCCCTGATGATACATGCTGCATGATTCTACAATTGCTAAAGGCAAGGAAGTGCCTGTAGCAAAATTTAACACAGGGAAAAATATGAATTTTATAAAAATAAAGAGGAATATCATTGAAAATATCCATCCTTTTATGCTATTGTCTTCCCATAATAAAAACCAAAATTTTTTAAAACCCTTGCCAATCTTGCCACCAGATTTTTTTAAAACCATTTAAATGAATGGAAAAAGGGATTTTTAAAATGTATGATACAACAAGGATATTTATAAAATTAAAAAAATATCCTAAATTATGACGGATTTGGAGGAAATAGACGATGGAGAAATGCTTGTTGAAGAATTAGAAGGAATGCCTTCTTTTAGCAATTGTGATGGATGGTATATTCCATAAAAAGAAAACTGATTCTGTTGCAATAAAATAATTTATATTAAAGTAAGTGGATGAGGATAAGCGTAAGGGGTGTAGGGATAATAAGCATTTGCTCCTGAAACAAGTATTTCATTGTTATCTGCACCAGGATTAGATGGATCAATCCATTCTGTTCTTCCTCCTGTTGTATTTGGAGCATGCATCCAATAGTCTCTATTCTTTTGAATAAAAGGAGCGTCTAATGCATTCCAAAGCCAAACATCACTTTCATTTACAGGTAGATTATTCATGGTGTTATCCCAAAAGAAACTGTTGAAGACCTGGTCTTGTGCTGACCATGTTGTATCAAGAGGGTTGAAAAATGCGGTTTGCCAATCATTCTCATCAGTAAGTGCTATAGCAGCAGGTCTTCCACCTGATAAATAAGTCATAGAATTATTAAAAATTAGTAGTGAGCCTCCTCTAAAATGCATGAATCTGTATGTCTTATATGCTTTGAAAATATTATTGTAAGCTTCAATCATTACAACACCACGGGCAGTATAAGGTGGATTAGGCCAGTTACCATGGGCTTCAAATGGAGCAAAGTCTTTATTGCATGCAGAACCGTCAAATAGATTATTCCTGACTGTGCTTCTTGCACCCCAAGAATCATGATAGATTTGCTCATTCAAACTTCCGCAGTCTTGAGTGCCGCTTTTATCAGCAATGAATATATTATCTTCTGCAAAAACAGCATCAGATGTGCCTGGTATAATAGGCCGATTCCAAGAAGCATCATTATCTCCTGAATTTCTGATTCCGATATTTGAGTTTATGACAATGCAGTGATCAATAACTCCACGACTAGAGCCTACTGCAATACTGGCTTGTGTATTATCATTAAACTTACAGTGATCCACACGGAAATTTATTACATTACTAAGAGCTATTGTTATGCTTGTGCTTCTCGTGAAAGTAAATCCTGTAACTCTGGTAGGTTGCATGCCCTGATTCTCAACAACCATAACATTATTATACCACTCTACAGGAAAAGAACTGGTTATGTTTGTCTTATCTATGCCAGCGCCTTTTAACACAATTGATTTTTTAAAAATATGAACAGGTGTGCAGTAATTTGAACCGCTAATACATATAGGATTTGTCCATACACAATTTCCAGCAGGAACATTTACAGTATATCCATTACTTGCATTGTTTATAGCAGCTTGAATATCTGTTTGTGAGCAACTCAAAGCATTTATTGTATTTCCCACAACACATTGTGAAACATCATAACTCTTGCAGTTAGTATTACACCTTAGTGTTCCCGATTTAAAACCAGCAGCAACCGAAGAGCAATTGTAACCATTTAAATCACTTCCGTCACAAGCTTCTCCTGGTTCTATTATGTTATTGCCACAAATATATCCTATCTGTTGTATGCAACTTCCAGTAGCATTACAAGTTTGTCCTGTCTGGCATGAACCATTACCAAAGACTCCACAGCTTAATGTTCCTGAACATCCATCAGTCCAATTTCCACAATTGTGATTCAAACTTGCACAAGTAGTGGGAGTACAAGTAGGAGCA